>DASYAG010000098.1:0-53270 GCA_036501485.1 Acidothermaceae bacterium | reverse complement strand
CGAGCACCGGGTAGAAAGACCCGCGGGCAACGGCTTTTTCGAGGTCCTCGATCACGATCTTCACGTCGATGTCCTCGCCGGCGAGGTAGCGATCCATCAGCGTCTCGTCTTCGCTCTCCGCGATGATCCCTTCGAGCAACTCATCGCGGGTGCCACCGATGGCCTCGAGTTCTGCTGCATCCGCGGCCCGCACCTCACGCCGTCCGCTGCTGTAATCGCCGACCTGCCGGCTGAGCAGTCCGAGTAGGCCCGTCATCGCGCCGTCGGTTGCTTTGACGGGCACGTACAACGGCAGCACCCCGTTGCCGAAGGTCGCCTGACACGCACCGACGACTGCTTCGAAATCGGCTCGCGGCGAGTCGAGTTTCGTGATGACGACTGCGCGCGGCATGCCCACTTGCGCGCACTCTTCCCACAGCATTCGCGTCGAGCCGTCGATGCCGTCGACGGCCGACATGACGAACAAGGCGGCATCGGCGGCGCGCAACCCGGCGCGTAAGTCACCGACGAAGTCGGCATAGCCGGGGGCGTCGAGCAGGTTGATTTTCACGCCGTCGTGTTCGATCGGCGCCAACGCGAGCGAGACCGATCGCTGGTGACGCACCTCGGCGTCTTCGAAGTCGGTCGTCGTGGTGCCGTCCTCGACCCGACCGGCTCGTGGGATCGTGCCGGTCGCGACGAGAAGGGCCTCGACGAGCGTGGTCTTCCCGGCTCCGGAATGGCCGACCAGTACGACGTTGCGGATTTTGCTTGGCTGGTCGGCCGTCGGTGCTGTGCCGGCGGCTCCTGCGGGACCAGTCGCTTTGTCTGACATGGGTCACGCCTCCTCATCATTGAGGTTTAGGAGTCGACTCTGTACCTGCGGATTCGTTGCCACAAGAGGTTGGCGGGGTGAGCCTGCGCCTAACGCCGACCAGGCTCGCGCTCGGGCGTGGCGGGCGGGCGATTGCGCGCTCCTCGCTACGATGGCCGGGTCAGCCCAGCACCTCTCGGTGGACGGCGAAACGGACGGACATGCTCAAGCGTGCGCGGATTCCGCTGCAGCGCGTGCTCGGTCCGCTCGGCCAAGCGCTTGCGCGCGCCGGGGTCAGCCCCAACATGGTCACGGCTATCGGTGCGCTCGGGGTGTGCGCCTCTGCGCTGATCTGCTACCCCCGAGGCTGGCTCTTCTGGGGCTCCTTCGCCATCACCATCTTCGTGCTCTCCGATCTGGTCGACGGCGCGCTGGCCAGGGCCAAAGGCATTACCGGCCCATGGGGTGCATTCCTTGACTCGAGCCTGGATCGGCTTGCCGACTCCGCAGTGTTCGCCGGCTTGATCTGGTGGTTCGCCCGTGACGGCCAACCCGTGTTGCTCGGCCTGTGCATCTTCTGCCTGATCGCCGGCAACTTGGTCTCCTATACGCGGGCGCGCGCTGAAGGTCTTGGGCTTCGGGCCGACGTCGGTGTCGCCGAACGCACGGAGCGCACGATCGTCATTCTCGTCGCGACCGGATTAAGCGGACTCGGCATTCCGTTCGTGCAAGCCATCGGGCTGTGGCTGCTTGCGGCGGCCAGTGCGATCACCGTCTGCCAGCGCTTCGCCGTTGTCTACCGGCAAGCGACCGCCATCACACCCGCGCAGGATTCGTGACCGACTCGCTGGTCTCTCGACGTGATCGATGGCAAACGCGCGGCTTTATAGCGGGTGCAACGTTGGCGCGGATTTTGCCCGAAGGCCTCTTGCGGCCGATCTTTCGAGTTATCGCGGACGTCATCTGGCGGCGGCACGGCTCCAGCGTGCAGCAGCTCGAGCGGAACCTACGTCGGGTCGTCGGAGACGCCACGCCGGCTCCTGCGTTTTCGGCATTAACGCGTCGGGCGATGCGCTCCTACGGGCGGTACTGGCTGGAGTTCTTCCGGCTGCCAACGTTTTCCCGCGAGCGGATTCTCGAACGCATGATCTTCGAAGGCGAGGAGTTCCTCGCCGCGGCGCTTGCAGACGGACGAGGCGTGGTGTTGGCACTGCCGCACTCCGGGAACTGGGATCACGCCGGCGCATGGTTGGTCCTGCGCGGGTATCCGTTCACGACGGTGGCGGAGCGGCTGAAGCCGGAAGAGCTGTTCGACCGCTTCGTCGAAGCGCGGGAGAGGGTGGGCATGGAAGTGCTCCCGCTGACTGGGGGTGGTCGGACGACATTCGCTCTGCTGCTTGCCCGGCTGCGGGCTGGAAAGACGCTGTGCCTGGTGGCCGATCGGGAGTTCGGGGACGGCGGCATCGAGGTCTCGTTCTTCGGTGAGCCGGCGATGATGCCGGCCGGGCCGGCGTCGCTTGCACTGGCGACCGGCGCGGCGCTGCTCCCTGCCTATCTCTGGTACAGCGACGGGGGCGGCCGCGGCGGCAGCTGGTGCGGGTGGATGCGCGAGGAAATAAAGCCGCCCACCGAAGGTGACAAGCGGGCCAAGATAGCGGCGATGACACAAGCCCTGGCTGACCAATTCGCCGACGGGATCGCCACCCACCCGCAGGACTGGCACATGCTTCAGCCGATGTGGCTATCCGACGTGAAGGCCCGCGAGTGAAGGTCGGCCTGGTCTGCCCCTACACCTGGGACATTCCTGGGGGCGTGCAGGCGCACGTGCATGACCTCGCGCTCGCGCTGATCGGCCTCGGGCACGACGTGTCTGTCATCACGCCCGCTGACGACGAGGCCACGCTGCCGCCCTACGTCGTCTCAACGGGCCGCGCAGTACCGGTGCCCTACAACGGCGCCGTGGCCCGCATGGCGTTCGGACCGTTGTCTGCCCGACGGGTTCGCCGGTGGTTGCGCGAGGGTGACTTCGATGTGGTGCACGTTCACGAGCCGACCACGCCAAGCTTGTCTTTGCTGGCCACCTGGTCGTTCGACGGCCCTTTGGTGGCGACGTTCCACACCTCAGTGCAACGCGCTCGCACCCTCGCGGCCGCGTACCCGATCCTGCAGACCGCATTAGAGAAACTCAGCGCCCGTATCGCGGTCTCGCAGGCTGCGCGGCGCACGTTGGTTGAGCATCTCGGTGGTGACGCCGTGATGATTCCCAACGGTGTGTCGATGGCGGCGTTCGCTGGGGTCGAGCCCTTTCCCGGGTGGCCCGGCGAAGGCGGCGCGCTCGGATTCCTCGGTCGTTTCGGGGAGGCACGCAAAGGACTCCCGGTTTTGCTGGCGGCGTTCGAAAAGCTAGCTGCCGTTCGTCCGGGGCTGCGGCTGTTGATCGCCGGACCAGGCGACCCAGACGAGGTACGCGACGCGCTGCCGGCCGAACTGTTCGACCGCGTCCATTTGCTAGGTCAGGTCAGCGATGCCGACAAGGCGCGGATGCTTGCGTCTGTCGATATCTACGTCGCGCCTAACATTGGCGGCGAGAGCTTCGGCATCGTGTTGTTGGAGGCGATGGCGGTCGGCACGCCGGTGCTGGCCAGCGACCTCGAAGCGTTTCGGGCGGTGCTGGACGGCGGCCGGTCCGGTCAGCTGTTCGCGACCGGTGATCCCGACGATCTCGCACAGAAAGCAGCGGCGCTGCTCGACGACCCCGACGCGCGCGCGGCTCTGGTCGTTCTTGGCCGGGCAACCGCGCGGAGCTACGACTGGTCGACGGTGGCGCGCGACATCGTCCGCGTGTACGAGACGGTGGCGATCGACGCACCGGACGCCTTCGCGCGGCGCGGCCCGTACGGGAGGCGATAAGTGCCCTGGTGGTTCTGGCTTGTCGTCGTCTTCGTGCTGCTCGCGGGTTACGTCACCGCGACAAGTAACCGACTCGACCGCTTGCACGCGCGCCTCGATGCCACGCGTGCAGCACTTGATGCACAACTGCTGCGCCGCGCCGCGGTGACGCTCGAGATCGCGGCGTCGGGGTTGCTGGACCCTGCCACGAGCGTGTTGCTCGCCAGTGCAGGCCACGAGGCCCGCGCAGCATCGGGCGACGCGACAGATCGTGAGGTCGTCGAGAGCCGTCTCACAGTTGCGCTGCGAGCGGCCTTCGACGACCCCGACGAGGCGCAGACGCTTGCCGAAGAACCGGCGGGTCTCGCGCTGCTGGCCGAACTCGAAGCCGCCACCACGAAGGTGCTGCTTGCCAGGCGGTTCTCCAACGACGCCGTGACGGCAACGCTGGCGATTCGTCGTCATCGACTCGTCCGCTGGCTGCGCCTGGCGGGTCATGTCCCGGCGCCGACCTTCTTCGAGATCGACGACACCCCGCCCGCGCATCTCGCGGTCGGCGACGCCTGGCGCGGTGCTGGCGACGCCTGGCGCGGTGCTGACGACGCCTGGCGCGGTGCCGATGGCGCCTGGCGTGGCGCCGATACCGACAGCAATCCCGAGGCGGTCGACTTCGCGCCGGACGTAGACTGAACGCAGCATTTCTTCCACTTAGGCCGCCTTGAGAGGTCCTTTCCCTTGTCCAGCGAGTCAGCGCCTACCGAAAACGCCAGCACATCGCCGTCCGGTAAGGCAGCTGTGACGGGCAGTGTCCGCGTCAAGTGCGGCATGGCCGAGATGCTCAAGGGCGGCGTCATCATGGACGTCGTCACGGCTGACCAGGCCAAGATCGCCGAAGACGCGGGCGCGGTTGCGGTCATGGCGCTTGAGCGGGTGCCGGCCGACATCAGGGCGCAGGGTGGCGTCGCGCGCATGAGCGACCCCGATCTGATCGAGGCGATCATCGCAGCGGTCTCGATCCCGGTCATGGCGAAGGCGCGCATCGGCCATTTCGTTGAGGCGCAGATTCTGCAATCGCTCGGCGTTGACTATGTCGACGAGTCCGAGGTTTTGACGCCGGCCGACTACAGCCATCACATCGACAAGTGGGCGTTCACCGTTCCGTTCGTGTGCGGATCCACCAACCTCGGCGAGGCGCTGCGCCGCATCACTGAAGGCGCCGCGATGATCCGTTCAAAGGGCGAGGCTGGCACCGGCGACGTGTCGAACGCGACGGGGCACATGCGGCAGATTCGTGACGAGATCCGGCGCTTGTCTTCACTGCCCGAGGACGAACTTTTCGTTGCAGCGAAGGATCTTCAGGCGCCGTACGAGCTCGTGCGCGAGGTCGCAGAGGCGGGCAAGCTACCCGTCGTCCTGTTTACTGCGGGCGGCATCGCTACGCCGGCCGACGCCGCGATGATGATGCAACTCGGCGCAGAGGGTGTGTTTGTTGGCTCCGGCATTTTCAAGTCGGGTAACCCGGCCCAGCGTGCCGAGGCCATCGTCAAGGCCACCACGTTCTTCGACGACCCAGACGTGCTGGCGAAGGTGTCGCGTGGATTGGGCGAGGCGATGGTCGGCATCAATGTCGCCGACGTCCCGGTCGACCACAGGCTTGCAACCCGAGGTTGGTGATCTCCCCTCGAGTTGGCGTCCTGGCGTTGCAGGGCGATGTTCGCGAACACCTCGCTGGTCTTGAGGCTGCCGGTGCGATCGGTTCAGCGGTTCGCCGTCCGACCGAGCTTGATGCCGTTGATGCACTCGTCATCCCAGGCGGTGAGTCGACGACCATGTACAAGCTGGCCGTCGCCTTCGACATGTTCGAGCCACTGCGCAAACGGGTGGACGCCGGGATGCCGGTCTACGGGTCATGTGCGGGGATGATCATGCTGGCCGATCACCTGGTCGACGGCATCGAAGGCCAGCTGACTCTCGGCGGGCTCGACATTACGGTCCGGCGGAACGCGTTCGGCCGCCAGATCGACTCGTTCGAGGCGTCCGTGCCCCTCGACGGTGTGGCCGGCGAACCGTTTCATGCGGTCTTCATTCGCGCGCCGTGGGTCGAGAACGTCGGACCGTCGGTCGAGGTGCTCGGCCGAGTACCTGATGGGTCGGAAGCCGGCGGTGGCGCGGGTAGGATCGTCGCCGTCCGGCAGGGCGTCTTGCTCGCGACCGCGTTCCATCCGGAACTGACGGGGGATCACCGCGTTCACGCGCTTTTCGTCGAAGTCGTTCGTGAATACCTGGAGGAGCGGCCATGAGTGGGCACTCGAAGTGGGCGACCACCAAACACAAGAAGGCCGTCATCGATTCGCGGCGGGGCAAGCTGTTCGCCAAGCTGATCAAGAACGTCGAGGTCGCCGCGCGCACCGGCGGGGCTGACGTGTCGGGCAACCCGACGCTCGCCGACGCCATCGCCAAGGCCAAGGGATCCTCGGTCCCCAACGAGAACATCGATCGCGCGGTCAAGCGCGGCGCGGGCCTTGAGGCTGGTGGCGCTGACTGGGAACCCATCACGTATGAGGGTTACGGGCCGGGTGGCGTCGCGATGCTGATCGAGTGTCTGACCGACAACCGCAACCGCGCTGCCTCGGAGGTACGCACGGCGATGACCCGCGGCGGCGGCAACCTCGCCGATCCGGGTTCGGTCGCGTATCTGTTCAACCGCAAGGGCGTGGTGCTCGTGCCAAAGAACAAGCTCAGCGAGGACGACGTGTTGCTGGCGGTGTTGGACGCCGGAGCACAGGAGGTCAACGACCTCGACGACTCCTTCGAGATCATCAGCGAGGCGACCGACCTGGCGGCCGTGCGTGCTGCACTGAAGGCTGCGGGCATCGAGTACGAGTCGGCGGAGATCTCGTGGCTGCCGAGCGTCAGTGTGCAACTCGACGACGACACAGCGCGCAAGGTGCTCCGGCTGGTCGAGGCGCTCGAGGACTGCGACGACGTGCAGAACGTCTACGCCAACTTCGACATCTCCGACGACGTCCTAGCCGAGGCCTGACCGGCTTCTGCGCAGCGTCCGCCTTCCCTGCCCCGCCGGCGATTCGCAACTTCACATCCGGTGTGGTTGTGAATTCGGCCTTTGAGCGACCAATTCGCGACCACACCGGATGTGAAGTTGATGTCTATCCGCGGAGTCGGGCGCGTGCAGCGGCGCGCAAGATGCGTGCGACGACTATTTCGGGGCGGTTGACGATCTCGTCCCACGTCCACCGGACAACTTCGTAACCTAGCTCGCGCAGCGCGTCTTCCCGGAGTTTCTCCGCCCAGAGGTCCTCAGGACGCTGGATCTTCAGGCGACCGTCGGCCTCTCCGATGACCCGCCACTGCGCCCACAGGAAGTCGACCCGGGCGCGGCGGCCGTTCCTCAGCAGAACGACGGCTTGCAGAACGGGCGTAGGCAGCTCGCCAAGTGCAAAGGCGACTCTGGAGCGCGACTCGAGTGGGCTTTCGGTTGCGGCGTCGGCGAACTCGATCACCTTTGCGGCACGGTTGATGCCCGGCCAGGAGCGACACGCGTCGCGGACGGCGACGAGCTGCGCGGTCGTCGTTATTCCTAGGTGGAGCGCAGCATCGGCGATTGCGACGCCTTCGGCGTACGGACGGACGCGTGCGAGGTCAAGGACTGTGCGTGCGGCGGTGGTCATAAGGATGCCCTGAAAGTACGCGAGATGTGACGGGGGTAGCGCAGCCACACGCTCGATTACCCCCGGATGCCCGCGTCGCGCATGTCGTGAGGAGGGTGGATGGGTCAGGTAGATCATCGGCGATTGGGGAGCGGCGGTCGGTAGACCCGCGTGCCACTTTCCGACGGGCAATTCGCACAACGTCCCTGCGGTTTCGTGACTTATTGCCGATCCGGCGGTCATGACAAGCAATGCCGCGGTCGCGTGGAGCCAAACCGGTTCGGCCCGCTCCGCGAGTGCAACGTCGCAGTAGACGCCGCGTCGAAGTACAAGCCAGCGGCCGGTCACGATGAGATATCTGATGAGCCCGCGCGCGTAGCCGGCGTGGATCGCGTCGGCATAGGTGAACGGACGCGCAAGCGACAGCGAGGGCGCTCCGGACGCGTCGTTGGGCAACTCGGCGTGCTGAACCATGAGACGACGATGGACGCCGGGAGGTGCACGCGCGGCGCGATGGGTTCGCTCGGTGGACAGCACTTCACATCCGGTGTGGTTGTGAATTCGGCCTTTCAGCGACCAATTCGCGACCACACCGGATGTGAAGTTGAGGAGGGAGGCCGCGAAGTGGGGAAGAACCGGGTGCGTCGGTGCGCCTAACGGGTTGCGAGCGCCGCTAGTCTTCCGAACATGCGTTCGATACGGGTGCTCGGCGTCGACCCAGGCTTGACCCGGTGTGGCATAGGCGTCGTCGACAGCGCAGGGGGCGGCCGGGTGACCTTGGTCGAGGTCGACGTGCTTCGGACGCCGTCAGATGCCGACATCGGCGCCCGGCTACTCGCGCTCGAGGTCGGTTTCGAGGCCTGGATCGCGCGACACCGGCCTGACGTCGTCGCCGTTGAACGCGTCTTCAGCCAGCACAACGTGCGCACGGTAATGGGGACCGCGCAGGCCGCGGCAGTGGCGATCACCTGCGCCGCACGCCGGGGGATTCCGGTAGCACTGCGCACACCGAGCGAGGTCAAGGCTGCCGTCACCGGGCAGGGCCGCGCGGGCAAGGAGCAGGTGGCGTTCATGGTCCGCAAGTTGCTGGCGACCCCGGGGCTGGTTGCCCCGCCCGACGCGACCGACGCCCTCGCTCTCGCGATTTGTGAGGTGTGGCGCGGCGCTGCAAGTGCCAAGGTGAGCATTGCGCTCGAGGCCGCCCAGCGGCGGAGTGCAGGCCCGATAGCGATACGAGCGGGGAGCAGCCGATGATCGCGTTCGTTGCAGGCCGAGTCGCGTCTATCGCACCCGACTCAGTGGTTGTCGAGGTCGGTGGTTTTGGGCTTCAGGTCTACTGCGCGCCGACGGCGATCTCGCGCGTGCGAGTCGGCGAACCGGCACGGTTCGCAACGTCGCTGGTCGTGCGCGAAGACTCGCTGACGCTCTACGGATTTGCCGACGACGACGAGCGGATGGTCTTCGAGTTACTTCAGACCGCCACGGGCGTCGGCCCCCGGCTGGCTCAAGCCATGCTCGGCGTCCATCCTCCGGCTGCCCTTCGGCGAGCGGTTGCGACAGACGACTTCGCGACGCTGTCACTGGTACCTGGCATCGGCCGCAAGACTGCGCAGCGCATCGTCCTTGAACTCAAGGACAAGCTCGCCGGCGCAACGCTGACCGAGGACGTCGTCGTGCTCCCGGGCGGTAGCAGCGCGAGCTGGCGCGAGAGCGTGCACGGGGCGCTGCTAGGTCTCGGCTATTCCGTTCGCGAGGCGGACGACGCGGTGCAGGCGGTCGCCGGCGACGCTGACGCCATGGTGGTCGCGGGTGACTCGCCCGACGTCGGGGTGCTCCTGCGCCAAGCGCTGCGCTCACTCGGTGGAGCACGCGTATGACCGAACAGTCGCCGACCGGCGTGGCCGGCGCTCCGGCCGACCGCCTCGAAATTGTTGACCGGATCGAAATCGTCGACGGCACCGAGGTCGTGGGCGGCAGCGATCTGGTCGACCCGCGCTCCGATGTCGAAGACCGGCTGGTCGATGCCGCGCTGCGCCCACGCAACCTAGGGGAGTTCGTCGGCCAGGAAAGGGTGCGCGAGCAGCTCTCACTGATCCTCGACGGCGCGCGGCGTCGCGGCCGACCCGCCGACCACGTGCTGCTGTCGGGATCGCCCGGTCTCGGCAAGACGACCCTGGCGATGATCATCGCCGCCGAGATGAATGCGCCTTTGCGCATCACCAGTGGTCCGGCGATTCAGCACGCCGGTGACCTGGCCGCCGTCCTCACGCAGCTCACCGAAGGTGAGGTGCTGTTCCTCGACGAGATCCATCGCATGTCGCGGCCTGCCGAGGAGATGCTCTACATGGCGATGGAGGACTTCCGGGTCGACGTCATCGTCGGCAAGGGGCCGGGAGCCAGTGCGATTCCACTCGACCTTGCGCCGTTCACCCTGGTCGGGGCGACCACACGCGCGGGGCTGCTTCCCGGCCCGCTGCGTGACCGGTTCGGGTTCAGTGGCCACATGGACTTCTACGCGCCGGCCGAACTCGAGCGGGTGCTGCATCGGTCGGCGGGGCTGCTCGACGTCCGATTGATGGCTGAAGGCGGCGCCGAGATCGCCGGACGTTCGCGCGGGACGCCGCGGATCGCGAACCGACTGCTGCGCCGGGTGCGTGACTTCGCCGAGGTCCGCGCCGACGGCGTCGTCACTCGCGAGGTAGCCGAGGCTGCACTCGCGGTCTACGAGGTCGACGCGCTCGGGCTCGACCGGCTCGACCGAGCCGTGCTCGAGGCCCTCGTGAAGCGATTCGGGGGCGGGCCTGTCGGGCTCTCGACCGTGGCGATTGCGGTCGGCGAAGAGCCCGAGACCGTCGAAGAAGTCGCGGAGCCGTTCCTCTTCCGGGCCGGGTTCATCGTCCGGACACCGCGGGGCCGGGTCGCCACCGCCGCCGGCTGGCGACACTTAGGCCTGGTACCGCCGGTCGGCTCGCTCGGGGCGGTCGCCGCCGCAACCCTGTTCGAAGACGTCGACACGCGCAGGGTTGACGACTCGCTGGGCTGACGAGACGCAGGACTGGAAAGCCGGACAGCATAGACTTCGCGGCGCGGCCGGGGCGGCCACGCCATTTTTCGCCCCGCACACGTCGCCGCGGAGGCAAACGCCTCGCACACTGCTCGAAAGGTTGCTCGTGGGCATTCTGCTGCCAGTGCTGATCTTCGTGGTCTTCTACGTCTTCATCATCTTGCCGCAAGGCCGGAAGCGTAGGCAGGCCGCGGCTCTGCAGAAAGCCGTCGAGCCGGGCAGCCGGGTGCTGCTCACCTCTGGTCTGTACGCGATCGTGGTCGAGATCGAGACCGACACAATCATTCTCGAGGCCGCCGAAGGGGTCCATCTTCGCTACGCGAAGGCGGCGGTGCTGCGGGTCGTCCCGCACCTCGATGAGCTGGACGACGATGAGTACGACGATGACGATGACCACGAGGGTCACGACCACGAAGGTCACGACGACGACGGCCATGACGATCACGACGGTCATGATCACGACGGTCATGATCACGATCACGATGACGTGCACGATGCCGCGCCGCCGTCCGACGAGGTGGCTCGGCCCTCGAACCGCGAAGATCATCAGGGGAACGACACAGGTTCCGGGCCCGTTTCTCAGGCCTAATCGCAAGCTGCCCGGACGTGCCTCGACGGTGGTTCGGGCGCTCCGCTGCAACAATGTGGTGTTCGGCAGTATCCAGACGCTCGCAATGTCCACTCGCAGTTCGTAGGTCTGACAGGGAGATTTCAGGTGCCACCTGCCAAGAGGTCCAGTTCAGGGCGTCCCCTGCTGCTGGTCCTACTGCTGCTTGCCGTGCTCTACGGGCTGATGGCGCTCGGTGGTCGGTACTCGCCAGCGCTGGGCCTCGACCTGCGCGGCGGCACCACCGTCACCCTCGAACCGAAGGCGGCACCCGGTGTCAAGGTCACCAACGGTGACCTCAACACGGCCAAGAACATTCTCGCGAACCGGGTCAACAGCCTTGGCGTCAGCAGCGCCGAGGTGAAGCTCGAGGGCAAGGACGTCGTCATCTCGGTGCCTGGCAAGGACACCTCGGGCGTTCTCAAGAACATCGGTGAGACCGCGCTGCTGAGCATCCGGCAGGTGTACGAAACCAGTGACTCCGGGCTCACCGGTACCGATATACAAGACACCACCTCGCAGACAGCGACGAGTTCCCCAGCCCCCGCCTCCGGTTCGCCGTCCGCTACACCGTCGGTGTCGCCGTCCGCATCGCCGTCCGTTACTCCGACGCCATCGGAGACCTCGTCGCCGTCCGCTGCGCCGTCGTCCAGTCCGAAGGCTCTTGGGATCCCCGGCGACACGTCGGGAGTCCACGCTCAGCCCGCCGGGTTCGTACGAGCAGCAGCCAGCGTTGGCCCTGCCTCACCGTCCGCGTCCCCGTCAGCTGCCGCGTCCGCGGTGTCGGCGGCTTCGCCGGTCGCCTCGGCCAGCCCCTCGGCGTCCGCTTCGCCAAGCACTGGCACTGCGGCGCCCGAGACCACGCCGTCTGCCGCCGAGCTCGCGGCCTACGCGAAGCTCGACTGCTCGTTGCCGGCCAATCAGCAGGGCGGCCTTCATGTCGACGACCCAAACAAGTTCCTCGTCACGTGCGGTAACCCTGATGGTTCAGCCACCTACTTCAAGTACCTGCTGCACCCCACGCTGATCCTGGGCAAGGACGTCTCGACCGCGGCGGCCGAGCTCGACCAGCAGACCGGAACACAGTGGGACGTGCAGCTCACCTTCAAGTCGGGTGCGGCCAGCACGTGGGCTAAGTTCACCGCCGCGCACGTGGGCAC
The DNA here is from genome assembly GCA_036501485.1 of Acidothermaceae bacterium. Taxonomy (GTDB): domain Bacteria; phylum Actinomycetota; class Actinomycetes; order Acidothermales; family Acidothermaceae; genus PALSA-607. Next base: position 41,089 of record DASYAG010000098.1, on the reverse strand, counting down.
CGCGACCGCCATCGTGCTCGACTCCAACGTCTTTTCCGCTGAGGTCATTCAGGGCGCCATTGTCGGCCCGACCCAGATCAGCGGCACCTTCACGCACAAGACCGCGTCGAACCTCGCGGACGTGTTGAAGTACGGCGCATTGCCGCTCGCTTTCCAGCAGCAGACCGCCGAGACGATTTCGGCGACACTCGGCAGCAACGAGCTGAAGGCGGGCCTGCTCGCCGGTGGGATCGGCCTCGTGCTCGTGTTGTTCTATTCGTTCTTCTACTACCGCGGATTGTCGTTCGTTACGGTGACCAGCTTGGCGTTGTCGGCCGCTATTCAGTACCCGATCATCGTGTTGCTCGGAAAGGCCATCAACTACACGCTGACGCTTGCGGGCATCGCGGGATTGATCGTCGCGATCGGTGTGACAGCCGACTCCTTTGTCGTGTTCTTCGAGCGATTACGCGACGAAGTCCGCGACGGCAACTCGTTGCGCACGTCCGTCGAACGAGGCTGGGTCCGGGCCCGCCGCACCATCATCTCGGCAGACCTCGTTTCGCTTATCGCGTCGGTCATCTTGTATCTCCTTGCGATCGGTGACGTGCGCGGATTCGCCTTCACACTCGGGCTTTCGACGGTTATCGACTTGGTGGTGGTGTTCCTATTCACCAAGCCACTGATGACGATCTTGGCCAAGACAAAGTTCTTCGGTGACGGCCACCCGCTGTCGGGACTCGATGCGGCGCGCCTCGGCGTCGAACGCCTCAGACCCGCGACTTCAACTGCACGGCGCGTGACGCCGGCCAGGAAGGTCTGACATGAGTCGCCTGGGCACGATCGGCCACCAGCTCTACACCGGCCAAGCGTCGTATGAGTTCGTCGGAAAGTGGCGACGCTGGCTGTTGATATCGGGTGTCGTCATCGTCATCGGTCTCGTCGGGCTGGCCACTCGCGGCCTCAGCCTGAGCCTGGAATTCAAGGGCGGCACCCAGTTCACGTTCCCCGACAAGGGGTTCAGTGTCAGTCAAATCAGCGACGTCACTACGGCGGCAGGCGTCAAGTCGCCTGTCGTACAGCGCCTCTCGAACGTCGGCGTCGGCGGCGCCAACTACCAGGTCGAGAGCAAGCCGCTCAGCGCGGACGAGATCACCAAGGTCACCGACGCGATCACGTCGCATTTCAATGTGACGACGCAGCAGGTATCGCTTGAGACTGTCGGCTCGAGTTGGGGATCACAGATCACCCACAAGGCAGTCGAGAGCCTGATCATCTTCCTGCTGGTGATTGTTCTGTACCTGTCGTTTCACTACGAATGGAAGATGGCGGCAGCGGCCATCATCGCCCTCATCCACGACCTCATCGTCACGGTAGGCATCTACGCGCTCGTCGGGTTCGACGTGTCGCCGTCAACTGTCATTGGTCTGCTGACGATCCTTGGATACTCGCTGTACGACACCGTCGTGGTCTTCGACAAGGTCCGAGAAAATACCGGGCCCATCGCGGGCGGCAGTCGTTACACCTACGCACAGGCAGCAAACCTGGCGGTCAACCAGACGTTGGTCCGGTCGATCAACACATCCGTCATCGCGCTGCTGCCGGTGGCGTCACTGCTCTTCGTCGGAGCGGGCCTCCTGGGCGCCGGGTCGTTGAAGGACCTCGCGCTTGCGCTCTTCATCGGTCTCGCAACCGGTAGCTACTCGTCGATCTTTATCGCGACGCCGCTGTTGGTGCTCTTCAAGGAGCGCGAGCCGCAATACATCGCGCTGTCGAAGCGGGTGGCGGCACGTACCAGCTCGTCGGCTCGCCCGGCCACCGCTGTCGCCTCGGCCGGCGGCACTGCGATCAGCACCGGTGGCGGCACGACGACGGCAGTGCAGGATCGCCCGACGGCACCCGATGAGTTCCCCGTCGAGATGGCGGCGGAGGCCGAGCAGCCCGCTGCATCGGCTGGTGCTGCCGCTCGGGCACCGTCGCCCACCCGACGTCCCGGAACTCCGCCACGGCGCCAGGGCGGTCGGCCGTCGGGGAAGAAACGGCGGCGATGAGCAGCGTCGAGGAACTGATTCGCGGCTTCGTCCGCGACGTTCCCGACTACCCGAGCCCAGGGATCCTGTTCAAGGACATCACGCCACTGCTGGCAGACGCGGCGGCGTTCGCGGCGATCGTCGATGCGCTGGTGGGTCAACATGAGCCCGGCAGCGTCGACAAGGTTGTCGGCATCGAGGCGCGCGGGTTCATCCTCGCGGCGCCGGTTGCGTACCACCTCGGCGCTGGCTTCGTTCCGATGCGCAAGAAGGGGAAGCTGCCTTACCAGACGTTCGAGACCAGCTACGCCCTTGAGTACGCCACCGCCACCATCGAGGTGCATCGCGACGCGTTCGCGCCGGGGGAGCGGGTGCTCATCGTCGACGACGTGCTGGCAACCGGCGGCACGGCGCTGGCCGCCCTCGACCTCGTTGCACAAGCAGGCGGGACGACGGTTGGCTTGTCTTTTCTGATCGAGCTCGCCGCGCTCGCGGGCAGGGCGGCGTTGACCGATCAATCCAACAACACCGGGCAGTGGACGCCGACTGACGCGCAGGTCCAGTCGCTGTTCGTCGTCTGACGCACGCGATTCGATGCATTTCGGCCGGTAGACTGGAGATCTCGCCAAGGCGAAGGGGTCACCAGTGCCGAGCAGGGCCGTTCCGGAGCGCGTCGACCGCGCGATGGACGAGGCTGTGCCCGAAAGCCCAGACGCCGGTGAGATCGTCGAGATCGACGGTGTGGACGTTGAGTCGCCCGAGGTCACGGACGCTGCCGAAACTGCCGAAACTGCCGAACCCTCTGAGAGCTCGCTGTCGGGTGGCCGTCGCGTGCGGGCCAGGCTGGCCCGGCTGGCGACGCCTCGCACCTCGACCACGACGTCGCCGGTTCTCGAGCCGCTGATCCGGTCGATCCGGGTGACCCACCCGAAGGCAGACACCCGCGAGATCCAACGTGCTTATGACATCGCCGAGCACCACCACCGGCTGCAGTTTCGCAAGAGCGGCGACCCGTACATCACCCACCCGCTCGCCGTAGCGACCATCCTGGCTGAGCTCGGCATGACACCGCCGACCATCGTCGCAGCGCTGCTGCACGACACTGTCGAGGACACCGAGTACACCCTCGACACCCTGCGTGCCGACTTCGGCGACGAGGTCGCCGCTCTTGTCGACGGCGTGACCAAGCTCGACAAGGTCAAATACGGCGACGCCGCGACTGCCGAGACCGTCCGCAAGATGGTGGTCGCGATGGCGCGCGACCCGCGCGTCCTTGTGCTGAAGCTGGCCGACCGGCTGCACAACATGCGCACGTTGCGATACCTGCCCGTCGAGAAGCAGGAGCAGAAGTCGCGCGAGACGCTGGAGATCTACGCGCCCCTTGCGCACCGCCTCGGCATGAACACGCTGAAGTGGGAGCTCGAGGATCTGTCGTTTTCCAACCTCTTCCCCAAGCGCTACGAAGAGGTCGTTCGGCTGGTCACCGATCGAGCGCCGAGTCGCGACACCTATCTCGCCGGCGTGATTGAGCAGGTCAATAGCCAGCTACGCAACGCAAAAGTGAAGGCGACGGTCACCGGCCGGCCCAAGCACTACTACTCGATCTACCAGAAGATGATCGTGCGCGGTCGCGACCTCAACGACATCTACGACCTGCTCGGCGTGCGCGTTCTGGTCGACTCGGTGCGCGACTGCTACGCAGCACTCGGCATCGTGCACGCGACCTGGAACCCGGTTCCTGGTCGGTTCAAGGACTTCATTGCGATGCCCAAGTTCAACCTGTACCAGTCGCTGCACACGACTGTGATCGGCCCTGACGGCAAGCCCGTCGAGCTGCAGATTCGTACCCAAGCTATGCACCGACGCGCGGAGTACGGGATCGCTGCGCACTGGAAGTACAAGGAAGACTCCGCGGGTGGTGTCGAGTCGCCGTCGACTGGCAATGACATGGCGTGGCTGCGGCAGTTGCTCGACTGGCAGAAGGAAGCCGCCGACCCAGGTGAGTTCCTCGAGTCGCTGCGGTTCGACATTCAGGGTGCCGAGGTCTACGTCTTCACGCCGAAGGGCGACGTGCTTGCGTTGCCGCAAGGCTCCGGGCCGGTCGACTTTGCCTACGCCGTGCACACCGAGGTTGGGCACCGATGTATCGGCGCCCGGGTGAACGGGCGGCTGGTGCCGCTCGACAGCACGCTCGACAACGGCGACGCCGTCGAGATTTTCACGTCCAAGGCGCAAAACGCGGGCCCGAGCCGCGACTGGCTTGCCTTTGTGAAGAGTCCGCGGGCACGCACGAAGATTCGGCAGTGGTTCGCTAAGGAACGTCGCGAAGACGCCATCGAAGATGGCAAGCAGGCGATTGCGCGAGCGATGCGCAAGCAGGGTCTTCCGTTGCAGCGGCTGCTCTCCGACGACGCGTTGGGCAACCTCGCCCACGAGATGCACTACGCCGACGTCTCCGGGCTTTATGCGGGAGTCGGCGAGGGACATGTGACGGCGCAGACCGTCGTCCAGCGACTGTTGCTTGCCCGTGGTGGTGAAGAGGGCGCGGTCGAAGACCTCGCCGAGACCATCAATCCGAACACCACCGGGCCGCGGCGGCCGCTGCGCTCGTCGGGCGATCCCGGTGTCGTCGTGCGCGGCGCCACCGACATCTGGGTCAAGCTCGCACGTTGCTGCACGCCGGTGCCCGGTGACGCGATCAAGGGGTTCGTCACGCGCGGCAGCGGCGTATCGGTGCATCGCCTCGACTGCGACAACATGGTGAGCCTGGCCGAGCACGAGCCCGATCGCCTGGTCGACGTCGAATGGGCGCCAGGCGCCGCGTCGGTGTTCCTAGTCGTCGTCCAGGTCGAAGCGCTAGACCGCAGCCGGCTGCTTGCCGATCTCACGCAGGTGCTCTCTGACCAGCACGTGAACATCCTCGCGGCGTCGGTGACCACGACGCGCGACCGGGTCGCGGTGAACCGGTTCACTTTCGAGATGGGCGACCCCAAGCATCTGGGTCACGTGTTGAAGGCAGTCAAGGCTGTTGACGGGGTCTACGACGCCTACCGAGTGACCAGCACCGCACGCGCCTGAAACCAGGCGCGTGCGGTATCACGACTAAGACGATGTCGCGGCCGGGCTTGGTGTAGCGGGTACGGCTGCGCTGGCGCTCGGTGAGACGCTCGGGCTGGCAGCAGGCGTGGCTCCGCTCCCGGACGCCGCGGCGCTCGGGCTCGGTGCAGACGCTGCGAGCACGTCGACGACGAAGACCAACTCCTCGTTCGGCGTGATCGCGCCAGACCCAGCAGTGCCATAGCCGTCGGCCGGGGTGACGATGATCTCGCGGCGACCGCCGACCTTCATTGGAGCGATTCCGCTGGCGGAGTCGCCGCCGATGCCCTTGGAGAAGCCCGGCACGACGCCATCGAGAGAGAACGTCGCCGCCGAGTCTCTTGACCACGACGAGTCGAACTCGGAGCAGTTGACATAGTTGAGGCCGAGGTAGTTGACGGTCACGCTGTCGTGCGCTCCGACTGTCGCGCCGGTACCCACCACGACGTCCTTGACCTCAGTCTTCGTCGGTACCGGACCCGCCGGGATCGTGACGACCGGTTCGGTCTTCAGTGCCGGGTCGACGCCTGCCGGGAGCAGCGGGAAGTTGGCGATCGGCGAGGCCACCACGCTTGGCTTGCTCGTGCAGCCACTTGCCGTCGTGGGCACGGGCGGAATGGGCGATGACGCCGCTGCCGACGGTGACGTCGACGCCGACGCCGAGCTCACCGGGGAAGACAGGCTGGCCGCCTTCTTGTTGCTGCTCGGCAGCGTGAACAGCAGCACGATCCCCACGACGGCGATGACGACGCCGGCCGAGAGTCCTATCGCGGTGCGGCGCTTTGCCTTAGCTCGGGCCTCCGCCCGGGCGGCCATTCGCTTCTCATACCGCTCGCGGGCGATCTGACGCTTCCGGTCCTTGCCGGCCACGCGGCCTCCTGGGCATCTTCGATCGGGCTTGGGTCATGTCACGGCGGTCACGCTGGGTCAGGGTCGGGCAGGTGCTGCATTTGAGAGCGCCGACAGTCTAGAGGGGCCGGTAGGCTCGGAGCGCAGCGCGACCGTCGTGTCTGCCAGCTCACAGCAAAGCCTCAGTCAGCCGGCCCGGTCGGTTTCGGGTCAGTCCGGGTCGGTCCGGGTCAGTCCGGGTCAGTCCGGGTCAGTTACAGCCGCGAGAAGGGACGATCGTGCTCGTCGTCGGGTTCCCGACCGGCCTTTTCGCGGCCAACTGCTACGTCCTCGCCCCCTCAGCGGGTCAGCAGTGTGTCGTCATCGATCCCGGCCAAGACGCAGTGCCGGGCCTTACCGAGGTCCTGGCCGAGCACCGGCTGCAGCCGGCGGCGGTTCTGGTGACGCACGGGCACATCGACCACATGTGGTCGGTGCTTCCGGTCTGCGGCGCGAACGGCGTCGCGGCCTACATCCACGGCAGCGATCGTGACCGGCTGGCCGATCCGCTGCGCACGTTGTCTCCTGACCTGGTCGAGGCGCTTGGCGTGGCAGGCGTGACGTTCGGCGAGCCCGACGACGTCCGCGAACTCGCCGACAACATGCTGCTCGAGCTGGCTGGCTTGACCCTGACGGCTGACCACACGCCTGGTCACACCGAGGGTTCGGTGGTTTTCCGGCTGCCCGACGCGGGGCCGGACGGCGAGGGGCTGATGTTTGCTGGAGACCTGCTGTTCGCGGGTTCGATCGGCCGTACTGACAACGCCGGTGGCGATGACGCGGCGATGCGCGACAGCCTGGCGCGCGTGTTGAGGCTGCCCGACGAGACGATCGTGCTGCCCGGTCACGGTGGGTCGACGACCATCGGCCGCGAGCGCGCCACCAACCCCCACTTGCGCGGGCTTCCTGGCGTCCGTGAGGTGCGTACGTGAGCACGATCGACGCGCCCAAGGGCGTGATGGAGTACCTGCCGCCGGAATCGGCCGCTTTCCTCGCTGTTCGCGACGCTCTTACCGCGCCTGCTATTGCCGCTGGCTACGGATATGTCGAGCTGCCCACATTCGAGCACACTGAGCTGTTCGTACGTGGGGTAGGCGAGTCGACCGACGTCGTCAGCAAGGAGATGTACACGTTCGACGATCGCGGCGGCCGATCGTTGTCATTGCGGCCCGAGGGCACGGCCGGTGTGATGCGCGCGGTGATTCAACACGGGCTTGACCGTGGCGCGCTGCCGGTCAAGCTCTGGTACGCCGGGCCATTCTTTCGTGCAGAGCGGCCGCAGCTCGGCCGCTACCGACAGTTCTTCCAGGTCGGTGTCGAAGCCATCGGCGTCGATGATCCGGCTCTCGACGCCGAGGTCATCACGATCGGTGACGACGGCTTCCGGTCACTCGGGCTCACCGACTTCACCCTCGACATCACTTCGCTCGGCGACGCCAAGTGCCGCCCTGCGTATCGCGAGAAGCTCATCGCGTTTCTGGACACCGTCGATCTCGACGAGGCAACCCGCGCCCGCGCGCAGCTGAACCCGCTGCGAGTGCTCGACGACAAACGCACCGAGGTACGCCGGCAACTCGCAGGCGCGCCGCTGATCGTCGATCACCTATGCGCCGAGTGCGCCGATCACTTTGCTGCTGTGCGTGCGTACCTCGATGCGTTGCGGGTGCACTACACGTTGAACCCGCGCTTGGTGCGCGGGCTCGACTATTACACGAAGACAACGTTCGAGTTCGTGCACCACGGCCTCGGCTCGCAATCGGGCATCGGCGGCGGCGGGCGCTATGACGGCCTGATGGCAGAGCTCGGCGGGCAGGCGTTGTCCGGAATCGGGTTCGGGCTCGGCATCGATCGGGCTGTCTTGGCCTGCCACGCAGAGGGCCTCGGGGTCGGTGTCGCCCCGCGGGTCTCGGTGTTCTTCGTGCCATTAGGAGATGCGGCACGCGTTGAGAGCATCGCCACGATGGGAAAACTACGTCGTGCAGGTGTGCATGCCGACCTGGCGTACGGCACCCTCGGCCTGAAGGGCGCCATGAAGGCGGCCGACCGGTCGGGTGCCGCGTACGCAGTTGTCATCGGTGACCGCGATCTGCAAGCCGGGGTTGCCCAAGTGAAGGACTTGTTGAGCGGCGAGCAATCCGCCGTCGCGCTCACCGATCTCGTCGCCACCTTGAAGGAGAAGTTCCTGTGATCCGCACCCGCGAGGCCGGCACCCTGCGCCGATCAGACGCCGGCACGACGGTGACGTTGGCTGGTTGGGTGGCGCGCCGTCGCGACCTGGGCGGCGTGGCTTTCGTCGACCTGCGCGACGCGTCAGGAGTTGCGCAGGTGGTATTCCGCGAGGGCGACGTGGCGCAAGCGGCGGAGCGGTTGCGCGCGGAGTTTTGTGTGCGGGTTGTCGGCGAGGTGCGCGAGCGGCCAGCCGGCAACGACAACGCCGAACTGATGACCGGTGAGATCGAGGTTGTCGCCACCGAACTCGAGATTTTGTCTGAGGCCGCGCCGCTGCCCTTCCCGATCGCGGGCAACGCCGACATCAACGAAGAGGCACGGCTGAAGTACCGCTATCTCGACCTTCGCCGCGAAGGTCCGGCGGCAGCGCTGCGCGTGCGCTCGCAGGCAAATCGGGTCGCCCGCGACGTGATGGCCAAGCATCGATTCGTTGAGGTTGAGACACCTAACCTGACGAGGTCGACCCCCGAAGGTGCACGCGACTTCTTGGTGCCGGTGCGCCTTCAGCCCGGGCACTGGTACGCGCTTCCCCAGTCACCGCAGCTTTTCAAGCAGCTCCTCATGGTCGCCGGCATGGAGCGCTATTTCCAGATTGCGCGCTGTTTTCGCGACGAAGACTTTCGTGCCGACCGGCAGCCTGAGTTCACCCAACTCGACATCGAGATGAGCTTCATCGACCAAGACGACATCATCGCTTTGGGCGAGGACATCGTTGCCGCACTGTGGCGCGAGATCCTGGCTTACGAGATACCGCTGCCGATCGACCGCATGACTTATGCCGACGCTATGAGCCGGTACGGCTCCGACAAGCCAGACCTGCGCTTCGGTAACGAACTCGTCGACTGCACCGCGTTCTTCGCATCGACGCCGTTCCGGGTGTTTCAGGCCACCTACGTTGGCGCGGTCGTCATGCCAGGTGGTGCGTCGCAGACCCGCAAAGAACTCGACGGCTGGACAGACTGGGCGAAGGCGCGCGGCGCCAAGGGCTTGGCCTACGTGCTGGTCGGTGCCGATGGCGAGTTGGGTGGACCGGTCGCCAAGAACCTGTCGGACGCCGAACTCGCGGACCTCGCCGAACACGTCACAGCCGCGCCGGGCGACGCGATCTTTTTCGCAGCAGGCGAGCGCACAGCATCTCTTGAGCTGCTGGGCGCGGCGCGTCTCGAGATCGGCCGGCGTTGCGAGCTGATCGATGAGTTGCTCTGGAAGTTCTTGTGGGTCGTCGATGCCCCGATGTTCGAGCCAACTGCTGACGGCGGCTGGACCGCTGTCCATCATCCGTTTACGTCGCCCAAGCCTGGGTACGCAGACACGTTCCAGGACGTGCCGGGGGAGGCGCTTGCCTATGCGTACGACATCGTCGTGAACGGCAGCGAGATCGGTGGCGGGTCGATCCGAATCCATCGCGGTGAGATGCAGCAGCGCGTGTTCGACGTGATCGGTCTGACCAAGGACGAAGCCGAATCGAAGTTCGGCTTCCTGCTTGAGGCGTTCACCTTCGGTCCGCCGCCCCACGGCGGTATTGCGCTCGGCTGGGACCGCGTGCTCACGATGCTGACCGGCACCGAGTCGATCCGCGAAGTCATCGCGTTTCCGAAGACGGCGTCGGGCGGCGACCCGCTCACTGGCGCACCGACGACTATCACCGCGCAGCAGCGCAAAGAGGCTGGCATTGACGCTGTTCGATGATGCGACTGCGGCCGCGCAGCGGGCGGTAGCGCCCCTCGCTGTGCGGATGCGACCGCGCACTCTAGACGAGGTGGTCGGCCAGCAACACCTTCGCGCGCCCGGCGCGCCGCTTGCGCGGATGGTCGCGAATCCCGAAGCGAGCGGGAGTTCGGTCTTTTTGTGGGGCCCGCCTGGCACCGGGAAGACGACGCTTGCACACGTCGTCAGCAACGCGACGTCCAGCCGGTTTGTCGAGTTGTCTGCAGTCAACGCGGGAGTCAAGGATGTTCGCGAAGCGATCGACGAGGCTCGCCGCGAGCTCGGGATGTCGGGCCGGCAGACGGTGCTGTTCATTGACGAAGTACACCGGTTTTCCAAGACGCAACAGGACGCGTTGCTTCCCGCCGTGGAGAACAGACTCGTCACGCTGATCGCCGCGACGACTGAAAATCCGTTCTTCTCCGTCATCTCGCCGCTGCTGTCGCGTTCGTTGCTACTGACCTTGCAGCCGCTCACCGACGACGACATCCGCGAGGTGGTTGACCGCGCGCTCGCCGACGAGCGTGGGCTGCGCGGCGAATACACCCTCGAACAGAACGCCGCCCAACAGTTGATCCGCATGGCGGGCGGTGACGCCAGGCGCGCGCTCACGTACCTCGAGGCGGCCGCCGACGGCGCACGCAGCGACCACGTGATCACCCTCGATGTGCTGGCAACGGCCGTCGACCGAGCGGCGGTTCGCTATGACCGCGACGGCGATCAGCACTACGACGTCGCGAGCGCGTTCATCAAGTCGATTCGGGGCAGCGACGTCGACGCCGGCCTTCACTACCTGGCCCGCATGATCGAGGCCGGCGAAGACCCGCGCTTCATCGCTCGGCGATTGGTGATCCTGGCCAGCGAAGACATCGGACTCGCCGACCCGACCGCGCTGACCACGGCGGTTGCCGCGCACCAGGCGGTGGCCTTCATCGGCTTCCCCGAGGCCAGCCTGACGCTCGCCCAAGCGGTGATCGCGCTGGCGACCGCGCCGAAGTCGAACGCCGTGATGACCGCGATCACGGCGGCGATCGCTGACGTGCGCCAGGGCCTCGTCGGCTCCGTGCCGGCCTACCTGCGCGACTCCCACTATCCCGGCGCGGCCAAGCTCAAGCACGGCGCCGGCTACCTCTACCCGCACGATGAGACCGCCGGGGTGGTCGCTCAGCGCTACGCGCCTGACTCGGTCGCCCACCGCGAGTACTACCAGCCGACGCATCGTGGCGCGGAGCGAGTGACGGCAGATCGGTTGGCCCGGATCCGCGCTGCCCTGCGGGGCGAGGAGCCAGCGCAAGACACGCAGTGACCTCCTGCGCTGGCTTTGGCAGCCTGCGGCATCGCCGGTCGTCAGGCGCCAAGCCGCTGGTAGCGCGCCTGACCCGATATCCTCCGACCTTGTTGCCCGCGTGTGCGATAGCGCACGCTGAAACCGCTTAATCGCGGTCCGGTAGGAAGGTGTGAGCAGCACATGTCAGTGGGAGACGTCGCAGGTCTCATCGCCGCCATCGCCTTCGTCCTGCTCGTTGGACTGCTCGCGATCCCGCTGCTGAAGCTCGGCAAGGTGCTCGACGAGGCTCGCCGCCTGGTCGGCTCGGTGACTGATGAGACGGTGCCCCTCATTAACGAGGTGACGACGACCGTCGGGTTGACGAATCATCAACTCGAGCGCGTCGACACAATCACCGCGGGCGTGCAGCAGGTCACAACGAACGTATCGGCCCTGACGTCGTTGTTCGCAGCGACGCTGGGCAGCCCGGTGGTGAAGGTGGCCGCGTTCACCTACGGGGTACGCCGCGCTATGAACGAGCGCCGCCACGATGACGTCGAGAAGCGCGTAAAGACTCAAATGAGGGCCGAGAAGCAGGGCGGACGCCGGGGGGCGGGCAAGTCGTCGACTGCTGCGGGCAAGGGCGACGCAAGCAAGGACTCAGCCGCATGAAGCGACTCTTCTATCTAGCAGTGGGCGCCGGCGTCGGTGTTGCTGCGGTGCGACGGGCGAAGCGCGCCGCGCGCAAGCTAACCCCAGCTGGCCTCGCAGACTCTGCGGGCGGCGCCGTGAGCGGGTTGCGCGGATCGATCCGCGGCTTCGTCGACGACGTGCGAATCGGCATGGTGGAGCGCGAGGCCCAGCTACATGACGCACTTGCGAGTGAGGCGCCGCCGCCGTTCAAGCGCGACACAGGGCACTCCACGCCTGATACCGCGCGTTCCGCGAATGGCAGGTCGGCGTCCTAGATGGAGTCAGCGGAGATCCGCCGTCGATGGCTCGACTTCTTCGAGCAGCGCGGCCACACAGTGGTGCCGTCTGCATCGCTGGTGGCCGATGATCCCGAGTTGTTGTTCGTCGTCGCGGGCATGCAGCCGTTCAAGCCGTACTTTCGCGGTGACCTCGCCGCGCCTTGGCTGCGGGCGACCAGCATCCAGAAGGTAGTCCGCACGCCAGACATCGATGAGGTCGGCAAGACGACCCGGCACAACACGTTCTTCCAGATGTGCGGCAACTTTTCGTTCGGTGATTATTTCAAGGAACTCGCTATCCCGCTCGCGTGGGAGTTGCTGACCAGCCCACTCGATGCCGGCGGTTACGGCTTCAATCCGGAGCTGCTGTGGGTGACGGTGTACCAGGACGACGACGAAGCGGCCGCGATCTGGCGTGACGTGGTCGGCGTCCCGGCGGAACGCATTCAACGGCGCGGTATGGCCGACAACTTCTGGTCCATGGGCATACCCGGCCCGTGTGGACCGTGTAGCGAGATCTACTACGACCGCGGGCCCGAGTTCGGTGCCGGCGGCGGCCCGGTGGCGAACGAAGAGCGTTACCTCGAGGTGTGGAACCTCGTTTTCATGCAGTTCGAACGTGGTGCGGGCGGCACCAAGGACAGTTTTCCGATCCTCGGTGAGCTCCCCGCCAAGAACATCGACACCGGCATGGGTCTCGAGCGCATGGCGGCGATCCTGCAAGGCGTCGACAACCTGTATGAGATCGACACCACCAGGCCGATCCTCAACCGTGCCGCGGAACTGACCGGTCAGCGTTACGGGGCCGACGCGCAGCACGACGTCCGTCTTCGGGTCGTGGCCGATCACTCGCGAGCAGCCACCATGATGATCGGCGATGGAGTCACGCCGTCGAACGAGGGCGCGGGTTACGTGCTGCGCCGTATCTTGCGACGGATTGTGCGCAACATGCGGCTGCTCGGCGCGCACGGCCCAACGTTGCACGAACTGGTGGCGACGACGATCGCCGTGATGGCGTCCCAGTACCCGGAGCTCGCCCGCGACGCAGTACGCATTCACGCGGTTGCTGACGGCGAGGAGATATCGTTTTTCTCGACGCTGCAGGCAGGTACGACGCGTTTCGAGGCGGCCGCGCGCGAGGCACAGGCCGCCACGCCAACTGGTGCAGTGCTGTCAGGCGATCAGGCGTTCGCGCTGCATGACACGTACGGTTTTCCAATCGACCTGACTCTGGAAATGGCCGCCGAGCAGGGCCTTTCGGTCGACGAGGCCGGGTTCCGCCGATTGATGGATGAGCAGCGCCAGCGCGCAAAGGCCGATTCGAAGCGGAAGAAGACCGGCGCGGTCGATGTGTCCGCGTACCGAGGAGTGCTAGACGCCCTTGGCGAACCGGTGGTGTTCACCGGGTACCACGAGGTCAGCGGCGATGCGACGGTTCGAGGTCTACTCGTCGACGGGATGCCTGTCGAGGCAGCGCAGGCCGGCCAGCAAGTCGAACTGGTGCTCAATCGCACGCCGTTCTACGCCGAAGGCGGCGGCCAGCTCGCCGACGCAGGCGTCATCACGTTGGCCAACGGCGCGGTAGTCGAAGTCGACGACGTCCAGCAGCCGCTACCGGGCCTGATCGTTCATCGCGCGCGAGTCTTGTCAGGCGAAGCCGTCGTTGGCGACAACGGTTTCGCGGAGATCGATCTTGAGCGCCGCCGGGCCATTTCGCGCGCGCACACGGCGACCCACATGGTGCACAAGGCGTTTCGCGAGGCGCTTGGCGAATCGGCGACCCAGGCGGGCTCCGAGAACGCACCAGGTCGATTCCGATTCGACTTCGCCAACCCGGCCGCCGTGCCCTCCTCGGTCCTGGCTGATGTCGAGGCCCGTGTCAACGGCGTTCTGGTCGACGACCTGGCAGTGACGGCTGAGGTCATGAGTCAGGCAGAGGCCGTCGCGTCCGGGGCGATGGCCCTGTTCGGTGAGAAGTATGGGGATCGGGTTCGCGTGGTCTCGGTCGGAGATTGGGCGCGCGAACTGTGCGGCGGCACGCACGTCGACCGCACCGGCCACCTCGGGGTGATCAAGGTTCTCGGTGAGTCGTCGATTGGTGCCGGCACTCGACGCGTCGAGGCTCTGGTGGGTACTGACGCCTACCGGTTCCTGGCCCGTGAGGCGCTGATTGTCTCGCAACTAGCCGAGCAGTTGAAGGCGCCGCGCGAAGAGCTGCCCGACCGCGTCGAGGGCCTGGTCGCCCGGCTGCGCGAGGCGGAGAAAGAGCTCGAGAAGCTGCGTGGTGACCAAGTGCTCGCGGCCGCAGCTGGCCTGGCTGCGGCCGCCGTCGACGCCGACGGTGTGGCGGTGGTGGTTCGTCGCATCGCCGACGGCACCGACGCGGGCGATCTGCGAAAGCTGGCGATCGACGTGCGCGACCGGCTGGCGTCGGGCGACGGTGCGGTCGCCGTCGCGATCGCTGTCACTGGCGGTCGGCCGGTTGTGGCGGCCGCGGTCGACGAGCGAGCGCGGGCGCGCGGCCTCAAGGCAGGTGAGCTGGTCGGCGTCGCCGCGAAGGCGTTAGGCGGCGGGGGCGGCGGCCGCGACGACGTCGCCCAGGGTGGCGGCTCGCGTGCGGACGCTGTCGACGAGGCGATCGCCGCGGTGCTGGGCACGATTCAGCAGCGCGTTGCGAGCGCGTGAGCGACCCGGCCGAGGCCATGACCGGCGCCGACGACCAGCGATCTCGGCAGTCTCAACAGGTTGGGCAGTCTCAACAGGTTGGGCAGTTTCGGCAGTTTCGGCCGGGGGTTCGGCTCGGAGTTGACGTGGGCAGCGTCCGGATCGGAGTCGCGGCCAGCGATCCCGGCGCGGTGCTCGCGGCGCCGGTCGAGACGGTGCAGCGCGGCGATGACCGCGCTAGCACGCGTGACGATTTGCGCCGAATTGCGGCACTTGTCGTCGAGCGCGGCGCCATTGAGGTGGTGGTCGGCCTGCCACTGTCGATGAATGGCACCCGCGGAACCGCAGCACAGGCGGCGCTCGAATACGCGCGGGCGATCGCTGCCACGGTGGCGCCCGTCCCAGTCAGGGTCGTTGACGAGCGGTTGTCGACCGTCACCGCGCACGGGCAGCTCGGTTCGGTCGGCGTCCGCTCGCGAGCGCGTCGTGAGATCGTCGACCAAGCGGCAGCTGTGATTATCTTGCAGAGTGCTCTTGATGCCGAGCGATCGTCGGGCCGGGCACCAGGGGAGTTGGTGACCGCACCGTGAGTTCGCCGATCGACCCGTTTGACCTCGGCCTGCGCCACGGCGAACCGAAGCCGGCACTGTACCGCCGGCTCCTTCAGGTGCCGTTCGCGATCATTGCCTCTGGCCTGGTCGTGATCGCGATCATCGTCGGCGCGGTCAACGTGACCGGCAAGGTCTTCCACCCACAGGCCTCTAACGACTACACAGGCGACGGGTACGGCTCGGTCCAGGTATCGGTGCACCCCGGTCAGGCGCTGTCCGCGATCGGTGAAACCCTGGTCGAGGCAGGGGTCGTGAAGAGCGTGACCGCGTTCAGCGACGCGACGGACGACAACGGGGCCGCCCGGTCGATCCAGCCCGGCACCTACCAGCTCCGCCTTCAGATGTCCGCGGCCAGCGCGGTCGCGTTGATGGTCTCGCCTGATTCGTTGGTCGGCGGCCGGGTGACCATCCCGGAAGGTCTGCGCATTAGTCGAGTCGAGGCGCTGGTGACCCAAAGCGACGCCACGATCAAGGTTGCCGATCTTCAGGCCGCCTTGGCTCGCCCAACCGATTTCGGCCTGCCCGCGTACGCGAACGGCCAGCCGGAGGGCTTCCTCTATCCGGCGACCTACAACGTCGACAACACGACGACAGCGACAGATCTGCTCATCCAAATGGTCGGCCGCTTCAACCAGGTCGCCACGTCGATCAACCTCGCTCAAGGCGCTGCGGCCCTGAAGCTGACGCCCTACCAGGTAGTGATCATCGCGAGTTTGATCGAGGCAGAGGTGAAGCGTCCGCAGGACTATCCGCAGGTCGCCGAGGTCATCCTGAACCGGATGCACAAGGGGATGCCGCTCGAGCTCGACTCCACCGTGAACTACGCGCTCGGCACCACGAAGCCGTTCCTAAGCCCGACCGACCTCAAGACTGCCTCGCCCTTCAACACTTATCTGCACACCGGCTTGCCGCCGACGCCCATCGACTCCCCAGGACAAGACGCGCTCCTCGCAGCACTGAATCCCGCTCAGGGCAACTACATCTACTTCGTCACGACCGATCCGACGACGGGTGATACGACGTTCACGGCGTCGTTGACGGAGGCGAATGCGCTGCGAGTGCTCGCACAGAAGAATGCAGCGGCTGTCGCGGCAGGATCACCGCCTGCGTCTGCTCCGGCCTCGCCGTAACCCGGCGTTGTTGAGCCCGTGACCTTTGAGCGTCCGTCGATGAGCCCGCCGACCGGCATCCCTGCCTCGCGCTGTGCGGCTGTGCTCGGCTCGCCCATCGCCCATTCCCTGTCGCCCCTGCTGCATGCCGCCGCCTACCAAATGCTTGGGCTGCACTGGAGCTACTCGGCGATCGAGTGCAATGAGGCGCAGCTGCCGGGTGTTCTGATGGGCCTTGATGAGAGTTTTGTCGGCCTCTCCCTGACGATGCCGCTGAAGCGAGCGGTCCTGCCGTTGCTCGACGACGTCAGTGAACTCGCTGTCGCGGTCGGTGCGGCAAACACGGTGGTGTTCGACGGGGTCGGGCCGTTCCTACGCCGGCGCGGCGAGAACACAGACGTCCCGGGCATGGTGGCGGCCATCACCGCCCGCCGCCCCGACGGCGTCCGCAATGCGGTCATCCTTGGCGCCGGCGGCACCGCGGCAGCCGCTCTGGCCGCGCTCCGTGAGCTCGGCGTCGAGCGCAGCGTCGTCGTCGCTCGAGACCAGGCGCGTACCGGTGAGCTCCGACGCTGCGCAGACCGGCTTGGGGTCACGCCCACGCTGGTCGACTGGCCCGGGCGCGCTGCACTGGGCAACGCCGACATGATCATCTCGACGGTGCCGGCCGGGGCAACGGATCGGCTCTCGTCGCAGTCGCCGGCCGGCTCGGGACAGTTGCTCTTTGACGTCCTTTACGAGCCGTGGCCGACCTCGTACGCTGCAGCCTCGCTGGCCGCTGGGGCCGAGGTGATCGGCGGCCTCGAACTATTGGTGCAGCAAGCGGCCCGCCAAGTCGCACTCTGGACCGGCCGGCCCGATCCTGGCGAGATTGTTGCTGCCATGCGGGCGGCGGGGGAGGCTGCGATAGCGTCTCGGTCGAGGAGCTCTTGAGGTTCAAGCCGACCCCCCGGAGCGCCGATGGGTTACCGGAAGACCCGTAGAATCTCGGGTCAGACGGGTCCTGAGAGAAGGTGCTCCATGTCCTCTGTGCAGCAGCCGCTCGAGTACGTGAGTCGGGCTAGTCGGCTGGATCGAATCCTGCGCGAGTTGTTGCACCAGACCCCTGGTGTCGAAGCTGCCGCAGTCGTGTCGTTCGACGGGCTGCCGATGGCGTCGGCGTTGCCCCCGGGAATGGACGAGGATCGGGTTGCTGCCATGAGCGCAGCCCTGCTCTCATTGGCCGAGCGGGCCGCGCAAGGTCTCGGCCGTGGCGATCTGTCGCAGGTCTACATCGAGGGCGAGAACGGCACCGTCTTCCTGGTGTCCGCGCAAGACGAAGCGGTACTCATCGCCGTCACTGCTGCGGACGCCAAGGTCGGCATGATGCTTTATGAAGTGAAGCTTGCTGCGAGCCGTGTTGGTGAAGTGCTGCGTGGCCCTGTGCCGCTGCCCGCGCCGCTACCTTCGCACGTCACGCGCGGCTACCTCGACGCCCACGACAACGGCATGAACGGCAACGCATCGAACGGAGCTTCCGCCAGTTACGGCGGCTACTCCGCGCAGCCCGAGGTGTACGAGACCACTACGGCCGATGCCAGCATTGCTGACCTGCCCTACAGCGACGGGGCGTATGGCGATGCAACTTATGACGACGGCGCGGATGCGTCACCGCTGTACAGCGAGCTCACGCACTCTGAGCCCGCTTACACCGAGCCCTCGTATAGCGAGATCGCCTACGCCGAGGCTGCTTACGGCCAGTACGCCGCCAACGATGATGCAGCTGACGCGGTAGCTCCGGAAGCCGACTCTGCTCTGGGTGACGCTGACCTGGTTGATGTTGGGCCCGGTGAATCTGCAGTCGCCGACGGCGATTATGCCGACGCCGCAACAGAAACTGCTGACAGCACCCCAGTCGACGCCGTCGTCGATGACGCCGCGACCGATCACACGGCCACGGACGATGCAGCGACCGACAACGCAGCAGATGCAGTCGATGCAGTCGAGGTAGCGGATGACGACCACGAGGACGACGACGAGTCTGACGCGGTGTATCCCGACCGCGTCTACACCGAGATCGTCTACACCGAAGCATCGTTGACGCAGCCCACGTCGACCGAAGATGTCGCCGCGGACGAAGCTCACGAAGACGGCAACGATAGCGACGAACACGACGAAGCACGCGACGAAACGGCGCCAAGCACGCCGTCGTACAGCGCGCCCTCGTACTACACGGAGCCGTCGTACTACGCCGAGCCTGTTGCTGCGCCAGCTGCACCCCCTGCAGAACAGCCTGGTTGGTCCTCCTATGCGCCGAGCGGCAGTGTGTTGCCCGGTGGACAGGCCTGGTCGTAGCAGCCGTAGAGGTTGTTACGGCTATAGCGGTGCGATCGCCGCTCCGCCGTCCTGATTTCTCGCTCTTGTCCTGACTACTGCACGCCGAACGCAACCGGAAAGGCAGACTCGTGAAACTCGAAGGCTCACTCGATGCCTTCAGCCTTCCGGACATCTTCCAGCTCTTGAGCTTTACGAAGAAGTCGGGCGGGTTGCACCTTCGGCGTGCAACCACGCGCGGCTCGGTGTACTTCCGCGACGGTGCGGTGACTGGCGCGTCCTCCGACGATGGCCGGCAGGCATTGGCGCGCCGGTTGGTCGGCAGCGCAGGCGTCGGCGAAACAGAACTTACGGCCGCAGTCGAGCGGTCGGCGAACGAGGGCATTGGCGTGAGCCGCGCACTGCTCGACGCAGGTGCGGTCGACCCAGACTTCTTGCGCAGCCTGGTCGCCGAACAGGTTGTCGATGCGGTGTTCGATCTCCTGCGGTGGAGCGAAGGCGATTTCTCCTTCACCGTCGACGAACCTGGCCCCGATGATGTCGGGATCTCCCTCGGCGTCGAGCCAGTCGTCAATGACGCGCGCAGCCGTCTCGAATCCTGGGACCACGCGTGCCGCATCGTTCCATCGCCCGAGACGGTGCTCGCACTGCCGGTCGGTGTCCGTGAAGACCCGGTGATCTCGCGCGGTGAGTGGGCGTTGCTAGCGCTCGTAGACGGACGACGGACTGTGGCAGAACTCGTCGCGCTCGCCGGTCGCGGCGACTACGCGGTCGTATCTCAGCTCGCGGCTCTCATTGAACGCGGTCTGCTGAAAGTGCGTACACAGGACGCCGGCGAAGGAGCTCTCGCCCTCGCGCGCCGCCAAGACATCTTGGCCAGGTTGGAAAACGACCGGGTCGTGGCCGCTGCCGATGAGGTAGACGAGCCTGCGATTGTGCCCGCGACAGTCTTCGCTCCGCTGCCGCCAGCCGTATTGGCGCCGGATCCCGCTGAGGAGTCGGTCGCCGACGACCACAGGTCTGCCAATGGCGCGGGCTTTGGCGATGCCTCGACTGCCTCGACGGTCGCCTCTGTGCTCGCCGCCGCAGCGGCTGGCGAGCCGTCACCCTTCACGCGATCCCCGGCTCCTGCACCTGCTCCTGCTCCTTCGCCAGCGCCAGCGCCAGCGCCAGATGTCGAGCCGGCGCCGATGCAGCGACCGGCTGCGAGGGTTGATCAGAGCGTCGCCGCGCACCTGGTTGCCGACACGAGGGTCACGCCAGCTCGACCCGAGCCATTCATGCCAAGACGGCGCCCAGAGTTTCCAGACGACACTTCGCGACCGAGCATCACCAGGATCGGCGGCGGTGGTGGCGGCGGCGCCTCGGCTGCAGCCGCTGGGCTTGCGGTTGCCGACCCAGCCGACCAGAAGTCCCACATCGAGCGCGATCCCAGTGTGAATAAGAGTCTGTTGTTGCGTCTTATCGCCGGCGTACGGGGGTTGTGACATGGCCATCAAACGCGGTCGTCGGGGCGGCAACGCCCAAGCGGTCAAGATCGTCGTCACCGGACCGTTTGCTGCCGGAAAGACGACGCTGATCCGCACCATCAGCGAGATCACGGTGCTCTCGACCGAGAAGGACATCACCGACGACACCCGCTCGCAAAAGGCGGAGACCACCGTCGCGATGGACTTCGGTCGGATCACCATCGACCACGACCTGGTGCTCTATCTCTTCGGGACGCCGGGTCAGGATCGCTTCGACTTCATGTGGGAGATCCTCGGCGAGGGCATGCTCGGCTACGTGTTGCTCGTTGACGCGGATCGGCCGGAGTCGCTGTCCGAGGCGGTCGGGATCCTGGCCGCGTTCCAGCGAATGGCCAAGGTGCCCTTCGTTGTTGGCCTGAACCGCTCGGACGGCGCCGACCCGGAGGCTGAGAACCACGTCCGGGAGGTCCTCGGTCTGCACCCGTCGGTGCCTGTAGTGCCGTGCGACGCCACTGACCGCCAGTCGGTGAAGAACGTCCTGCTTGCGCTCCTTTATGCGGTGGTCGACTCGCTCGACGTCGCGGCCGCGGAGGCCTAAGCCAACCGTCGTATCGCCGTCAAGGCAGGGCATGGCGCTGCCGATGGACTCCACATGACTGCCCTTGCCGCGCCTCCGTTGGCGAGCCCAACGACAACGGTGCGGGCCGCAGCCTCGAAAGACGTCGTGCCAGGTGTCATCATCGCACTGGCTGTCGCTTATCTGACGATGCCGTTCGCGCAAGCCACTGGCGGTCGCGATCCGTGGGCATTGACCAAGGCCGCCGTAGTCGTCGTTGTTGCCTTGATTGCAGCCAAGCCGTGGCAGCGGCTCCGCATCGGCACCCTCGCACTTGCTGTCGCAGTCGCCCTTGCCGCTCTGGCGGTCTGCCTTGTCACGACGCCCGGCTGGTTCGGCGTCACGAGGGCCTCCGCGTACGGCCTTGCGGCTGGAGCGTTTATTGCGGTTGCCTCCTATGCGCGAAGCATCCGGCGTGCCTATTTGATCGGCGCAATCGTGGCAGCCGCCGGCGCGGTTCAGTTCTGCTGGTCGTTCGTGGCTTGGTGGGGCGGTCGAGACCAGAGCATTCCGATGGTCGGCACGTTCTATTGGCACAACCAGTACGCCGCATTCCTCCTTGCACCTGCACTCATCGCCTTGACCCTGTTGGTGAACCATCGTCCGCCTTGGCGCCTCGTCGGGTGGGTCGTGGCACCGCTCGCGGTAGCCGGCGTCGTGTACTCGTCGAGCAGAGGCGGTCTTTGGATCCTGATCGCGGGCTGGCTGGCTATCGGCGTGCTGGCTTTCCGCGTCAAGCCGAACCGGGGTGCGCTGCTCAGATGGTTGGCGGCGTCACTGCTCGCTGCAGGCGTCACGCTGGCGATCGCCGGGCCCCCATTCTTTTCCTCGAGCGAGTCACCGTTCGCCGCCACGCAGGCCCGCGCGGGCGCCGGCGGCACGGCCGACGCGAGCAGTTCGTACAGGCTGCAGATGTGGCACGAGGCCGTCATCGTCTTCGATCACCACCCGGTCGTCGGGGTGGGATACGGGGCCTTGGCATCAAACGCCGCGAAGCTCACTCCGGCGGGCTGGCCGCGATCGCCGCTCGCTCATAACGACTATTTGCAGGCACTTGCCGAAGGTGGCCTGTTGCTCGGCGTGCCGTTCCTTGCGGCCTGCGCGGCGATTGGAGTGGGCCTATTACGTGGCCTTCGCAGCCGTGCGCGGCGCCGGATGCTCGACGTCCGCACTGGTTTGATCGTTGGTGCAGCTGCACTCATGGCACATGCCGCGATCGACTTTGACTGGACGTATCCGGCGCTCTTCGCCCTCGCGGCCATCGTGAGCGCCGCGGCGATCGCTCCCACGCTGCGACGCCCCGACAGTTCAACGTCGGGAGAGCCACGCGCTGATGCAGAGCGTCTTACGCGGGTGCGCGTTCGGGTGGCGCTGGTCTCAGTTCTCGTCATCGCCGTTGGCGCGGGTGGCTTTGCGGGTCACCGCGGCGCCTTGCAGCTCGGCTTCGGCACCAAGTCCGCGCCAGCTGTCGCGACCGGCGGGGTGGGGGTCGGATGAAGCAGCTGGGTGACATCCTGCTCGAGAACGGTCTCGTCAGCGGACCGCAGTTGGCGACGGCCTTCGAGGAGCACCAGCGAAGCGGCCGCAGCCTTGGTCGCGTGCTGGTGGAACAAGGAGTGCTCTCTGAGGGCCAGCTCGTTGCGGCGCTCGCGACCCAGATCGGCCTTCGCTTCGTCGACCTGACCGAGTTCGCGGTCGACGGCTCGGCAGTGTCGCGCGTTCCTGAACCGGTCTGCCGGCGTTACACGGCGCTGCCGATCGGCTATGACGACGGCAAACTTCTTGTCGCGATGGCCGACCCTGCCAACGTTTTCGCGATCGATGACATCCGGTCGATCACCGGCCTCGATGTCAAACCGGCGGTTGCGACCCGCGCCGACGTCCTCAGTGCCATCAACCGGTTCCACCGAGCCGACGGCGAACTCGACGACCTGACGATGTCCTTGGCCGTCGACGACGATGTCGACGAGCTCAGCAACGTCAAGGACCTCGTTGAGGATGCGCCGATCGTCAAGTTCGTCAACCTCCTGATCTCGCAAGCGGTGCAGGACCGTGCATCGGACATCCATATTGAGCCGACCGAACGTGACCTGCGGGTGCGCTACCGCATCGACGGTGTGCTGCACGAGGTGATGAAGTCACCGAAGAGCATTCAAGCCGGCGTCATCAGCCGACTGAAGATCATGGCGGAGATGAACATCGCCGAGCGCCGCATTCCTCAAGACGGCCGGCTGTCAGTCAACGTCACCGGCAAGAAGATCGACCTTCGCGTGGCGTCGCTGCCGACCGTGTGGGGCGAGAAGATCGTCATGCGAATCCTGGACAACTCGACGGCACTGTTGAAGTTGACTGACTTGGGATTCGCCGACGGCAACTACGATCGCTGGGCGCAGAGCTTCACAAAGCCCTACGGGATGATGCTCGTCACCGGACCGACGGGATCCGGAAAGTCGACGACGCTCTACGCCACCCTCAACATCGTGTCGACGCCCGACAAGAACGTCATCACCGTCGAAGACCCGGTCGAGTACCGAATCCCTGGTATTAACCAGGTTCAGACCAACGCCAAGGCAGGTCTGACGTTCGCGTCGGCGCTGCGATCGATTCTGCGTTCTGACCCCGACGTGGTGCTGATCGGTGAGGTACGTGACCACGAGACCGCGCAGATCGCCATCGAGGCGGCGCTCACTGGTCACCTCGTTTTGACGACGCTGCACACAAACAATGCCCCGAGTGCGATCACCCGGCTTATCGAAATGGGGATCGAGCCCTTCCTTGTGGGCACCGCCGTCGACTGCGTTCTGGCGCAGCGGCTTGCGCGCCGTCTGTGCACGAGGTGCAAGGAGGCGTACACGCCGACTGCCGAGGCGTTGGCTCTCGCCCGGTATCCGGTATCACCGGACGAGCCGTTGCCGACTCTGTACCGTCCGATCGGCTGCTCTGCGTGTTCAAAGACCGGGTACAAGGGCCGGCTCGCCCTCCACGAGGTCATGGTCGTGAGTGAGGCCGTGGAACGACTTGCGGTTGAGCACGCGTCGGCCGAAACCATCGCTCACACGGCGCGGGAAGAGGGAATGGTCACCCTTCGCCACGACGGGCTGGCAAAGGTTGCCCTCGGTGTCACCTCGCTGGAGGAGATCTTCCGCGTCGTCGTGTAAACGGCGGCGCAGCCGATCGATGTGGCCGATACAGGCTCACGATTCGGCCGACCGGCTCAAGGAGCACGGCCTACCGGTCGATGTGACGTCCTGAACCATGCCGGACCCGGCAGGTATGAGAGGGGCTTTTCGGTGGAAAGCAATGGCTTCTTCCCGGATCCAGGTATCCAGCCAGTTCCGGACGCGCCGCACGACTCCGGTTCTTTCACGGATGACCCATTGACGAGCCCCAGCTGGACCTCATCTGAGATATCGAGCTTCACGCCGGCCGTCGATGTTCAGGAGTCCGCCGCCGTGCCGCTGCTCGCTTCCGAGCCCTGGCCGTCGGCGTCGTCCGACACGGCAGTTGCCCCGAGTGAGTCGCCCAGCGTCGCTGCATTGTTCGCGCCGCAGGCCGCCGTCCCGGCGCCCCCCGCGCCGATGGCCGCGACGTTGATCGACCGCAGCTCGCCGGACGTCCAGCACGCGCGGCCGGTGACGGAGACCACCACGAGAATCGTTGGTCTTGACCTGAACGCGTTGCTTGCGACCGTTGTGACTTTGGGCGCCTCCGACCTGCACTTGACCGCGGGCGCGCGACCGATGGTCCGCTTGCACGGCAGCCTGCAGCCGGTCGACGAGGCACCCGAGTTGTCGCCGCCGGTGATTCAGACGCTGCTTTACGCGATCCTGACGCAGCGTCAGCGCGAAAGGTTCGAGGCCGAACTCGAGCTCGACTTCGCTTACGCCGTGCCGGGCCAGTCGCGCTTCCGAGTCAACATGTACCGCCAGCGCGATGCAGTCGGCGCAGCGTTTCGACTTATCCCGTTCGACATCAAGCCGCTCGAGGCTCTGGGTATCCCACCGTCGGTATCCAACTTCGCGATGCTGCCCCGCGGTTTCGTGCTCGTCACCGGCCCGACTGGGTCGGGCAAGTCGACGACACTGGCAGGCATCGTCGACCTCGCCAACCGCAAGCGTCGCGATCACATCATGACGGTCGAGGACCCCATCGAGTTCCTCCACCAGCACAAGTCATGTCTGATCAACCAGCGTGAGGTCGGCGAGGACACCCACTCGTTCACCAACGCGCTCAAGCACGTCCTGCGGCAAGACCCCGACATCATCTTGGTCGGTGAGATGCGCGACCTTGAGACGATCTCCGTCGCTCTGACAGCGGCTGAGACCGGTCACCTTGTGTTCGCCACCCTGCACACCCAGGACGCCGCGCAGACCATCGACCGTGTGATCGACGTCTTCCCGCCTTACCAGCAGCAGCAGGTCAGGGTGCAGCTTGCCGGCGCGTTGCAAGGTGTCGTCAGCCAGACGCTCTGCAAGACAGCTGACGGCCGCGGTCGCGCGGTCGCAACGGAAGTTCTCGTCGCCACCCCCGCAATCAGGAACCTGATCCGCGAAGGCAAGACCCACCAGATCTACTCCGCGCTGCAAGCCGGCGCACGCCACGGCATGCACACGATGGACCAGCACCTTGCAGAGATGGTCAAGGCTGGTCGCATCACGTATGAGACCGCACTCGAGAAGTGCAACAACGTCGAAGACTTCAACCGGCTTTCCGGCCGGGGATGACGGGGATCACGACATGACCACGACGTTTCAGTACACGGTCCGGGATCGTGCCGGCAAGCTAGTCAAGGGCACCATCAGCGCTGAGAACCAGACGATCGTGATGCAGCGGCTGAAGGCTGGCGGGTACGCGCCGGTCAGCATCACCCAGGCCAACTCCGGGATGAAGAAAGAGATCACCATCCCGGGGTTCGGCAAGAAGGTGAAGCTGAAGGACCTCTCGGTCATGGCGCGGCAGTTTGCCACGATGGTCAACTCAGGTCTGTCGTTGCTGCGCACCCTGTCGATCCTGGCCGAACAGACGACGAATCCCGAGCTGGCGCGGGTCCTCGGTGTCGTTCGTAACGAGGTCGAGACCGGCACTGCACTGTCGGCCGCTCTCGCCAAGCACCCCCGGGTGTTTCCACCGATCATGATCAACATGGTCAGGGCCGGCGAGGTCGGCGGCTTCCTCGACTCCGTCATGATGCAGCTCGCCACGAACTTCGAGTCTGAGGTCAAGCTGCGCGGCAAGGTGAAGTCGGCTATGACGTATCCGGTCGTCGTGCTGTGCATCTCCGTCGTCGCCGTCATCGGCATGTTGCTGTTCATCGTGCCGGTGTTCAAGAAGCTCTTCCTCCAGCTCGGAGGCAAGCTTCCGTTGCCGACGCAGATCCTCGTTGACATCTCTAGCGAGCTCAAGCTCCTTCTGCCGCTCGCCATCGTCGTCGCGATCGTCTTCATGGTGTTGTGGGGAAAGTACAAGCACACGCCACAGGTGCGTAACGTCGTCGATCCGCTGAAGCTCAAGGCGCCGGTGTTCGGCAAGCTCTTCCAGCAAATTGCGATCAGCCGGTTCACCCGCAACCTCGGCACCATGATGCATTCGGGCGTGCCCATCTTGCAGAGTCTCGACATCGTCGCGGACACGACCGGCAACATCGTCGTCGGGCGCGTCGTGCGAGACGTTCAAGACAGCGTGCGCACCGGTGAGGCGTTGACTGCGCCGCTGTCGAAGCACCCAGTGATTCCCGCGATGGTCGTGCAGATGATGACCGTCGGTGAGGAAACCGGCGCACTTGACACGATGTTGCACAAGATCTCGGAGTTCTACGACCAAGAGGTCGAGGCAACGACCGAGTCACTGACCGCACTCATCGAGCCACTGATGATCGCATTTCTGGGCGGCATCATCGGATCGATGATCGTCGCGCTCTACATGCCGATCTTCAAGATCTTCACGCTGATCAGCTGATCCGTTCGCCGCATCGCTGCGGCGAATGCCACCCAGATCTCACCTGTCCGTACCACTCAAGTCGCGCTCTCAGAGCGTCGATCATTGCAATGTCATCGAGCCGTCGACGACAAAGGCACACCCGTTGTGAGACGGGGTCGCAAAGCAAGGGGACTCGGGTTTTCCTGAGTCAGCCCGGCCGCCCGACGGGCATCTGCCTCCGGGGAATGCACATCCGCGGCTCATCTATCTCGGTCCTGAAAGGACAACAGATGCTCGCTCGCATTCGCAAGGCCATGGCAGAGAAGGAAGAGGGCTTCACCCTCATCGAACTCCTCGTCGTCATGATCATCATCGGTATCCTGGCAGCAATCGCCATCCCGGTCTTCCTGAGCCAGCGCCAGAAGGGCTACGACGCGTCGGTCAAGAGCGACCTGCGCACCATCGCCAACGAGCTCGAGTCGTACAACACCGATGCACAGGCGTACCCGTCCGGCGCGATCAGCACGACAGCGGTCGGCGTCACGACGATCGGCGTCGACACGACCACGGTCCGTACGTCGAGCGGCAACTCGTTCACGTACGTTCTGAACAGCACCGCGACGACCTCGCCGAACAATGCCTACTGCCTCGTCGGCGTGAACTCCAAGGGCACGCGTCCGTGGGAATACATCTCGGACCTCGGTGGCTTGCAGCCTGCAACCACAGAGGGTGTCGGCACGACGCTGCCGACGGTCTGCACCGCCGGTACCAACTTCTAGGAAAGCTGTAGTGCTCGGTGGCCGGGATCCTCGGATCCCGGCCACCGAGCTTTACCACCAGTGCTGGTTCGGCGGGCGCGGAAAATCACCCCCTCGCGTTCAAGCCTGCTGCGAAATCCGACGATGTTTCATGCGTACCACCAACCAGAGGAGCACACGCGATGACCTGGTTCTCGCGGCGTCTTCGCGCCGCCAGAATGCAGTCTGACCCCACAGGTGGCTTCAGCCTGATCGAGGTCATCGTCGCGCTGTCCCTGATCCTCTTTGTCATGACGTCGTCGGTCGTGTTCTTCATCCGATCGATGCAAACCAGCAGCACGCAGCAGGTGAGAGAAGCGGCAATCTCGCTCGCGGACCAAGCGACAGAGCAAGCGCGGTCCGTCCCATCTATCACTCTCTTAAGCGGTCGCGACAAGGGCCGCAGCGACACTCAATGGGCCGCCTTGCCAGCTGCAGCCGCCACGGCGAAGGCCGTGAGCCAGGAAGTTTGGGACAGTACCGCTACTGGGTCGTCCACGCCGGTGGTGCCGTTTTCGACAGCGGACACCACCACTTTGGTGAACAAGACGCAGTACACCGTGAACGTCGCGATCGGCGAGTGCTGGATCTCGACCACGACGGCGGTTGTGTGCAACGTGCCCTCGCCGATCGGTACCGCAACCCCGCTCTACCGGGTGATTGTCGATGTGCATTGGACGGCAAAGATCGGTGAGTCCTGCCCGACGGCAGGTTGCGACTACGTCGTGACAACGCTGCGCGATCCGTCGACCGATCCTCTGTTCAACTCGAACGGCGGGTGATCGCGTGAAGACCCCGCTTGCCCGTCACCGCCACGCGCTGCGAGTGGTCTCGTCGAAACTCGAGTCGACAGACGCGCGCTCGGACGGCTTCACACTCATCGAGTTGCTAGTGTCGATGGTCATCTTCGCGATGCTCCTTAGCGTGATGATGTCCGTCGTAATCGCCATGAACAAGGACCTGAACAAGACGACGAGCATTGTTGATGCCTCGTCGCAGGGCTTGCGAGCGACGCAGGCGATCGACAAACAGCTGCGCTATGCCGATAGCGTCAACACCGAGGCGCTCGGAGCGTCCGGTGATCGTTACGTGAGCTTCGAGGGCCTGACGGATACTGGCGTGTCTGAGTGCTACCAGTGGCGCGTCCACAGTGGCGGTTTCCTGCAGCAACGAACGTGGCAGGCGGGCACGACCGAGCCGGCCAATACGGCGGCTGTTACTGCGACCTCGCCGGCTTGGCAGACGGTTGCCGTCGGCGTCGTGAACCCGACGTCTTCGCCGCCATTCACTGTGACGACGGTTGGTGGCAGCGGTGGCGCTTCCACGGTCTTCAGGCAGGTCGTCGTCGATCTCGTTCTGCAAGGCAAGAGCAGCTCGGTTGGCCATGCCGAAACCAAGTTGACTATCACTGCGCGTAACAGCAACTACCCGCCCGGAGGGGGAAGCACGCCATGCAAAGCCGTGACACCGTGATGCAGCGGGTGATGCAGCGGATCGCGCGCCAAGCCGACGATCGTGAGGGCGGCGTCGCGATGCTACTGGCCCTGATGGTGATTCTGCTTGTGCTGACGATCAGCATTGCCGTCGCTGGTGTGACGCTGTCGCAAGTGAAGCCGACCCAGCTCGATCGGAAGACCGTGGTAACTGAGGATGCGGCCGAGGCGGGATTCGACGTTGCCTTGAACCGCGTCAGAGCAGCGGCGAGTGGCACGACAACGAATTCCTCTGGGCAGACCGTTCCTGCCGGTAGTCGCGCGTTGTTGCCGTGCGGGCCGGTCACCGGCTCCGTAAACGGCGGCGCCAGCAGTGACAGTACCTACAACGTCACCCTCGCCTACTACACGACCGACCCAACAGGGCAATCCGCCAGCTGGCTCGCGAGCAATAAGATTCAATGCGTCAGCTCACCTGCAACGGTGCCGGGATTCGTCGCGCTGAATTCGACGGGCGGCGCGCCGACGATTCCGGGCACTCGTGTCAACAGTGGTGACCGGGTCATTTCAACCGTCTACGCATTGAGCACGACGAACCAGAACATCGCGGGCGGCAACATTCCGTTCTACGCGAACCTGAGCCTGTGCTTCGCAGTCAACGACGCCACGGCCGTCAAGACTGGCGACGGAATCACGGTCGCCACGTGTAATCCGATTGCACCGCAGCAGAAATGGTCGTATACGGCCAATCTTCAATTACAGATCGTCGCGACGGACGGCACCCTCCAGTGCATGCAGGCGGTCAACACGCAATACACGGTGGTCGCTCTTGCCCCTTGCTCGACGAACCTACTGCCGCCCGCGAGTCCGTATACGCCGTACCAGCAGATTTGGAGCTACAACGACGGCGGTCAGTTCCAGAACAGCAAGACCGACGACAGCGGCCTTGGCTCCTACTGCCTTAACCTGTATACCGGTACACCGGGTAGCGCGGGGAACCCCGCCGCGCTGGCAGCCGGCGACCTAGTCGACCTCGACGTTTGCGGTTCTCAAATGGTCCCGACAGCGAGCGTCGGCGCCGGTGCTGCCGGTACTGCGTTGCGTCCGTTCCAGCTTGTGAACTATCTGAACTTCGGCCGTTGCATCGACGACACCAACCAGCAGGTAAATGCAACGTGGTTGATCGGGTACCCGTGCAAGCAGGACCCGCTAGCCACGAACCTGACGTGGAACCAGAAGTACTACACAGGCATCAGCGGCGGCACTGCCGGCAGCGGTGCGACAGCCGCATATGGCGGAAGCGGCGGCAACACTGTCATTGCCACGACCACACCGACCGTGAC
Source organism: Acidothermaceae bacterium (assembly GCA_036501485.1). Lineage (GTDB taxonomy): Bacteria > Actinomycetota > Actinomycetes > Acidothermales > Acidothermaceae > PALSA-607. The sequence continues at coordinate 10,651 of DASYAG010000098.1, read as the reverse complement.
TGGCTGCCAAGTCTCGAATACGCAGCCGTGCCAGTTCATCAGCTTCCCAAATGGGGCTGGCGGGGCAAGCACGCAGTACTACTGCCTGGAAGCCGGCGCATCAGCGACTCCCGCAGCGCCGGTCGACGGCACGATTGTGACGGTTCAACCGTGCAACACTGCCGACAACTATCAACTGTGGACCTACACCAGTAACCTGGTATCAAGTTACGCGAACCAGTACCTGATTCAGCCCTATGGTGCCGCGACGAGCAACTTGTGTCTGTCGATGACCATCGGCAGTACGCCACCGGGCCTCACGTACTCAGGAGGCGGCGGGGCGCCGATTCCGGCCTACGGCTACATCTCGTTGCAGACCTGCACCGGCACGGCGTGGCAGAAGTGGAACGCGCCACCGAACCCACAGAGCAACGCTCAAAAGAACACGTTCGAGGTGCCGAACCCGTAAGTCGTCCCGCGAAAGCGTCAACGCTGAGATAGGTTTTCCGCGTGTTTGCCTTGGTGGCTGGTGTCTTTGGACTGTTCATCGGGTCGTTTCTCAACGTCGTGATTTGGCGAGTCCCGCGCGGCGAGTCGGTCGTGAAGCCGCGGTCGCGTTGTCCGCAGTGCGGTCACGAGATTCGTGGTCGCGACAACGTTCCGGTCGTGAGCTGGCTCTTGCTTCGCGGCCGTTGTCGCGACTGCAAGGCACGAGTGAGTCCGCGGTATCTTTTCGTCGAGCTCACAACCGGCGTCCTCTTCGGTTTGCTTACGTGGCATTTTGGCCCGCATCTGGTGCTGATCGCCTACCTCTACCTCGCCGCGATCTCCGTCGCCCTCGGCCTTATTGATATCGACGTGCACCGGTTGCCTGACGCACTTACGCTGCCGTCCTATCCCGTCGCGGCGGTGCTGCTCACGGCTGGCGCACTGGCCGCGCACGAGCCATTTGACCTTGCACGGGCCGCGATCGGCGGTGCGGCACTCTTCTTGCTGTACGCGGTCTTGTGGTTCGTCTACCCGCGGGGCATGGGTCTTGGCGATGTGAAGCTGGCCGGCATTCTCGGCATGTATCTGGGCTACCTGAGCTGGGGCACGCTTGCCGTCGGCGCTTTCTTCGGGTTCGCGCTCGGCGGCGTTCTTGGTGTGACGTTGATGGCCATCGGCCGCGCTACCCGAAAGAGCAAGATTCCCTTTGGGCCATTCATGCTCGCCGGGGCCTTGACTGCGGTGTTCGTGGGCAGCTCGATCGCGCATACTTACCTTTCCTTCTCGCGAGGCTGAGCGCGCAACCTGCCTCGAAGCGAAGCGCCGAGGCCAAACTCAGCGCAATACGGGTGTCTATTTCCTCAAGGCAAGCCGTGATCGTTCCGATGCCGTCTTCTGACAAGGGACCGAGCAATCAGGGTCCAACTGCGGTCGACGACCGCCGTTTTGAGGGGAAGGCATCGTGGCTGGAAGAAGGGCCGTGGGTCTCGACATCGGGACGTCTGCGGTACGCGCCGCCGAGCTTTCGGCAGGTCGCGGTGGCTACACCCTCGAGCGCTTCGGACAAGTAGCGCTGCCCGTCGGTGCTGTCATCGACGGCGAGGTACTCGACCGCGAGGCAGTGACCGCGGCATTGAAGGTCCTCTGGTCGCAGACCAAGTTCTCGACGAAGCGTGTCGTGCTAGGTGTCGCGAACCAGAAGGTCGTTGTGCGACAGGTCGACCTGCCGTGGATGGAGCCAAAGGAATTGCGCAACGCACTCGCATTCCAGGTCCAGGACTTCATCCCGATTCCGGTCGACCAGGCCATCATGGACTTCCACCCCCTCGAAGAGTTCACCAACGATGCAGGCAACCGCATGCTGCGTGTTCTCTTGGTGGCAGCAGGCCGCGAGATGGTCGGTTCGTGTCTCGACGCCGTGCAGCACGCCGGCCTGATTCCAGTCATGGTCGACCTCACGTCGTTCGCGCTTATCCGGTCTTCGACTCACGCTGACGCGCTGGGGATTGATACGCACGCCGAGGCTCTCATCGACATCGGAGCTCGCGTCACCAACATCGCGGTGCACCAGGGTGGTCAGCCGAAGTTCGTCCGAGTGTTGCTCATGGGCGGTGCGGATATCACTGAGGCCGTCGCCGAGCGCATGGGCGTGCCTCTCGAGCAGGCCGAAGCACTCAAGCAGCAACTGGGCATTCCGGCAACTGCTGCAGAGCGCGACGAGAATCCTGCTGGCCGTGTTATCGACGCCACTGCTGCCTCGTTCGTCGAGGAGATCCGTGGGTCGCTCGACTACTACCTCGCATCGCCATCGGCTGTGCCGATCCGTCGCATCGTCGTGTCGGGTGGCGGATCTCGCCTCGGAAATCTCATCTCCCGGCTCGCGACCGTCACCCGGTTGCCAGTCGAAGTCGCAAATCCGTTGGCCTCCGTGCACATCGGAAACACCAAGTTGTCGACCGAACAGCTCGGTCACATCGAGCGCCTTGCGGCGGTGCCCGTCGGGCTGGCAATGGGAGTCGCCTCGTGAGCACCACCAGCACGACGTCCACGAAAGTTTTCGACTTGCCGCGGGTGAACCTGCTTCCTCCGGAGATCTTCGAGAAGCGCCAACTGCAACGTGCTCAAGCAGGGCTTGGCTTGGTCGTTCTCGTCGCCGTTGTCGGCGTTGGTCTCGTGTACGTAAATGGCGGCTCCTCGGTTACGAACGCCAAGGCCAGGTTGGATGCTGCACAAACGACGCAGACCCAGCTGCAATCCAAGGTCAACCAGCTCAGCTACGTCACCGCGGAAGCGGGTCAAGCGCAAGCAGCGCAAGGCATGTTGACTCAGGCAACCGGCTCGGCGATCCCGTTCTCGACGTACCTCGCTGACCTCAGCCTTCTCACGCCGAAGAACGTGTGGTTCACGTCCATCACGATGACGAGCAACGTTACGCCTGGAAGCCTCGCGCCAGGAGCGACCCCGCCGGCCACCGTTGGCACCGTGACGTTCTCCGGCCAGGCCCTCGCGCACAACGACGTCGCAACGTGGCTCGATAGTGCGGCCAAGGAAAACGGCTTCGCCGATCCGTATTTCAACTCCTCGACGGAGTCCCTCGTTCCTGGAACCGGTGGGGTCTCCGGAGTCCCGACAAAGACCTGGGTCACTTTTGGCTCGTCGGTCAACCTCACATCCGCGGCGCTGTGCAGCGCCCAGCCGGGAAAGTGCTGACATGACTCGAATCCAACAGTGGATCGCGGGCACCGTAGTCGCGCTGCTGCTCATCGTGGCTGCGGGCTGGTTTCTCGCGATCGCGCCGCAAAAGCACAAGGTCTCCAGCCTTGGCGAGCAGTCGGCATCGCAGGAGCAGGCCAACAGCAATTTGCGGACCAAGCTGTCGACGCTGACGGCGCAATTGTCGGCAGTGCCGAGCGAAGAGGCAGCCGTCGCCGCGGTTACCCAAAAGATTCCGAACGATCCTGACATGCCCGACTACGTACGCGCGCTGACCACCATTGCTGGGCAGACCGGCGTCGAACTAATCTCTATCGCCCCAGGGGCGCCTGCCGCCGTGACCGTGGCAGCCGCTGTAGTCCCGGCGACCACCACAGCAACGCCGAGTGCGTCAGCATCCGTAGTCGCGGCTGCTCCAGCCCTCCCGGCGGTGAGCCTGCAGGGCATCCCTGTGCAGCTTAATGTGCAGGGCGGCTACTTCCAGATCCAGCAGTTCACCGCGGCTCTCCAGAGGCTGGCCCGATCCACCGTCGTCAGCTCTGTGGCGATTACGCCTGGATCACCGCTGAAGGCTCCAAAGGTCGCGCCGCCAGTCAGTGACGCGTACAAGAACCTCCAGGCGCAGATCTCGATAGCTGTTTTCGTGAACTCGAGCACCGCGTTCGATGTGCCTGCGGCACCTGCACAAGCCTCAGCTGCGACCGTCCCCGGCGCGGCGGTTGCATCGGCTGCACCTGCGGCGCCGTCCGCTAGCCCGAGTAACTAGGAGACCCGGATATGAGCGAGACTTCACCCGCGCTGGCCGGGTCGGCACAGCGCAACCAGCGCCTCGCGCTGGTCGCGGTGGTCGGTGTGGCTGTCCTCGGCGTGATCGCCTACCTGCTGTTTTTCTCGGGCGGATCCAAGTCGTCCAACACAGGGGCCACAACGCCGCACACCCCAACGGCTGCTGCCGCTTCGTCGGCCAGCCCGACCGCCGTCCAGGCCGTTCCTGCTGCCTACACCGCGGCGGTGGGACGCAACCCGTTCCAGCCCGCACTAGTACCGCCGACCGTCGCGCCCAGTGCAACCCCCAAGGCGTCAGCAGCCAAGGCGAGCGTTGCCCCGACGCCGACGGCCACGCCGACGCCACTCATCGTCATTCCGACGCTGACACTGGCTCCGACGCCGACCGTAACTGTCACGGCTAACCCGTCGCCGACGGTGACTGTCACCGCTACCCCGACTCCGACGTCACTGCCGACCGCGGGTAACGCGATCACACTCACGCTCGTCAGGGCCGACGCCACGAACACGATCGACGTCACCGTGACGAACGGCGCGACCACGACTCCGTACAACGGCGTCACGCCCGGTCAGGTCTTCGGGACGTACTTCAAGCTGGTCTCGATCCTGGCCGACACCTCGGGCTCCACGCCGGTCTACGGCGCGGACTTCGAGTACGGCGACCAGTTCCTCCAGCTCGCGAAGGGCCAGTCGGCACAGCTCGGCTAGCACTCGCGTACGACATCAAGCCACATCGGCCCCGTCCGGATCGACCGGATGGGGCCGATGCAATTCCGCCTCCGGTTCCACGGCGACGCAGCCCGATCTGCGTTCATGGGAGACTCACTCCATGCTGCGGTGGCTGACCGCTGGCGAGTCGCATGGTCCCGCACTCGTCGCGATTCTCGAGGGGCTGCCCGCTGGCGTTCGCACCTCGACGCACGAGGTCGCCGACGCACTTGCCCGTCGCCGGGCCGGCTACGGCCGCGGCGCTCGAATGTCGTTTGAACGCGACGAGATCGACTTCCTCGGCGGCATCAGGCACGGCGTTTCGATGGGTGGACCGATCGCGATCCGGGTGGGCAACAGCGAATGGCCGAAGTGGGAGAAGGTCATGAGCCCGGATCCCGTCGACGACGACGAGCTGGCCGACCTTGCACGCAACGCTCCGTTGACGCGCCCCCGCCCCGGCCACGCTGACTTGGTCGGGATGCAGAAATATGCGCTCGACGACGTCCGGCCGATTCTGGAGAGGGCAAGTGCCCGCGAGACAGCTGCCCGGGTGGCGCTCGGTGACGTCGCTGCGAGCTTCTTGCGACAGGCGTTGGACGTCGAGGTGCTGAGCCACGTTGTCTCCATCGGGCAGGTGAGTGCTCCCGCCGGCGTCGTGCCGGCAGCCGGCGATCGTGACCGCGTCGACGAAGACCCCGTGCGCTGCTTTGATCCCGCGACCAGTGCGGCGATGGTCGCCGAGATCGACAGCGCTCGTAGCGACGGCGACACGCTGGGCGGCGTTGTCGAGGTCGTGGCTTACGGGCTGCCTCCGGGCCTTGGCAGTCATGTCCACTGGGACCGTCGGCTCGATTCGCGGCTGGCCGGCGCCTTGATGGGCATCCAAGCCATCAAGGGCGTCGAGGTCGGCGACGGATTCGAATCTGCGCGCAGGCGTGGATCGTTCGCTCACGACGAGATCGAGAACGGGCCGGGCGGCGTGCGCCGGCGGACCAATCGCGCGGGCGGCACCGAAGGTGGAATGTCGACGGGTGAAGTGCTGCGCGTCCGGGCGGCGATGAAGCCGATCTCGACGGTGCCTCGGGCCCTCGACACGATTGACGTCGTGACCGGTGAAGCAGCGAAGGCGATCAACCAGCGCAGCGACGTGTGTGCGGTGCCTGCCGCGGGTGTCGTCGCCGAGGCGATGGTGGCACTCGTGCTTGCTGATTGCGTGCTGGAAAAGTTCGGTGGTGACTCGCTGAGCGAGGTGCGCCGCAATGCGCGTGGCTACCTCGACACCCTGGTCGTGCGCTGACTAATGGCGCCTCTCGTGGTCCTGGTGGGTCCGCCCGGAGCAGGCAAGAGCACGGTTGGCCGATTGCTCGCAAGCCGGTTCGGTACTTCCTTTCGCGACACTGATCTCGACGTCGAGAAGGTCGCGGGTTTGAAGGTCGCCGACATCTTCTACGAACACGGAGAAGATCATTTCCGCAAGCTCGAGACCGTAGCTGTCGAGCAGGCGTTGGCAGAACACGACGGCGTTCTCGTTCTCGGCGGCGGTGCGATCCTCGACCCGCACACTCGCGAACTGCTTCACGGGCACCGGGTCGTCTACATTGACGTCGACCTTGCTGACGCGACGAAGCGGGTGGGGTTCAACCGTGATCGGCCCTTACTGCTGGGCAATCCCCGCGCGCAACTTCACGCACTGATGGAAGCCAGGCGGCCGCTGTACGAGGAGGTCGCGACAGCAACTGTGGTTAGCACCGGCAAAGCCGCTACTGCGGTCACCGCCGAAATTGCCCAGGTCATTAGATGACCGATCGCGTGATTGTTGCCGGCGACGAACCGTATGAGGTTGTCGTAGGTGCTGGCGCGCTTTCGGAGTTGGCCGCACTCGTGCCGGCTGATGCGCGGCGCGTTGTTGTAGTGCATCAAGCGGCGGTCGTCAGCGTCGTTGACGATCTCGAGACGTCACTGTCTGGACGTGTCGAGGTCTTGCGTATCGAAGTCCCTGATGGAGAGGCCGCGAAGTCGGCAGCGGTGGTCGTTGCAGCGTGGGATTCCCTTGCTGCGCAGGGATTCACCCGGACGGACCTCGTTGTCGGCGTGGGCGGGGGAGCGGTGACAGACGTCGCCGGCTTCATTGCTGCGACCTGGCTTCGCGGTGTGCGCGTGCTCCAAGTACCGACCACTTTGCTCGCGATGGTCGATGCGGCGGTCGGCGGTAAGACAGGGATCAACGTTTCCGCGGGCAAGAATCTCGTCGGCTCATTCCATCCACCTGCCGGCGTTGTGTGCGACCTGTCGTTGCTCGAATCGTTGCCCCGGGCCGACTATGTCGCCGGCCTCGCCGAGGTGGTCAAAGCCGGCTTCATCGCCGACCCGGTGATTCTCGATCTGATCGAGGCGGATCCAGTCGGTGCGACGTCGCCAGCAGGCCCCCACACAGCCGCCCTCGTCGTCCGGGCGATTGCAGTGAAAGCTGCAGTCGTGGGTGCCGACTTGCACGAGACGGCTGCCGTGGGTCCTGGTGGTATAGGGCGCGAGATTCTTAACTACGGTCACACGCTCGCGCACGCGATCGAGAAGCGTGAGAACTTTGCGTGGCGGCACGGCGACGCCGTCTCGGTGGGCCTCGTGTACGCAGCAGCGTTAAGCAGGCGAGCGGGCACTCTCGATGTTGACTGCGCGGCGCGACATCGCATGGTGCTCGAATCGCTCGGGCTGCCGACGTCGTACGCCGCGGATGCTTGGCCGCAGTTGCGGGCCGCGATGAGCGTCGACAAGAAGACGCGCGGTGGCACGTTGCGTTTCGTCGTGCTCGAAGGGCTCGGTCGCGCGAGAATCTTGTCCAATCCTGATCCCGAACTGCTCGAGGCCGCCTACCTGGAGGTAGCGCAGTGATCCAGGCCCCACACTGAGTAAGGAGCGGCAATGAACCGCAAGGTGCTGGTGCTGAACGGACCCAACCTGTCGCGGCTCGGCACTCGCGAGCCCGAAATCTATGGCTCTTTCACCTACGACGACTTGGTCTCGACCTGCTCGCAGACCGGTACGGAGTTGGGCCTCGATGTCGAGGTACGGCAAACCGACGACGAGGCGACGCTGATCAGCTGGTTGCACGAGGCGGCCGACGCCAAGGTCGCCGTGGTCTTGAATCCGGCCGCGTTCACGCACTACTCCTATGCCTTGCGTGATGCGATCGCGATGCGCACGGCGCCGTTGATCGAGGTGCACATCACCAATCCGGCTGCTCGCGAGGAGTTCCGGCACACCTCCGTGGTCGCAGCGGTGGCGACCGGCACGATCGCCGGCTTCGGCCTGGACTCCTATCGGCTGGCGTTAGAGGCCCTCGTCGGGCTCGGTTAGCGCTCGAGAATCGCTCAGGTCGCGTCTGCAGCGCGCCGAAATATCAGGTATGGCGTCCGATTGGCGCTCCCGCCTGCCCTCGGGGGAACGCATGGACGTCGACGTGTACACGGCCGAACTCGTGCCGCAGCTGATGCCGGGTGTTTGCGTCAAGACTGGCCGGCCTGCCGTCACGACCCTGAAACTCAAAGTCCAACACGTCCCGCGCTGGGCGTACTTCCTGCTGCCACTTGTCTTGATCGGCGTCGCGATCTTGCTGTTCGTGATCATTGCCTCGGCGGTCTCCACCACGTTCACGATCACCTTTCCGGTCTCCGCGGAGGTCGTCGCAGATCGTCGGCGACGCGTTCGGCTCGCCTTGGGATTCGGCGCCGTCGGGACCCTCGTCTTGTGCGCGCTCGGGATCAAGACCGGTCAGCCACTCTGCTGGTTATTGGCGGCGGTCAGCTTGTTCGTCGGAGTCTATTTTGCCTACAGCACGCGCAGTTGGATGCGTGGGAAATTGAGCACAGACGGCCGAGTGACCTTGCGCAATCCGTCGCCGGTGTGGGTGGCTCAGCAGTACGCCCTCGTGCAGGCGCACCGCGCCGTGGTCTACCAGTACGCGCAGCAGCAGTACGCCGCCCAGCTGTACGCCGCCCAGCAATACGGAGGCGCCCAGCAATACGGAGGCGCCCAGCCATACGGAGGCGCCCAGCAGTACCCCGGTCAGCAGGACATTTTGGCCGCGTCACCAGGGCCGCAGTAGACTGCCTGCAGGCTGATCCGCGCTGGTCGGCTTCTGCGGCGCCCGGGTCTCGACACGACGGGCTGCGCCCTCAGACGATAACGACCAACAAGGAGTCTGCGTCCGTGGCCACCACGAACGACCTCAAGAACGGTATGACGCTCTCGCTCGACAACCAACTGTGGAATGTCGTCGAGTTCCAGCATGTCAAGCCCGGCAAGGGCCCGGCCTTCGTCCGCACCAAGCTCAAGCACGTCTTGACCGGCAAGGTCGTCGACAAGACCTTCAATGCAGGGCTGAAGATCGACGTGGCCACGGTCGACAAGCGAACGATGCAGTACCTCTACAAAGAGGGCACTGACTACATCTTCATGGACACCGACACTTACGACCAGCATCCCGTGCCCACCGAGACGGTTGGCGACGCAGCGAACTTCATGCTCGAGAACACCGAAGCGACGATCGCACTGCATGACGGCATTGCGTTGTACGTCGAGTTGCCTGCATCGGCCGAGCTGCTTATCTCCTACACCGAGCCGGGCATGCAGGGCGATCGGTCGACCGGCGGTACCAAGCCCGCGACCCTCGAGACGGGCGCACAGATCCAGGTGCCGCTGTTCATCACGACCGGTGAGAAGGTCAAGGTCGACACCCGCACGGGCGACTACCTCGGCCGGATCAACAGCTAACGAAGCTGTTCATGCAAGAACTCAATCAGGGCGGACGTCGATGAGCGCGCGTACGAAGGCACGCAAACGTGCGCTCGACGTGCTGTTTGAATGCGACCTCCGTAGCTCCGATGCGCTCGAAACTCTGGCTCGGCAGATCGCAACCGCCACCCCGCCGGTGCCGACGTACACGGTCACGTTGGTCGAAGGCGTCGTCGCTCACCGCCCTCGCATCGACGAACTGATCGAGACGTACGCGGTCGGCTGGACGCTCGACCGGATGCCGGTGGTCGACCGCAATCTGTTGCGGATCGGCGCGTTCGAGTTGCTGTGGGCCGAAGAGGTGCCCGACGGCGTTGTGCTGAGCGAGGCAGTCAACTTGGCTCGCGACCTGTCGACCGACGACTCGCCGACGTTCGTGAACGGCGTCCTCGCGAAGCTGCTCGACGAGAAGCCCGCGCTCACGGTCTGAGCAGTTTCCTCGTCGGTTCAGCCGCGAACGCTGACGCCCGGTAGGTCGACGTACGCCCTGCTGTCAGCAGAAACGACGATTCTGTCGGTGGCGATAGCCGTTGCCGCGATGATCAGATCGTGTGCGCCTCTTGGGCGACCTGCACGCCGGACATGGGCTAGCAAGTCGGCGTGCGCGCGAGCGACCGTCATGTCGTAGACCTCGATCGGGATGGTGTCGAGGACACTGCGAACGAAGGCCGTCCGCTTGTCGCGGTGCGCAGCGTCCGCGAGGTTCACTCCGGTGAGAAGTTCCGCCGCACTGATCGCGGCGATGGCGACGTCGTCATCATCATCGATCACACCGTTGAGGTGCTTACCTGCGCGCTCGGTAGCGATTAAGACTTCGCTGTCCAGGATCAGTCTTGCCACGAGCGCTCCTGCGTGTTCAGCGACGCCTTGATTGCCGCCAACTCGCTTTGCCATTGCGGATCGGCGGGGTAGTGGCGGAGGAGCGCCTTGACTGCTGCGCCTGACGTTCCGCGCGCGGGCTCGATGCGAGCGATTGTCCGGCCGCCCCGGGTGACCAGGAACGTCTCGCCGTCCTGCTCGACTGCGGTCAGCAGGGCGGAAAATCCCCGAGCGGCGTCGGTAGCCGTGACTTCTCTCATGTCCTCAGATTATCTGATTTCTGGTAGCCAGGCGACGCGAAACCACAACGGATCGAACGCTAGTCTGAACACTGTGGACGTTATCGAAGAGTTGCGCGCGGAAC
>DASYAG010000097.1:0-1958 GCA_036501485.1 Acidothermaceae bacterium | reverse complement strand
GCTTCGCCGGCAAGGTAGCGGGCGTCGAGTTCCGCGAACGCGGCGTCGATGTCACCGACGTCGAGCCCGACGACGGCCACGATCAACTCGTCGGCGTCGATCTCGACGATGTTGAGTACGTAGGTCTGGAACGCGGCGGAGCCAACACGACTGAGGGCGAGGCACTCTCCACGGGTCGCAATGACCTCCGATGTCATGTTCATGACCCCGAGGTCGGCGAAGGCTCGCATGGTCGCGATGTTGGCTTCTCGACCATCTTGGATTCCGGAGTTCACGACCCGACGGCGATCGTCCGTGGACGTGTCATTGGCCAACAGTTGTGCCATTGCGTCCCAGTCGCGGGCCGCGAAGGTCGCCATGAAGCGCTCGTACACTCGGCTCGCTGCGTTTTCTAGCCGCGCCAACGGCCGACTCAGCTGTTCGAACCGCGCGAGCGCGGCGGCGAGGTCTGCCTCGTCGAACAATTCGCAACGGCTGAGCAGATCGCCGTCGAACATGAAAATCCCGATCTCCCGCCATTCGGCCTCAAAACCCTGTCGCGAGGTGCCATGCGCTCTGTGGGTGACAACCACCCCAAGGTTGTTCAGGCGATGGACAGCCTCGACGTAGACATCGATGTCCGGCGCGTCCTCAAACAAGTCGTGGACGAATGCGGTCATGTCGCCGGGCGCAAACGTTGCTCCGTGCCGATGGTCGATATTCACCCAGTCCGGTGTCAGCTCGGGGAGTTCGTGCCTGTTGATCGCCGCGAAGGCGCCCGTGACCAGCGACCAAGTGCGCGAGTGAGCGGCCGCTTCGCCGGCGAGGTAGCGCGCGTCGAGCTCGGCGATGGCGGCGCCCACGTATTCGATGTCGAACACGACATCCGCCACGATCCGGTCGTCGGCGTCGATCTCGACGATGTTGAGGGCATCGTTTTGATTCGCCTCGGGGTCAGGGCCCGACACGCGAACTCGTGTGAGGGCGAGGCGCTCGCCGCGGATTGCCATGGCGCCCAACATCGTCATCGTGAAGCCGACATCAACGGTCGCCTGGGTGCCTTCGATCGCGGCATCCCGACCGTGTACGACCCCGGCGTTGACGACCCGCCGACGATCGTCGAGGGAAACGTTCTCGGCCGTTATTTGAGCCACGGCGTCCCAGTCGCGGGACGCAATGCACGAATAAAGGCGCTCGAAGACGCGCGTCGCCGCGTTTTCCAGCCGCGGTGCCGGCGGACTGAGCTGATCGAACCGCGCGAGCGCGGTGTCCAGGTCTGTCTCATCGAAGACTTCGCAGCGATTGATCAGGTCGCCGTCGACCGTGAGAAGGCTGATGTCCTGCCACTCGGCGTCGAGGCCTTCTTGCGAGGTCGCATGCGACTCGTGCGTGACCACCGCTCCGGAGTTGCTCAGACGATGAACAACCTTGATATGAACGCTGACACGTGATGTGGCGTCGAACATGGAACGGAGGTATTCCTTCATCCCCCCCGCCTCGATCGTCACGATCCGCCGCCGGTCGATGTCGACCCAGTCCGATGTCGTCTGCGGAAGCTCGCGCCGGTTGAGTGCCGCGTAGGCCCTTGCAACTACCGTCCAGGTGCCCGCGTGGGCGGCCGCTTCACCGGCGAGGTAGCGGGCGTCGAGTTCCTCGAAGGCCGCGTCGATGTCTTCGATGTCGAACACAACGACCGATGCGATGGTCCGCTCGTCGGCATTAAGTTCGACGACGTTGAGCAGCTCTGTTTGAAGAGCCGAAGAGTGGATGCGATTGAGAGTGAGCCGCTCCCCGCGCGTTGCAAGCACCGTCGACGTCGTGTTGTCGGCCGTCCCAACCTCGGCGACCGCCCGCATGTCAGCGATGAAGGTATCCCGACCCCGTCGGATCCCCGCGTTCACGACCCGACGACGATCGTCACTGGAGCTGTCGTTACCCAAAATCTCCGCCATGGCGACCCAGTCGCGGGCCGCAAAGCA
>DASYAG010000096.1:0-107322 GCA_036501485.1 Acidothermaceae bacterium | reverse complement strand
GAATACCTCGACGAGTGCCGCGCGGCCGCCGCCGGCGGTTCGGCCGCACGCCACGAGGACGGCGTCTTCGCCCGCCTCGGTTTCAAAGCACCCGCGGCTGCCGCACCGGCAGGCCCGGCCGTCCGGATTCACCATCATGTGGCCTAGCTCGCCGCCGTAGCCGTGCGCTCCGGTGAGGATCCGGCCGTCGATGACGATGCCGCCGCCGATGCCGACTTCACCGGCCAGGTAGATCAGGTCGCCGATGCCGCGACCGGCACCACGAACGTGTTCGGCGAGCCCACCGAGATCGCCGTCATTGCCGACGTGCGTCTGCACTGGCAACCCCAGGCGAGCTGACAGCAACTCACCGAACGGGACTCCGCGCCACCCCAAGTTCGGGGCGAACTCGACGAAGCCATCGGCGCGGCGCACGGCCCCTGGTACTCCGATGCCGACGCCGGCGAGCCAGCAGCCCGGGGTGACCGCCTTTTGCAGGTTTCGCAACTCGGCAGCAAGTCGTTCGATGACGGTGTCGTGATCGACCCCCGGGCCGGGCAGCCGGTATTCGCCGCGCGCGTTGATGACGCCGCCCAGCCCGATCGCCGCGACCGTCACCGTGTCGACGCCCATGTTGGCGGCGAGCACATAGGCGGTGTCGGATCGTGGCCCGACAAGGTGCGAAGGACGACCGGCACGAAGACCCGTCTCCGGAATGGTCTCAGCGACCAGACCGGCGTACGAGAGGTCTTCGACTAGCGCCTTGATCGTGCTGCGGTTCAATCCCATCCGGGCGGTCAGCTGTGCGCGTGACAGCTGACCTTCGACGTGGACGTGCCGCAACAGCGTGCTGACATTGCGGCGTCTGATCTCGTCTTGCGTCGCTCCGGATGGGGTGGGCATGAAGGGCAGCAGTCCGCTATCTCGGCCGTCGGTCGCGACGTCGGAGTGTCATTTCGCCGAGCGACGTCGACCGTAGGCGTCTACGGCAGCCGCGAGCAACAAGAAGGCGCCCGTCACGATGTACTGGTAGGCAGCGTTCAAGTTCGGCTTGAGCCCGAGTCCGTTAGGGATCATTGCAATCACGGTGCCGCCGATGACCGCATCGCGAATTCGGCCGCGGCCTCCGAAGAGAGACACACCGCCGACGACGGCGGCACCGACCGCGTACAGCAGAGTGTTACCGCCACCGATGTCGAGCGGCACTCCGCCGTCGAAGGAGGCCAAGGCGATGCCGCCGACGCCGGCCAGGGTCGTCGAGAGTGCGAATGCAGCGATCCGCATCCGCCGCACGTCGATACCGGCGCGCCGTGCAGCCTCAGCATTACCGCCCACGGCATACAGATAACGGCCGAACCGCGTCTTCGTGAGCAGCACAGTCAAGATGACAAGCAGCACGAGGATCAGCGGCACCACCCAGGGCATGCCGATGATCGATTTGGCCCCCTTGTTCACCTGACGGTTGCGGTTGAGGAGGTAGACCGCGAACACGCCGACGATCGCGAGACCGGCGATCCGAACCAGGACCAGGGCCAGTGGTTCCGCGGAGAGCTTCTGAGCTCTGCGCCGAATCGATCGGAACAAGGTGAATGCCGCGTAGCCACCGACGAACACGACAAGAAGAATCCAGCCGAGCGTCGGGCTGGCGTTGCTGTGCGTGAGCTCGTTGATCGGGCCGTTCCCGATACTGATGGCGCCGGCCTTGCCCGCGAACGAGATGATGACGCCCTGCCATGCGAGGAAGAACGCCAGCGTCACGATGAACGACGGAATGCCGACTCGGGCGACCAGGAAGCCCGTGATGCAACCGATCGTGGTGCCCACTGCGAGGGCCAGGAACATCGCGATCCAGACGTGCCCGCCGACGTGCGTCACGACAATGGCCAAGCCCAAAACGATCATCGGCACCGCGAGCCACAGCCGGTTCAGCACCGCGATCGCGAGCCCGATCACCATGACGATCAGAATCGCGCCGTAGTTGCCGCCCTTGAGGTAACCCTCGATGTTGCCGTTGTGGGCGTAGGCAAGGCCCATCATCATGGCGCAAACGCCCGCGGCCGTGCCGGCGGAGAGGTCGATCTCGCCGAGCAGCAGCACGAACACAAGGCCCATGGCGATCAAAATCGTGTAACCCGCCTGGCCGGTGAAGTTGGCCAGGTTGCCGACGGTCAAGAATTGGTTGCTGAGGCTGGAGAAGGCGATGAGCAAGATCACGAGACCGAGTAATGCGGGCAGCGCTCCGGGATCGCCGCCACGGACCTTGCCAATGTAGGCGCGCGTGGAATCCATCAGGGTCACGGAGCCGAGGTCGCCGCTGAATGCCTCCGCAACCGCGTCATCAGAGATCGGTGTGGTGATGACGGTAGTGATCGGCAGGTCGGCTGCGCTCGGGCCGGCTTCGCTTCCGGGGGCCCCAGTGCCTGGTTCGCTCATTGCGGCCTCACGCGCTTTCTGCGGCAGTTGCGGGCTGGAGCCCGATGGATCCGGAACGACCGGCGGTGATGAGCTCAACGACCTGTGTGTACGTCACATCGACCCGCTTGACTTCCGCGGCGACGCGGCCGAGGAACAGTGCCGTGATGCGATCAGCGACCTCCATCACGTCGTTCATGTTGTGGGAGATCAGCACCACGCCGAGGCCGCTGTCGGCCAGCCGCCGAACGAGGTCGAGCACCTGACGGGTCTGTGCGACACCGAGCGCCGCAGTGGGCTCGTCGAGGAGCACCACCTTGTTGTTCCAGAGCACCGCCTTGGCGATCGCGACCGACTGCCGCTGCCCTCCGGAGAGACTCGAGACCAGCTGCCGAACCGATTTGACCGTTCGCACCGACAAGCCCGCGAGAGTGTCGCGGCTGCGTCGCTCCATTGCCGGTTCGTCGAGGGTGTTGAAGATCGGACGTCGCAACTCGCGGCCCAGAAACATGTTCTGCACGATGTCGAGGTTGTCGCAAAGGGCGAGGTCTTGATACACGATCTCGATGCCGTACGCGGCGGCGTCACGCGGCCCGTGGATCGAGACGGGGGACCCGTTGAATAGGAATTCTCCGGAGTCGATTGGGTAGATCCCACCGACACATTTCACGAGTGTCGACTTGCCTGCTCCGTTGTCGCCGACCAGGGCCATCACTTCGCCGGGAAAGACGTTGAAGTCGACGTGATGCAGCACCTGGATTGCGCCAAAGCTTTTGTTGATCCCTCGCAACGCGAGGATGGGCGAATCGGCCACCATGAGCCCCTCTGATTAAGGCCGAACGGCTGGACGTCGCCAAGATAGACCGCCGCATGCGCTTAGGCGAGCATGCGGCCACACCTGTCGTATATCTCGTGACCGGCGTCGTGCATCTGGGGACAGGCAGGGTTCGCAGACAGTCGCAGACAAAGGAACCGGTGGCGTGGCCGGGTTGACCGACCACGCCACCGGACGTTCTCCGGGATGAGGGCTTAGGAAGCCGCGATCCCAGCCTTGGTGCAGAGTGCAACGTAAGCGCCGGTGCAGACCGATGCGTACGGAACCGCGCCGGACTTGATCGGGTCGCCAACGTTGGTGATGTCGATCAGCTCAGGCTTGAGCAGGATCGAAGGAACGCTGCGCTTGCCCTGCGGGTCGTTCGACGTGGTCAGACCGGCCGGGGTCTTGCCCTGGATCAGTGCAACAGCCAGCGTCGCGGCCGCAGTGGCCTCGGCAGTGGCGTCCTTGTAGATGGTGCAGGTCTGCGTACCCGACAGGATGGCCTGCAAGCCAGCTGCGGTTGCGTCCTGACCCGTCACCGGGATACCCGAGAGACCGCTTGCCTTGAGGACGGTCTCAACCGGACCGGCCATGCCGTCGTTCATCACGTACACGCCGTCGATCTTGTTGCCGGCGGCCGTGAGCAACTGCTGGAAGGTCTTGCCGGCCTGGGTGTTGTCCCAGTTCGGGATGGCCTGCTCGGAAACCTTCTTCAAGGTGCTCTTGTCGATGACCGAGTGCGCGCCCTGACCGAACAGCGTCGCGTTGTTGTCGGTCGGCGAGCCGTCGATCATGATGATGCGACCGGTGGGCTTGCCAATCTTCGCCATTGCGTTAACGAGGCACTGGCCCTGCTCGACGCCGACCTGGACGCCGTCGTAGGACGCGTAGTACGCCGCGCTGCCGCCGAGAACGAGGCGGTCGTAGTCGATGACCGGGATGTTGGCCGACTTGGCCTCGGTCTCGACCTGAATGGACGTCGCGGGGTCGATCGAGGTGATGATCAGGACCTTGACGCCTTCTTGGATCATGCCCTGCGCGATGCTCTGGAACTTGGCGTTGTCACCGAGTGCGTTCTGGATGTCGGCCTTGATGCCGGCCGCCGCGAACGCCTTGTTCAGGGCGGGACGGTCAGCAGTCTCCCAGCGGGTGGACGACTGGGTGTCGGGCAGGATCACGCCGACGGTCGCGCCGGTCGCTGTTGGTGCACTGGAGGCCGCAACGGGGGCGGACGACGCGGGTGCCGGCGCGCTGCTGCTCGGAGCGGCGGCTGGTGCGCTGCTGCTGGGCGCTGCGGCTGCCGGAGTGCTGGCTGCGGCAGGTGCGCTGGACGAAGGCGAACTAGCCGACTTCTTGCTGCTGCTACAGCCGGCAATACCGAGCCCGGCTACCGCCGCGACGGCAATGAGCCTGATCGCAGTCTTGTTCATGCACGATCCCCTTTTTGCTCCTGGGCGCAGGACGTGGTGCCCTACAGGACTGCCCAGTTGTTGTGCCGCACAACATATGCACCGAGGACCCGTGAACGTAAGGGCAACAGAGATCATCTTTGCGTTCGGAATGGATCTGTTACATAGGCGTGACCCTGCGGGTACACGCACCAAGGGCATCTTTATGCCGTTTTACGACACTTTCTCCCGCAGCTGGGCGTTCTGCAGCGAGAGGACGACGGCGGTGGCCGTCGCGGCGAGGACCGCGGCGCCGGTCACGTGCAACTCGACCAGCCCTACCGGCAGCCCACTGAAGTACTGCGCGAACCCCACGGCCGCCTGCGCCGCGAGTACGGCGATCAGCACCCTCGTCGTCCGGCGGGCAAGAACGCCAGCGCCGACTGCGGTGACGCACACCGCGAGGGCCGCCGCTACGCCGACGAGGAGCATCACGAGGTCGGCATGCAGCTGGCTGATCGCTGCGGGTCGCAGGTGCAGCCGTTTCGCGGTCGCGTCGCCTGCGTGTGGGCCGCTGCCGGTGACAAGCGTGCCGACAATGAACACGCCATAGGTCAGCGCCCAAGTGGCCAAGCCCAGCCGCTTCACAATCGGCGGGACGGCGAGCGGTTGCGCCATCACTGCGCCCACCGCCGAGTTACCCACCGCCGAGTTACCCACCGCCGAGTTAACAGCGGAGTCAGGATCGCGGGCGCGCCACCACAGCACGGTCGCCGCCGCGATGAGCACCATCGACAACATGAAGTGGCCGGCCACCGCCAGCGGGTTCAGGTGGGTGAAGATCAGCACGCCGCCGACGACGATCTGGGCGGGTACGCCGAGCAACGTGACCCAGGCCCATCCGAGCAGCCCGGCGCGGCGCGGTGCTGAGCGCCATACCGCGACAAAGAGCGCCGCGACGGCGATCACCAGCAGGGTTGTCAGCGCGCGGTTGCCGAACTCGATGGCCTTGTGCGACGACAGCGCCCTGACCGGCACCAGGTCACCGCTCGAGCAGTCCGGCCACGAAGGGCATCCGAGGCCCGAGTTCGTCAGGCGGACCAAGCCGCCGGTAGACACGATGCCGATGTTCGCGATCAGCGACGTGAGCGCCAGTCGCCGGACCGTTGCCGGGGTAGGTCGCCGGCCGATGGCAACCGCAACTGACCGCCGCGGAGCAGGCGCGGCGGTGGGTCGAGTGGTTGATGCGGTCATCTCGCACGATGGTAGGCCGCCGACCCAGCGAGGGGGTGTGTGCAGGTCAGAGCTAAATAGGTAACATTGGTGTTGTGAAATCCGCGATGGTCTCCGATGCGCCAACGGCCGCGCTGGCTGGCGCGCCCGCTGGCCCGGATGATGCCCGCACCCGTGACCGGGTCGCCCGGGCCCTGCACGACCGCGGTCCCCAGAGCGCCGGCGCTCTGAGTGCCAGCTTCGGCCTCACGCCCGCAGCCGTCCGCCGCCATCTCGACGCGCTGATTGCCGCGGGCCGGGTATGTGAGGTTCCTGAGCGCAAGGTTCACGGCCAGCTCCGAGGCCGCGGTCGCCCCGCGAAGCTGTTCGCCCTGACCGACGACGGTCACTCCTTATTTCGGCACGCCTACGACGACATCGCGGTCGAGGCCCTCGGTTATCTGCGCGAAGCCGGCGGCGACGCTGCGGTGAGCGCGTTCGCGCGGCAGCGCCTGCACGGTCTCGAAGTTCGCTACGCGGCGGCCCTGGCAGAGGTGCCAGCTGATCGCCGTCCGGCCGAGTTGGCTGCGGCGCTCACGGCCGACGGGTACGCCGCGTCCGCACAGCAAGCCGGCCCCGGCGTCCAGGTCTGCCAGCACCACTGCCCGATTGCTCATGTCGCGGCGGATTTCCCGCAACTGTGCGAGGCCGAGACGCAGATGTTTGTCCGGCTGCTCGGCACCCACGTCCAGCGGCTCGCCACGATCGCGCACGGCGACGGCATATGTACGACCCACATCCCGTTGCCGCCTGTAGCCAGTACGACACCAAGCTCAACCGTTCACCCAGTTCAACAGCCCGGAGAGGTCACCGTATGACGACCATCGAGCACCCAGAGCTCGACCAGCTCGGCCGGTACAAGTTCGGCTGGTCCGACTCCGACGTGGCAGGAGCGGCCGCGAGGCGTGGCCTGAACGAAGACGTCGTGCGCGACATTTCCGCGAAGAAGAGCGAGCCGGCGTGGATGCTCGAGCAGCGGCTCAAGGGCCTACGCATCTTCGAGAAGAAGCCGATGCCGTTGTGGGGCGCCGACCTCTCCGGGATCGACTTCGACAACATCAAGTACTTCGTGCGCTCGACGGAGAAGCAGGCCGACAGCTGGGACGACCTGCCCGCCGACATTCGCAACACCTACGACAAGCTCGGCATCCCCGAGGCCGAGAAGCAGCGGCTCATTTCGGGCGTCGCCGCGCAATATGAGTCAGAGGTCGTCTACCACAAGATTCGTGAAGACCTCGAGGCTCAGGGCGTGTTGTTCCTCGACACCGACACGGGCTTGCGCGAGCACGAAGACTTGTTCCGCGAGTACTTCGGTTCGGTGATTCCGGCCGGTGACAACAAGTTCTCGGCCCTGAACACCGCGGTGTGGTCGGGTGGCTCGTTCATCTATGTGCCGCCGGGCATCCATGTCGACATCCCACTGCAGGCCTACTTCCGGATCAACACCGAGAACATGGGCCAGTTCGAGCGCACCCTGATCGTCGTCGACGAGGGCTCCTACATCCACTACGTCGAGGGCTGCACTGCGCCGGTGTACTCGAGTGACTCGCTGCACAGCGCGGTCGTCGAGATCATCGTGAAGAAGAACGCGCGCTGCCGGTACACCACGATTCAGAACTGGTCGAACAACGTCTACAACCTGGTGACCAAGCGCGCAGTTGCGCAGGCAGGCGCGACCATGGAGTGGATCGATGGCAACATCGGCTCCAAGGTGACGATGAAGTACCCGGCGGTCTGGCTCGTTGGCGAGTACGCCAAGGGCGAGACACTGTCGGTCGCGTTCGCGGGCGAGGGCCAGCACCAGGACGCCGGGTCGAAGATGGTGCACGCAGCACCGCACACGTCGTCGACGATCATTTCGAAGTCGGTTGCGCGTGGCGGCGGTCGCACGAGCTACCGCGGTCTCGTTCAGATCATGGATGGCGCGTACGGCTCGAAGTCGACGGTGAAGTGCGACGCGCTGCTGATCGATGCGATCAGCCGATCCGACACCTATCCCTACGTCGACGTGCGCGAAGACGACGTGTCGATGGGTCACGAGGCAACTGTCTCGAAGGTCAGCGAAGACCAGCTCTTCTACCTGATGAGCCGCGGCATGACCGAGGACGAAGCGATGGCGATGATCGTGCGCGGCTTCGTCGAGCCGATCGCGCGCGAACTCCCGATGGAGTACGCGCTCGAACTAAACCGACTCATCGAGTTGCAGATGGAAGGGTCTGTGGGCTGATCCATGACTGAGCTCACCACGACCGAGGATCTCGAGCTCGGCGAACTCCAGCGCGCCAAGTTGGAGATCACCGACGCGCCCGCTGCACCCGCTGGCCACACACATGGCCGAGGCGGCGAAGGCGGGCGCCATCTCGAACGCACTTTCTCGCGCGACCCGCAGTCGTTTGCGGAGCCGAACAGCCGCCAGGAGATCTGGCGTTTTGCTGCGCTGCCTCGCCTTCGTCCTTTGTTTGCGGGGCCCGACGCAGATGGGCCGCTTGCGTACTCGTGGAGTGCCGACGCCGCCGTGCAGGTTGTTCCGATCACTGATTCACGGGTCGGTGCGGTGCACACTCCGTTCGATCGGTTGTCCGCGATAGCGCTTGCGAAGGCCACTGAGGCGCTCGTCGTGACGGTCGCCGGTGACGCGGTCGACCCGATCGTCGTCGGCCTCAAAGGCACCGGCGGCGTCGCCTACGGGCACGTCATCGTCGATATCGCGCCGCACGCGACCGGCACGGTGGTGCTCGACCACGTCGGCACCGCGCAGTACGCCGCCAACGTCGAGGTCAAGGTCGGCGAGGGTGCGTCGGTCACCCTGGTTAGCATTCAAGACTGGGACGACGACGCGGTGCACGCATCGGCGCACACCGTGCTTGTCGGCCGTGACGCCAAGGTGCGACACATCAACATCAGCTTCGGTGGCAGCGCCGTGCGTGTGACGCCGCTCGTCAAGTTCGCCGGACCAGGAGGGGACGCCGAGATGCTGGGCCTCTTCTTCGCCGATGCGGGTCAGCACATCGACAACCGCCTGCTCGTCGACCACGCGATGCCGCACTGCAAGAGCCGGGTCAACTACCGCGGCGCCCTGCAAGGTGCGGGTGCGCGTTCGGTCTGGACCGGCGACGTCATCATCCGCGCAACCGGTATCGGAACCGACACGTACGAGGTCAATCGCAACCTGTTACTGACCGACGGCGCGCGTGCCGACTCAGTGCCGAACCTCGAGATCTTGACCGGCGAAGTCGTCGGAGCTGGCCACGCGAGTGCAACCGGCCGGTTCGATGATGAGCAACTGTTCTACTTGCAGGCGCGAGGAATTCCGGCCGATCAGGCACGTCGCCTGATCGTGCGCGGCTTCTTCGCTGATGTGATCGAGCGGATCCAGGTGCCCGAGCTGGTCGAGCGATTGCTCGCAACAGTCGACCGCGAACTCGATAGCAGCATGTCGTGACCAGCCGCTACGTGAAGGTTGCTGACCGCACCCAGCTGCCCGCGCCGCGAGGGGTCTTGCGCGTCGAGGTTGAGGGTGAGCCCGTCGCGATCGTATGCACCGACAACGGCAGCTACTCGGCAATCTCCGACGTGTGTTCGCATGCCGAAGTCGCGTTGTCCGACGGCGACATCGACGGCAGCACTGTCGAGTGCTGGCTGCACGGCTCGCGGTTCGATGTACGCAGTGGCAAGCCGCTCGGGCCGCCCGCAACGCGCGCAGTTCCGGTCTATGACATCAAGTTCGAAGGCGACGACGTCTACCTCAGCACCGCGCCGTCCGACCTGTCTTCTACCCATTCAATCGATCAGGAGTCCGTGCGATGAGCGCGCTTGTTATCCGTGACCTGCATGTCGTCGTCAACGCCGGTACCACTGGCGAGGCCGGCGCTACGGCTGAGGAGCCGCGCGAGATCCTGCGCGGCGTCGACCTCACGGTGAACGCGGGCGAAACGCACGCCATCATGGGCCCCAACGGCTCCGGCAAGTCGACGCTCGCGTATTCGATCGCGGGCCACCCGAAATACACGATCACCAAGGGCACCGTCACGCTCGACGGGCAAGACGTGCTGGCGATGAAGGTTGACGAGCGCGCTCGCGCCGGGCTGTTCCTTGCCATGCAATACCCGGTCGAGGTTGCGGGTGTGTCGGTGTCGAACTTCCTGCGTACCGCGGCGACCGCTATTCGTGGCGAGGCGCCGAAGGTCCGCACGTGGGTCGGCGAGGTCAAGGGCGCGATGGCGCAGTTGCAGATCGACCCGGTCTTCGCTGAGCGCAACGTGAACGAGGGTTTCTCCGGTGGCGAGAAGAAGCGGCACGAGATCCTTCAGCTCGAGTTGCTCAACCCGAAGTTCGCGGTGCTCGACGAAACCGACTCCGGCCTCGACGTCGACGCATTGCGCGTCGTGTCCGAAGGCGTGAACCGGTTCAGGGCGCAGCCTGACCGTGGCGTCCTGCTCATCACGCACTACACCCGGATACTGCGCTACATCGAGCCCGACTTCGTGCATGTCTTCGTCGACGGCCGCATCGTCGAAGAAGGCGGCCGTGAACTGGCTGACCGGCTCGAGGCCGAGGGCTACGAGCGTTACGCGAAGATCGCGTGAGGAGGCTGCTGCGATGACCGACGCGCCCTACGACGTCGAACTGCTGCGTAAGGATTTTCCGATCCTCGAGCGGCGGGTTCATGACAACCAGCCGCTGATCTATCTCGACAGCGCGAACACCTCGCAAAAGCCGCGCCAGGTGCTCGACACGCTGGCCGAGTTCTATGAGCAGCACAACTCCAACATTCATCGCGCGACACATGCACTGGGTGAAGACGCGACTGCCGCCTACGAAGGCGCCCGGCTGAAGGTCGCGTCGTTCATCGGCGCTCCTGACGCTGACACCGTCATCTTCGCAAAGAACTCAACCGAGGCCCTGAACCTGGTCGCCAACGTGTTCGGGTGGGGAGCTCGGGCATTGAAGCCCGGCGACGAGGTCGTCGTCACCGAAATGGAGCACCACTCCAACATCGTGCCGTGGCAGATCCTGTGCGAGCGCACCGGCGCGACGCTGCGCTGGTTTGGCGTCACTGACGATGGCCGGCTTGATGTCTCCAACATTGACGAGCTGATCAACGAGCGCACCAAGGTGGTCGCGTTCGTGCACGTGTCCAACGTGCTAGGCACCCTGAACCCGGTCGGGGCGATCGTCGCCCGGGCGCATGCGGTTGGCGCGGTTGTCGTACTCGACGCTTCACAGTCTGTCCCACAGCTTCCGGTCGACGTCGCCGAACTGGGTATCGACTTCGCCGCGTTCACCGGACACAAAATGTGCGGTCCGACCGGCATCGGCGTCTTGTGGGGGCGACGCGAACTACTCGACGAGCTGCCGCCGTTCCTCGGTGGCGGCGAGATGATTGAGACCGTCACGATGCAGGGTTCGACGTACGCGGGCCTCCCGCACAAGTACGAGGCAGGCACGCCGCCCATCGCCCAAGCGATCGGGCTTGGCGCAGCTGTCGACTACTTGAGCAACGTCGGCATGGACGCTGTGGCCGCCCACGAGAAGCAGATCACGACCTACGCGCTCGAGGCATTGAGCACGGTCGCCGGGTTGCGGATTCTTGGTCCCACCAACGCTGTCGACCGAGGCGGCGCGATCTCCTTCACGCTCGGCGACGTTCATCCGCACGACGTTGCGCAGATTCTCGACTCCCACGGTATTGCGGTTCGCGCCGGACATCACTGCGGCCGGCCGGTCCACCAAAGGTTCGGAGTCAGCGCGTCGACCCGCGCGTCGTTCTACCTGTACACCACGCCGTCCGAGATTGACGCATTGGTCGTCGGGCTTGAGAAGGCGAAGAGGTTCTTCGGCTGATGCAACTCGAATCGATGTACCAGGAGATCATCCTCGACCACTACCGCACGCCCCACCACAAGGGATTGCGGGAGCCTTACGACGTTGAGGTACACCACGTGAACCCGACATGCGGCGACGAAATCACGTTGCGCGTCAAGCTCGACGGCGACACGGTTACCGATGTGTCGTACGACAGCGCCGGCTGTTCGATCAGCCAGGCGAGTGCCTCGGTTCTTACCGATCTCGTCATCGGCCGTGACATCGAGACTGGTCTTGTCGCGCACCGCGAGTTCGTCGCCTTGATGCAGAGCAAGGGTCTGGTGACCCCCGATGAAGAGATCCTCGAAGACGCTGTCGCGTTCACTGGCGTTTCCAAGTACCCCGCGCGGGTGAAGTGCGCATTGCTTTCGTGGATGGCCTGGAAAGACGCGACCGCACAAGCACGCGAGAACAAGCTCGACCCGGCGGCCGGGACTTCCCCGGCCACCGCCTCGACCCGGGAAGGCAGCACCTCATGACCGCGACCGTTGACGACGTCAAGGAAGCCCTGTACGACGTGGTCGACCCCGAGTTGGGCATCAACGTGGTTGATCTCGGGCTCATCTACGACCTTGCGCTCGACGATCAGGGTGTCGCGACCATCGACATGACGTTGACCTCGGCGGCATGCCCACTCACCGACGTGATCGAAGACCAAACCCGAAGTGCTCTCGACGGTCTGGTGACGGACTTCAAAATCAACTGGGTCTGGATGCCGCCGTGGGGTCCGGAGAAGATCTCCGACGACGGCCGGGAGCAGTTGCGCGCCATCGGATTCAACGTCTGATCGTTGTTTTCGTGGTCGGCCATTGCACGCTATCGAAGGGCATGTTTTCGTGATCACCGCCACCGACGTTGAGATCAGCGTCGGCTCTCGGGTGTTGCTCGACGCTGTGACTTTCCGGGTCGCGCCGGGCGACCGCATCGGTCTCGTCGGGCGCAATGGCGCCGGCAAGACGACGTTGACCAAGATTCTCGCCGGCGAACTGTTGCCTGCCGCGGGCTCCGTGACGAACACCGGCGAGATCGGCTATCTCCCGCAAGATCCGCGGACAGGTGATCTCGACGTTCTAGCTCGCGACCGCATCTTGTCGGCGCGCGGTCTCGACGTCGTCGTTCGTGACATGCGGGCAGCCGAAACCAGCATGGGCAGCTCCGACGACGGAGTGCGCGACGCTGCCGTTCGCAAGTACAGCCGGATCGAAGACCACTTCCACGTGCTGGGTGGATACGCGGCGGAGTCGGAGGCGGCATCCATCGCGGCGAGCCTCGGGCTGCCTGATCGCGTGCTCGGCCAAACGCTCGGCACGTTGTCGGGTGGCCAACGGCGTCGGGTCGAACTCGCGCGCATCTTGTTCTCCGGCGCAGAGACATTGCTGCTCGACGAACCGACCAACCACCTCGACGCCGATTCGATCGCCTGGCTCAGAGAGTTCCTGCGGTCGCACAAGGGCGGCCTGGTCCTCATCAGCCACGACGTCACATTGCTCGAGACAACAGTCAACCGGGTGCTGCACCTCGACGCGACCCGTGCGGTACTCGACATCTACAACGTCGGTTGGAAGATCTACATCGAGCAACGCGAAGCCGACGAGCGGCGCCGCAAACGCGAGCGAGCAAATGCGGAACGCAAAGCAACGACGTTGCAGGCCCAGGCCGATCGCATGCGCTACAAGGCGACCAAGGCGACTGCTGCACAGAACATGGAGAAGCGGGCCCACAAATTGCTTGCCGGCTTGGAAGAAGTTCGCAAACACGACCGCGTGGCAAAGCTGAGGTTCCCCGAGCCTGCGCCCTGCGGCAAGGTGCCACTGTCAGCAACTGGGCTGTCGAAGTCGTACGGATCTCTCGAGGTATTCACCGATGTTGACCTTGCTATCGACCGCGGTAGCCGGGTCGTGATCCTCGGTCTCAACGGCGCGGGCAAGACGACGCTGCTCCGCACACTTGCTGGCGTCGAACCCGCCGACACCGGTGAAGTGCTCGCGGGTCACGGATTGAAGCTCGGTTACTACGCGCAGGAGCACGAGACGCTCGATCCGGATGCGACCGTCCTTGAGACGATGCGTTCCTCATCGCCAGACTTGGCGGACGTCGAGTTGCGACGAGTTCTGGGTAGCTTCCTGTTTTCTGGTGACACCGTCGAACAACCGACCCGCACGTTATCGGGTGGTGAGAAGACGCGTCTTGCACTGGCGCGACTCGTGGTGTCGAGTGCGAACGTGTTGCTGCTCGACGAGCCCACCAACAACCTCGACCCAGCGAGCCGCGAAGAGGTCCTCGGCGCTTTGCGCGGCTACCGGGGAGCGATCGTTCTCGTCACCCACGATGAGGGCGCCGTCGAGGCGCTGTCGCCCGAACGCGTGCTGCTGCTGCCAGACGGCGTCGAGGACATCTGGAGTGAAGAGCTCTCTGACCTGGTCGCGCTCGCCTGATCGGGTGATCGCGCGATCTCGTCGGCCCCTCGGGTGGCCGATGGACGATTCATGGGTGATCATGGCTAGACAGGGCTCCCATGCACACAATCCGAGCTAGAGAGGGAGAAACCGTGGCCGACACTCTCAAGAAGGGCAGCCGGGTCACCGGCGGCGACCGCGACCGGCTGGCAGGCGACCTCAGAAGGAAATATGACGGGGGTGCGAGCATCCGCTCGCTGGCCGATGCGACCGGACGGTCCTACGGCTTCGTTCACCGCATCCTGACCGAGTCTGGCGCGACGTTGCGAGGACGTGGCGGAGCCACCAGGGGCAGGCCGAAGAAAGCCTGATCCCGACCTGCCCGTGACCCTCAGGGGTCTCGCGCACGCGCTGCGGTCGGCCTGCGGGCCGTCAGTCACCGACCAGGCGGTTTAGGGTCGCTAGCGTGCCCATCGAGCAGGTCGTCACGGTGTCACTACCCCGTAGCCGTACGGCCGACCTTTGGGATGCGCTGACGGAAGCTGGGCGGAGTCTGACTGGAGCCACCCAAGTGGTGGTGCTACGCGTGGACGCCGCCGTCGATGTCGATGCTGACGGGGTCGCCGGCGCTTCGCCCAGCGAGCCGCCCAGTGCCGCCGTCGAGTGGCTGAGCCGGCCTGACGTGATGACCGTCGCATCGGTGAGCGGACGACTGAGCGGTGCCTGGCTCGAGGCGGCGCTGGCTTGCGACCTGCGAGTAGTCGCGGACGACGCGCAGCTTTCGCCGTCCCGCTCGGTGAGCGGTGTTGCGCGGCTTGGTGAGCTGATGGGCTATTCGCGGGCACTGGAGTTCGTCGTTACCGGCGTGGCGATCTCCGGGCGGCTGGCGGCCACGGTCGGCCTGGCGAATCTGTCAGTGGCGGCGCAGATGCTTGACGCAGCGGTCGCGGACATGGTTGCGACCGTGCTTCGAACGCCGAGGGAGGTCGCAACGGTGGCCAAGGCGGTGCTGATCGAGGCGGCGGCTGATCGGCGGCGTGCTGCGGGCGTGCTCGTCGAGGGCTTGCGCCTGGCCACAGCCGAATCGCTGTGAGCGTAGGGCCGGGAAGTTGCAGCGGCCGCTGCGCGTTCGTTGCGGTGGGATAATGGAAACGCCGAACAGTGGGAGACGATGAACGGGTGATGTTGCAGTGAGCATGGGCCAAGGCATGGCCACGTGGCATGCGATGCGCAGCTTCACCCAAGACTCCTCGGTGACCAAGCGGAAGCTGGCGCCGGGCACGGTGAAGAGGATCGTCAAGTTCGCCGCGCCTTACAAGCGGCTGGTCGCCGTGTTGCTGGTGCTGCTCGTGATTGACGCGGCGCTTGGCGCGATAACTCCGTTGCTGATCCGCGAGATCTTGAACAAGGGCATCGGCAACAAGGGCGTCGGCTCGCACCCGCATCTGGTGATCGTGCTCGCGGTGTTGATCGGGCTCATCGCAATCCTGGACGCCGGGTTGGGTCTCGTCGAGCGCTACCAGACGTCGCGAATCGGCGAGGGTCTGATCTTCGATATGCGGGCCAAGATCTTCAGTCACATCCAGCAGATGCCGATCGCGTTCTTCACCCGCACGCAGACCGGCGCGCTGATCAGCCGTCTGAACAACGACGTCCTCGGCGCACAGCAGGCATTCACGAGCACGCTGTCAAGCGTCGTGACCAACCTGCTCACCGTGACCTTCACACTGTCGGTGATGTTCGTGTTGTCGTGGCAGATCACGCTCGCCGCGCTCGCGTTGTTGCCCCTGTTCGTGCTGCCGGCTCGCTGGTTTGGTCGCAAGCTGCAGACGATCACGCGGGAGAGCTACAACCTCAACGCGGCAATGAACAACACCATGACCGAGCGGTTCAACGTGGCCGGAGCGATGCTGGTCAAGCTGTTCGGCCGCCGGCGTGAAGAAGACGCGGCGTTCGAAGCGAAGGCCGGCCGGGTTCGTGACATCGGTGTCACGCAGTCGATGTACGGCGGCGTCTTTTTCGCGTCGCTCATGTTGGTGGCATCGCTCGGCGTCGCCCTCGTCTACGGATGGGGCGGTTGGCTCGCTGCGAAACGCGAGCTCGACGTCGGTACTGTCGTCGCGCTCGGCGCCTATCTGACCCGGCTCTACGGGCCGCTTACGGCGCTATCGAACGTCAATGTCTCGATCATGACCGCGCTCGTCTCGTTCGAGCGGGTCTTCGAGGTTCTCGACCTGCCGCCGATGATTGCTGACGCGCCCGACGCGGTCGACCTGCCGGCCGGCGCCAACACGATCGAGTTCGACCACGTCGAGTTCGGCTACCCGGCGGCGTCTGATGTGTCGCTGGCTTCGCTTGAGTCGGTGGCGGTGCTCGACACATCGTCGAATCCCCAGGTGCTGCACGACGTCTCGTTCAAGGCCGACGCTGGTCAACTCATCGCTCTTGTCGGCCCGTCTGGCGCAGGCAAGACGACGATCTCGGCACTGGTGTCTCGCCTGTACGACGTCACCGGCGGAGCGGTGCTGATCGGCGGCGCTGACGTGCGCCAGGTGACCCAGTCGTCGCTGCGTGACACGGTCGGTGTGGTGACCCAAGACAGCCACATGTTCCACGACACGATCCGGGCCAACCTGGTCTATGCGAAGCCCGACGCCACCGAGGAACAGCTCATCGAGGCCTGTAAGGCGGCACAGATCTGGGATCTCGTCGGGTCTTTGAACGACGGCCTCGACACCCTCGTCGGCGAGCGCGGCTACCGGTTGTCGGGCGGCGAGAAGCAGCGGCTCGCGATCGCCCGCCTCTTACTGAAGGCACCGGCGATCGTGGTGCTTGACGAGGCAACGGCACACCTCGACTCCGAATCCGAGGCGGCAGTGCAGCGGGCGCTGAAGATCGCGCTTGCCGGCCGCACGTCGCTCGTCATCGCCCACCGGTTGTCGACCATCCGCGATGCCGACCAGATTTTGGTCATCGACGACGGTCGGGTGGTTGAGCGCGGCCACCACGACGAGTTGTTCGCGGCCGGCGGTCTTTACGCCGAGCTCTACCGCACCCAGTTCGAACGACAGGCCACGACCGAGCTCGGCGACTTCGACCTCGCCGATGTCACCCCAGAACCGTCCGCCTGATTTGCTACGGGCGTCGCCGCACTGCGCTTTCGACGAGGTCGAGCACCGCATCGAGGTCGTCGTCTGGCACACCCATCGCCCTGTGCAGGACCAATCCGTCGAGCACGAGTTCCAAGAACGCCGCGATGGTGTCGACCGCCACGTCGGTGCGAAGAGTGCCGCGATCGACGCCGCGCTGCAGGCGCTCCCGCGCGGCCCGGCTGATCGTGTCGGAGCGCGCTGCCCAGCGGCCGCGAAAGTCGGCGTCGGTACGCAGCCGGCGTGACAACTCCAACTGCACCCCAAGCCAGCCCGCGTCACGGAAGCGAAGATCGCGCATGAGCTGGACCAGGCCGTGTTCGGCGACCACCTGGGCCATTTCGGCAGCGTCGTCCTCGGCCACGGCAAAGAACAGCGATTCCTTGTCACCGAAGTGATGGAAGATCGCGCCCCTCGACAGCCCGATCTCAGCCTCGAGTCGCCGCACGGTTGCGCCCTCGTAGCCGTCGCGCGCGAAAGAGCGGCGGGCGCCGTCGATGATCGTGCGTCGGCGGGCCTCGAGGTTGTCCGCGGTGAGCCGGGGCACGATCAGCAGACTACCGAGGACGTCGATAGCCTGGCTCGATGCGACATGCTGCTGGTCATCGGCGGGTGCTCGCCGGGGGAGCTGTGGCTGTCGGGCTGCTGTGTGCGCTGGCGGGGTGCAAGCAGACGTCGGGTCTGTCGAAGCAGGAGATCGTGGTTCACTTCACGACCAACGCGACGCCCGCCGACCATGCACGGGTCTGGGCCCTGTGCCAGCACATCCCGAACGTGGTCCCCGAGCCCTTGGACACGACGAGCAAGTACAAGGCAACGCTGCTGTACAACGTCAGGTACCGGGTCGATCACGCCACCAACCTGCAGTTGCAGCAGCTCTTCAACTGCCTGAAGCAAGACCCGACAGTGGCTGGCTACGACAACGGAGACAGTGCCGACAACTAGCCGCGTCGCTTTTACTCGCCGCCGCGCGAGGGTGAACCGATTTCGATCATCCGCTCCACGGAGTGTCGCGCACGCGCAGCCACATCGGGGTCGACGTCGACTTCAAACACGTTCTCCCGCAACGATCGCAGCAGCTTGGCCGGCGTGATCATCTTCATGTAGGGGCACACTGCTCGCGGCGAAACCGGCATAAAATCGGTCGTCGAGTTGAGCTTGTGCAGTTGATGCAAGATGCCGGTCTCGGTGGCGACCAGTACGCGCGGTGCCTTCGTTGTCTTCGCGTATTCGACCATGCCACCGGTCGACAGAATGCGCGTGCGGTCGGCCGGCAGGTCACCGGTGCTGGTGAGGTAAAGCGCGGTCGTCGTGCACCCGCATTCGGGATGCACCAGCAGGTCGGCCTCTGGGTTCGCGTCGAGCGTTGCGCGCAGATCCGACGGTGAGATCTCGGCGTGCACATGGCACTCACCAGCCCACACATCCATGTCACGACCAGTCACCCGGCGTACGTGCGCGCCAAGGAATTGGTCTGGGAGAAAGAAAATCTCCTTGCCCTCGGGGATCGACCGCACAACATCGGCGGCGTTTGACGAGGTGCAGCACACGTCGACCTCGGCCTTGATGGCGGCGGATGTGTTGACGTAGGCAACAACGACCCCGTCGGGGTGATCGGCTTTCCATGCGAGGACGTCGGCGACGTCAATGCTGGCCGCCAATGAGCAGCCGGCGTCGAGATCCGGAATCAATACCGTCTTGCTCGGCGCGAGGATCTTCGCCGTCTCCGCCATGAAATGCACACCGCAAAACACGATGGTGTCGGCGTCACTCGCGGCTGCGATCCGCGACAGCGCTAACGAGTCACCGACGTGGTCGGCGACGTCTTGGATATCGGGCAGCATGTAGTTGTGCGCGAGGATCACGGCGTTGCGCGAAGCGGCGAGAGAGCGAATCTCCTCAGCCCATCCGTCGGGCGGAGGGCTCTGCGGCAACACCGGTGTTGGGTAAAGGTCTGCTGTCATGGTGCCTGTTCCTTGGTGTAGCTATCTTCCGGCTGTCCGACTTCAGTGGAGCCGACTTCTGTTGACTGAGCGACTTCTGTTGAGTGAGTAATCTGGGTGACAGCTGGGCCGTCGATCCCGATCCGGTCAGTCGAGACGAACTCCGGTTGTGCGCCGTCGCCTACCGGACCCGCATTCGCCATCACCACAGCGATCCACGGCAGCACGACGGCGGCGGCAATGCCGACGACGCGCAGCCATCCGGTAAACAAGAAGATTGCCAACACCAAGAAGACCACCCGGATCGTCATCGATATGAGATAACGCCGGAGCCGGCCAGACATTTCCTCCGAGTGGCCGGGCTGTGCTGCGGTGACCAGGTACACCGGTGGATCGTCCTCTTGCCCGCGGTCCCGCACCCGTATTGCCACCCCTTTACCGTACGCCGCGATGATGGGGCCCTAGAGAGTGAGCACTGGGCTAACACGGAGGTTCCCATGAGCGACCGCACCTACCGGGTCACCGAAATCGTCGGAACGTCGGGCGAAAGCGTTCAACATGCCGTCCGCAACGGCGTCCACCGGGCATCAGAGACCATCCGGCACCTGGACTGGTTCGAGGTGACCGACATCCGCGGCCACATCGTCGACGGCGAGGTCGAGCACTTCCAGGTCACCATGAAGGTCGGGTTCCGCCTCGAGGACGTGTGACCGATCAGGAGGCCTTGCTGACGGTGCTCATGTTGAAGTCCGGAATGCGCACCGCAGGCATCGCCGTCCGGCTGAAGTAGTCGTTCCATTCGCGATTCAGGCACACCTGCGTCGAGCCGACCTCGGTGATTCGATCGAGCAGGTCGACCGGGCTCTCGTTGAACCGGAAGTTGTTGACCGCGCCGACGACCTCGCCGCCCTCGACGAGGTAGACGCCGTCGCGAGTCAGACCGGTGAGCAGCAGTGTCTGCGGGTCGACTGTCCGGATGTACCACAAACAGGTGAGCAGCAGCCCGCGATCGGTGCTCTGAATCATGTCGTCGAGGCTCGCGGTCGCACCGACCTGCTCGAAGATCAGGTTGTCGATGGCGGGCGTGACGGGCAGGCCGGTCAACGCCGCCGTGTGACGGGTCTGGATGAGGGAGTTCAAACGTCCTTCGTCGATCCACGACGTCGGCTCCAGCTCGAGGCCGTTGTCGAAAACCGAACTTTCCGCACTCGACGCGTGAGCAACGACGAAGGGAATGCAGGCGAGGCCAGGTGCTGCCGGATCGCTGCGCAACGTCAACGGCAGGCTGCTTAACGAGTCGCCGACGCGAGTGGCTCCAGCGGGCTTGGAGAACACGGTGCGGCCGTCATGGGCGTCGCGCGCTCCGGACGACCAGTACATGTAGATCAACAGGTCAGCGAGCGCGCTGGGCGGCACGATGGTTTCGTAACGCGCAGCAGGCAGATCGACGTGTCGAGCCGCCCACTCGAGGCGTTGCGCGAGCGCATCGGCGTCGCGCGCGATATCGATGTCGGTGAAGTCGCGGGTGGCCGCTCCTGACCACGCCGAACGTGCCAGATCGTTCGACTTCGCATTCATTTCGAGCTTGCCGCTCGGCTGATCGTGGCGAAGCCGTAGGCCGGTCGAACTGCCCATGAAGCTGGAGTTGACGACGTGCTCGGCGAATCCGAACAGCAGCCGGTCGTGCGCTGCGGACTTCGTCAAGGCCTCCCCGAGATCGCCGACGAATCCCTCGAAGACTGCAGCAGAGGTTTCGTGGGGCTCGTCTTGCCACGCAGGGTCGGCAGGCCGTTTGGGCTCAACCAGCGCGCCGGCGTCCTCGGCCGGGGTGTTCTCACCCGCAGCGGCCACTGCGGCCCGCACGAGGTCGTCGAGATCGGCCGTACGCACCGAACTTCGCGACACGACGCCCGCTGCTACGCCGTCCGCACCTTTGACCGAGGCAATCACGGTCAGCCGTCGACCACGCGTCACGCCGTTGGTCGTGAGGGTGTTGTTCGCCCAGCGCACATTTGCGCTGCTCGACTCGTCGGCGAGCACGACACAGCCATCGACACCGGTGATGCCGGCCGCGATTGTGAGCGCGCGCTCGACGGTTTCCTGCGGCGTCTGGTCGCTCATTTAGCGGCCACCTTCCTGGACGGTGTTCAGGATCTTGACACCGCGAAAGACCGCTGACGGACAGCCGTGGCTGACCGGCGCGACTTGCCCGGGCTGCGCTTTGCCGCAGTTGAACGCCCCGCCGAGCACGTAGGTCTGCGGGCCGCCGACGGCGTCCATCGACCCCCAGAAATCGGTCGTGGTGGCCTGATACGCGATGTCGCGCAGTTGGCCGCTGAGTTGCCCCGAGCGGATCTCGTAGAACCGCTGGCCGGTGAACTGGAAGTTGTAGCGCTGCATGTCGATCGACCAGCTCTTGTCGCCAACGACGTAGATGCCGCGTTCGACGCCCGCGATGAGCTCTTCGGTCGACGGCCCGTTCACCGCGGGCTGCAGCGAGACGTTGGCCATCCGCTGTAGCGGTACGCGGTCGGCCGCATCGGCGAACGCACACCCGTTCGAGCGGCCGAGGCCTTTGAGCTTCGCCATCCGCCGGTCGAGCTGGTAGCCCACCAGGATGCCATCGCGGATCAGGTCCCACTGCTGACCGGCCACGCCGTCGTCGTCATAACCGATCGTCGACAGGCCGTACTCGGCGGTCCGGTCGCCAGTGACATGCATGTGTGGCGAGCCGTAGACCAGCGAATTCAGCTTGTCGAAGGTCGCGAAACTGGTGCCCGCATAGGCGGCCTCGTAGCCAAGTGCACGATCGAGTTCGGTCGCGTGTCCGATCGATTCATGGATGGTCAACCACAGGTTCGACGGATCGATCACTAGGTCGTAGGTGCCGGCCTCGACCGACGGTGCTTTCATCTTTTCCGCTAGCAGCATCGGGATTTCGGCGATTTCCTGATCCCAATCCCAGCCGGTGCCGGTCAAGAATTCCCAGCCGCGACCGACCGGCGGTGCCAAGCTCTCCATCGTCTCGAACCGGCCGGTATCGGCGTCGACGCAGACCGCGGTCAAGCTGGGCATCAGCCGCACCCGCTGTTGGCGCGTCGTCGTGCCTGACAGGTCGGCATAGAACTTGTTCTCAAGAACCTGTGCGACCGCCGCATCGACGTGGTCGATGCCATCGGATGCCAGCAACCGTGCGGAACGTTCGGCGAGTAGCGCGACCTTTTCACTATCGGGGACGTCGAACGGGTTGATGTCGTACGACGACACCCAGCGTGCGTCGGCGTAAACGGGTTCGTCGGCTAGCTCGACGGGCTCGCGGTTGGCCGGCCGGGTCGCCTTGGCGATAGCCACGGCCTGCTCGGTGACGCGCACGGCCTCTTCGGGGGTCAAGTCGACGGCGGCGGCGAAGCCCCATGTGCCCTCATGCACCACGCGGACGGCGAAGCCGCTGTCGACGTCGTCGAGACGCCCCTCGAGGCTGCCGTCGCGCAGCCGAAGATGCTGCGTGCGGTGGCGTTCGACGCGCAGGTCGGCGTGCGTTACCCCGAGTTCTCGGGCACGCGACAACGCGGCATCGGCGAGCGTCTGGAGCGGCAAGTCGAGGAACGATTGGTCGATCTCGCGGTCGGGCATCGCGCGGGCTACCTCCGGCTTCGAGACGTCGTGGCCGTCCTTGGGGACGGCTGATCGAAGGCCACCCTACGTCGGGCGCCCGACGCGTCGACTGAGGCACACATGCCAACCGCCGCCTGGCCGGGGAGGGGGTCCCAGGCCGGACGGCGGTAGCGGAGCGAGTGCGAGTGAGGCGGGGTGCTGCGACTGCTGGGTGAGGCAGGCCGGCAGTGGGTAGCTGCCGGTGGTGTTGCGAGTGGGTGAAGCGGGCCTGCAGTGGGTGCTGCAGGGGTTTGGAGCGGCGGGGTAACGCGGCGGTGCTTGACGACCTGGCGGGCGGGTACCCGCCGGGTCTTGGAGTACTGGCCCCTGGGGTTATTGGGCCGTGAGGCGTGCTGCCCCGCCTGCCCGTCCCCCCGGACCAGGCAGACGAGGCAGCAAGTCGGTGACGTCGAAGTAGTCGGCGGTGTCGACCAGGGCGTCGGACATCGCGGCGAAGCGAAGGCGACCACCCGTCTGGCGCACCCATTCGGCTGCAGCGACGAGGACGGCGAGTGCACGTTCGTGGATTTCAGTGACCCGGCCGGCGTCGACGAGCACGTCGTCGCAGCCCTCCGGTCGCTTGCTCAGAAGCGTGGCCCGCAGGTCGGGCAGTGATGCGACGTCCAGAGAGCCGGCCAACCGGACCACGATTCCGTCTGCGAGGACGTTCGCGGTCACCGTGTCGAAGGTGTCGGCGGTCATTGTGCTCATCGGGTTCTCCACCTGCTGGTTGCTGCGTCTGTTGGCGACTACTTATTGATCGGGGAGCTTGAGGTCTGGAAGCAGGTCCGGACGGAGCGACTTTCCTGCGCCGCGCGACGATCCGGCGCCCACCGTTGCGCTGACCTTCGTTAGACCAC
Organism: Acidothermaceae bacterium; assembly: GCA_036501485.1. GTDB lineage: Bacteria > Actinomycetota > Actinomycetes > Acidothermales > Acidothermaceae > PALSA-607. The sequence continues at coordinate 83,587 of DASYAG010000096.1, read as the reverse complement.
CCGGCGTAGCCCGAGGCGCTGTCGCACCAAGCCCGAGGCGCTGTCGCACCAAGCCCGAGGCGGTGGTCGCGCCGCATACCCGTATTACCGGTAGCCTCGGCGGGCGACCGATAGTGGCGTCGGCACCCGGCCGGACCGGGCTCGTGGAAGGACCCGTGTGCCGCGCTCTGTGCTCGTCACCGGCGGAAGCCGCGGCATCGGACTCGCGGCGGCACACGCCCTGGCGGCAGCGGGCGATCGCGTCGCGGTCACCTATCTGTCGAGCGCGCCCCCCGAGGGGGTGCTCGCCGTCCGTTGCGACGTAACGAACACCGACGAGGTCGAGGCCGCTTTCGAGCGCGTCGAGGCGGAGCAGGGCTCGGTCGAAGTCCTGGTCGCCAACGCCGGCATCACCCGCGACACGCTGCTGCTGCGGATGACCGACGACGACTGGGACTCTGTGATCGCCACCAATCTGACCGGCGCCTACCGAGTTGCTCGCCGGGCGGCGCGGGGCATGCTGCGCGCGCACAACGGCCGAATGATCTTTGTCTCCTCCGTCGTCGGCCTTTCCGGGTCGGCCGGACAGGCCAACTACGCGGCGACCAAGTCAGGCCTCGTTGGTTTCGCGCGCTCGTTGGCCCGCGAGTTTGGTTCACGCGGCATAACGGCCAACGTCGTAGCCCCTGGCTTCATCGAGACCGACCTGACGGCGGTTCTTGCCGACGGCAGGCGGGCGGAACTGCTCGACCAGATCCCGCTACGCCGCTACGGATCACCGGATGAGGTCGCCGGGGTGATCCGCTTCTTGGCCAGCGACGAGGCTGCTTACATCACCGGTGCCGTCATTCCCGTCGACGGCGGATTGGGAATGGGGCACTGAATGGGTTTGCTCAGTGGTTCTGGACTGCTTAGTGGCAAGCGGCTGCTCATCACCGGGGTGCTGACCGAGGCTTCGATCGCCTTCGACGCCGCGCGGTTGGCACAGCAGGAAGGCGCGAAGGTCGTCCTGTCGTCCTATGGCCGGGTGTTCAGACTCACCGAGCGAATCGCTGGCCGACTGCCCGAGCCGCCGCCAGTGATTGAGCTCGACGTCACCAACGTCGACGACCTGGCCGCTTTGCCCTCACGCGTGGGTGAGCATGTTGACGGCCTCGATGGCGTCGTGCACGCGATCGCCTTCGCACCAGGCGACGCCCTCGGCGGCAACTTCCTCAATACCGGCTGGGACGACGTCGCAACAGCGCTGCACGTGTCTGCGTATTCGTTGAAGGCGCTCACGATGGCTGCCTTGCCGATGATGACCGGTGGCGGGTCAGTCGTCGGACTCGACTTCGACGCGAAAGTCGCGTGGCCGCTCTACGACTGGATGGGCGTTGCCAAGGCTGCCCTCGAGTCGACCTCGCGCTACCTGGCTCGTGACCTCGGCAAGCGGGACATCCGGGTCAACCTGGTCTCCGCGGGACCCATCAGGACCATGGCGGCCAAGGGGATTCCCGGGTTCGATGAGTTGGCTGCGATCTGGGAGACGCGCGCTCCGATGACCTGGGACGTCAGCGATGCCGAGCCGGCCGCGCGGGCGATCGTCGCATTGCTCTCGGACTGGTTTCCCAAGACCACCGGCGAGATCATCCACGTCGATGGCGGCGTCCACGCCATGGGCAACTGACCGCCGTCCGCCCTAGATTTGGGGCGTCCCGCCCGATCACTGCAGCGTCCCGCTTGATGAATCACACAGGCGTACCGTTGATCACGTGAGCACCACGCAGAGCCGAAACACCCGCCGCCAGCAGCGGCTGGTGATCGCGATCGTGCTCAACATCGCCGTGGTCGTCGCGCAGATCATCTGGGGTCTGCTTGCGCATTCCCTCGGGCTGCTCGCCGATGCAGGGCACAACTTGGCGGACGTCGCGGGGCTGGCCATTGCGGTCATCGCGCTGCGCTATTCACTTCGCAGCGCAACGATGGCGCGCTCGTTCGGCCATCACCGGGCGACCATCCTGGCGGCACTGGCGAATGGTGGCCTGCTACTCGCGGTCACGGGGTTCGTGGCCGTCGATGCGGTGCTCAGGCTCGTGCATCCACGGCCTGTACACGGCGGCGTCGTGGCACTAGTTGCTCTGGGTGCGGCCGCGCTGAACGGGCTCGGCGCGACGCTGGTGCACGAACGGCGCTCGCATCCCGACCTGAACATGTCGGCCGCGACATTGCACCTCGTCTCAGATGCAGCTGTCTCGCTCGCGGTCGCCGCGGCGGGTCTCGTCATCGTGCTCAGCCACGGCACCTACTGGCTCGACCCGGCCGTGTCGCTGCTTGTGTGTGTGGCTATCGCCAGCCAAGCGGTGCGGCTGCTTCACCGCAGCGCCGACGTCTTGTTGGAGTCGACGCCCAAGGCGATTGATCCGGAGGCGGTGCTTGCCGCCGTGCGCGAGGTCCCGACCGTGGTCGATGTTCACGACCTGCATGTGTGGAGCTTGTCGAGCGAGCTGCACGCGATGTCCGCGCACGTTGCGGTCTCGGGTCACCCGACGTTGGAGCAGGCACAGGCAACCGGGGAGCGGATCAAGGACATGGTCGCTCTCGACTTCGATATTGCGCACGCCACGATCGAGATGGAATGCGAAGCATGCCCCGAGCCCGACCCGTGTGCGCTTGAGTCACCGATGTCGGGGTTTCAGGTACTGCATCCGCATCGGCGGTAGCCGGCAGGCTACGAAACGGTGGCTTCGTTTCCGGCTGGGTCCCAGCCGGTCTCGCGAAGCCGGTCGCGCACCCGCTGGATGTCAGCCGCTGAGGGCTCCTCGTGCGTAAGCTCCTCGATCGCGGCGGAGATCGTCGCCGTGTTATCTCCAGGCACGAGTTCGCTCGCGACCTGAGTCAACTCATCGTCGTTCATTCGCCGCTTTAGCAGGGCGAGCAGCGGTATGTAGTCCTGCCGCGGGACGCCCTCGGGATAGCCCTTGCGCACCCACGCAACGATCGACTCCAAGAGCATTGAGAGTGCCATCGAGTTTTCCGTTTCGTCGCTCGTGCAATGAACTGGCTTTGACGACCTTGGTCAGCTGGCCTTGACGATGAAATAGATCCCGTATCCGATCCCCGCCAAAACCACCGCGAAACACAGTGCGGCGATCGTCATGCCGGTCCGGCTGCCGCCGACGACGCGATCCTGGTCGGTGCCCACCGCGGCGGCACCTGATCCGCTGGCCAGCGCGCGTAGGCCGAAGGCGAATATCGCCGGGAGTCCCGCTCCTGCAAGCAACCCGACCACAATGATGCGCCAGAGCGCACTGAGATTGATCCAGCTGTTCATGGCCGCCTACACCGCTACCGGAGTCTTGGTCGAGGGCGGCGAGACAGTGCCTGCCCATTCGTCGTTGACGTTCTTCGACGTCACGGCAGTCTTGCGTGACTGCCAGTAGAACGCCACTCCGCCGGCGGTAACGACGAGGAACATGATCAGGACGCCCACCGACCCGCCGATCCCATGCGCCGCGTAGTAGGTCAACGCGCCGACGGCTCCGGCTGCCGGCAGCGTGATCACCCATGCAGTCGCCATCCGACCAGCCACGCTCCACCTGACCTCGGCGCCCTTCTTGCCGACTCCTGAGCCGAGGATCGAACCCGTCGCGACGTGCGTGGTCGACAGTGAGTACCCGAAGTGGCTCGACAGCAAGATGACCGCTGCGGACGAAGATTCCGCGGCCATGCCCTGCGGTGCGTCGATCTCGACGAGGCCCTTACCGAGGGTGCGGATGACCCGCCACCCACCGATGTAGGTGCCGAGACTGATGGCGAGTGCACAACTCAAGATGACCCAGAAGGGCGCCTTCGCGTTGCTCGCAACCGTGTGATTGGAAATCAGCGCAAGCGTGATGATGCCCATCGTCTTCTGGGCGTCATTGGTGCCATGTGCGAGCGAGACCATCGAGGCCGACCCGATCTGGCCAATGCGAAAACCGTGAGTGCGGGTCTTTCCGTTGATGCCTTGGGTGAGCCGGTAGACGAGATACGTGCCGATCGCGGCGATGCACAGCGCGATGATCGGCGAGAGCAGTGCGGGGATGATGACCTTTTGCACGAGGCCGTGCCACTTGACGCCATGCTCGCCGACCGCGGCAAGTGTCGACCCGATGACGCCGCCGATCAGTGCGTGGGACGAACTTGACGGGATCCCAAGAAACCAGGTTGTCAGGTTCCACAGGATGCCGCCGGCGAGGCCCGCGAACACGACGGTCAGCGTGATGACCTTGGTGTTCACCAGCCCGCTGGCGATGGTTGCTGCGACGCTCAGGGAAAGGAACGCGCCCACCAGATTCAGGACGCCGGACAGCCCAACAGCAACCTTCGGTGGCAGCGCTCCGGTGGCAATCGAGGTCGCCATGGCGTTGCCCGTGTCGTGGAACCCGTTCGTGAAGTCAAACGCCAACGCGGTGATGACCACCAGCACGAGAATGAAGTCGTTGCTCACGCGGCGAAGGTATGGCGGTATGGGGTGGCGCTGAAACCGTGCGAAGCCAGACTTCACCGAGCGTTCACCATCGCGTCACCTTCGCTGCCTGGAGTCTGAAGCGTGGTCACGTGGCAGGCTGGGTCCGGTTGCCTGGCAGGGCGGAGATACGGCAGATTCTCGGCGAGCGAACCGAAATGGAGCAGCAGATGCCGTCGTCCACCACCAAGGCCTCAGCGACCAAGGACTCAGGATCAACGCGGAAACGGCGAAGCGTTGAGTGGGAGACCGTCAACCTGAACGAGTCGCTCGAAGGGTTGACCCTCGAGGCCGACAACGAGGATTTGGACGACCCGATCCTGGTCGGCGCCGACGGCAAGCGAGTGACGACCTGGCGCGAGAACTACCCCTACGAGGACCGGCTCGAGCGGCCCGAATACGAGCGCCAGAAGCGAGCCCTGCAAGTCGAACTCTTGAAGATGCAGGAATGGATTCAGGACGGCGGGCAGCGGGTGTGCGTGCTCTTCGAAGGCCGTGATGCGGCCGGCAAGGGCGGCACGATCAAACGGTTCATGGAGCACCTCGACCCCAAGGCTGCCCGCATCGTGGCCCTCGGTAAGCCGAGCGAGCGCGAGCAGGGTCAATGGTATTTCCAGCGGTACGTGGCTCAATTGCCGAGCGCCGGTGAGATCACGCTCTTCGACCGCTCCTGGTACAACCGCGCCGGGGTCGAGCGCGTCATGGGCTGGACCACCGAGGACAAGTACCGGCTGTTTTTGGAGCAGGCGCCGTTGTTCGAGAAGCTGCTCACCGATGACGGGATGATCCTGATCAAGTTGTGGTTCTCCGTATCCCGCAGCGAACAGCGCACCCGGTTTGTCATCCGCCGCATCGACCCGGTGCGGCAGTGGAAGTTGAGTCCAACCGACCTCGCGCTTATCGACCGTTGGGACGACTTCACCGAAGCGAAAGCGGCGATGTTCGACGCGACCGATACCGACTACGCGCCGTGGACCGTCATTCGCAGCAACGACAAACGACGTGCGCGTGTTGCTGCGATGCGGCACGTGCTCGCCCGGGTTCCGTACCCCGACAAGGATTCGACGATTATCGGCAAGGCAGATTCACGCATCGTAGGTCCGCCGTGGAAGATCTACGAACACGACGAACGGAAGATCAGTCGGCCGCCGGGCCGCACGTCCGCGAAGACACCGGAGTCAGTGGGTACGGCGACCCTCGCGTAGTTCGTCGATCGTTTTCGTCAGTCGTGCCAGTCTCGTCTCGGGCTTCTTGGCATACTCAATCCAGCGCACCCATTCTTTGCGGTGGGTGAAGGAAAGTTGTCGAAAAACGCTTGTATCGACGGTTGCGCAGCCAGTGCTGCACCGAGATCGGGTGGCACGACGACTTCGTCGGGCACCTGCAAACCGGTTGCCGGCTTGCCCTCACGGAGAACTTCGGTGTGAAATCTCATGCGGTGGTTGTCCCGTCGGCATTCATCGGTATTGCGCCGCCGTAGGCGTCGGCCGCATCGATCTCGTCGCGCGTGATGCCGAGCAGGTACAGGATCGCGTCGAGGTAAGGCACATTGAGTGCAGTGTCGGCGGCCTCGCGCACAACCGGCTTTGCGTTGAACGCGACACCGAGCCCGGCGCGGCCGAGCATGTCGAGGTCATTAGCGCCGTCGCCGATCGCGATGGTCTGCGTGAGTGGCACGCCCGCCAATGCGGCGAAACGTTCGAGTGCAGCAGCCTTTCCGGGGCGATCGACGATCGGGCCGATGAGCTTTCCGGTGAGCAGGCCGTCGGCGACGTCGAGCGTGTTGGCAGCCGCAAAGTCGAGGCCGAGTTCGTCGACGAGGCCATCGGTGACCTGGCTGAATCCGCCGCTGACGATTGCCACCAAATACCCAAGGCGCTTCAGCGTCCGCACGAGAGTGCGGGCGCCCGGCGTCAGCACCAGCGACTCACGTACCTCGCCCAGCACCGACTCGGGTAATCCCTTCAGCAGCGCTACTCGCTCGCGAAGCGACTGCTCGAAGTCGAGTTCGCCGCGCATCGCAGCCTGCGTGATTGTGCCGACCTGCTCCGCGCAGCCCGCACGTTCGGCGAGCATCTCGATGACGTCACCGCGTACCAGTGTTGAGTCGACGTCCATGACAACGAGCCGCTTTGCGCGGCGGTACAACCCACTGCGCTGGACGGCGACATCGACTTGTAGCAACGCAGCTTGGGCGTTCAGCTCGGCACGCAACAGATCCGGGTTCGCACCCGACACGTCCATCTCGATGCAGGTCACCGGATAACTGGCGAGGCGCACGATGCGGTCGATATTCGCGCCGTGGCTGGCAATGCAGCCGGCAATACCAGCCATGGCTGCAGGCAGCAGCGGGTGGCCCAAAACCGTGACGTGCAAAGGGGCAGGCAGTGCAGCGGCTTCGACTTGCGGCCCGACGGCGATTTCAATCTCGAGCCCGAGGTCGCGCGCGGTGTGTGAGAGTCCGTCGCGCAACGCGAGTTCACCCGCCGCATCAGTACCGGCGAGGTCGGCGAGCACGCCGAGGATCAAGCGGCCGCGCAACACGATCTGCTCGGTGTCGAGAACGAGCAGCGGAAACTTCGCCAGCTCGTCGAAGAGGCGCGAGGTCACGCCGGGACGATCGCGGCCAGTCAGCGTGACCAGCAACGTGCGGTCGACAGTCATCGAAGGTCGGGCTCGACAGCTCCGGCGGGCCGATTCACCGGCAGGGCCAGCAGCGGCACGTTGTAGGCCACCATCGCGGCTTCTCGCACCGCATGAGACAGCGCGCTCAGCGCTTGCGTTCGAGCTTGACTGCCGGACGCCGAGATGGCGCCGGCATCGGCGCGAGCTGCGCGCACGATCCGCCACAGCATCAGTGAACGCTCGGCGAGTGCGCGCGCTGGCGGGGGCCAGCCCGGTGGAAACCGTTGTCCGGCAGCCCGCAGGGCAGCCTCGGCTTCCTTGCGACCGGCCGCGACCTCGGGGCGCCAATGTGCGAGGTCGAGGGCCGCGAGCTCGTTGGTAGCGGCTCGCAACGCGCGGCCCAGTGCGCGGTCAGCCTGCTCGACGACGTGCAATGGATCGGGGGCCGGCAGGGCGCCAATAGGTGCGAAGGCGGCAGCTGCGCTCGGCGCGTCGCCGAGCACGGCGATCTCGAGTGGATCGACCACCTCGCGAGCTTCGATCAATACCTGCCAGCGCCATCCGCGGTAGGACGACCCCCGTTTGTCCGGTGTCGGGATGAGCCCGATCCGCGCCTGGTCGGTGACGAGCAGGACGCCGCATTCGGCCTCGAGCGCGGCCACCGAGAAGGGGCCTGTTCCGGTCAGCCCGAGCGGATCCCCGGCCACGGGCAGCACCAGGGACACTTCGTGCACGCCGACCTGCAACAACCGTCCGACCACATCGGCGAGGGCGAACTCGACGGCGACAGCTCCCACGTCGGGCACTCGCGTGACCAGTTCCATGCCGTCGCTGCCGTCGATGTCGACCCGCCAGTCCGGCCAGCCGGTGACAACGTGGCCGTCGCTCCCGGCTTCGATCGCGGCGAGCGCGGCGTCCGTATCGACGCGATTGCCCAGCGCGGCCGCGAACCACGCGGCGAACCGACCACACAGTTCAGGGTCGGCAAGAGGCTCATGCGGCAGGTCCTCTTGGGGCGTCGGCACCCCAACAGCCTAAGCAACGGCGGCCGCGGGTCGACGTCCCGCCCGGTTTGGCTGCCGGTAAGTTTCGTGCGTGCAGGCAACCGGCGACGTCATTGCGATGCAAGGCGTCGGTGTGGTCCGCGACGGCGCGACGCTGCTCGATTACGTCGACTGGTCAGTCGACCAAGATCAACGGTGGGTCGTGCTAGGCCCGAACGGCGCCGGCAAGACAACGTTGCTGCGAATCGCGTCGACCCGGCTGTTTCCGACGCGCGGGACGGTCGACATCCTCGGCGAGCGATTGGGCCGGATCGACGTCTTCGATCTCCGGCCGCGAATCGGGTTGTCGAGCGCCGCCTTGGGGGAGCGCATCCCCGCGCGCGAGAAGGTCAGAGACGTGGTGCTGACCGCCTCTTACGGCATGGTCGGGCGGTGGCGCGAGCGCTACGACATTCACGACGAGGTACGTGCCGACCATGTGTTGAAGCAGGTCGGCTGCGCGCATCTCGCCGATCGCACCTATGGCACGTTGTCCGAGGGTGAACGCAAGCGTGCACAGATCGCGCGGGCGTTGATGACTGACCCCGAGATGCTCTTGCTTGACGAGCCTGCTGCTGGTCTCGATCTGGGCGGTCGTGAAGACCTGGTGGCTCGCCTCGCCTCCATTGCTGCGGATCCTGGCGCGCCGACAACAGTGCTCGTCACCCACCACGTCGAAGAGATCCCGGTCGGGTTCACGCATGCGTTGCTGCTGCGCGGTGGAAGAGTCGTCACGGCCGGGCCACTGCAGGAGTCGATGACCGAGGAGGCGCTCTCGCACACCTTCGGCATGACCCTGCGCCTCGACTATCGAGACGGCAGGTTCGCCGCCCGCGCGGGCTGAAATACCGGCCTATGATCGGGTTATGTCCGCTTGGCTCGTTTGGACGATTGTGGCGGCCGCCTGTGCTGCCGCGGAGGCCCTGACCCTGACGCTGGTCCTGGGCTTCGTCTCGCTTGCTGCGGTGGTTGCGCTCGTCGTTGCGGTAGTCGGCGGTCCGGTGCCGCTTCAGCTCGGTGCCTTCATCGCTGGATCAATCGGGCTCGTTGGCGTGGCCAGGCCGATCGCGAAGTCGCACCTGCGGACACCTGCCGAACTGAAGAGCGGCATCGACGCCCTCGTGGGCAAGAGCGCGCTGGTTCTCGAGCAGGTAGATGCTCACCACGGTCAGGTCAAGATCGGTGGCGAGATCTGGTCCGCCCGTGCCTACATGGAAGACCAGGTTCTCGAACCTGGGACGTCGGTCGACGTCGTGAAGATCCAGGGCGCAACCGCCCTGGTCTATGGAACGGAGTAGTTCATGGGCCCCGAGGCCATTGCACTCATCATCGTTGCGATCTTCGTCTTGCTCGTCGTCGGGCGGACGATCCGCATCGTGCCGCAGGCGCGCGCGGGCATCGTCGAGCGCTTCGGCCGGTACAACAAGACGTTGACGCCGGGCCTGAACATCGTGGTGCCTTTCGTCGACCGGCTGCGTCCGCTGCTCGACCTGCGCGAACAGGTCATCTCGTTCCCACCGCAGCCCGTCATCACCGAAGACAACTTGGTCGTTGGCATCGACACCGTTCTCTACTTCCAGGTCACAGATGCACGCGCTGCGACATATGAGATTGCGAACTACATCCAGGCCATCGAGCAGCTCACCGTGACGACACTTCGAAACGTCGCCGGCGGCATGGATCTCGAAAAGACGTTGACCTCCCGTGAGGAGATCAACTCGCAGCTGCGCGTGGTGCTCGATGAGGCCACCGGCAAGTGGGGCATCAAGGTCAATCGTGTCGAGCTGAAGTCGATCGATCCACCGGCGTCGATCAAAGACTCGATGGAAAAGCAGATGCGTGCCGACCGTGACAAGCGTGCCGCGATCCTCACCGCCGAGGGCTTCAAGCAGTCGCAAATCCTTACCGCTGAAGGAGAAAAGCAGTCGGCGATCCTGAAGGCCGAGGGTCAGGCACAGGCTGCTGTGACCCAGGCGACGGCTGACGCAAAGGCCCAAGCGCTTCGGGCCGAGGGTCAAGCAAAGGCGATCGGCACGGTCTTCCAGGCAATCCACGAAGGCAAGCCGGACGCCGAGTTGCTGGCGTATCAGTACCTGCAAATGCTGCCGCAGATCGCCCAGGGCACCGCCAACAAACTGTGGATCGTCCCGAGTGAGATGGGCAAGGCGCTCGAGGGCCTTGGAAGCATCGTGGGCGGCCTGACCGGCAGCGGGTCAAACGGCAGCGGGTCAAACGGCAGCGGCTCAAACGGCAGCGGGTCAAACGGGAATGTCCCCGAGGCGACCAGGGCCACGCCGCCGAAGCCGGCCGCGATCGAGCCGCCGCCGCCGCCCACTAGCTGATGCTGGTGGCTAGCTGATTTTGGCGGCTAGCGATTCGACGAGCTGGACGTACCAGTCCGCGTGGTTGTAGTTCCAGATTGCAGTCGACAGCGACGCCCCGCCCTGCCCGGCGCCATTCGCGCACAGGTAGGCCGCGGCGGTGTAGATCGAATCGGCCGGGTCCATGATGTCGGCCTTTCCGTCGTGGTCGCCGTCGCGGGCGTATTCGGCGAACGTGGCCGGTAGGAATTGCATCGGCCCGAGCGCCCCAGCCGACGACACCATCGCGCCCATTCCGTCATGGGTTTCGACCTGGCCGATAGCCGCAAGCACAGTCCAAGACAGGCCCGGGCAGGTCGCGGCCGCGCCTTCGAACAACGCCCTGTAGTCCGCGGGTGCGGCTGCGGCCTGTGCAGCAGCCGCGGCCTGTGCGGCAGCGGCGGCAGCAGCGGCCTGCGACGCAGCTAGTGCCGCAGCCGCGTCCTTCAGTGCCTGCAGATTCTTGGCGCGCGACGATGCCTCGTTGAGGAGGGCCTGTTGCTGACCGAGCAGATTCTGCAGATCTGCAAGTCGCGTGTTTACGGCGTCCGTGTTCGAAAGCCCGTTGTCGATCTGGTTCTGCGTAGCGTCGACCGTTGCCTTCGCTGACGCGGCAACGGCTAGCGCACTGGCGGCGCTGTCGGCGTCCGAGGTGACGATGCCGTTGAGATAAGGCACCTGACGCAAGCTCGCTGGGTCGCCGGACCGCAGTGCGCTGGCGTACAGGGCGAGAGATCCACCGGCTTTGTAGAGCGCGACGATGTGGGAGTCCCGTTGCGTGACAAGGGTGTCGGCTTGCTCGAGCAGCGATGAGTAGACCCGGCCCGCGGCGACGTTGATCGACACGGCCTGACCCAGGGCTGTCAGCGACGTGTCATACGCGGCGAGCGCGGCCACAACCTGGGGCTGCAGCGTGCTGATCTGGGCGGCCAACTGCTGCGCCTGGGCCGTGGCTTGGTCGAGACTGTCGGCCTGCGCCGACGCGCTGGCTCCGAGGATGATCGCCATTGAGGTGCCCGTGACGACCAGCAACTGAAGCCGCCCGCGCCAAGATCGACGGCGCAGCTGGGGGGACCTCACCAAGGTTTAGTCGACCGCTGGCGACCGTCTCTTGACCTTTTGGGGCTTTCGTGACGGAAGTCTCCCCGCCCATCGGGCCGCTACCATCGCAGGCGTGCCAGCGCTGAACCCTTGGGAGATCGCCGGTGTCCTCGGCGCTGGCGTCGTCGCCGGCACCGTCAACACCGTCGTCGGCTCGGGTTCGTTACTCACCTTTCCGACCCTCGTTGCGTTCGGCTACTCACCGTTGGTCGCAAACGTCTCAAACACCCTCGGGCTGGTTCCCGGCGGTGTCAGTGGCGCGGTGGGCTACCGCCGCGAACTGGTCGGCCAGCGAGGTCGGATTCGTCGCCTTGGAGCGATTTCGATTACCGGCGGCATGCTCGGGGCCGGGTTGCTGCTGGCTCTCCCGAGCAGCTCGTTCGAGCGCGTCGTGCCCTACCTGGTGCTGGTCGCGTGTGCGCTGGTGATCGTCCAGCCACGCTTGTCGGCCCGGGTCATCGCACAGGCCGCGAAGCGCCCACCACGCTCGCGGCCGCATCGCGGGCTCGACATCGGGGCGTTCTTGACCGGAATTTACGGCGGCTATTTCGGCGCGGCGCAAGGCGTGATCCTGATGGCGCTGCTCGGCATCTTCCTCGACGATCACGTGCAGCGGCTGAACGCGCTGAAGAATGTGGTGATCGCCATGGTCAACGCGTCAGCGGCGCTGCTCTTCATCTCTTTCGCGCCCGTCGCTTACCTGCCGGCCGCGCTGCTCGCGGTGGGGTCGGCGATCGGGGGGCAGATCGGAGCGACGGTCGGACGCCGACTAGCGCCGAACCTGTTACGGCTGCTGATCGTGGTGGTCGGGACAGGGGTCGCGATCAAGCTGTTCGTGTCGCCCTGAGACTGCTGCTCAGAAGACGCTGGTGCTCAGAAGCTCAGCGGCGGCGGGTGACCATGACCTTGATCGCGAACCCGAGCACGATCAGCACGGCCGCGATGATGATGAGCGCGTGAATCAGCGCATGAAAGATCAGTGCCACCACTAGTCCGGCGACGAACCCGGTGCCGAACAACGCAGCGCTAGCTCGCACGATGCGCATCACCGACCCCCGACTGCGGCTGCCGATGACTTGCAGGTCGTCCATGGAACCCAGCTCCTTCTGTGGACCACGTTCTGTGATCAACGCCTCCACGTTACGCCAGGTTTCGGCGTCCGGGATGATGCGTGCCGTGGCTAGCACGGTGTACCTGGATGGCGTGTTCGTCGACGGCGTGACCGACCCTGCTCTGGCCGATTACCGTGCCCTGACCGACGTGGAGTTGCGCCGCCGCTCCGAACCCGCGGAGGGCATCTTCATCGCCGAAGGAGAGGTGGTGATCCGGCGCGCGTTGCGGGCCGGCTATCCGATGCGGTCGGCGCTCATGACGCAGCGGTGGCTCGCGTCCGTTGCGGATCTCGTAGCGGACGTCGATGTGCCGCTGTATGTGGGATCGCAGGAGTTGCTCGAGTCGGTCACGGGTTTCCACGTACATCGCGGAGCTCTCGCAGCGATGGGCCGGTTGCCGCTGAAAAGCGTCGCCGAGCTACTCCCGCGCAGCTCGCGGCTCGTGGTGCTGGAAGAAGTGAACAGCCACACCAATCTCGGCGCGATCTTTCGCAGCGCTGCCGGTCTCGGCATGGACGCCGTACTGCTGAGCCCTTCCTGTGCCGACCCGCTGTATCGGCGCTCGGTGCGGGTCTCGATGGGCGAGGTGCTCGCGATTCCGTACGCCCGCATCGAGTCGTGGCCCAGCGGCTTGATCGAGCTTCGGGATGCGGGCTTTCGGGTGCTTGCTCTCACGCCGGATCCGCGGGCTGAGCCCATCGACAAGATCGAGGTGCGCGACGACGACTTGCTGGCACTGCTGCTTGGCGCGGAAGGTCCTGGGTTGTCCAAAGGCGCGCTGGAGGCTGCAACGAGCCACGTGCGTATCCCGATGGGGAATGGGGTCGACTCACTGAACGTCGCCGCCGCGACTGCCGTCGCCTGCTACGCCATCGCTCGCGGCAAGTGATGCACGAGTTCTAGAAGAATTGAGGCAAGCCGCCGGGTCGGTGGGGGGTTCGATCCGGCGGCTTGCGGTCTCTGTCGCCCCGCGGGTCGTAACCATCGTGACCGTTAAAAACTGTGGTCACCGTTACGACCGGGTGGGCGGCTCGTCTACCACCAGTGCTGGTCGCGCATTGCGTTCCTCCAAGTCGTATCGGAAGACAGTCGTGTCCAGGACCAGGGGGCCGCGCGAGGCATCGGCGATGGCTGACTCGTCGGCACCCCTGGCCGGAAACTTGAACTCGTATATCAAAACACCCGAACCGGTCATTTCGCACTAGCGAGTGCAGTTCGATCGCACTGCGCGTAGAGTTCGTGACTACAGCGGGTGATCATCCGACGGACCTTCCGCTGTGCTTTGCACCCCGGGGCGATTTGGGGCGCATACCGGGGCATTAGGGGCACGCCGGGGGGTGACCGTCATCGCAGTCAGCCGGGACACTAGCTTGCCCACGGGTGGGTGGCTGCGTCCGCTCTGGGCACTACCGCGTCGGGCGCGTCCCTTCGTGATCGCGGTGAACGCGCTCTACCTGGGGTCACTCGCTGTCGGTGTAGCGACAACGCGGCCGAAGATGTCGGATGTTTTGACGTTCGCGGTCTTGGTGGCCTGCGCCGTCCTTTCCATCGAAGGATCCCTGCGGCTGGTGTGGCGCGGTCCGAAACCCGGCCGCACGACCAACGACATGTTGGCCGTATGGACTATCCCAGTCGTGTTGTTGTTGCCGCCGTTATACGGCGCGCTGGTCGTACTCCCGGTGTTTGCGTTCCTTCAGTTTCGGGTCGGCCGGCGTCCGCTGGTCAAGCTCGCGTTTAGCGTGTCGGCGGCCGGCTTGGCGAACTTTGTGGCGTCGACGTTGCACGGAACGCTCGTCTCGGGGCAGCTGCATGTAGCCCAGACGAACTGGGACGTACACGCGCTCGTCGGTACACCTGGCGTCCTCGCGGCCACAGTGGCGTGCGTTGCGGTACGGCACGCGATCAACATGGGCTTGGTCGCCGAAGTGATGACCTTGACCTCGACGTCGGCTCGACTGCGCGACAGCTTCGTCGACCCTGAGGCCTGGATCGGGATTGCTGCGGAGTCCTGCACCGGGATACTCGTCGCGCTCGCTTGCGCGGCGTCGCCATACGCGGTGTTGTTCGCGCTCGCGCCGGTGCTGGTGTTGCAGCGGACGCTACTTTTGGCCGAATTTCGCGACGCAGCAAGGACGGATCCAAAGACCGGCCTCGCAAACTCGAGTTATTGGCGAGAAGTTGCCGAACGTGAGATCAAGCGTGCACGCGGTGGCGGCGAGCCGCTCGCAGTGCTGCTGGTCGACATCGACAACTTCAAGGCCGTCAACGACAGGTACGGGCACCTCACCGGTGACGACGTCCTACGTGGTGTGGCGACTGGGCTTACCGACGGGCTGCGCCCGCGCGACTTCGTCGGCCGGTTCGGCGGCGAGGAGTTCGTCATCCTGCTCGCCGGTTCAGACCTCGACCAAGCACGGCAGACGGCCGAACGCGTCAGGGCGCAAGTCGCCGAGGTTGCCGTTGCCGCCGCCAACCGGCGCGAACAAGTAAGCGTGACCGTCTCCGTTGGAGTCGCTGCGTTTCGCGACAGCGGCCACTCTGTGCATGAGTTGCTCGACGCAGCCGACACCGCGCTCTATGCCGCGAAGCACGCAGGCCGCAACTGCGTGCGCGTGGCCGAAGGCGCCCGCCAGCAGGTACTCGACCTCACCGCAGACGGTCGCCGCTTCGTCGACTTGCGCGCACAGCGCGAGTCCGTCGAGTAGCTACCTATGCTGGACGCGTGACTCTCCGTCCGCGTCGCAAAGACGTCGCTACACGTTCCGACTCTGAGCGCGCGCTGTCCGATGCGAGAAGTGCATTGTTCGTCATGGCCGGCGTGCTGGCGGTGCTTTGGGTAGTGCAGATCGTGAACTCGATCGACCACTACGGGCTGAGCAGGCACTTCGGGCTCGTCGCACGTGAACCGTCGCGCTTGCCCGACATCTTCAGCGCGCCGCTCCTGCACTTCAGCTACTCACATATCGAAGCCAACTCGGCGCCGCTGTTCTTTCTGGGGTTCTTCGCCGCGTACCGAGGTATTCGACGATTTGTTGTAGTGACGGTGCTCATCGTGGTGACCAGCGGGCTTGGTAGCTGGTTGTTCTCTGCATCCCACACCCTTGAGGTAGGGGCGAGCGGCGTTGTCTTCGGGTATTTCGGCTACGTGGTCGTGCGCGGGGTCGTCGAGCGGCACCTGCTCGACGTCATCGCCGGCATTGTCGTTGCCCTGACGTACTGGTCGATCCTGCAGGGCGTGCTGCCCAACGATCCGCATATCAGCTGGCAGGCGCATCTGTTCGGCCTCATCGGCGGCATTGCAGCCGCCGTGCTCCTGCGACAGCGCACCTCCAGCAAGCCCAGCAAATCCAGCAAGCCCGGCGCCGAGCCCAGGTCGCGGTCGGCGTCGGGGAAGCCCGCTGCCGCCTCGACCGGCGATTCGTCACGAGCGGCGCTGCACAAGGAACTCGACGACTTGGGATTGGGGTAGCTACGCCCCGGGAAGGTAGGTTTCATGGGATATGAGCAAGGGGCCACGGCGCAGCTCGATGCGGCCGCGCGGCCGCAGGTGCGGCACGCAGTGAAGAAGACAGTCGCTGGACCGACCGCCTTGTGCGGCGCGGGCTCGATCAAGACCCGCCTCCTCGGGAGCTTCGACACCGCTGATGAGAGCGCGTGCCCGGACTGCGCGCAACTGCTCGCCGCGACCTAACCCGTGAAGATCTCCCGCAGCGCGCTCTGAGCGGCCAATTCGCCGCATCGCCCGTGCACACCCGCGCCAGGGGGAGTCGAGGCCGAACACAAATACACGCCGGGGATGCCCGTGCGATAAGGGTTCCAGCGCAACGCCGGGCGGGCGAATGTCTGCCACAGCGTCTGCGCGCCCGAGGCGATGTCTCCACCGGGGTAGTTCGGATTGTGTTCCTCTTCCTGCACCGCAGTGCGTACCGCTTTCGCGAGCACCAGGTCGCGAAAGCCCGGCGCGAACCGTTCGATCTGCGCCTCTATCCGCGCGCTCATGTCGACGGTGGACCCGGCGGGCACATGACAGTAAGTCCACAACGTGTGCTGTCCCGCTGGCGCACGCGTGGCGTCGACCACACCGGCCTGCACGACGAGCACATAGGGCCGCTCCGTGTGGCGGCCCGATGCGACGTCGTCCTCGCTTTGCGCGACCTCTTCAAATGTGCCGCCGAGGTGAACCGTCCCCGCACGCCGGCAGGGCTCCGCCGTCCACGGCACTGGCGCTGACAAGGCGAAGTCGACCTTGCATACGCCTGCGCCATAGCGGAAAGTCCGCAGCGCGCGGCGGTACGCCGATGGCAAGCGATCGCCGCCGAGCTTGAGCAGCGACCGCGGGGTTACGTCGAGCAGTACTGCACGCGCCGGGGGCAACTCATCGAGCGAGGTGACCCATTGATCGGTGAAGACGGCGCCCCCGGCCGCCTCGATCGCTTGCGCCATTGCCGCGACCAGGTTGCTCGATCCACCCTCGATGACCGGCCAGCCGACGGAGTGGCCGAGGGTTGTCAGCAGCAGCGCAACAGCGCCGCTCGGTGGGCGGCTCAGCTTCAACATCGAATGCGCGGCGACACCCGCAAGCAATCCGCGGGCTTCGTCAGTGCCAAAGTGCCGTGCCATGAGGGACGCCGGTTGCAACGCCGCGAGCCCGAACCCGGCGACTCGCAGGGGGTGCCGTGGTGGACGCCGCAAACTCGACAACACGGTGTCGACGACGTCATCGGCGTAGTGCACCGAGCGCGCGCACCAGCGACGATATGCCGCCGCGTCAGCACCGAGCGCATTGGCAGTCTCGTCGACTGAGCGCACCACGTAGCCCGCCCGACCGCCGTCGAGTGGGTGCGCGAACTGCACCTCGGGCTCGAGTATCCGGACCCCGCGCGACTGCAGGTCGAATCGACGAAAGAACGGTGAGGCGAGCGCGAGCGGGTGTGCGGCCGAGCACACGTCGTGGCGGAATCCGGGGAGTGTCAGTTCTTCTGTTCGGGCGCCGCCGCCTGGCTCAGCGGCACCTTCGTAAACGTGCACTCGCAGGCCCGCGTCGGCCAGGGTGACAGCTGCTGCGAGCCCGTTCGGCCCCGACCCGACGACGATCGCGTCCGGAGCATCACCCATGCGGTTTGGCGCGCAACCGCCGGAACGGTGCTGTCACGATGCGTACTCCCGATTGGAAGAGACTGCGGATTGCGGCGTTGTGCCACACGTTAGTCCAGTGCCGCCACTGCCGGCTGCTGTCGACACACACGACGTTCGCCTCGACAACCGGGTCGGCGACTCCGACATGGCGCGCCACCGACGTCAGTGTCTGGTCCCAGAACTTGTTCTCCTTGCGATGGCCGCCGAACATCAACGCGAGCTCGTAGATTGGATCGTTCGCCCGCAACAAGACCTGCGCCTGCAAGTTCGTCGTACCCGTCGCCGTCCGCTCGGCACTGAAAGTGATCCAACCGGCGAACATGTGACCTTGGGGGGTCATGAACGTGAACGACTGCTCGTCGGCGTAAAGCACCATCACGCCGGTCGACAGGCGAGGTGCGCCCGGGGCAAGGGACATGTCGATCAGCGCCACGTCTCCGGGATTGAGACCGGTCAGGCCGCCGGCGAAGCGATTTCCTTTGGGCCAGTAATCCGCGAAGTGCGCACGCCATTCGCCGATCGCGTGCTCCGGAGTCACGTCACGTCCTAGCGACGTCACGTATGTCTTCTGCCACATCTTTCCGAAACCCTGGATCGGTCCGGTGAGCCGACGGCCGGCGACATTCGTACCGCGGACGCCATCGCGCTTCTCGACTGTGAGCCGCTGGACGTTGGCCGCCCAGTTCTGCTGGTCACTTCTCATGTCTTCCTCTTCACCTGGTGGTGAGGGCTGCGAGTGCAGCCGTTTCGTCATCGAAGATGGTGATGGCCTCGTCGAGCCGGGTCAGTTCGAAGATTTGCCTGTAGTGCTGCGACAAGCCGTAAGCCGACAGTTGTTGCCGTTGACGGTTCGTGCGTACAAGTAACGTCACGAGCATCCCGATGCCACCGCTGTTCATGTATTCGAGGTCGGTGAAGTTGAGCACGACGCGTTGCGTGTCGTTGTCACTCACCTGCTGGTAGGCCGACATCAGAATCGGCTCGCACGCGGCGGTCACCTCGCCGACGATGTCGACTACCGCGGTGCCGGTCGCTACGTGACGCACGTCCATGCTCACTGTTGGAGCTTCCATGATTCTTCCCCTCAAGACGGAGCAATGACTTAGTGGCGATGGTGATGACTTAGTCGCAATAAACAGTGACTTGGTCGAAGCGACTAACTGGTGATGGCAATCGCTTCGTCGACGTCGGCGAACATCTCGATGAAGTCAGACAGCCGGGTAATCTCGAAGATCTGGCGATAGTGCTCGGACAGTCCACTGGCGGCTACCGTGCGGTGTTCAGCGCGGGCCTGCGCGAGGATGCCCACGATCAAGGCGATGCCGGTCGAGTTCATGTAGTCGACCGCGGTGAAGTCAAGGACGACGCGAGTCGCCATGTCAGGTCCGAGCGTTCCTGCGTAGGCCAACTGCAATGGTTGCGATGCACTTGAATCGATCTCGCCGCGGATCACCAACACGACGGTGCCCGGAAGCCGTCGAACGTCTACTTCACAGCTGCTCGGCATGGCGCGCTCCTTCTTCGTCGTCTCCACCTGTGCGCATCGTCAACCGCACGGTGTGCAGTGCGCCGTGCGTTGACACCTCCATGCCATCGACCATGTTCTGCAGGAGGAACAAGCCCCAACCGCGAGGTCGCTGCTCACCGCGCAGCTTCAACTCGATGTCAGGAATCTCGCGTTCAACATGGTCGGCGCGGTCGCCGCCCCTGTCAGTGATCGTGACCGCGACAGCGTCGAGTGTTCGCATCACGGCGATGTCGACCGGGATCTCCGCACGGTTCTCGTTACCGTGCTCGATTGCGTTCATCGTTGCCTCGGCGACCGCGGTCTTGAGCCGCTCCATCTGATCCTTGGTTAAGCCGCAATCGGCTGCTGCAGCAGCGACCTCGCGCAGGGCTACCCGCTCGTTTCCGGGCTCGCTCGCCACGGTGAAAGCCGCGAGCAGTTGGGGTGTCTCCTCCGCCCGGTTGCTGGTCACGTTCGGTCCCCGAGATCGACGAACCGCGATCCGCCGGTTCGTTGCAGACTGACCAGCGTGATGTCGTCTTCTTGCTCGTGATCTGGGCCCGTGAACCGGTCGAGTTCCGACAGGCACAGATCGATGAGCGCCTCACCAGACAGGCCGCGGCCGACCACTTCACCGACCCGCGGAAAACCGAACATCTCCCGCGTAGGACTGTGCGCCTCTGCGAGCCCGTCGCTATGCAGCAACAGACAATCGCCGGTTTGTAGCTCGGCCGTCTTTTGTTCGTACTCCATGCCGGTCATGAGACCCAGCGGCATGCCGCGGGCCTTCAGTTCGACCACGCCGTCCGCCGTGCGCAGGAACGGCAGGTCGTGGCCGGCGTTGGCGTATTCGATCGCGCCGCTCTTGGGGTCGAGGAGCAATGCCAAGCAGGTCACGAACATCGCGTTCGGCATGTCGTGGCAGAGCAGGTCATTCACGTGGGCCAACACCGCGCCTGGCGAGGTCAGCTCGGGAGCCGTCGATCGCAGCAGTGAGTGCGTGCTCGCCATGACGAGCGCGGCCGGAACGCCCTTGTCGGTGACGTCCCCGACCACGACCATGACCCGGCCGTCGCGCAGCGGGATGAAGTCGTAAAAGTCGCCGCCGACCTGGCGGGCGGGTCGGTAGAAAGCCGCCACGGTCCAGCTCGGCAGGTCAGGGAGTTCCTTGGGCAGGAATTGCTGCTGAATGAGTTGAGCGACCTTGAGTTCTTGCTCGATGCGCTCACGCTGGCGGGCCTCGGCCTGCTGCTCAAGCACCAGTTGACCGACCCGGATCGCCGGCGCCGCGTGGCCGGCGAGTGAGTCGAGGAGGTGCCGGTCATCGGTGGAGTAATCGCGCTCCGAAAGCCGAGGCCCCAGATGCAGCAGCCCAATCAATTCGCCGGACGACACGAGCGGGACCACGAGCACGACGCCAGCTGCCCGCATCGCCACCAGACCAGGGGAGTCGAGCACGAGATCGGTGATGTCGACCGGGCCGTCGGCGCTCTGGCAATAGCCGAGGATCGGGTCGTTCTGGGCGATCGCGAACGACGGCCCGGCGTGGACCGGAGCCGCGGTCTCAGGCAGCGGCGTTGCTCCGGTGCGCCGACGCAGGCGAGCCAGCCGGGAGCGGCGGGCTTCCTGGTCCGGAGGCGCATCGGGTGCGCCCATGACGGTGACCTCTGTGAGATCACCGTCAGTATCGGGCTCGGCGTGGTGCGACAGGAGGGACTCAGCCATCAGGACCCCACTCTGACGTTGCAGGTTGCGAAACTGCAGGTGGAAGGCGGCATCGAAGGCGACCAGCGTAGGACCGTGGGCGGCACATCTGCGCAGATCGGCTCCATCAATTCCTCCCCAGCTGGGTGGCTTCTCGGCCCGGGCCGATGTCTCTTGTCGGCTCGTTGAGGACCACTGTGGCGGCACAGCGTTCCGAAAGCGTTACGGTCATCGCGAGATTTCGGATTACCGTCACAGTCAGCCTCGATCACAGTCAGCCTCGATTTGTCTGGGAGGGCGCCAGGTGCTGAACGTGGCCCTGCTCGGGCCTCCCCACATCGAATTCGACGGCCGACCGGTCCACTTCGACACGCGGAAGGCAGTCGCTCTCGTCGCGCTTGTTTCAATGGCCGAGCAGCCACTGAGCCGCGAGCGGCTAGCGGTGATGCTGTGGCCGGACTCCGATGATGAACGGGCGCGCGGCGCGTTGCGGCGCACCGTCTCTGTGACGGCCGCCGGCGTAGGCGACGCACTCGTCGTCAGCCGCACGACGATCGCGTTGGACGAACGCCTGGTCAGCGTCGACGCTGTGGAGTTTCGTCGGCTCCTGGCAGCTGGTGACGTCGGAGCTTTGGGCAAGGCGTGCGAGCTCTACCGCGGCGACTTTCTGACCGGGTTCGCCGTTCGCGACAGTCCAGATTTCGACGACTGGCAGAACTCGACTGCCGATGACCTCAGACAACGTCTGAGCACCGCTCTCGAGGCATTGGTCACCGCCCGTGTCGCCG
The DNA here is from genome assembly GCA_036501485.1 of Acidothermaceae bacterium. Taxonomy (GTDB): domain Bacteria; phylum Actinomycetota; class Actinomycetes; order Acidothermales; family Acidothermaceae; genus PALSA-607. The sequence continues at coordinate 61,743 of DASYAG010000096.1, read as the reverse complement.
ACGGCGAACTCGATGAGGCATTGGAACTCGCGCGCCGATGGGTTGCGCTCGACATGCTTCACGAGCCCGCCCAGCAGGCGACCATTCGGGTGCTCGCCATGACGGGTCAGCGGTCGGCGGCGCTTCGGCAATACCGCGAATGCGTCCGGGCCCTCGCCGACGAGCTGGGAGTGGCACCGCTTCGCGAGACCACTGCTCTGTACGACGACATCCGCTCGGGCCGTCTCGCGGGATCGACGCGACCGGCACCCCTCGTCGTCCGGCCTGCTGTCGTTGCATTGCCGCCGTCTGACGTGGCCGACGGCTTCGTCGGACGCGCTACTCAGCTGGCGGCGCTGGAGTCTGTGCTGCTGGCTGACGGCTCCAACGGCCGACTGATTGCGCTCGTTGGCGAAACGGGTTCGGGCAAGACGCGGCTGGTTGCTGAGTTGTCGGCGCGAGCGAGTCGAGTCGACGCGAGCGCGTTCGTCGTTCGTGCACATCAGGGCGAGACGAATCTGCCGTTCACCGTGCTCACGGACCTTCTTCTGCAAGTGCTTCGTCGTCAACCCGCGATCGCGGTCAGCGTGCCTGCGCACGTTGCTCTGGAGATTGCGCGGCTGGTTCCAGGGTTCTCGGCTGGGGCACCGGACCCGGCGGAGGCTGTCACGAGTACGGCCGGCTTGACCCGTCTCTTTAGCGCCGTGGCGACCACGCTGGTTGCCGCTTCGGCAGAGTCAGGGCGCCCGTCTGTGTTCGTCATCGACGACACGCACTGGGCCGATGATGCGACGTTGAGCGTGCTGGGCTACCTCATCAACCGGCTGGCCGAACTGCCGATTCGCCTCGCGCTGACGTGGGCGCCGGAAAACGCCGGGCGCTTGGCTGGTCTGCGCGCAACGATCGCCGACGCGGTTGCCGACGGCGTCGCATTGATAATTCCGATCGAGCCGTTCGGCCTGATTGAGATCACCGCGTTACTCGCGTCGTCGTCGACACAACTCGACTCTGTGCGCCTTCTCGCGGAAACGCGCGGCTTGCCGTTGCTGGTCCTGGAGTACATCCGCGCGGCGCAAGATGGCACCGTCGAGAGCCCACCAGCAGGTGTTCGCGACCTGCTGGAGAGTCGCATCGATGCGGTGCAAGAGACCACGGTTCAGGTCGTATCAGCGGCGGCAGTGTTGCAAGGCAGGTTCGATGCCGACCTGGTTCGGTCGGTCAGCGGCCGCAGTGATGCCGAGACCTCCGACGCCCTCGACGAGGCGATCCGGTACCGGTTGCTCGAGGAAAGTGCGGCGGCTGGGAGCGAAGGCGTTGCCTACGACTTCCCGTTCGAGGCCCTGCGGCGGGTCGTTTTCGAACGGACGACGTTTGCCCGGCGTCGACTGCTGCACGGCCGCGCTGCCGACGCGTTGTCGCGCCGTCACGAACGAGACCCAGCTTCGGCTGTCTCAGCGGCGGTTGTGGCGCACCACTTCGAACAATCCGGACGGGACGTCGAAGCTGCTGCTTGGTGGTGGCGTGCAGCGGCGCGATCGCGCGCCCTCTACGCGCACGAGCAGGCGTACTCCGATCTTGCCCGCGCGCTCGCGTTGGGCTACTCACCTGCGGATGTATGGGCGTCGACGGGCGGCGTGCTGGTTGACCTCGGCCGCTACACAGAGGCGATCGGCGCGTACGAGAGCGCGGCGGGTTTGGCGTCTGACGTGTCGTTCAGCGCAGGCGTGGAGCACAAACTTGCCGAAGTGCATCACCGGCTTGGCGATTGGGCGGTAGCTGACGACCACTTGCGTGCGGCGATCGAGCTGCTGAACGAGGACGGCACCGTCGAACCCGGCGCCCTGCTGGCCAGGATTAACGCGGATCGTGCGCTTCTCGCGTACCGGCGGGGTGACGTGGCAGCCGCACGCGAGCTCGCCTCGAGCGCAGTGGCGATGGCCGAGCCAGTGCACGATGCGATGGCCACAGCCCAGGCTCTCGACGTGCTTGGCATGGTGTCGGCCTCAACGGGTGATCTGGCTGCGGCCGAGTCGAGCCTGCGAGGCAGCATCGAACAGGCACGCATGCTGCCCGACTCGGGGGTTGCTGTAGCGGCGCTGAACAATCTCGCGCGCGTCTTGGCCGATCTCGGTCGGCGCGACGACGCATTGGAGACGGCACACGAGGCGCTTCGGCTCGGAGCCGAGCGCGCCGACCAGCACCGGCTCGCTGCGCTGCATACGAATCTCGCCGACCTGTTGCACGCTGCCGGTGACGAGGAGGCCGCTCTCGAGCACCTCAAGGAAGCGGCTCGGTTGTTCGCTGCGGTCGACACCGGAGGCGAACCCCGCGCCGAGGTCTGGACGCTGGTTGAGTGGTGACGGGCGACTACATCATGCCGAGTGCGGTCGCGACCGCTGTTGCCACCACCGACGCGAGTGCCGCCGGCCCACCAAACAAGGTGCTGCTCACCACGCTGCTTCGTACGGCCTGCAGATAGCTGGACGTCGATGACGGCAGCGCCGTCGGTGCGGACAGCAACAGTGGACCGTCGATCCGCGCCAGGAAAGCGCCGCCGCTCAGTGCATCGGCGAACGTCACACCACTCGCTACTCCGAGCTTGCTCGGTGTGGAGAACAGCCCGGCGACGGCAACGGCGGTGGCGTAGCGGTCGGCTCCCATCAAGGCAATGGCTGTCGGATCTGCCGCTGCCGCTGGTCCGCCCACTGCGTAAACGACGCCTGGGTGCGCATTCAGGTACGCACGCACCGATGCGGGTAGCACCGAGCCGTTGGTCAGGAGCACGACGCCGCCGACATGCGTCGCGGCGGGTCCGGCCGCGAGCGCGTCGGGGAAGTTGGTGCCTGTTGCCAGCAAGACGGTGCCCGGATTGCCCAGTGCTGCAGCGACCGCGAGCGCAGTACCGAAGCGATCGGTGCCACCGAGGCGTTGGACGACGTAGCCAAGCCCGGTGAGCGTCGCCGCCACGCTGGTGGGCACAGCGGCAGGACCGCCAAGCAGATAGACGGTGCCACCGGCCGGCAGCACCCGAAGGATTTCCGCCTGCGTCGATGTCGTCAGCGCGCCACCGCTGGTGAAGAGCAGTGGTGCGTTCTTTGCCGCCGCGAATCTGATGCCAACGAGTGCGTCGGGGTAGTCGTCGGATCGAGCGAGTACGACAGCACCTGCACTTGCGGCCGACGGAAACTCCGCGACAGACGTCGCAACCGCAGTAGCGAAGCGATCAACACCGAAGATCTGAACCGGCGCAGTCGGGCCAGCAGCTGCGCCGCCACCGCCCGCCGACGGCGTGACGGGGCTGGAGGCGACGAACGGCGTCCCTGTACCGACTTGGTTGATCGCCGCGACAGTGAACGTATAGCCGGTGCCGTTCACCAGACCGGTCAGCGTGTAGGTCGTCACGTTGCCGACCGTGATTGGCGGACCGCTCGACGGGGTGATGACGTAGCCGGTGATGACCAAACCGCCATTGTCGACGGGTGGAGTCCAGCTCAGCGTCGCGGTGGTGTTGCCCGCGCTTGCGACGACAACCGTCGGTGCGCCGGGCGTAGTCGGGGCCGGCGTCACCGAGTTGGACGCCGCCGAGCTGGCGCCCGCGCCGACAATGTTGGTCGGGGTGACAGTAAATGTGTATGCGGTGCCGTCGGTTAGTCCCGTGACGGTGTACGTCGTGACGTTGCCGACCGTGACCGGCGCTCCGCTCGACGGGGTGATGACGTAGCCGGTTACCGCACTACCCCCGTCGTCGATGGGCGGCGTCCACGAGATTGTCGCGCTCGTGTTCGCCGCGGTCGCAACGCCGATGGTCGGAGCGTGTGGCACTGTCGGCGCTGGCGTGACCGAGTTGGAAGGCGCCGACTGCGCCCCCGTGCCAGCGCTGTTGATCGCAGCGACCTGGAACGTGTACGGCGTGCCGTTAGTCAGCGCGGAGATCGTGTAAGTGAGCACGTTGCCGACAGTGACCGGCGCGCCGACTGATGGCGTAATGACGTAGTCCGTTACCGGGCTCCCGCCGTTGTCGCTCGGCGGCGTCCAGGAGACAGTGGCAGTGGCATTACCCGCAGTCGCGACGCCGATTGTCGGCGCGCTCGACACGGTCACGGGAGTGATTGCCGCTGATGGGAGGCTCACGGGACCGGTGCCCCCGGTATTGACGGCGTAGATCTCAAACGTGTACGCCGTTCCGTTCGTGAGGCCAGTCACGGTAGCCGACGTCGAGGTGGAGACACCATCGTTGAACAGCACGTAGGCGCCAGTCGAGGCGTACCACACGGTGTAGTCGCTGATCGCCGTAGCGCCAGTGCTGCCGGGTGTCCAACTCAGCGCCACTTGGCCGTTGCCCGCGACGCCAGTGACAGCCGAGACGGCGCTTGGCAACAGCGATGGTGCAACGGCGATGCGAGCAGACCGTGCACTAAGACCAGCAGCGTTCTGCGACTGCAAGGACACGTAGTAGGTCGTGCCATTCGAGAGACCATTGAGCGTGCACGTCAGCGTTGCGGTGGTGCAGGTCGTGACCTGCGTACCGGCAGTCGGGGCGTCGAATGCGGTCGCCGTGTAACTGGTGATCGGAGATCCGTTGTCGTTCGGTGCCAACCAGCTCACGACGACGGCACCCCCAACGCCGTTCGCGATCGTCGTCGACGGGTCGGGTGCCGCGGGGAACCCGTACGGCGTTGCCGTCAGGGTCGCTGACGCGACACCCGCGCCAGCGTCGCTGATCGCACGAAGCGCGACGTCATAGCTGGTGCCGTTCGTCACACCAGATATCGTCAACGGGGTGGTCGTCGACGATGTCGACAGCCATGAACCGCCATTCAGTTGGTACTGGTAAGCGGTGATCGACGAACTTCCGGCGCTGCCGGCCGTAAAGTCCAACGTGAGGAACGAATCGCCGGGCGTCAGGGAGTTGAGGGTAGGCGCACCTGGCCGGTCGAGCGGGGTGACCGCGACTGTGGGCGTTGACGCAGCGCCTGCACCTGCAGCGTTTTGGGCGATCACAGAGATGTAGTAGACAACACCGTCGGTCAAGCCGGTGATCGAGCACGAAGTCGTTGAGCTCGCGCACGTCGCCACCGGCGACAGTGAGCCGGGCGTCAAGAATGCGCTCGCGAGGTAGTTTGTGATACCCGAGCCGCCGGTGTTCGCCGGTGGAGCCCACGACACGTCGGCGCTCGCCGTATCGGAGACTGCTGAGACGGACATCGGAGCGTCGGGCACCGTGAGCGGTGTTGCGCTCGCCGAAATCGACGGGCTACCAACACCGATTGCATTGTCGGCGCGCACGTTGACGCTGTACGGCGTGCCATTAGTCAACGACCCGATCACAAACGGGCTCGACAGCGTCCCTGCATTCACCCAACTTCCGCCGTTGAGCTGGTACTCCAGTGCCGACACGGGCGAGCCGCCGTTGTCGGAGATGGTGAAGGTGACCTGCACAGCCTGGTTCTGTGCGAGAAGTACGACGCTTGGGGCTGCGGGCGTGGTGCTCGGCCCAACCCCGGTCGTCGCGGATGGGTCGCTGGCACCTGCGGCATTCACTGCGCGGACGGCGACGGGGTAGCTGGTGCCGTTCGCGATTGACGTCACGCCGTCTGTCGAGAGCGCAGTGATCACCAGCGGACTAGTCGTTGCCGTCGCAGTGAACCAGCTACTCCCGCCATCGGTGCTGTACTGCCAACTCGTGATTGCGGAACCACCGTTGCTGCCGTCGGCGACCGCGACGGTCAGGGATCGGTTGCCGCGCGTAACCGCACTGATGGTCGGTGGATCTGGTGTCGTCAGGGGAGTGCCGGCCATCGAACCAGATGCAGTGCCACTGTCGACAGCGTTGACGGCCCGCAGCGTTACCCCGTAGGAGGTTCCGTTGGTGAGACCGGTGATCAAGAAGCTGGTTCCAAGTGTGCCGGTCGAGACCCACCCGGACGACCCGAGCTGGTATTGGTAGCCGGTGATCGCGGCGCCGCCGTTTGATGCGGCCGCGAAAGCCACGGCCAGCGACGACGGACCTGGCGTGACGCTTGCAATAGTCGGTGCCGACGGAAACGTCTGTGCGATCCCGGTGGCGACGGCCGAGTCGGTGCCGGTGCCGATCGCGTTGACGGCGCGCAGCTCGACGAAATAGGTGACTCCGTTGACCAACGCGGTCGTGCCGTCGACGGAAAGCGCCGTGATGATGATCGGGCTGGCCGTGGTCCCGGCTGAACGCCACGTCGCTCCGGCGTCGGTGGAGTATTCGTAGTCGGTGACTGCGGAACCGCCGTCTGATGCAGGTGGAGTGAACGCAGCCGACAGTTGAAGGTTCGAACCTGCAATGGTGTTGCCGACGATTGCGGGCGCACCAGGTACCGTCGCCGGGGTGGCCGCTTCAGGCGCGGCTGCGGTGCCATTTCCCACGGCGTTGATTGCCCGCAGGCTCACCTGATAAGTAGTCCCATTCGTCAGGCCGGTAACCACTATTGGGCTCGTCGACGACGATGCTGTTGTCCACGCACCCGAAGTAACGAGTTGGTACTGATAGCTGGTGATGGCCGAACCACCGGTCGGGCCTGCGGCGAACGGGATCGACAACGTGGTGTCACCCCCGACGATCGAACCGAGCACAGGCGCAGCAGGTGCGTCAGGTGTTGTCACGCTGGCACCCGCGGAGGCCGCCCCGCCACCGCTCGAGGTCACCGCGCGGATCGCGACCACATATGTCGTCGCATTCGCCAGGCCGCTGATCGTCAGCGGGCTCACCATCGATCCCGTCGACGTCCACGTACCGCTGTTGTTGAGCTCGTACTCGTAGTCCGTGATCGACCCGCCGCCCGCGTATCCCGGCGTGAACGAAATGACGGCGCTGCCGATGCCGGTCGAGGTTGAGGAGATGCTCGGCGCACCAGGGAGTGCTTCGGGTGTGCCCGAGCCCGCGGGGGATGCGCTGCCCTCGCCGACAGCGCTGTTTGCACGTATCTGCACTGAGTACAACGTGCCGTTGGTGAGACCGGGAATTACCAGGGGAGACGTCGTTGTTCCCGCACTGATCCAGCTACCGGCGCCATTGAGCTGGTACTCGTACGCGGTCGGTGCGGCGCCTGAGGTCGGTGCGGTGAATGCAAGCGAGAGCGCGCCGTCTTGCGCGGTGATTGACGTGATGGTCGGGTTCCCCGGCACACCCATCGGTATCAGCGAACTCGACGCTGCCGAGGCGGTGCCCGACCCCGCGGTGTTCACGGCTGAGACTTCAAAGATGTACGCCGTGCCGTCGGTCAGGCCGGTAACCGTTGCGGTGGTCGCTGTCGAAACGCCGTCAGCGAACGTTGTCCAGTTTGTCGGATCGGACGCGAGCGCGTACTCCACGACGTAGTCGCTGATCACCGACTCACCGACCGCGGCCGGGGGAGTCCAACTCAACGCGACCGAGGTGTTACCCGCGACGCCGCTGACATCGGTTGGCGCACCAGGAGCACCTGTCGTGTACGAGATCACCAGGCTGCCGTCGGCGGAGTCGTCGGGGTAGTACTGGTAGCTGGCGGCCAGCCCACCAAGCCCGCCGGTTGAGTTCTGCCCGGGGTATCCGCCGTAGCCGTACCACTCGTCAGAAGTCCCAGATCCGAACTGGACGTCGCCCTGCGCGCCACCGACGACACCGCCGCCGCCGGCGCCGCCGCCGCCGCCGTCACAACTGCCCGTGTTGGCGTCGCAAACCTGGCCGACAGTGATGCCGTCCTGGCCTTCAACTGACACGGCGTCGCTCCGGCCGGTGAACGTCGAATACGGCAGTCGGCCGATTGTCGGGGCGAACTGGCCGCTACCCCCAGCGCCGCCGGCACCGCCCGCGACGATCGTCTCTGCGCCAATGGTTACGACTGTCGCGCCGCCCCCGCCACCTGCGTCGCCGGAGTCGCCCTGCCAGCCGGCTACACCGCCGTCACCGCCGTTGTAGCCCAGCGGGTTCGCACCGCCCGGCGCTGCCCCGAAGGTGAAGTTGCCGGGGTCCTGCTGGCCGGTGTCTTGGCTCATGCCCGTCGCGCCACCCTGACCGACGGCGATCGTCAGAACCTGTCCGGGGGTTACGCCAACCGTGCCGCTCACGACCCCCTGGTAGCCGCCCGCGGGTGACGGGCCGGCAACGTCGTCGCCGCCTCGACCGCCTTCGCCGCCCGCGAGTTGGAGGGTCAGCTGCGTGATCCCGTCGGGCACGGTGAATGTGTCCGTGGCTCCGGTATAGCCGTAGGCCTGGGTCACGGTGGCCGGGTCTGCCATCGCCGCTGTTGGCATCGCCACGACGAGGCCGCCAACTGTGACTAACGCGGCAATTGCGGCAATCCGACGCGAGCTTGCTGACGGCATGGCGTGATTTGTCCTTGTCCGGGGGAGACTCGTCCACGCCCAGTCGGCTCGGCCGCGCGTCGTCTGAGAAGAATTCGGCTGCGGTGCTAACTCCAACCGTCTGGCGATGTCAGGGTGCCTAAATGATTAGTCCGACCAGTCGAGCCGCGCTGCCGCAGTTGTCCGATGCGCTGTTCCTGACAGATTCGGGGATCGAGACGGATCTGATCTTCAACGGCGGGTGGGAGCTGCCCGAGTTCGCGGCGTTCGTGCTACTCGACGATCCGGAGGGCTACGTCGCCCTGCGCGACTACTTCGTGCGACATGTCGCTGTTGCGGACAGTTTCGGGTGCGGCTTGATCCTCGAGGCGCCGACGTGGCGAGCCAGTCGAGATTGGGGTGCGCGGCTCGGCTACCCGCCAGCCCAACTTGCCGAAGTCAACGAACGGGCCATCTCGCTGCTGGCGGACATCCGTCGTACCCACGTCGGGTCGCCCATCGTCATTAGCGGATGTATCGGCCCGCAGTCAGATGCGTACGAGCCAAGCTCACGGATGACCGCTGACGAGGCGCAGGCCTATCACCGCGATCAGATCGAGTCGCTGGCTGCGACGGAAGCCGACGTCGTCCATGCCATGACGATCACCCATGCCGACGAGGCGATCGGCATCGCTCGCGCCGCCATCGCGGTAGATATGCCGGTGGTCATCTCGTTCACGACGGAAACCGATGGCCGGTTGCCCCATGGGACGAGCCTCGCCGAGGCGATACAGGCTGTCGATCGAGCGACGGATTTCGGGCCGGTCTACTACGGGATCAACTGCTCGCACCCGACCCACTTCGGCCCAGTTTTTCCAGCGGACGACGAGGGCGGACGCAGGATTCGCAGCCTCAGAGCCAATGCTTCAAGCAAGAGCCACGCCGAGCTCGACGAGACGGAGACGCTCGACGCCGGTGACCCGGCCGAGTTGGCCCGGCTCTACCGCGAGCTGCGTGACGACCATCCACAGCTGACGATCCTCGGCGGATGCTGCGGTACCGATGCGACCCATGTCGAAGCCATCGGGCGGGCGTGCCTGCCGTCGTAACGTTCCGCGAACGGTCGAGCCGTAGATTGCGCTTGTGCGGATGGCGAAGGTGGTGCTCGCGCTAGTCGGCGGACTGGTGCTGCTCCTTGCGTGTGCGGTAGTGCCACTTGCCGTCGCAACGCGCGATCCGTGGCCGGTGGATGACGGGCTAGGCCCCGCATTGTTTCTCGTCTTCGCCGGGATTGGGTTCGTCATTGCCCGGCGCCAGCCGCGCAACCCGGTCGGCTGGATTCTGGTAGCCGTCGCGCTGGTCGCGCTGATCCAGACGAACGCGGCGCTCTATACCGTGCTCGACTACAGGCTGCATCACGGAGATCTGCCGTTTGGTGCCGCGGCCGTGTACTGGTCCGCCGGTTATGCCCTGTTGCCGCTAATTATCGGGCTGCCAGCGATCGCCCTCTTCCCGGATGGTCGCCTGTCGAGGCGTTGGCGACGATTCATGCAGATCTACGTCGTGCTCGCCGTCATTTTTTCCGCGGCACAGTTTGTCGAGAAGTCACTCCCGTCTGGCCAGCGTCCCGAGGTGAACCTTCGCGGGAGACCAACCAACATCGACGTCGCCTCGGTCGCGGGATTCGCTTGGTTACTAGCTCCCTTTTTCCTGGCCGCTTGGGCTTCGTTCGTCGTGCACCAAGTTCGTCGCTGGCGCAGCTCGAACGGAGTGGAACGAGAGCAGCTGAAATGGCTCATGGCCGGCTCGGGAATTTGTTTACTCTCAGGCATCGCGATCGTTCTGGGAGGAGACCCGACAACGAGCGCAGCGCGTGCAATTGCCGACCTTTGTCTCGTCGGCATCGGGGCGATGCCGATCAGCATCGGAGTGGGGATCCTGCGGTACCGGTTGTATGAGATCGACCGGCTGATCAGCCGGACCATCTCTTACGCGATTGTCACCGGTCTCGTCGTCGGCGTATTCGTCGGAACTGTGGTGCTGACAAGCCGCGTACTGCCCTTCTCGTCACCGGTCGGCGTCGCGGCCTCCACACTTGTGGTCGCCGCGCTGTTCACGCCCTTGCGGTCGCGCGTTCAGCGGCTCGTCGACCGCAGCTTCAATCGTGCGAGCTACAACACCGATGCCATCGTCGTCGCGTTCAGCGCACGCTTGCGTGACGCGATCGATCTGGAGACGATCCGGGTCGACCTTCTCAAGGTCGTCAATCAGGCAGTCGCACCCGCTCATGTCTCGGTATGGATGCCACCAGGGGCCGAAGCGACGCTCGCGACGGCCTCGGCCACTCAGCGCACGACACGGTAGTGAACGTGCGTCGCGTACGGCGAGTACGTCACGCCCACTTGCTCGAACCCTGGATCCTCGACGCCCTCGAATAATCGCTCGCCGCTGCCGAGTAGCGCGGGCCCGATGTCAAGCGTGAGTTCGTCGATCACGCCCGCGGCGAACGCCTGTCGGATGGTCGAGGCGCCGCCGGAGATACGGATGTCGCCGCCCGCGGCGGCGTCCTTCGCCTGGTCGAGGGCAGCGTCGAATCCGCCCGTGACAAAGTAGAACGTGGTGCCGCCGTCCATCACGATCGGCTGGTGCGGATAGTGGGTCAGCACGAACACCGGTGAGTGGTACGGCGGGTTGTCTCCCCACCACCCTCGCCAATCGGCGTCCCACTCACCGCGGATCGGGCCGTACATGTTGCGGCCCATGATGACCGCCCCGACCGTGCGCATCAGGTCATCGCGCGCGGCGGCGTCACCCTCATGAATCGGTCCGTCTTCGGCGAACGCGTGCCACTGATGGAGCTTGATACCGCCGATCCCGATCGGGTTCTCGCGGCTCTGGTCACGCCCTGCGATGAAGCCGTCGACGGAGATCGAGACGTGACAGGTAATAAGGCTCATGGACATGCAGACTACGGAGCGGGCCAGAATTCATCGGTGGGCGGCATTCGTCCGTACGGGTGGTTGCGAGCCGTTCTCGTCAGGTGCCGTGCGCTCGCCACCGATCATTGAGTCATGACGATGAACACGACGGCCGCGACTCCCGGTTGGCACCCAGACCCCAGCAATCCGGGCGGAGCGCTTCGGTGGTGGGACGGCAGCGCCTGGACGACGCACACGCACCCAGCTGCCCCGAACGCCCCACAATCCTTCGCCACCCCTGCGTTAGTGCCCCAGCCTTATGCATACGCTCCGACCGCGGCCAATATGACCTTCGCCAAGCGCAACAGGCACTCCCTCACCGCAATCGCGGTAGTGGCGGCCTACGTCCTGCTGGCCGTGACCACACACTTCGTGCTCATCGGAATCGTCCCCATCATGTTGTCGGTTCGCGCCATCAAGGCGAAGGAGACGCTGGCACCGGCCGCCGTCATTGCGGCGGTCATCGCAGTAGTGGTCGCACTCGCAGCACTGCACTAGGCAAACGTTAGGGTGGCCGGATGGCGGCCCGGGTAGCAGTAGTGACAGGCGCGAGTCGCGGCATCGGACGCGCGTTGACTGAGCGGCTTACCGCAGCGGGTCAGGCAGTGGCGGCGATCGCGCGGTCGGCCAACGACCTCGACGAAGTAGCTGCTGCGACTGGTGCTATTCCGTTCGTGCTCGACGTGATTGACCCAGCGGGAGTTTCAGACGTATTCGCGCGCATTCTTGCCGAGCTCGGCGTTCCCGATCTGCTGGTGAACAATGCCGCGATTTCCGGCGGTAGCGGTCTTACTTGGGAGCTGCCGGAGCAGGATTGGTGGCGCGTCTTCGAGATCAACGTTCGGGGCACGTATCTGTGCACCCGCGCGATTCTGCCGGCGATGATGGCCCGCGGTAGCGGCCGGATCGTGAACCTCTCTTCGGGCGCGGCGACTTTCCCCGTGGGGCTCGACAACGACGGCCAACTGACGTCGGCCTACATGGCGAGCAAGGCCGCTGTGAACCGCTTCACCGAAGCGGTGGCGGGGGAGTGCTTCAGTGCCGGAGTGCGAGTGTTCTCGATGTCGCCCGGCATGGTGAAGACCGACATGACCGCGGAGGTCTTCACCGAGATCTGGGACGACGAGGACACTTGGACGCCGATCGAGACGCCCGTCGACCTGATCATGGATCTCGACCAAGGGATGCTCGATGCGCTCTCGGGTCGTTACATCCGTGCGGCAATAGACGACTGGCGCTCACTGGCGTCACGAGCAGACGAGGTCATCGAGCTGGACACCCACGCCCTCCGACTGCGTCCGCTGCCTTAGGAGAACGCGCATGGCCAAGCTGATCTACGTGTCGAATGTGTCCGTTGACGGCTACATCGAGGATGCTGCCGGCAACTTCGACTGGACGGCCCCAAGCGACGAATACTTCGCGTTTATCACCAACGTTGTTCGCCCAGTAGGCACCTACCTCTACGGACGGCGCCTGTACGAGGCGATGGCCATCTGGGAAACCGTGCCCGCCCTTGCCGCCCAGTCGGAACTGATGGGCGACTTCGCCAACGTCTGGCAGGCAGCGGAAAAGATCGTGTACTCCACGACCCTCGACCACCTACCCACCGCCAAGACCAGCCTTGTGCGCCAATTCGACACCGACGCCGTGCGCACGATGAAGGCCTCAGCTACCAGCGACCTGATCGTGGGAGGTGCAGAGCTGGCGGCGCACGCGTTCAAGGCGGGGCTGGTCGATGAGTGTCACTTGTTCGTCGTTCCGGTAATTGTGGGCGGAGGTAAGCAGTCGCTGCCGAGCGATATCCACATCGAGCTGGAGCTGCTAGACGAACGTCGGTTCGCGAGCGGTGTCGTGTATCTGCGCTACCGCACCCGCGGCTGACCTGCTAGTCGCCGCCGGCCGACGGCAGCTGGCAGGGTGGCACGGGGACGCCCTGGTCGTCGTCCCGGTTGCGCAGGCGCGTCGCGCCGCTAGTGCCGTCGGTGGCCGCCCCAACGCTTTTACCGAAGAGGCGACGCCGCCTGGATCACGCCGCCAATGGCTCGATCGGTTCGCGCGACACGGTGACCACAGCTTGAGCACGCGGCCAGCCTGAGCTGCACAAAGCGGATGCCCCGCAGAGATGGAACTGGGAGACTCATTGGGGCGCCGCGACCGGCACGATCGACCTGACGGGAGATCCAGTTGAACGACATTCGGCAATATCTTCGCGACCTTCCGGTGTTCGAAGGTGACCTGCCCGGCTTCGAGCCCGCCGCGACTCCCGCAGATCCCGTCATGTGCTTCGAGGGGTGGCTTGTCGCCGCGGTGACCGCTGGTGTCCGTGAACCGCACTCGATGACACTGTCAACGATCGGCGAGGACGGTGTCCCGTCGGCGCGAGTGCTGTTGCTGAAGAATGTCGACTCAGATGGCTGGCAATTCGCTGTTCACGGCGCGAGTCCGAAGGGTCGCGAGCTGGCCGTGAACGCCGTGGCGGCCCTGACCTTCTATTGGCCGGAACTAGCCCGGCAGGTCCGGGTGCGCGGCACGGTACGCGCCGAGTCTGCGAAGCGCAGCGCCGCGGACTTCCTGGCCCGATCGGACGGTTCACGCGCGTCGGCCATGAGCGGTCTCCAAAGCACGCCACTCGACGATCAAAGTTCCGTCGACATTGCAGCGAAGCAGGCTCTGGAGCGGCTGGCGCGTGAGCCCGGGCTTGTCGTAAGCGAGTGGATTCTGTACACCCTGCGGGCCGAACAGGTGGAGTTCTGGCAAGGCGACAAGGACCGTAAGCACACCAGAGTCCGGTACGAGCGCGACGGCGACAGTTGGACGAAGCAACTTCTCTGGCCGTGATGTTCGGCTACCGATGAGTTTGACGCCACCTGTTCGTCTCAATGACGGGAGGTGTTGAGGGTGCGAAAGATCGTGGCGTATGAGCTGGTGTCCTTGGACGGCATTGCCGAGGCTCCCGACAAGTTCTTCACAGACTGGGACGACGCGATGGACGCCAACCTCGCCGCTGTCATCACCGCGCAAGACGCCGTCATTCTCGGCCGGCGCAGCTACAACGAGTGGGCTGGGTACTGGCCGCGCAGCGAGGTCGAGCCGTTCGCGACGTTCATCAACGGGGTGACAAAGTACGTTGCGACATCAACGCCGCTCGACCGCGGATGGGCCAACTCGACGGCAGTGGACGGCGAGCTGGTTGAGGTCGTGCAGACCTTGAAAGACCGGCCCGGCGGCGACATCGGAATACACGCCAGTATCTCAGTCGTCCAGACATTGCTCACGGCAGGCGTTGTCGACGAACTGAGGCTCGTGATCGCGCCGAAGGTCGTTGGCAGCGGCCGCAGACTCCTCGACGGGTTGCCGCCGATTCGGCTCGAACCAATCCGAAGCGCGACGTCACCGACTGGCTACCTACTCATCGACTACCGCATCATTGCGTAGGTGCACCACGACCGAACGTGATCCGGGTCGCCTCGAGCTTGCCCTGGGTGAAACCGGCGCGGGCGGAGGGGATCCGGGTCGCGGGATCCATCTGGTTCGTACCCATCGCCGCGCGAGAATCGGCGTCCGGTGTGATCACTGCGACGTAGCTGCCCTCCGTGCGCAGGGCTTCGACCTGGCTTTCAAGATCCGCGCCCGGGAATCTGCGCAGGCCCTCGAACTGCCCAGCCGGGCTTGCGCCCGGTTCTGGTGGTGTCCTGTTGCGTCCGCCCAACGGCGAGAGCACCACGACGTTCGCGTAACCCGAAGCAAGGTCGGCGTTTTCGCTGGAGCGCACGCCACCGTCGAAATAGCGGCCGCCCTTGATGCTGACCGTGGGGACGACGCCGGGCAGCGCAGTGCTCGCGGTGACCGCGTCCACAAGGTCGACACCGGAATCGCGGTCGAACGCAACTAACTCGCCGGTATGAGCGTCGAGGGCCGTCACGATCATTGGTCTGTCGGGCCATTGCTGCGTGGGCAACCTGGCGGCAACGGTTGCGCGCCGTTGCGCCGCCCCGGATCCGATTGTGGAGTCGCTTTCCAAGCCGAACGCACCCATCTCACGTTGCAGATCGGCCGCCGAGGTGGCGGTGGCACCGATGGCCCTCATCCGCTCGAACACCGTGGCCATTGGCAGGGACGGCGGGTGGTCCCGGTTTTGACCAATCGGATGGACCGGTGGCGACACCACGGAGGCGAACAGTTGCGCCGCCGGTATGCCGCTGCGAACCTGCGCTGCCGCGGTAGCACCGGCCGAGGTGCCAATCACCAAATCGGCGGACTCTGTCATGTCGAGACCAGCTTCGGCCAGGCCTGCAATGATGCCGATCTCCCACGCGTTTCCGGCAGCCCCGCCACCGCCGAGAACGAGAGCAACGTTGTTCACCATCTGCAGACTGTGACATTCCCGGGGAACCGCTGCCACCCAAATACAAGGCGCCGGGAACATATCGTCGGCCTATGGCGAAATGCATACGCGCCCGTAACAGCACGCCGCCTTCACTGGAGGCATGAGTGGGATCACTGTCTATGGGTGCGGCCCAGACGAGGCCGCTGCCTTTCACGAGATCGCGCCCCGCTTTGGCGTGACACCAACCATCACGCAGGCCGCAGTCTCCGAGAGCAACGTCGAGTTCGTGCGTGGCAACCGATGCATCAGCGTCGGCCACAAGACTCGCATCACGAACTTCACCTTGAGGGCGCTAAGCGTTGCCGGAGTCCGCTACGTCTCTACCAGGAGCGTCGGCTACGACCACATTGACGTGGAGTACGCCGAAAGCGTTGGCATCTGCGTTGGTAACGTCGCCTACTCGCCCGACAGCGTGGCTGACTACACGCTCATGCTCATGCTGATGGCGTTGCGAAATGCGAAATCTATGATTCGCCGCGCAGACGCTCACGACTACCGCCTGCACGACGTGCGCGGGCGAGAGCTACGTGACCTGACAGTGGGGGTGATCGGAACAGGACGCATTGGCGCAGCGGTCATAGACAGACTGCAGGGATTCGGCTGCCGGACTCTGGCATATGACAATCGCCCCACGACATCTGCCCGCTACGTCCCGCTCGACGAGTTGCTACGGCAGAGCGACATGGTCACACTCCACACCCCGCTCAGTGTGGAGACGCACCATCTTCTTGATCGCCGCCGGCTCGCGCAGATGAAGAGCGGGGCGTTGGTAATAAATGCCGGACGCGGCGGGCTCCTCGACACCGAAGCGCTTCTTTCGGCTCTCGAAGGCGGCAGGCTGGCCGGCGCGGCCCTGGACGTCCTCGAAGGAGAGGACGGAATCTTCTACGCCGACTGGAGAAACAGATCCGTCGGACACCAACTGTTGTTGCGGCTGCAGGAACTTCCGAACGTCCTCATCAGCCCGCACACCGCCTACTACACGGATCACGCTTTGAGCGACGCCGTTGAAAACTCCATTATCAACTGTGTGGCGTTCGAAGAGGAGAACGCGGCGTGGACAGGCTGAAGGTCGGCATCATCTTCGGCGGCTGCTCCGAGGAACATCCTGTCTCCGTCAAGTCTGCACAAGAGGTCGCGACATGTCTCGATCTTGAGAGGTACGAGCCCTTTTGGATCGGGATCACCATGACTGGCGCGTGGAAGCTGTGTGATGGCCCGGGCGCGAACTGGGAGAGCCGTAACAGCCGACCGGTGGTGCTCTCGCCAGATCGAAGCGTTCACGGATTGCTGGTCTTAGGCCACGATCGATACGAGATGGTGCGGTTGGACGTGGTGTTTCCCGTCCTGCATGGAAAGTTCGGCGAGGACGGTGCGATACAGGGTTTGCTGGAGCTCTCCGGCATCCCCTACGTGGGCTGCGACATTCAAAGCTCCGTGTTGTGCATGGACAAGTCGTTGGCCTACATCATCGCTAGCGGCGCGGGAATCGCCACACCGAGACACTGGATCCTCAGGCCGAACGAAAGGATCGATCCCAACGGCCTTCCGTATCCCGTTTTCGTCAAGCCGGCGCGTTCGGGCTCATCGTTTGGCGTCAGCAAGGTCTCTGAAGAAGGGGAGTTGCTCGGCGCCGTTGAAGCTGCGCGGCAGTTCGACCCGAAGGTACTGATCGAGGAGGCCGTCGTCGGCAGCGAGGTGGGCTGCGCCATCTTGGGCGAACGATTCGGATTGGTTGCGGGTGAGGTCGACCGAGTCTCCCTGTCACACGGATTCTTCAGAATCCATCAGGAGGGCGATCCAGAAAGCGGCTCCGAAAACGCAACGTTCATCGTTCCCGCCGACATTTCAGCCGAGTCGCGTTTGCGCGTGCAGGACACAGCGAAAGCCATCTACCGAGCCCTTGGATGCAAGGGACTTGCGCGGGTCGACATGTTCTTGACAGCGGATGGAGCGGTAGTGCTCAACGAGGTCAACACGTTGCCGGGCATGACCTCGTACAGTCGATACCCGAGGATGATGGCCGCCGCAGGCTTGCCCCTCGCTGATGTCATCGACCGGCTGGTGTCACTGACGCTGCACGGAAAAAGAGAGTGAACAGCGACTTCGTCTTTGTTGACGAGTTCGTGCCCGGCATACGGTGGGATGCGAAGTACGCCACCTGGGACAACTTCACCGGCAAACCCGTGGACGGGTACCAGGCAAATCGCATCGTTGGCACGCGAGCGCTGTGCGCAGCTCTCTATAGAGCGCGAGAGAAAGCGGCATCGTCTGGCTTTGGTTTGCTGCTCTGGGATGCCTACCGCCCCCAACGCGCAGTGGATTGCTTCCTGCGCTGGTCGCAACAGGCGGAAGACGGCCGCAGAAAGCCACGTCACTATCCAAATATCGACCGACCAGCAATGTTCGAACAGGGGTATGTAGCCACCAAATCGGGCCACAGTCGCGGCGCCACAGTTGACCTAACTTTCTACGACTTAGCGACCGGTGAACTTGCGCCTATGGGTGGCGACCATGACCTGATGGATCCGGTCTCCCATCACACGGCGGACGGACTCACGCCGATCGAGGCGAGCAACCGTCAACACCTTCGCTCCGTCATGGAGGCCTGTGGCTTCGGCTCCTACGATCGCGAATGGTGGCATTACACCCTGCAACACGAGCCGTATCCGAATACCTATTTCGACTTTCCCATCGGGTAGTCGGCAGGTAGTTCGACCGTGACGCAGAGCCCGCCCGCCGCTCTAGGCGCCAGGGTGAGGCTTCCGTTGTGTGCTTGCGTGATGCTCTTGACGATTGCCAGGCCGAGACCGACACCTGCGTGCTCGGTGCGGACGCGCTCGGTACCGCGACGGAACGGCTCGACCAGCGTGCCTACCAGCTGTGGACTCAGCCTTTCGCCGGTGTTCTCGACCGTGAGCAGCACAACGTTCAACTGTGCGCTGGTCTTGACCCACACAGTGCCCTGCTCGGGCAGGTTGTGGACGATCGCGTTGTGCACGAGGTTGGTCGCCAACTGCAGCAGTAATGCGTGCGACCCAAGGGTGGGCGCCATGTCGCCGACGGTCTCGAGCGTGGAGCCACGCTCCTCCGCGAACTGGAGGAGCGTTTCCGTGGCCTCCTCGGCTATGAGGGACAGGTCGACGTGCTCGGGCGTGAACGACTTTTGATCGGCTCGGCTGAGCAGGAGCAACGCTTCGGTGAGGTCGATCGCTCGAGTGTTGACGACGCGAAGTCGCTCGACGAGCTCGTCGGTGTCACACATCGGATCAGTGCGCGCCACGTCGAGCAGTGCCTGCGTAATCGCCAGCGGCGTGCGAAGTTCGTGGGAGGCGTTCGCGGCGAACCGCTGCTGCTCAGCGACCTGCGCTTCGAGCCGTGCGAGCATCGCATCGAAGCTGTCGGCCAGATCGCGAAACTCATCTCGGCGACCCGGTAGCTGAATTCGGTGGGAGAGCGAACCCGTTGCCGCGATGCGGGTGGCGTCTGTGATGCGAGTCAGCGGCGCAAGCATTTGACCAGCAAGAAGCCATCCACCGGCGAGACCGAGCAACAGCAGCAACGCGAGCGCGATGGCGGCTGTCGGGATGAAATCGAGCAGCAGCCCGCGGCGGCTGGGCCCGCGTTGGGGGTCTGCACCGGGGTGGGCGAACACAAATTCATGCAGTGGCACGTATCGCAGGAGGAACGCACCGACGGCGACGAGCAACAGCGCGCCCGCGAGCATAAGGAAGCCGGCGTAGCTGAGGGTGAGCTTGAGGCGAACGCTCATACCCGGCGCTCTATCCACGGTGAACGCCCTCACGCCCCGTGTCGGCCGCTGTGTCGATGCGATATCCGACACCGGCGACGGTGGCGATTAGCTGTGGTTCGCCGAGTCGTTTGCGCAAGGCCGAGACTGTGATGCGCACTGCGTTGGTGAACGGGTCTGCGTTCTCGTCCCATGCTCGTTCGAGTAGCTGTTCGGCGCTGACGACCCCGCCTTCGGCAGCGACGAGCACTTCGAGTACCGCGAACTGTTTGCGGGTGAGTGCGACGTAGCGGCCTTCGCGGTAGACCTCGCGGCGAAAGGGATCCAGCCGCAGACCGGCGATCTCCCGCACGGGCGGCCTGGAGTGAGCGCGTCGGCGGTCAAGCGCTCGGAGACGGAGCACGAGTTCTTGGAGTTCGAACGGCTTGGTGAGGTAGTCGTCGGCGCCGAGGCCGAACCCGGAGGTTTTGTCGTCGATTCGGTCGGCGGCCGTGAGCATCAGGATCGGCATGCCGGTGCCGGACGCGATGATCTGTTCGGCGATCTCATCACCGGAGGGTCCGGGGATGTCGCGGTCGACGACGGCAATGTCGTAGGCGTTGATGCCCAGCAACTCCAGGGCGGTGTCACCGTCACCCGCGATGTCGGCAGCGATCGCCTCTAGGCGCAGGCCGTCGCGGATGGCCGCCGCCATAAGGGGCTCGTCCTCGACGATCAAGACACGCATGCTCTTGACGCTAGCGCCCAGAGCGTTTCGTGGGCCTATCGAAAGAGGCCGCCTATCGGAGGGATGGAGTGTCCGAGGGGCGACACAGCCCACACCTAGATCGGTTTTGCGCGTGGAGTTGGGGCTGTAATAGCGGTCGCGTTGCTAGGTACCGACGAGACTGCTCGGCGCAGCGTCGACGTGCCCCGAGTCGGCCCCTTCGACGTTGAGTTGGGGGAGCGCCCGGTCGAGCCAGGCAGGTAGCCACCAGTTGGCCGGGCCGCAGATGTGCATGAGGGCGGGGACGATGACGGTACGCACGATGAACGCGTCAATGACGATGGCGCCGGCGAGTCCGATGCCGAACTGTTTGATGGTCAGGTCGTCTCCGAGTGCGAAGGAGGCGAAGACCAAAATCATGATGAGCGCGGCAGCGGTGATGACGCGGCCGGTCTCGGCTTGCCCGTAGGTGACAGCGTCGGTGTTGTTGTGCCGGCGTGTCCATTCCTCATGGATGCGGCTGACAAGGAAGACCTCATAGTCCATCGAGAGACCGAAAAGAATCGAGATCATCAGGACCGGGATAAAGACCTCGACTGGTGCGGTTGAGCTGATGCGAAACAGCGAGTGCCCGTAGCCCCATTCGAAGACGGCGTTCATGATGCCCAAGGCCGCTCCGACCGACAGCAGGTTCATTACCGAGGCGACGAACGGCACCAGCAGACTGCGGAAGACTGCCATGAGCAACAGGAATCCAAGCAGGACGACGACTGCGACGAAGGGGATCAACTTCGACGAGAGCTTGTGCGCGAAGTCGACCTGCCCGGCAGTCGATCCACCGACCAATACATGCACGCCGCTGCCAGCCTCGGCAGTGGGTAACACGTCGTGGCGCAAGTGATTGACCAGCGCGGTGGTTGCTCGCGCCTGCGGACTCGTCGCAGGGAAGAGGTTGGCCAGCGCAACCTGCCCGTTCGGGCTCACCCTCGGCGCAGTGGCTGACACGACGCCCGGCTCGGTGGACATCTTCTGCACGAGGGTCGCGAAGGCGCCTGCGTCCGCGGGACTCTGGAGTTCGCCGACCAACTGCAGCGGACCGCTGAATCCGGGTCCGAAGCCTTTGGCCAGCGCCTGGTAGGCCTGTCGCGTAGTGCTGCCAGACGGATCGCTGCCGGCATCGTCGAGGCCCAAACGCAGCGTGAACACTGGCAGCGCGATCAGTGCGACCACACCCACCGCCACGATCATCGGTACTACCGGGTGCCGTTCCAGGAATCGGGCCCAGCGGAACCAGGCGGTGCCCAGCACTTCGTCATGCGGGCCCTGCTCACGCAGGATGCGCCGCTCCTTGCGGCTGAGCGCACGCATACCAACGAACCCGAGCATCGCGGGTAACAAGGTCAATGAGGCCAGCATGGTCAGCAGCACCGTCACAGTCGCCGAAATGGCGACTCCGTAAAGGAAAGACAACCCCAACGCGAACTGCCCGAGTAGTGCAATGCAGACCGTCAGCCCGGCGAAGAAGACCGCCCGGCCCGCAGTGTTGACCGCCAGCGATGCGGCGTCCTCGACAGACTGGCCGGCTTTGATCGCGTTGCGGTGCCGTGTGACGATGAACAGCGAGTAGTCGACCCCAACGCCGAGGCCGATCAGAATTCCCAGGATGGTCGCGAACTGCGCGACCGAGAAGACGTGGCTCAACAAACCTGTCAGCGAGAAGCCGATCGCGATCGCGATGAGGGCGGTGAAGATCGGCAAGAAGGCGGCGAACAAGGCGCCGAACGCCAGGCCGAGCACGATCAGCGCCAAGACGATGCCGATGCCGGTGCTCGGACCGCTGCCGCTCTGCTGCACCTGCTCGATGTCTTGCCCACCCAGCGACACCTGGAGCTGATTGTTACCGGCGGCTTTGGCCGTAGAGATTACGGACTTGATTGCGTCGACCGGGTTCTGGCCGATCTGCCCGGCGAAGTTCACGGTCGCGTATGCGACCGTGCCGTCGGCGCTGATCTGCTTGGCGTCGGACCCTGTGTAGGGGCTCACAACGGACCGCACATGGTCAAGTGTGGCGATCTTGGCCAGGGCGGCGCTCGCTCGCTGCTCCACCGCCGGGTCGCGGACCGTTCCCGACGTGGCCGCGAACACGATCTGGTCGGAGCTACCAGACGCTGCGGGGAAATCCTTCTGCAACAGGGAAATTGCAGTCGACGACTCTGTGTGGGGCAAGGTGAACTTCGTCGAGAATGCAGTGCCCGCAGCCCTGCTCGCTACCACGCTCAGGACGAGCGCGGCGAGCCATAGGCCGAGCACGATTCGGCGGTGGCGCACGCACCATCCACCGAGGGTTTTCACCGGGCACCGCCACTAGAGGGCAAGGTCGGCAATCTCAAGAGCACGGGATCTCCAAATCGCGGATTGGGCGAAGCACGGACGGGGACGAGCTCAGGCTCGGCTGACAGTCAGGACGCGGCTCCGCTGCCGTCGAGGCGCACGGGCCAGCGGTGCTTCGAGTCCGGCGGCATACATGTCGAAGACCTCGTTGACGATCTCGGCCAGCTGCCGGAGATCCCCGCCGCGCCATAGGTCGATCGAGACCCGCATTGCCGCGCTGCCAGCGACGGCTAACAACGCCGGATAAAGGTCGCGGTCCGCGTCCATCCCGCAACCTCGGGCGACCGCTCCACGAATGACCCGTTCCATTTCGAGGAAACTCGCGTGGAACCGCACGTACAGCACCGGGTTCGCGGCTAGCACCCGCATCCGCAGATCCATCTCGTCGCTGCGGGCCGAAAGCACCTCTGCCCGTTCGATCAGCAGGGCACGCAGGGTCATCAGCGGCGATTCGCCGTCCGGCCGCTGCGACCAGAACTGCTCGATATCGTCGCGGATATCGGAGCCCGGCCCGAGCAGCGCATCTTCCTTGGTCGGGAAGTAGTTGAAGAATGTTCGCGGCGATACATCAGCGGCCTCCGCAACCATCTCCACTGTCACGTGCTCCAGGCCATGCGCATCGACCAGCCGAAGCGCCGCGAGCCGCAGCGCATCGCGAGTCTCACGCTTCTTCCGGGCGCGTCGGTCCTCTTCCACACCGACACCATGACACTTCCTTGCAGTCACTGCAACTCTGCAGCCACCGCAAATCAGGCTTCCTGCAGCACGGACAGGATGTTTCCTGCCGGATCCTTGAACCAGGCAATATCGGGACCCATGTTGGCCGCAATGCCTCGCAGGATGCCCTTGCTGTCGGCTTTGAGGTCGCCGTCGTAGCGTTCGAACTCAACGCCCCGCTGGGCGAGTTCGTCGACGGCGGCGTCGATATCGTCGACAGGGAAGTTGAGGATCGTGAACGTGGCCGGCGCGTGGTTGGCCTTCGGGTAGATCAGCGTCCCCCGCTTGTTGCCTGAGATGTGCAGGGCGAGCAGTCCGTGATCTTCGGTGACCCGAAGGCCCAGGGTCGTCCCATAGAACTCCTTCGCCTTGGCGATGTCATCGACCGAGAATCCGCTGTAGGCGGCAGTGTTTTCGAACATGACGCTCCATCCCGTTGCGTGGCAAGCCCAGGTCACGTACCTGCGCTCGCAACATAGGACGGCGCCGGCCGGTCAAACTCATCGGCGACCGAGGGAGTTGATCCGCTCGACCTCGCCCGCGGTGAGCGAAAAGCCGGGGGTGCGCAGCCGAGTGAGTGTGTCAGACAGCCACTTAGAACAGCGACCGATCTGGGCGTCGGCCTCCCGCTGCTCGAACGGCGTCAGCTGCCGCCCGGCCCGGAAGAGCTGGTAGCTCGCGTGCGGTATCACCGTGCCTCCTCGCCCCAAACGGACTCATCGCGCTGGCCCACCAGGGCGCTTCAGTGCACTGGGCCAGTCACCATGTCGACGAGCGAGGACGCCGTAGACCGACAAACCGAGCGAGAGCGAATAGCGACGATCGCCGCCTGCCCCGTCGGCCCCACGGCGGTCCCGTTCTCTCGCGGCCCTGTCCCTTGCACCGGCGCGGATCTTCGCGTATACACAACCATATGGTTGTAGGTCAGGGGGACGTCGGCCTCGTGTTCCACGCGCTGGCTGACGCCACTCGGCGCGACATCGTGCGGCGGACTCTCGACCGTTCGTTTTCGGTCTCGACCCTCGCGCGGGGCTACCCGATGAGCTTCGCGGCGGTGCAGAAGCACGTGGCCGTCTTGGAAAGGGCGGGACTAGTTACCAAGCAACGCAGGGGCCGGGAACACCTGGTCGCGGGCAACCCCGCCGCACTACGTACTGCCCACGACGCCCTGGACCAACTCGAACTGGCCTGGCGTGACCGGGTCACCCGCATGGACCGCCTGCTCGCTACTGACGACCTCTGAGGAGAACAACATGCCCCTGACGAACGTGAGCAATGACGCGGCCGCGAAGACCGTCACGTTGATCGCCGAGTTCGATGCGCCCGTCGATCGCGCGTGGCAGCTCTACGCCGACCCACGCCAGCTCGAGCAGTGGTGGAACCCGCCGGGTTTTCCCCTGACCATCACTGACCACGATTTGTCGGTCGGCGGCATGGTGCGGGCACATGTGACGACACCGGACGGTCAGAAGATCCACGCCTACTGGCGGATCACCGCCGTCGACGCACCGCGCAGCATGGAGTGGGAAGACGGCTTCCTCGACGACAACCTGGAGCCCAACCCCGACATGCCGCTGTCGACCATGCGGCTGACGCTCGCCGACCGGGCCGGGGGCGGCACGCTCATGACGATTGTCGCGGGCTTCCTGTCGGCCGAGGCCATGCAGGAGTACCTGGATATGCCCATCGAGGAGCAAATGCGGATAACGGTCGGCCAGGCCGACGCGCTGCTTAGGTGACTACGCCGCCCGGCTGAAGCTGGTGCTCGCTGGCTGTGGAGTGGGCTCGGTGTTATGGGGATTCAGCTACGTGTCCGAGGACCGTCGTCACCATTTCGCACTGGGTCGAGTTGGCGGTTGAAACCGTGGGCCAGCAGTGGCCCCGGGTTGATCCTTAAGACCGGGCGCGTTCACCAGACTGGGAAAGCTTGGGCAGCTAAACCCGCTCCTCAAATGGAGACGCAGCCGCAGACGGTGCACCACAATCTGAGGAAGCCACGCTACTTACCTAGGCGGCACTAGCGCGGTTCGGCGCCCTACTAGCTCGTTCTGACGAAACCTTATGCGCGCCTGGTGGCGGTCCTGCTTCTAGGCGATTACGAGATCGCTATCGATAACAAGCTGATTGGCCGGCTGCGATGTGGCCGGAGGCCGGCGCCGTACGAGTACAGATACCACGAGCGCCACGCAGGTGAGCGCGCGTACGGCAGCGCCCAGTAGATCGTTGCCGGCGCCGGAACTGATCGCGAAGCCGGCTACCGCAATGCCGGTGGCCCACGGAACGCCGCCTCGACTGCGTGACATGTCCCAGATCAGCGCGCCGATGATTGGTGAGGCTTCGTAATAGGCAAACGTCGAGGGATCGAGTGCGACGCGGACGGCGAAACCAACCAGCGGGACGCCGATCCAGTGACCTCTCTTGGTGGCCAGAACCCCGAGCAGTACGCCGGTGATGAACTGTGCCGGCCGAGCCCATCCGGGCATCGGGCCAGGGCCAACGCCAAGAAGGGCCAAGCCGCTGTTCGCACTGACATCCAACCGGAAGTGCCAAAGTGCAGTCACAGTTCTTGGATCGCTCAGGAACGGCAGCCACCACGCAACGGCGACACCTACCCCTACGGCACACG
This sequence comes from Acidothermaceae bacterium, assembly GCA_036501485.1. Taxonomy (GTDB): domain Bacteria; phylum Actinomycetota; class Actinomycetes; order Acidothermales; family Acidothermaceae; genus PALSA-607. The sequence goes on along the minus strand of DASYAG010000096.1, from coordinate 35,916 downwards.
CGCGAAGCGTATGACGCAGCCCCGGCTGTAAAAGCAGAGCTATGACAACAATGGCCCACGGCTTGCTTGCGACGGCGAGCCCTACCGCGGCCGCCGCCCACATTGGCTTCTTTCGGGCCGTAAAGAGCAAGGCAGCGGTCGTGAAGCCCACAACCATGACGTCGTCGAGGTGGGTCTCGGTGACCGCGACGGTCACCCACGCGGGAACTGCGAGAGCGCCACCAAGCAGCGCCACTCGGGCGATGACGCGTTCAGGCACGTCAAGGGTCGAACAGATGGACTCGGTCATCGCAATGACGACAAGCAGGACGAGGCACATAACGACGCGAGCGGCGTCGACGTCCCATGGTCGGGGCAGCAACCGAAATGGAACCGCCGCGACGAGCGCCGGTGGACCGATTTGGATGTCAGGTCGCGATGCGTAGAGGTGTACTCCGCCCGGGCTCCCGAGGATGGGACTTCCGAGCAGCGCACCCGCGCCGCGGCGGAAGAAGTCCCAGTCTCCGTCTCCGTTTCGTTGAATCGGCAACATCGCGACTAGTCCGAGCCATAGCGGGAGAATCAACCATCGCCAGTGGGCCGCTCGATCGAGGCGGCGCCAGAGGTGGTGATGTATCTCGGCCGTGAAGTCCACACAAACGGCATCGGAAGGCAACTCGGCAGACCTGAGGTTTGGTTGAAGGACCAAACCTCAGCTGCGGGGTCGTGGGGCGAGTCGCATCGAACGGTGTGATGCCAACATAGAAATGATCGGGCCACAGCATCGGCGAGGGCTCGGTCGGAGAAGTCGGCGTGCAAACTAATGGTGTCCAAGGGGGGACACGCACCATACCTACATCGGAGTTGAGCGCCGAGCTGTCCCTGTCGGCCTCGTTTGGTTGGGCCAGAGGGACCATGGAAGCTCGCTCGCTCCCATCGATCCTCGGAATGTTTCTAGCCGGAGCGACCGGTTGGTCACCCACGTTCGGTGACCCGTTTCGCAAGGCGCTTAATGACGTACCGACAGAGGGTCGGCTCGACATTGGGTGTGTGCTCGGTAGTGCCTGCTTCGAGGTGCCGCACGACGCAGATGCTGACGCCGTCGTCGTGGGAGAAGCGAACACGGCCCTGGTGTCACTCACACTGGCTCTACTAAAACGACTGCAGGGATTGGGCAGCTCGCCGGCCATCGACTACGACGCATATGCGGCCTGGGTTCAGGCTCACCCCACCGGCGAGCAATCGCCTGCCACGACAACTAACTCGGCGCCACGTATTGCCCGCACAGCTGCTGGCGGATCTCGCGGCTCGGATGTTTGTGCCAGTGAAACTTCTGCTCGGTCATCGCCTAGCCGAGACCCTGCGCGAAGCCCTGCCGCCAGCTCGGATACCTGAGCTGCCAGCCGAGCTCGCGCTTGGCCTTCTCGTTCGACGCCCCTACCACCTCGGTCATCATGAGTGTTGCCGTCTCACCCGCTGCCAGCCGCCCCAGCCACCGTGGGATACGTCTCGGTGGCTTGGCGTCCAGCGCGCTCGCGAGCACCGGTAGCCAGTCACGAATCGGCGCAGGCTCGTCGTCGACAATGTTGTAGATACCTGGCTGGCCGTGGTTGACCGCGGTGACCGTCGCGGCCGCGGCGTCGTCGATGTGGACATGGGACCAGACACCCCCGCCGTCGCCCATGATGGGGAACTGACGTTTGCGGACCGAGGCAGCCATCTGTGCATCCGGAGCGAGGCTCAGTGAGGTTCCCGGACCGTAGAGGCCGCCATAGCGCAGCACGAGGCCATCGCCCCACTCGATCGTCGTCACCGCTCGCTCCATATTCAAAACGCCCAGGATTGGGATCCGCATGGCGGCCGGCGGGTTGAGATCGACGGGATCGGCCTCGGTCTGCACCGGCTCGCCGGTGTGGGCGAATCGGAAAGCGGCAAAGCTCTGCGCCACGAAGCGTCGGGCCCCGACGGCGCGACCGGCGGCCAACAGGTGGTCTGTCCCTTCGGTGCGCAATCGGCGGGTCATGATCGCCATCGGGGAGCGCTCGGGGTGGCGCATGTCCCTCATCGACAACTTCCCCGTCAGCGCCGTCAGCTCATGCACGATGACCTCGGGCTCGGTGGAGGCGACCGCCTGGGCAACCGCGTCAGGGTCCAGAGCGTCGGCCACGACAGGGCGCGCTCCAAGGCTCCGCACCAGGTCCTGCTTCGACGGGCTCCTGGTCATCCCGACCACTTCGTGGCCTTGCGCCACGAGCAGCGGGATGATGGCCCTTGCGAGAACGCCTGTGGCGCCGGCCACGAAGACCTTCATGACTGCTCCTTCTGTCGCATCATCTCCTAGTAAGACGAGATAGAAGCGCTGCCTGTGACAGTGCGACCGGCGTTCAATGCTCAGATCGCGCACGTCCGAGATCGGAGCGGGTGCGCTGTCCGGCCGCTGTTCGTCCGAGCCAGGGATTGTCGATCGAACGTGTTGCGGACGACGACCTGTCGTCCAGCGTCGCCCACTCAAGGGCTCCGACCGCCTCGAGTCGGTGTCGCGAGCAGTTGCGCCGATATAGCAGCTAATGCCGCCGACCTCCTCGGCTACGGGGAGTTCGGATCTGCGAGGCGAGTGCTCGTACCATCGGCGTTCGGCCGGCCGTGCTTATCTCGCAGCAACGAGTGCGCCTGCGGCGGCACGCCGCGGACGCCACCTAGACCTGCTGCGCGTGTCCGTGGACGTGCAGTTGCACCTAGCCGGGCGTCGGCCGCGCGCAATCGCGCGCGAGACGACAGCGTTCAGGGACGCAGGTCTTCGTTCGTTCACCTCCACTAAGCCCGGTGCGGCTCAGTCGACGATTAGCGAGACGGCAGCGCCGGTCATGGCCCACCATGTGCGGCGTGCAACACGGTGCTTCACTTCGGGCGGGGCCGCCCACTAAGACTGGAGGCGGCGTCGGTCGTCCTAGGTCCGGGCTGCGTGTCGGGCGACGGCGGCGAGCATGTCGCGGCGAATCAGGCCGCTGGCTGGGCGGATGAGGGCCCAGTAGATCGCGAACCGGCGTCGCGCCGCGCGGTTGGTCGAATAACCTCGGGTTTCCGTTGTGAGTTGGACTCCGTCGGTTCGCGGTTGGACGTGGAAGTCTGTGAGGCACTTGGTCCACTCGGGCTCGTCGAACCGCATGAACTCATCTAGGGTCGGGGGGTGCAATGCTCTGGTCGAGGCTGCCATGGGCGTGCAATGAGACCGCATAGAGCGTAGGTAGGAGCGGCGGTCATCAGAATCCGCAGCGACCCTTCGGTGCGTAAGAGCTTCTTAGACCTGTCCGGGTGCGTGCCCCCGCGGCGGATCGCGGAGAGCGCACGCGTGAGGGTGAGTTGATCCTCAGTGATCTCGGTCAATGCCTGCCAGACTTGCGCGGGCGAGGCGTCAATCCGGCGGCTGTGCCGCTCGCGGAAATCGTAGACAGGCATCGTCTGCTCGAGGAGTGTTTGCATGTCTTCTCGTCTCTGCGAATGTTGCGCGACAGTCGTCGTGGTTCGGCGAACCAAGTTCAAGCGTTGCTGACACGCAATGCAACGAGGTTCAGTCCGATATGTCGATGCGGCCGCTAGCCATCCACGAAGTCGCCGGTCCGCGGGTCAGTGCGCGTTGAGGAGGAGTTCCAGGATTCGCGTGATTCGTTCGCGGATCCGAGGGTCTGTGATGCGACCATCTCTGCCGATCGCGTCGCGGGTCACTGGTACGTGCTGGCACGCCTCGAGGACGGTAGTCGCTTGCACGTATCGCAACACGGTGTCCAAAGTCGTATGCGCTCCGTGGCCTCTGCCTGGATCTGCTGCGACGCCGCACCAGGCGACTCGTTTGCCGCTGATCTCGGTGCCGCCCACGAGCCAATCCAACAGGTTCTTGAACGAGCCGGGAAGTGTCCCTGCGTACTCGGGTGTGCAGAACAGCACCGCGGCGGCCGTAGCTATGGCGGCACGCAATGCGGTCACCTCGAAGGGCAGTGGGTCGTGGTCATGGTCAGGGTTGAAGTGGGGCAGCAGCGCGATGCTCAGATAGTTGTCGACCACAACACCCTCCGGTGCGCATGTTGCCGCGGTCCGACAGAACGCTGTGTTCGTCGATGCGGCCCGGGCGCTGCCAGACACGACCAAGACCCGCCGAAGGGTGCTCGTCCCGTTCATTGCGGCCCGAGCCTTGTGCGCATGAAGGTTATTCCTGCGGAAGCACTGGCAGGTTGCGCGCAGGAGAGTTCGGTGCGGCAGACCGTGTCGGAGGTATCCGCGGTGCTGCTACAGGGCTGAGGGAGCGATGCCGCGGGGTACGCATGACGTTGTGGGCTGCGGCCACGATCCATTCGCGGCCGGTCAGCCGCGGGGCGTGTTGCTTCCCTCACGTCCACTCGGCTTCGTGCGTCGCTCGGCGCCCTAACGGTGACAGTGGTCCGAGGTGGGAAAGTTTGTCGGGGTTGATGATCGACCGCACAGTTTGGATCGTGTCGTCGAGGATATCGAGGCTGATGATGTTGATGACACGTTGTTGTGGGTCGCGGTATACCGCTCCGGGTTGGTGGTTGATCCAGACAGGTTCGGCGCGGACGCCGAGGCGTTGTCCTTGACGGAACCAGGCGAGAAGCAATTTGGCGATGCTGTCGCGGCCGTGGATCGGCCGGTTGACACCATTGCCTTTCGTGCCGCCGTCACCGTAAAAGACCGCGTCGTGGGCGAGCATCTCGACCAAGCTGTTCATGTCGCGTCCCTGGCAAGCGTCGAAGAACCGCTCGGCGAGACGCTCGCGTTGTTCACGCGAGGCATCAAACCGGGGTTGCGCGTTATGTACTCGATGACGGGAGCGGCTGACGATCTGGCGACAGTTGGCCTCGGACTTATCGAGAATCGTCGCGATCTGCGGGTACTCGTACCCGAACACGTCGTGCAGCAGGAATGCTGCTCGCTCGACAGGACTAAGCGACTCGAGGATGACGAGGAACGCCATGCTTAGTGAGTCCGCTGTCTCTGCCATCGCGGCGCTGTCGAAGGGCTGGTCGTCGAGTAGCGGTTCTGGCAACCACGGTCCGACGTATTGTTCCCGTCGCCAGCGCGATGATCGGAGCACGTCGATCGCCAACCGGGTTGTGACAGTCGCGATGTAGGCGCGGGGGGAGCGGATCTCGTCGTCAGCGGCCTGCCCGAGACGTAGGAATACGTCCTGGACGACATCCTCCGCCTCGCTGACAGTGCCCAACATTCGATAGGCGATAGCGCACGCGTATGGACGCAGCGTGCGATAGGCCTGCTCAAGATCGTCCCTCATCATGTCTCCCTCGAATGCTCAGCGGCGGACGAGCACAGAGATCGCTGCTCCGGCGAGCACTTGAACTTGACCCAGCTCAGGCGACCGCACAAGTAGAGCCGCCGGCAGGCCCTCGGCCTGGCCGTTCGGTCCTTGGGTCTCACGCGCGAGCGGGAAGCGCGCCGAAGCCGGGTGCCGCAACGCCGCCCAAGCCGTTCCGGAACCCCTCCCGATAGGTGGCATAACGTGGTGTCCAACCAAGTTCCCGCCTAGCTTTGAGGTTGGAGGTCCCGCGGATCTGGGTCATCATTGACACACCGACCTCGCCCGCGGCGAGGCGCCCCAGCCAGATCGGGATGTGGCGAGGCGGCTTGGCACCGACAATCGAAGCCAGTTCGGGGAGCCACGCGCAAACGGGCGCCGGCTCGTCGTCCACGATGTTGTAGACGCCCTTGAGGACGTGCCCCATCGCCGCGACGGTCGCGCTGGCTGCATCGTCAACATGAACGAACGCCCATACCCCCTGCCCGCCACCGACGATCGGAATCCGACGCTTGCGAATCTCGGCGACGATGCCGCCATTGAGGTCTAACCCGGTCCCTGGTCCATAGAAGTTGCCGTACCGGAGTGCCACCCCCTCGATTCCGGGCGCCTCAAGTACCGCGCGCTCGAGATAGCGGATCGCGGCCAACGACTCCACCTGATTGGCCGGCGGGTTCGGATCAAACGAGTCCTCTTCGGTTTTTGGCTCATTTCCGGTGCGGGCGTAGTTCCAGTTGCCGTAGCTCTGCGCAACAATCCGCCTGGTTCCCACCGCCAGCGCAGCGGCGAGTAGGTGATCCGTGCCTTCGGTACGCAGCCGATTCGTGAGCGCGAACTCCCGATCGAACTGCTTGAAACTCTTCACTCCCTTCAGACTCGTGAGCTGATGAATCACTACCTCCGGCCTTGCTGCGGCGACTGCGTCCATCACTGATTCACGATCAAGAGCGTCTGCGATCACTGCCCGCGCGCCCATAGCGCGCAGGAATGAAGCTTTGCCTTCTTCGCGAGTCATTGCCGTGACATCGTGGCCGTCCGCGGCCACCTGTGCCACGAGCCGCCACCCGATTGCACCACTGCCACCCGCGATAAACACTTTCATTCGAACCTCCCTCGACGTTTTCGTGCTGTAGACGAGCAACCCCCACCGGTTGTGACAGTCGAGGGAACCGAGTGCGCAGATACGCCGGCTCACGTTGGGGTAGCGTCGCGGCGCCAGGCGCTGGCGCTGCCTGGGAGAAGTACGAACCGGGTAGTGGCGCGTTGCCTGTCCCAAGGTCGCAGCGTCCCGGCCGCGCGCCATCCCAACCCGGCAAGGCATCCGAATCAGCGAACAGTTCCGCGTCCGCAAAGACCCCGTCGTCAAAGACGGGAAACTCACCGTGCGCCACAGTGTCCGAGGGGCGACACGCACCATACCTACATGGTCGCTGACTACTGAGCTATCGCTTTAAGACCCAGCGGCCGCAAGGGAAGGTCGACGGACGGTTCCGGGTCCACGACCCGTCGCACCTCGAGCGAGATACCTGGCTATACGCAACGTAGCCGACCCGTGGATGGCGCTTGCGCGCTGGAAGCTTCACCGTTCTACACGCGCACTACCGCCGCCTGCGAGCTTGAGTACCTCCGCTTTGCTGGCCATCGTCGTATCGCCCGGCGTGGTCATCGCCAATGCGCCATGTGCGGCGCCGTACTCGACAGCGGTCTGCAGTGATTCGCCCTGCAGCAGACCGTAGATCAGCCCTGATGCGAAGGAGTCGCCGCCGCCAACGCGATCAAGGATCTCCAGGCCGGTGCGGTGCGTCGCCTGCACCGCACCGGTATCGGCCGACCAAGCAATCGCACCCCAATCATTGACGCTTGCTGAGTGCACAGTCCGCATCGTGGTGGCGATCACTTTGAAGTTCGGGTACGCAGCTGCGGCGTTGCGAATCATCGCGGCGAAGTTGTCGACGTGCAGCGCCGTGAGGTGCTCATCCACGCCGTCCACCTCGAAGCCCAAGCTTGCAGTGAAGTCCTCCTCGTTGCCGATCATCACATCGACGTGCCGAGCGATCTCGCGGTTCACCTCTTGCGCTTTGGCCTTGCCTCCGATGGCCTGCCACAAGCTGGGTCGGTAGTTGAGGTCGTACGACACAACGGTGCCGTATCGCTTCGCCGAGGCGACTGCTGCCATGACGGTTTCAGAGGCCGTCTCGCTGAGGGCGGCGAAGATTCCGCCGGTGTGCAGCCAGCGCGCTCCCTGCTCGCCGAACAGCTGGTCCCAGTCGACGTCGTCCGGGCCGAGCTGCGAGGCGGCCGTGTTGCCGCGGTCAGAGACTCCAACTGCCCCGCGGACGCCGAAGCCGCGCTCGGTGAAATTCAAGCCGTTACGCATCGTTCGCCCGGTGCCGTCGAACGGCGCCCACTGGATCAGCGACGTGTCGACGCCCCCGGTGAGGATGAAGTCTTCGATCAGGCGACCGACCTCGTTGTCCGCGAGCGCGGTGACGATCGCCGCGCGCAGGCCGAACGCTCGCCGCAGCCCGCGCGCGACGTTGTACTCGCCGCCGCCTTCCCACGCGCGAAACGATCGAGCGGTACGGATGCGGCCTTCGCCTGGGTCGAGGCGAAGCATCACTTCGCCGAGAGAGACAACGTCGAAGCGGCAGTCGGACGTCGGGCGAAGGCTGAGGTCAGCCACGGTCGAGGCCCTTCTCAAGTGCGACAGCTGCGGCCGTCAACTCCGTAATTCCGGCGAAGTCTCCGGCATTGACTCGACCGCGCGGCACCATCCATGACCCGCCGACCGCGACAACGGCAGGCACCGCCAAGTACCCCGCGAGATTCTCGGGCGTCACACCGCCAGTCGGCACGAACCCGACACCGCCGAAAGGCGCGGCGAGGGCTGCGATCGCGGCGACGCCCCCGCTCGTGCTGGCCGGGAAGAACTTCACCGTCGTCACGCCGAGTTCGAGCGCGGCCTGGATCTCGGTCGCCGTCACGGCGCCGGGGAATGCCAAGACGCCGTGTTCGAGACATCGCTCGACGACGGGGCGCGAAAGCCCTGGAGAGACGACGAAGCTCGCGCCAGCCGCCACGACGTCGTCGACCTGTGCGGTCGTCAACACGGTGCCGGCGCCGACGACGATGTCACCGCGCGCGGCCATCACCCGGATCGACTCCAGCGCGGCGTCGGTTCGAAGTGTTACCTCAGCAATGGCAAGACCCCCGGCGATCAGTGCGGCGGCCAGGCCGTCGGCGTGCGCCGTGTCGTCGAGCACTACAACCGGAACGAGGCGGGTGAGACTTAGAGCAGCGATGACGTCCATTGAGCTCCATCGGGTGTGTAAGAAACGAGGTCACTTGTGACGCGTTAACTTCGCCAAGCGGCCGCCGATCAGCCACTCAGTAACGTAGAGATTCCCTTGGGTATCGGCTGCGATCCCGTGCGGTGTGTTGAAAACCCCGGCTGCTACAACGGGCGGCTCTATCCGCCCGTCGATCACCGTATTAGGCCAGCCCGGGCGAGATCGAGCGGACGGGTCGTAGCACCCGATGTAAGTGATCAACTCATTGTTTGCTCCCAACACGGCTATTCGGGAGCGAACGCCTGGATACGTCTGTTTCCTCGGTCCGCAACGTAGAGTTCGGGTGAGCCGGCCCGCCGATCGATGAACACCGAGTGGGGCTCGGAGAATGTCCCAGCTCCGGCCGCTCCGTCGATCGTGAAGCGATACGCGCCGTTTCTGTCGAAGCAATGAACTACCATCTGCCCGTATCCGTCGGTCACCCAGATGTCTCCGGATCCGCCGAACCGTTCCTCGTCGACCGCTACCTGAGTTGGGCTATACCGCTCGGTCGTGTAGATCTCGAGATCTGGCTTCGGCAGGCGTAGCACCTCATCGCCGTCCAACGAATACATCGCCACCGCAGCGCGCGAGGGAACGGCATCCCGCGCGTACACGCCGTCCGGTGTCCGTCGAGTCTTTGAACCGTTGTCGGCAATCCACAGGAAGTCTTGGCTGGCTTGGCGGACCACTGTCAGCCCGTGTCCCTCTTGGAGATCAACCGGAAAGCTGCGCTGCAGCCGGCCCGAAGGCTAAACATATGGACGAGAGAGAATTTCGCGTCGAACGTCACGACCTCGCCAGCCGACGTGACGGCAATGCCGTGACGGGCCCAACCGTCGGAGCCGCCCGCGCCCAAGGCGCCTGCTGACCAGCTCGAATCCAAGTTGTACGCAAATTCGCCGTGGCCGATACGCCTTGGCGCCACGGTCCTACCGACCGAGTGTCACAGTGTGATGGCAAGTGTTTGGAGCACGCGTGAGTTCCGCTTGCTCAGGTTCCAGTGGGGCGTCGCATCGACGAGCCTCACCTTGGGAAACCGCTCGAGAATCGTTGTGAAGACGATGTCTCCCTCGAGTCTGGAGAGCGGCGCGCCCACACAGAAGTGGGGACCCAATCCGAATCCGATGTGCCGATTTGGCTGCCGTTCGATATCGAACACATCGGGATGCGCAAAAACCTCTGGGTCGCGGTTGGCGATGTTGAGCATCTGAAAGGCTATGTCGCCAGCCTTGAGTAGCTTGCCGCCGAGCTCAGTGTCACTTTTGACCAATCGTGGCTGTCGCGGAATCGGACTCTCGAACCGGATGAACTCTTCGACGGCAGTTTTGACCAGTGAGTGGTCTTCGCGCAGCATCGCGTATGCCTCGGGGTGGGTAAGCATGAGGTAGATCCCGTTACCTACCAGCGCGGTAGTCGTTTCCTGACCTGCACCCAGCAGCGTGATGCACGTGCTCAACAACTCGGCTTCGCTGAGTCGTCCGCCCTCAACCTCTGCGTTCACGAGATGGCTGAGCAGGTCTTCGGTCGGTTCGCGCCTGCGCTGTTCGATCATCTGCAGGAAGTAGGCCTTCGCTTCGATTAGTGTTCGCTGGGTGGCGAGTAGCGTCACTTCCGTGGGCCGGTTCACGCCCTGGAAGGCAAGAATGTCGTCTGCCCAACGCCGAAAGTGTGGGCGTACCTCCGGTGGTGCACCGAGCAACTCGGCGAGGACTGTTGCTGGTAGCGCCCAAGCGAGATCGACGATGACCTCCATGCCGCCGTTGATTTCGGCCTCGTCGAACAACGCGTCAACGATGCTCTGGATCCGGGGTCGCATGGCAGCAACGACGGTTGGATTGAACGCGGTCAGGACGAGCGCGCGCAGTCGAGTGTGGTCGGGTGGGTCGGAGTGCAGGATGCCCTTGACGTTGTAGTGGTCTTCGAACGGCACGAGCTGTGCGCGACGATCGGGCGGCAGATAAGCGGCTGCCTTCGCGAGGCGGCCCTCGTTGGAGAAAGGGTCGACCTTGCGGAAGGTCGTAAGGACGTCGTTGTAGGCCGTAACGAGCCAGCCGCCGATCGCCTCGCTCCAATGCACAGGGTCTTGTTCGCGTAGCTGCCGCAGGACATTGAGCGGCTCGGCATCGAAGGCCGGCGTTCCGAGCGCAGCGTCCAGTTCAGCGATGGTCGTGCGAGTCGTCGTGTTCCTCACCGTCGCTCCGAATGTGATGTCCGCGGGCTGTAACGCAGCCTACATCTGTGTAGATGTCTGTACAAGTGAGCTCCGCGAGGTTAGGTTGTCCGTCACCACCAGAGTGCGGATCGACGAAAGGTAGATGGTGATTGACACCGCGAAGAGAGCAAGCGCATTTCAGGCCTTGACGAGGTCTGGCGGTGGATTCGCCATGGTTGCCAACGATGGTCGCGAATCCTTGCGCGGGTTGCTGAACAAAGCTGGCAAGTCGACAGACGACGCGGCGGTGTCCGACTTCAAGGTCATCGTCGCCCGCCACCTCGGAACGACCTGCACCGCCATGTTGATCGACCTCATGTACGGGCGTGAGGCGCTCGACGAGTTGCGCGGAGCAGCACCAGACACCGGCCGGATCGTGGCCGTCGATCTCTTTGACGAGCCCCGTTTCGGTCCGCTTGCGAGCACCACATTGGACCACGACGCGATTGAAGCCGCGGCGCAGTTTGACGACGTCCACGCTCTGAAGTTCTTCAGCTTCTGGCACCCAGACCAGCCGAAGGCGAAGCGGGTCGACGAGTCAGCGGAGTTCGTCGAGCGCTGCGCGCAACTCGGCGTACTCTCCCTGCTCGAAGGAGTCGTTCAGCTCCCCGTCACTGACCCACGATTTGACGACTCGCTGCTCGCCGCCGGCGCCGAATACGGTCAGGCCATGCCTGATCTGTACAAGACTCAGGTACCGAGCATCGGGACCCGGCCGTTGGAGGACGTGCAGAGCATGAGCGCTGATCTGTCTCGTGAGGTCGGTACGCCATGGGTGGCGCTGTCGAACGGCATCGCAGCAGACAACTTCGCCGACGTCGTTAGCGCCGTGTGTCGTGGTGGCGCATCGGGATTCTTGGCGGGGCGAGCGAGTTGGAGTCCGGCGATTTCCGCCGACGACCCCGAGACCGAACTGGAGACGATCGGCCGTACCCGACTTGCGAGCTACGTCGAGCGTGTCGACCGCGACGCCGTGCCGTGGTGGATCGCAGCGGGTGAACCGCCGCAGGGAGCGGTCACGACAGGTGAAACGGGCGCCTGAGGCGGTGACAGACGCCTTTCTCGGGATCGACATCGGCACCAGATCTACCAAGGGTGTCGTGTTGATAGACGGCTCCGTTGTGGGTGAGGCTCATGTCGGGCACGACGTCAGCAATCCTGTGCCCCAGCAGTTCGAACACGACGCTGAGTCCATCTGGTGGGGCGGCGTCGTCGCGGTGACGAGGCTAGTGCTGGCGGCTCTGCCGAAGGATGTTCGAATCGTCGCCGTGGGCTTGAGTGCATGTGGTCCGTGCGTCGTGCCAGTCGATGAAGCGGGCCGGCCGCTGCGGCCGGCGATCCTTTACGGCGTCGACACGCGGTCGACTCGGGAGGTCGCGGCCCTCCAGGACGGCATCGGGCGCGATGTGGTGCAGGCGCGATTCGGCATGCCGTTGACCAGCCAGACCGTCGGTCCGAAGATCGACTGGATCGTGGCCAACGAACCCGACGTCTATGAACGCACCCGAGCGTTCGCGTCGACGAACGGCTTCGTTGGGTTGCGCCTGACAGGTGTTCTCGGTCTCGATCGACATCAGGCTGCCTACTGGGCTCCCTACTTCAGGGACGGCGGGTGGGACGCTTCGTACGACACTGCGGACGTCGTGAAGAAGCTCCCCGAGTTGTTCTGGAGCACCGATGTCGTGGGGCATGTGACGGCGCCTGCCGCGGAGCAGACCGGGCTGCCGCGAGGGATTCCGGTCGTGATCGGCTCAAGCGACGGGATGACCTCGGCTTACGGCACGGGCACGAGCGAGGCAAGCCAGGCGGTGCTCAACTACGGCAGCACTCTTGGTGCCACCGTCTTCACTGGACGTTCGACGGCGACCGGTGGCGTCTGGCGAACGCCCGGTGCAGTAGCTGGCCAAGACTGTCTCGTGGCCGGCATGTCGACGGGTGGCGCATTAGCGAAATGGTTCCTCGAGCAGTTCGCACGCGAGCTGCTGCAGGCCGGCGATTCGTCGTCCGCGTTCCTGCAGCTCGCGGCTGAAGCAGAAAGCTCACCAGCGGGCGCGCGCGGCCTCTTGCTGTTGCCCTACTTCGCGGGCGAGCGAACTCCCTTCTACGACCCAGGTGCCGCGGGCGTCGTACTTGGGCTCCGCCTCGACCACACTCGGGGTGACCATTACCGTGCGCTGCTCGAGGGCACCGCGTTCGGGGTGCGTCATATTCTCGACGAGATGGCTCGGATGGAAGCGGACGTCGAAAGCCTGCGCGCCACCGGCGGTGGCACTGCTACCGCGCTGTGGCTGCAGATCGTCAGCAACGTGACGGGTCTTTCACAAGAGGTCGTCGCACCACCGTACGGCTCGGCGTCGGGCGCAGCGTTCCTGGCGGCCATTGGCGCGGGACCGTTGGACGGGCTCGCCGACATCGCTGCGCGGGTGCCCGTTTGCCGTGTCGTTCGCCCCGACGCGCAGGTGTCTAAGACCTACCAGCGCCTTTTTGCCACCTACCTCGCGTTGTACACACAGACGCGAGACCTGCTAACAGAACTCGGCGCGGAACCAAGACCCTGAGAGTCGTAAAACACGATCTACAAGCCTTCGGAAGGAACGCCGTCCATGCAAGCAGTCGTGTTACGCGAGCGGGGCTCGCTCGAGGTCTCCGATGTCGATGAGCCGGTCCTCGCGCCCGGCGGCATCGTGGTGGCCTCCGCGTACGCCGGCGTCTGCGGCTCCGACGTACGAAGCTGGCGGCACGGGAGCCCGAGGCTGAAAGGGCCGCAGGTACTGGGCCATGAGGTTTCGGGGCGGATCGTTGCAACCGATGCGCCCGACTTGCCGGTGGGTACCCGTGTCGCCGTGTGCCCGGGAGTCTCGTGCCAGCGCTGCGAGATGTGCCAGCGCGGGGGAGCGATTTGGTGCCCGTACCGGGTCGCCCTCGGATACGACTTTCCCGGTGGCATGGCCGAGCGCTTTGCTGTGCCTGCGAGGGCTATCGAAATCGGTTGCGCCGTCGTTGTTCCCGACTCGTTGTCGCTTCGGGCAGCGGCGTTGGCCGAGCCACTGCACACGGTGCTGAACGGACAAGAACGCGCAAGAGTCCATGCCGACGACTCGGTTCTCGTCGTCGGGCTCGGACCGATCGGCACTTTGCACACCGCTGTCGCACGATCGCGCGGGGCCGCACCTGTCCTCGGTATCGATGTCCTGCAAGAGAGGGTCAGTGCCGCTGCCGCGGTGCTCGGTTCGGACGCAGTTTCGATGTCACCTGGTGATGTTGCGACCGTGCGCAAGCTGGCGCCGCGTGGCGGATGGGACGTCGTGATTCTCGCGTCCAACTCACCGTCGGCGTTCGAGCTTGCGTTCGGAGCAGCGGCGCCGGGAGGCCGCATCCTTGCGTTCGCCGGCATGCCTCCGGCGAGCTCGACCGTGCCGGTTGACCTCAACAGAGTGCATTACCAGCAGCTCGAGATCATCGGCGCCTTCGGCGGCAACCCAGAGTACTTTCGGGCAGCCGTGCGATGGCTTGAACGGGCGACGATTGATAGCGACCACTTGGTCACCACGACGGTTCCGTTGGCAGAGGCGACGACAGCCTTCGACCTGTGCGAGCGCGGCGAAGGTCTCAAGACCGCCATCTCCATAAATCCCTGAGCTAAGGCTTTCTGCCCGATGAACGGGGCGTTACCACCTTGTAACCGCAGACACTTGTCAAGACATCTGCCCGGAGCTACTCTCGCGGGGTGAGGTCGGCGAGAGTCAGAACTCCAAGCACGTCAGCGTCGCTCTTCAAGGTCGCAGTCCGCGACGAAAGGCGTGTGTACTAGGTGGACCAGCAGCCGAGATTCTTGGTTACTCAGCTCGGCTTCCGGCCGTCGTCTCCTAAGCCAGTGATCGTTTCCGCGGCTGGCCTCGACAGCGACGAGATCACCGTCTATCTGAACGACTCGATGTTTCGGCACCAGCGCATCGGCGGTTCGATGCCTCCTGATTGGGACGGGCGTCGCTTCCCGTGGCCATTCGATCCGCTGGCCGGTGAGCTTGTACCAGGCACGTCGACCTACGCGGCGCTCGACGATCGCCGAACTGAGCTTCAGACCGTCGTGTGTCGGCGGATCCAAACGAGATGGGGCGCGTTTTACGAGGGCAATCTGACCAGCTTCGAGACGCCCGGGATCTATGCGCTTGAAACGCAGTCCGGCATGTCAGTGCCGTTCGAGATCTGGGAGCGCACCTACGACCGCTTGCTTCGTGGCTATCTGGTTTCGACCAACGCGCAGCGCTCCAGCGACGAAGTGGCTGGGGTGCGCGACTCTGACTACGAGGACGATGCGGTCCGCGACTCCGATGGCTTGCAGATGCCAGCTGCCGGCGGTTGGTTCGACGCGGGCGACGCCCGAAAGTGGACCGATTCAACGGTGATCCACCTCGGCGCACTCAGCATGCTCGTCAAGCATGGTCCGAAGCTTCTTGCCGCTGCTGCCGAGAGCGAACTCGAGTGGGGCCGCGACTACTTTCTACACATCGCTGCAGAGAGCGGCCAGGTACCCGACAACATCGCCGCGGGAAGTCTGCCGCCTGGCTTCGACATGAGCACCTGGTGGTTCGAGAACCATTCAGGTACCGCGCTTGACGGCAGCGGCAGTGTGCCGACCGATGGAATTCCCGGCACTGGCGACGAACGTCGTGCCCTGATGGACGTCAACGCGCATGCGCAATTCCTCTTCATTCGTGAGCACGCGGAAGCTGCACTTGCCGGCCACCCGGTGCGGCGAGCCCGCAGCCGCGTGATCGCCGAGCGCGCGTGGAGATTCATTGAGGAAACGGGGCACGATGGCCGGACCCTCTTCGTGGCGTGCGAGGTTCGAGCAGCAGCAGCTCTCGCTCGGTTGGTCAAACCGAGCGTCAGCCTCGACCGCGTTGCCGACGCGGCCCGCGCGTGTCTCGCACTTCAGGTGCGTGAGAGGCCGGCAGAAGACGACGGACTCTTCGGCTTCTTCATGGAGACCGAACGTAGCGATGGATTTCGCTCCATCGGATTCAGTTGCGAACCAGCGCTCGCGCTACTGGACGCCGCACGGGTACTCGGGCCAGACCATGAGCTCTACCGCGTGTGCATTGACGGCGTCACGTCGTACATCGACGACTACCTGCTCGCTGACGCGAAGAGCAATCCGTTTGGGCTTCCGCCGTACGGGATTTACCGTGAGCCGTTGTACGAGGATCGGCAGACGTTTCGCCCAGCTGGAGGCGGGCTGAAAGTCCGCACGTTCATCGCGCCATGGAACCGCGACTCCATCGCACCCGGTGGTGCGGGTGTCGTGATGCACCAGGCCTACCTGCTCGCCCGCGCCGGCCGCACGTTGGAACGCGCCGATTGGTCCGCCGCCGCCGAACGGCTGCTGCAATGGGTAACAGGGTCGAACCCGCAAGGTCTGAGCCTGTGTACCGGTATCGGATCCCGGCATCCCGTCGCGTTCTCGACGCGCACCCTCAAGGTGCCCGAGGCCATGGTGGCCGGGCACATCGGATTACCCGATGACTCGCCATATCTCGCGACGTCGAATGCAGTCGAGTGGAACACGCAAGAGATCTGGGGGGTGTCATTCGTCTACGCCACGCAGGCAATCCTCTGGCTCACGTCAGCGGACCCAGATTGAGGCGCCCAGCAACAACGAGCCATCGAACCCGGATCCCTTGTTTGAACAGAATCACGCCTCGAGTCCGACCCAATGGAGGAACGGAATGGTGCACAGCAGAAAGATTTTGAGTCAGCCGCGTCGTGTAGCCCTCGGTATTGCGATCGCAGCGCTGGTTCTAGCGGGGTGCAGCTCCTCCAAGAGCGCCGCCTCGAGCAGCACGAGCAGCGCGGCTGCGTCCACTACTAGTAGTGGCGCATCGAGTGCCGCGGCGGCGCCGTCTTCGGCAAGCGGCGGCGGCGCGAGTTCGCCCGCAGCGCCGGCATCGTCAGCGGGTGGCGGCGGGGCTATCACGTCGCCGGTCACCCTCAACATCCTCAGCCCGTGGAGCGGCACCAGCCCGTTCGCGAAGCCGCTGAGTGAAGTCGCTGCGGCCTTCCAGGCAGCCAATCCCAACGTGACCGTCAAGATCAATCCGGTTGCGGTCGCTCAGGTTGCACCGGTGTTCGAATCGACGACTCTTGCCGGCGACCCTGCCGACATCATCATCACCAACCCGATCCAAGACGCACTGAAGTGGGTCGAGCAGGGTGCGACCGTTCCGGTCTCGCAGTACATGACCGACTGGGGCCTCGAGGGCGATCTGCTCCCGGGTGCGCAGGCCGACCCAAGCTGGAAGACCGACGACGGTCAGTTCCGTGGGTTTCCGTTCCAGTCGTTCATCTGGCCGACCTGGTACGACAAGACAGCACTTGCGTCAGTGGGTGTCACGACTGCTCCGGCTACAGCGGATCAGCAGACAGCACTCAACACCGCACTGAAGGCCAAGGGCAGCAAGCCCCTCTACACGGTCGGTGGGTTGGACTGGTCTGGTGAGAACACCTTCTTCCAGATCGTGCAGACCGACGTCAGTGACCCCGACATGTTGAAGGCGAGCCAGACCGGGAACTGGGGCGACTACCCTGGCGTCCTCAAGGGCATTCAGTACTTCGTGTCGATGCGTGACGCGGGCATGTACTCCGGCGCCTCAAAGGGCCAGACGGTTGACCAGATGACTGCGGACTTCTACGCGCAGCACGCTGCCGGAGCCACCTTGGTCTCTGACTTCTTCGCTGCTGCGCCCGCGTCGCTCCAGTCGAACGTGATCCTCAGCGGTATCCCGGTTCCCGCTGGCTTCGTTCACACGAAGCCCGTGGTCATGGCCGGCTACAACAGCTATGGCTTTATGATCAGCAAGAAGGCGAGCACGAACTCGGCAAAGCTGGCAGCAATTGAAGCCTTCATGAAGTACATCTATCAGCCCGCAGAGGTCGGCAAGTTCGTCACCGAAGCCGCAATGCCGCCGGCACTGAAGGCGACTGAAGATGCCGCAACGACGAACCCGATGCTGCTTCAGGTCACCAGCCAGGCTTGGCTCGACTCGGTCGACATTGTTACCCCGACCGAGATTCCTGCCAACGTCGCCTCGAACCTGACGACCGTGCTAGCGCAGGCGTGGGTTCCAGGTACGAGTGCGCAGACGATCCTGAAGTCAATGGAAGACGCGTACAAGCAGTGACGACGGAAGGCGTCGGTCGCACTTCTGCCGACGCCGGCGTTCCTCGTCGGCGCGCACGGACCAAGCGTGCCGCGCCGACGAGGAGCGTTCTGTTATTCACCGGGCCAGCACTACTGTGGTTCGTGGCGTTCTTGATCCTGCCACTGATCGCCATTTTCTGGCTTAGTACGCAGAGCTGGGACGGGATCCTCGACACACCCCACTACATCGGTCTGCACAACTTCCGCAAGCTAGTTGGCGACACCGAGTTTCACGCCGCTGTCAAGAACACGGCAATCCAACTGGCCGTCGAACTGGCCATCATCATTCCGGCGGGGTTCTGCTTCGGTTACTTTCTAAGCCTGCGCCGCAGAGGCTGGGGGGCTCTCACCACGATCTTCTTCATCCCGATCCTGATCTCGGCGTCGGCTCGAGCAGTGATCTTCACAGGGGTGTTTACGAGCAGCGGCCTGCTCAATGGTCTGCTCACCAAACTCGGATTGATAAGTCTGACGCAGCCCTGGTTGGCGAACAGTCACACCGCGCTGTACACGGTCGTCGCGGTAGATCTCTGGGCGGCCGTCGGTTTCAACGCGGTGATGACTGCCGGGCGATTGTCCGGTGTTTCGACCGAACTGCGGGAAGCGGCGCTAATCGATGGCGCGAGCCAGTGGCAGACCATGTGGCGGGTGTACTGGCCGCTTGTACTGCCGTTCACGGGCGTGCTAGTGATCCTGCACTTCCTGTGGGTATTGATCCAGTCGTCGCAGAACGTGTTGCTGTTGACGCAGGGCGGCCCTGGTCACTCGTCGGTCACCCTCGGATACCTGCTCTATAACAAGGCGTTCGTGACCAGCGCCCTCGGCTACAGCCAGGCAATAGGTGTCGTGTTGTTCGGTGTGGGCGCGATCGGCGTGGCGGTTATCTTCCGACTCACGAAAAGCCGCGAATGAACGCGATCAAGAACCGGATTTCCAGCAGCATCGTCTGGATCTTCGTGGGCGCCTACACGCTGACGATCATCGGTCCGATGTTGTATCTCTTGCTGTCGTCGTTCAAGAACTCGCAGCAGTTGTACAGCCAGCCACTGGCACCGCCACACCCCTTGATGGCGTCGAACTACACGACGGCGGTGCACGCCGGCAATCTGTTCTCAGGGATTCGCAACTCGTTCATTGTCACGACCGGCGTGGTGTTGCTCTCGCTTGCTATCTCGCTGCCGGCCGCGTATGGGATCGCCCGCATACCGTCGCGGCTGAGTCGCCTGCTCGAACGCGGATTCGCGGTCGGATTGCTGATCCCGACGTTCTCGATTCTGATCCCCGCGTTCCTGTTGGCCGCGAAGTCGGGCTTCCTTGGCACGCAGAAGTTCTACATCGTGTTTATGCCGGCCACTGCGCTCTCGTTCAGCATCGTCGTGCTCGTGCAGTTCATGCGCGCGATACCGATGCAGCTAGACGAGGCTGCGACCATCGACGGCGCTTCGCACTGGAAGATCTTCACGCGCATCATCTTGCCGCTGTCGAAGGCGGGTCTCGCGGTCGTGGCGGTTTTCAACTTCGTCACCTACTGGAACGAGTACTTGTTCTCGCTGGTGCTCATTGGTGTTGGCAAAGGCCGCACGGTTCAGGTAGCGCTACCGATCCTGCAGGGCGACCGAGTGACCGATTACGGTCTCGTCGCGGCGGGCGCGGTGGTCGCCACACTTCCGATCCTGATCGTGTTCATCATCTTCCGTCGCAGGATGCAAGGGGCGATGCTCAGTGGTGCGGTTAAGGGATGATGGCGCAAATGCTGCCGCGTAGAGCTCCATCGCGCATCGTTCGCGCTTGCATCACTTGTCAAGACATCTTCTCCCGCGATATCTTGCGCTAGTGGACACCGAGCTCGAACCGATCCTGAGGCAAAAGGCGCTGGGCGACCTTCGCAAGCAACGAGTGAGTCGAGTCAGCCGCGAGCCGCTGTATCTGCAGGCTGCCCGATCCATCGAAGGCATTCTCGCCGGATACGGCGACGCAGTGAACGTGCCGATCCCGCCAGAGACCGAGATGGCGGCGGCTCTCGGCATCGCCCGACCCACAGTCCGGCAAGCGCTCGCCCAACTGCAGCAGGCAGGCCGCGTCTACGCGCAACGCGGTTCCGGCACGTTCGCTGTGCCGTCGGTCTTGAGCCGGCCGGCCCGCCTGACGAGCCTCTTCGATGACCTCGAGTCGCAAGGCTTGGCGCCGACCACCCGGGTACTCGAGCTCGGTGAGATACCGGCAAGTGCGGAGCACGCGGCGGAGCTAGATGTCGCCGTCGGCGCACCGCTCGTGCACCTGCGGCGGCTGCGTCTCGCGGGTGGCAAACCAATCGCGCTCCTTGAGAACGTGCTCAACTTGCGTGGCGCCGCGGCACCGGCGCCTGACGACCTTGAGCACGCCGGCCTGTACGCCACGCTCTCCAGTCAGTACGGGATCGAACTGCGCGTCGCGAGCCTGCGAGTCTCGGCAACCCTTGCCACGAAAGCGGAGCGGGTGCTGTTGGCACTTCCTAACCCGTGCGCGGTTCTCGTCGGGCGGCGTCTCGCCTTCGACACACTCGGCGGCGGCATCGAAATCGGCACTACCACTTACGCCGAGGGTGCCGCGATAGACGGCATCCGTCTTCAGCGGTAACGACCAACTAGCGACGCTCTGTTAGGAGTTCGCATTTCCATCTCCACCACCAATCCCGTTACGGGCAAGGTTGTCGAAGAGTTCGAAGTGCTCAGCCCGCAAGCTGTTGATCGCCGACTTGCTTCGAGTGCAGCTGCTTACGTCGCGTTTCGTACAACGACGTTCGCTCAGCGCAAAGCGTGGATGCACCGGTGCGCAGACATTTTGGAAGCGGAAGTCGAGACGTTCGCCAACACGATCAGCTTGGAGATGGGCAAGACACTCGTCGCAGCTCGGGCCGAGGTTCTGAAGAGCGCTTTCGGCGCCCGCTTCTATGCGGACAATGCGGAGTCCTTTCTCGCCGACGAGCCTGCCGACGCGGCCGGCGTTGGGGCGACCGCCGCCTACGTGCGTTGGGAGCCACTGGGCGCGATCTTCGCGATCATGCCGTGGAACTACCCGTTCTGGCAGGTGATGCGATTCGCTGCACCGACACTGATGGCGGGCAACGTCGGAATCCTCAAGCACGCGTCGAACGTGCCGCGCTGTGCCCTCGCGCTCGAGGATCTATTCGAACGGGCCGGATTCCCGACTGGCGTCTTCCAGACGCTGCTGGTCGAACCCGAGACGGTCGAGAGCGTGTTGTCAGACCCGCGGGTCGCCGCGGTCACCATCACAGCCGGAGAGGCTGCTGGCCGCTCGGTCGGTGCAATCGCGGGTCGGGCGATCAAGAAGAGCGTCATGGAGCTCGGCGGCAACGACGCGTTCATCGTCATGCCTTCGTCGAACTTGGCCGAGGCCGCTGCGGTCGGCGCGAAGTCACGCTGCCAGAACAACGGCCAGAGCTGTATCGCCGCAAAGCGCTTCATCGTCCACGAAGATGTGGTCGACGAATTCTCCGCGTTGCTGACTGCAGCCATGGCTGCTCTCGTCGTCGGCGACCCCTTGGAAGCGTCGACCGATGTCGGGCCGCTCGCCACGCAACGCGCAGTAATCGACGTCGATGCAGCCGTCCGGTCGGCCGTGGAAGAAGGCGGCCGAGTGCTGCTCGGTGGCCAACGTCTCGACCGCGACGGATGGTTCTACCCGCCCACCGTGCTGACAGATCTCAAGTCGACGATGCGCATTCACGACGAAGAAGTTTTCGGCCCAGTCGCGCAGATCTATGCAGTGCCCAACCTCGACGCCGCGATCGCACTAGCCAACGCGACCGAACTCGGGTTGTCGTCGAGTGGCTGGACCACCGACGTCGACGAACAAGATCGGATCGTTGCAGAACTCGCTGTCGGCGCTGTTTTCGTGAATGGCATGAGCGCCTCGTACCCCGCGCTTCCGTTCGGCGGCGTCAAGGGCTCGGGCCACGGTCGCGAACTCGCCGCGATGGGCATCAAGGAGTTCTGCAATGCAAAGACCGTATGGGTGCGCAGATGAAGTGCCGGCTTCAGCTTCAATGAAGCCTCCCGAGGGTGACGCGAGGTTTCACCAGATCGCGACTGGTTTCGCCTTCCTGGAGGCGCCGCGGTGGCACGACGACAAGCTCTACATCTCGGACTTCTACGCTCGCCGCGTCATTACCTCCGACGCTGACGGCACGATCGAGACCGTGTGCGAGGTTCCTCAGCGGCCGTCTGGGTTGGGGTTCGAGCCGTCGGGCGCCATGCTCGTGGTGTCGATGCTCGATCACCGGATTCTGCGACTGACCCCGGCGGGACTCGAGGAAGTCGCCGACGTCTCGAGCTACGTCGGCGGCCCAGTCAACGACATGCTCGTCGACACTCGTGGGCGGGCTTACGTCGGCAACTACGGTTCTGACACGGACGCCGGGGAGCCTGAGCGAGCGACGTCACTGGTTCGAGTCGACCCTGACGGCACCTGCACAGTGGTCGCTGACGACCTCTGGTTTCCCAATGGCATGGCAATCACCTCAGATGGTCTGTCGTTGGTCGTGGCCGAGTCACTGGCGTGCCGCATAAGTGCGTTCGATCTGGCCGACGACGGTTCGTTGTCCAACCGACGTATTTGGGCGGAGTTCCAGCCACAGCCGAGCGAGTTCACCTTTGCTGACGCACACGGAGGCACTGCCGTCGTTCCCGACGGCGTGTGTCTCGATGCCAATGACGGCTTATGGGTGACGAACTCCGGTGGCAAGACCGTCGTTCGGGTAGAGGAAGGCGGGAAGGTCACCGACGTTATCGACTGCGGCGAGGGCACGCCTTATGCAGCAGAGCTAACCCCGGACGGGGAGTCGTTGTATCTCTGCATGGGGCCGAGCTTCGGCAGCTACGACCCTCAAACCGACTTGCTGGGCGAGCTCTGGAAAGTCGACCTTGCGTCGCGGGTGCCGCCGAGATGAGCGTGCGTGCGGGAGTGGTAACCGCAGCCGGCTCGGCTCCCGAACTCACCGAGATCGTCCTTGCGGCCCCGGCCGTTGATGAGGTGCTTATTCGGGTCGCTGCGACGGGAATCTGTCACACGGATATCTCTTGGGCAGCAGGTCAATTCGGCCGATCCACCGAAGAGTTTCCGATCGTGCTCGGGCACGAGACGAGCGGCGTGGTCGAGGCCGTCGGTCGTCGGGACTCGCCCTTTAAACCAGGCGATCGTGTCGTCGTCGCACTCACGCACCACTGCGGAGTCTGTCGTTTCTGCGAGCGCGGGCAACCGGTGCTCTGTGATCATCGCAACGATCGCTCGCCTCGAATCTCCACAACGAGCGGCGAGCCGGTGTGGCAGTCGTACGGCGTCGGAGGCTTTGCTGAAAAGGCAATCGTCCGTGCGTCGAGCTTGGTGATTGTGCCCGACGATGTGCCGCTGGAGACGGCCGCCGTCATTGGCTGCGCTGTCGCCACGGGCGTCGGCGCGGTCTGGAACGTGGCGGAAGTCGAACCGGGATCTACTGTGCTCGTGTTCGGCGCCGGCGCGGTCGGGGTGTCGGTGATCTCGGGCGCTGCGATGGCTGGCGCCGCTCGGATTGTGGCCGTCGAGCCCAATGCGGAGCGACGCAGCGCGGCGCTGGCTCTCGGTGCTACCGATGCGGTCGACTCCACCGACGAAAGCCTCGCTGCGCTGCTCGAGAGCGATCGCTTCGATTACGCCTTCGAGTCAGCCGGAAAGATCGCCACGATCGAAGCCGCGGTCCGCCACACCCGCCGCGGCGGCACGATCACCTTGATCGGCGCGGCGCCGCGCGGGACCATGTTCAGCTTGTATGCCCTCGACTTCGTCGAGAACCACCAGCGGCTGCTCGGCTGTCTCGCTGGGGGCATCCGACCCCACGACGACTTCCCCAAGCTTTTCGCCATGTACCGCCGAGGGATTCTCAAGCTCGACGCGATGATCTCGGCAACCGCGCCCTTGTCCGACATCGCCGGAGCGTTTGGTCGCAGCCAATCGGCCGCCGGGCTACGTACCGTCGTCGTCCCCGGTTAGAGCGGGACGAACGAGTGGCACAAGAACTGCAGGTCGTCCATGGCCAGCCATCGTGGCGCGTCAGTACAGCTCAGGTCGAAGCGTTCGTCACCGAACTCGGTGGCCAGTTAGGCCCAGTAACGTTCAATCGCGGGAAGCACGACATCAGGCCTTTTCCAATGCCACCCTGGATTGACGAACCGCTCGACGAAGACGTATCGCCAATCCTGCGCGCGCTGCGTGGCGATTTCTTCTGCCTCCCCTTCGGCGCAAACACGACGCCATACAACGGAGAACTGCACCCCGAGCACGGCCAGCCCGTACATCGGCTATGGAACTTTGAGTCGAACACAGAATGCGCCGTGCAACTGAGCCAGGAAACCACGATCAGGCAAGGCCGCATCGACAAGTGGTTGGAGCTACGACCCGGGCACCCGGCGCTCTACCAGCGTCACGTCATCTCCGGCATGGCAGGCCCGATGCCTCTTGGCCACCATGCGATGGTGCTTTTCCCTGACCGAGCCGGCAGTGGCGTTCTGTCGATGAGCCCTTTCGTCCACGGTCAGGTTTTTCCGGGGCAGTTCGAGAACCCGGAGCAGAAGGGCTACTCCAGCCTTTCGCCGGGCGCCCTTTTCAGTTCCCTGAGCAATGTTCCGCTGGCCGTCGGCGGGGAGACGGATCTCAGCCGCTATCCGGCACGCCGTGGCTTCGACGACCTGGTGATGTTGGTATCCGACGACGACTTAGCGTTCGCCTGGACGGCAGTCGTTTTTGCCGACGAGCGGTTCGTCTGGTTTGCCCTCCGCGACCCACGCGTGCTTCGCAGCACCGTGTTGTGGTTCTCGAACGGCGGGAGGCATGCCAGTCCGTGGAACGGGCGGCACGTCAACCTCATGGGGATCGAGCACGTCACCGCGTACTTCCATCGCGGGCTCGCTGAGTCAGCCCTCGACAACTCGATTCGACAGCTGGGATATCCGACAGCGCTGGAGCTCGACCCATCGACGCCACTTGTGGTGAATCACATCATGGGAGCAACGGCAATTCCAGAGAGCTTCGACCGGGTCGCGGCGATCGTGCCTGATGGCCTCGGCATAGTCCGGCTCATCGCGGACAGCGGTTACGAAGTGGTTGTCCCGCTCGACCTGGCCTTCCTCGGTACCGACGCAGGGTAGCGGGCGGAGATGACGGTGGGTGAAGCGAAATGGGTCGACTCTGTTGACGAATTGCTGGACGGCGTCGGCTCGGGCATGCGGATCAGCGTCGGCGGAGTGCACTTCATCCGTGCGCCGATCGCGTCGATCCGGGCGCTCGCAACGCGCGACATCAACAACCTGACGTATGTCGCTTGGGGCGGCGGTATCCCGCTGGAGATGATGCTCGAGGCTGGTCTCGTTACTCGCGCGGAGATCTGCTTCAGCAGTCTCGACGTGTTCGGCCTCGCACCACACTTCCGTCGTGCCGCGGAGTCGGGAGCGCTTGAGGTCGTCGATCTCACCGCGCTCGGGCTCATGACCGGTTTGCGGGCGTGGGCGGAGAACCTGGCGTGGGAAGTCATGCAGGAACCCACGGGATCCGACGTAATGTCGGAACACTTCATGCCAGTGCGAGGAGACGACGACCAGGTTCCGATGGTGCGTATTGCGCCAATTGAGGTCGACGTGATGTTGCTCCACGCGCAGCGAGCCGATGCCGCGGGGAACGTGGAGATTCAAGGCGCGCGGGCTACGGATCTCGCCACGGTGTTCGCCGCGAAGCGTGTATTGGTGACCGTCGAGGAGATGGTTCCGGTCGGGCAGCTCGGCGCGCCTCGGGCGTTTATCCTTCCTCGAAGCCACGTTTCACGGATCGCTGTCGTGCCCTACGGCGCCTACCCAACCTCATGTTTGCCGTACTACCCACACGACCTCAAAGCAGTGGCGTCGGCCCTGGAGGAGTCCGAACAGAACCAGTCGCCGAGGGCGTTTCAATTCGAGCCGCCGACGCCTGAGAAACGGGCTCTCCTGAGCGTCACCACCGGCGTCCCGTTTCATCGCTCTGTCGACGCGATTCGTGCGTGTTACTCAGACAAGGACTCCGGTGGGTGGTCGATCGCCGAGCTCATGGCGATTCTCATCTCGCGCAGCGTGACGAACGAGAGCATCTGCAGTTTCGGCTCGGCCGCGCCACTCGCAGGCGCCGCGTATCTGCTGGCCAGGCACACGCACGCGCCCGACGCTCTGCTGATGTCGCACAACGGTGGTTACGTCGACATCGCTGCACGGCCGTTGACCTTGTCGCTGGCCGAGGTCCACGACTTCCAGTCGGCCGCGGCGCACACCGGCGGTGACGAGACCTATCACTGGTTCTATCAAGCGGGAATGGTGACCCACGAGGTCGTTGGATCGGCCCAAGTCGATGCGTCGGGCGCAACTAACAACGTGCGCATCGTGCGCGGCAATGGATCCGTGATCCGGCTGCCGGGCCAGGGCGGGATGGCCGACGTCGCGAACCTGCATCGTGACTTGGTCATCTACCTGCCTCGGCAAGATCCGCGCAACACACCGAGCACTCTCGACTACGTGAGCGCGGCGCGGGTGTGGGAAGAAGACGAGCGCCTGCGCTACGGCTTTCAAGCTGGCCGGATGGCGGTCATCACCAATCTCGGCGTCATGGAGCGCAACCCGAAGAGTCGGCGCCTCGAGATCATCAGTCTTCACCAAGGTGTGACCGTCGAAGACTTCCAAGCCGCCACCGGCTTTGAGATTGCGCCGAGTGACCGGCTGACAGAGACGCTTGCTCCTACCGATGACGAGTTGCTTGCGCTGCGATCGCAGATTGATCCGCTCGGGCTCTGTCGACTTGAGTTTGCGAGCGCCCGAGACAGGCGGGCGCTCCTCATGGAGGCGCTCCAAGCCGAAGCGGCCGCGATCTCCACATGCGTGACGGTCCAGTAGTACCGAAGTGACCTCAACGACAGAAGGCGACACATGGAAATAGCTGAGGAAGGCGCGAACCGCGGTCCGCTATCGCACCTTCGCGTCCTTGATTTCACTCAACTTCTTCAGGGGCCACTTGCCACCCAGATGCTCGCTGACCTCGGGGCAGATGTCGTCAAGGTCGAGAAGCCGGGTGGGGAGTGGATGCGGCACTGGGGGATTCTCGCGAGCGAGACGTCCGGAGAGATGGACAGTTTCCTCGCGTACAACCGGAACAAGCGGAGCGTCACAGTCAACCTGAAGGACCCCGACGTCCGCACTGCACTGCTTCGCACGGGGGCCGAATTCGACGTCGTCGTCGAGAACTTCCGGCCAGGCGTAATGGCACGGCTCGGGCTCGGCTACGACGACTTCCGGGCCTACAACGAGCAGATCATCTACGCCAGCTCAAGCGGCTACGGGCAGGACGGCCCGTACGTAACCCGACCCGGCCAAGACCTACTCATCCAAGCGATGACGGGCCTGCTGTCCCTAACAGGTCGAGCGGTCGATCCGCCGACAGCGTGCGGCATCGGCATCTCCGATGAGTACACCGGCCTGCACCTGGTTGTCGCAATCCTGGCCGCCGTTTCGCATCGGCAAGCGACCGGCAAGGGCCAACAGGTGTCGGTCGACCTGTTCTCGTGCACCGTTGCCGCGCAGCAACAGGAGCTAACGGTTTTCCTCAATCACGGCAATCCGTTGCCTCGTGCAGCTGAGGGGATTGGGCACGTCGGTGCAACGGCTCCGTTCGGGATCTATCCAACGGCCGACGGCTTTCTTGCGCTGGCGATGACTCCGTGCCCGGTGCTCGGTGGCGTCTTAGGGCAGGAGTGGTTGAAGGAATTCGATACCAACGAGCTAATGTTCCGCAATCGCGATGCGATCCATCGCAAGTTGTCGGCGTTCTTTGCGGAGGACACCACTCAGCACTGGCTCGCAGTACTTGACGCCGCCGACGTCTGGTGCGGCCCGGTTCAGACCTACACAGACTTGCTGACAGATCCCCAGGTCTTGCACAACGGTCTGATCTGGTCGGTGCCGGTTGGCCGCGAGGGCGAGGGGACATTTAGAACAGTGGGCACGCCGTTCCGGTTCTCGGCGACGCCTCCAGAGTTGCGGATGGGTGTTCCGCGCGCTGGCCAGCACAACGATGAGCTGCTGCCAGCCTGGGGATTAGGCAGCGGATGACAGGCGCCACGCTGCGCGGCATCGGTTGGGACCATCCACGATGTGTCGGCCCACTGCGCGCTGCTGACGCAGCATGGACACGCGCCGGCCACCCGCACATCGAGTGGACGTTTCGCAGCCTTGCAGAGTTCAACAGTGCACCGTTGGCGTCGTTGGCCGGCGATTTCGACCTGCTCATCGTTGACCATCCGATGATTGCCGCGTCGTGGCAAGAACTCCAGCCTGTCGATGCCTGGCTGAGTACAGCTGCCGGCCAAGGTGACAGCGTCGGCCGGTCGCAAGCAAGTTATGAGTGGGCCGGCGCTACCTGGGCGTCTGCGCTGGATGCGGCTGTACATGTCAGTGCGGGACGACCGGATGTCTTGGCGTTGATCGGTGAGAACTGGCCAACGACCTGGTCGCAAGTCTTCGAGTTAGCCTCGCGGCACGAGGGCTTGGTGTTGGCGAGTCTTACCGGAGATGACGCCCTTTGCACGTTGCTGAGCGTCAGCGCATCGCTTGGCACGCCGTTGTCGCTTGAAGATCCAGTAAGCGAAGAGGCGTTACACATCGTGGCAACGCTGGCTGGTGTGGTGCCACGCGAGTCTTTGGGTTACCGACCGCCGCAGGTTCTCGACATGCTCAAGCGAGGGCAAGCGGCATTCAGCCCGGCGCTTTTCAGCTATGCGACGTACGTCTCGGCACCCGGATCGAAAGTGAAGTACGACCGAGTGCCCTCGGTCACCGGCAAACCGCGTTCCGGGCTGCTCGGCGGCGCCGGCCTGGCGGTCTCACGCCACTGCGAAGACACCGCGGCGGCTGGTCGTTTCTGCACGTGGACCAGCACGTACGACGTACAGCGCGACGTGCTCGTCCCGGCGGGTGGACAGCCGAGTTCGCGGCGAATATGGCTCGACCCCGAGTCAGACGCCGTGGCCGGCGGGTTCTTCTCGCAGACGCTGCCCGCCATGGACACCGCCGTGACCAGGCCCAAACATCCCAGCTGGCCGGCGTTTCAGCATGCAGCTGCCTCAATCCTCGGCCGTGGCTTGGCCACCCGAGCTCGCGAGCGGACGATGATTCAGCAGCTCGAAACCGCGCGACTCGAGGCGGTTCGTTCGCTGTCCGATCACCACTAGACCACCCGACCACCCGACCACCCACCATCGTTGGAGCAGCACATGGGTCAAGATTTCTCAGGCAAGGTGGCAGTGGTCACCGGGGCGGCGATGGGAATCGGCCTTGGCGTCGCCGAACTGCTTGCGGCTAGCGGTGCGCGTGTCGTCATGGTCGACCTTGATCGTGATCGGCTCTTGCAAGAGGAGACCCAACTGAGGTCGCTAGGTCGCGAGGTTTTGGCGGTTCATGCCAGCGTCTCGGATAGCGCAAGCATGGCGGAGGTGATGGCGACGGCGAACCGCA
This sequence comes from Acidothermaceae bacterium, assembly GCA_036501485.1. GTDB lineage: Bacteria > Actinomycetota > Actinomycetes > Acidothermales > Acidothermaceae > PALSA-607. The sequence goes on along the minus strand of DASYAG010000096.1, from coordinate 6,317 downwards.
GCTTCGGCGGTGTCGACGTGGTGGCGGGTTGTGCAGGCGTCGTGAGGTACGGGAACGCAGAGGACCAGACCGAGGACGAGTGGGACCTGCAGATTGATACCAATCTCAAAGCTCTGTACCTCGCGGCCAAGCACGCGGTGCCGTACATGCGTGCGCGGGGTGGCGGCGTCTTCGTACAGCTCGCATCGATCCAAGCGTTCGTCACGCAGTCGGCGGTAACGGCTTACACCGCATCGAAGGGCGGGGTAGTGGCGCTTGTGCGCAGCATCGCCGTCGACTACGCGGCCGATGGCATCAGGGCCGTCGCGGTAGCCCCGGCGTCGGTCGACACGCCGATGCTGCGACAGGCGGCGGCCATGTCAGCAACCGAAACGCACAGTGAGCAGGACGTTCTCGATGACTGGGCGAAGAGTCATCCTCTAGGGCGCCTTCTTCAGGTGAAAGACGTAGCGAAGCTCGTGGCATTTCTGGCCAGTGACGACGCCTCGATGATTACCGGGACGACGGTAACCATCGACGGCGGTTTGCTGAGCCAGAACGCGGTTCGGCGCTGAACTCAGAGCGGGTATTCGGTGAGATGCCAGCGCCCAAGGTTGGCGACGACTAATTTGTCGCCGTCAATGGCGACGCCGGTCGGATGGCACATGAGGTGGGCTGTGGGGTCGTGCGCGAAGACAGAAAAAGTGCCGTCGGGCGCAATGCGCAGGATCGCGCTCGGTTCGTAACACCCGACAAAGAGATCACCGTTGGGGCCGACAGTCAGACCATCTGGCATGTATCCCGGGATCTCAGTGAAGACTCGCAAGGGGCCGACTGCGTCGAAGTTTTCGTCGACGTCGGCCACCAGGATGCGAAAGGACCAGGATTCCGCGATGTAGACCGACCGCCGATCGAGGCTAAGCGCCAATCCGTTCGCGAAGTTGATCGGCTGGCGGTGCCACACGTCACCCGTTCCGTCGGGCAGGAACCGAAGCAGCCCCACGCGTGGCTCCCGCACCCGACCGCTGTCGGAGACGAGGACCGAGCCGTCAGGCAGTGAGAGCGGGAAGTTGGGCGTGAGCAGCCGATGGTCGTCGGTACCGGTCGCGAACACATCAAGTTGCTTCGAATGTAGATCGAACTTCCATACCGCCGGTCGCACCAAGTCGCACACGAAGAGACTGTCTCCGCTAAACGAGAGTCCGAGATTGAAACCGCCCGTAGTAGCGATCAGTTCGATCGCGTCGCCTTCGATTCGGTAAATTTGCCCATTCTCGCCACCGCACCAAAGCGCGCCATCGTCGGCAACGGCCACACTCTCGGCGTGATCGAGCCGCGGTGACGTGAACGTTCCTTCGAATCGGACTCGGCCGGATCTCAGCGCCGGTTCTGGCACGTATTTTCCTTGTCAGTAGAGACTTTCCGGAAGTCTTCCATGCAGCGTCACGCCATGCAACGCTTACCGTCATGACCAACGTTCTGTTGCGCAATGACGAGATCGAACTGTCAATCGACGTCGACAACGGAGCGGCATTTACCGGCCTTTCGCGCGTGGGCGGCAGCAATGTTCTTGCGTGCCGAACGTGGGAAACCCCAGCGCCACCGAGCTCGTCGCGTTCGTACGGCGACGACACGTCCGACTTCCTCGCGGCATACCCAGGTGGTTGGCATGTGCTGTTTCCCAACGCGGGCGATGCATGTGACGTGCTCGGCGTGCACCTTCCGTTTCATGGTGACACCGCGCGAGCAAGATGGCGCGTCGTTTCCGTTGACAGGGCCTCCGTGTTGCTGCGTTGCCCGACCAGGTTGCCGGTCATTCTCGAACGTCGCGTCGTGTTACGCGACAGCGCAGTCGTGGTCGAGGAGACGGCGCGAAGCGATGCACCCTTCGACGTCCCGGTGATCTGGGGGCATCACCCGATCTTCTCGGCTCGGCCGGGTATGCGGATCGACCTGCCTGGAGGCTCGGTCGATGTACCCGCCGATCGGCCGGCGACGCCCGTCACCGATCTGCATCCCGGCACGAGTGGTGACTGGCCGCGGGGCGTCGGGTACGACGGCTTTGTTGACCTCAGCACGGTGCCCGACGGGCCGGTCGAGCGGTTCGCGAACATTTCGGCGATTCCGGCGCCCTGGGCGGCGTTGCGCGACCCTGCGTCTGGCGACGGTGTCGCTCTCAGCTGGGACGCCGGTACTTTCGGAAACTTGTGGATCTGGCTACAGGTGGGTGGTGCCGAATTCCCGTGGTTCGGTCGGGCGTCCTACATCGGAATCGAACCGCAGTCAGCGCCCAATTCGCGTGGTCTGGCATCGGCGATGGCTGATGGCCACGCACTTTCAGTTCCCGCAGGCGGAAGCCTAAGTTCATGGATGACGGTCGCGCTGTTCACCGCAGACGAGCGGCAGGTGGTTGACGTAAGTCGCCACGGAGAAGTCAGCCGCAGGGAGCCCATGCTCTAATCGTCGAACTAGCAGGAACTTCGAATGGTGCAGAACGCATGACGCTCTAGCACATCAAGAATCGATTACCGTCCGAAGGGCCGCTGGCGGTTTGCTTGGGCGAAGTGCACATACTCACGTGCATCGCTTGGCAGCAACCGAGGATTGGCTCCTGACTGCGGACCGTATCGCGGTCGTGATTGCGATCGACCATGATCGAGTGCAGCAGCGCTCCACGCGGGGATACGACGTCTCGGGCGCAAGGCTATAGCGGCGTCCGCGCACAGCGGACGAGTACGAAGAACATGGATGCATGGGCCGGTGATGTTCTTCGTCGTCTTCAGGAACGACTCTCACTGGATGTCGCCCAAGATTGCAGGCGGGCTGGCAAAGACCGACCGCTACGCGGTCCTTGCACCGGTCGACGATGGTCTAGTCCGGGCGCGCGCGGCCCTAGTCAACCTATGCAAGCTTGACCTATATAGGGCGATATGTCCGGTGTCCGAGGGCCGACTAGGTACATGGATGCTGAGCGCCGAACTTCGGATGCAGTGACGGCTTCGCATCCGGAAGGCGCGCAGAAACCCCTTAGGGGTTATCTTGCTCGACCTGACTCACGAGCCCCCAGTTAGTGCACAAGTACCCGTAGCCCGAGAACGGCCACGCCGAACAACGCTCCGATGGACCCGATCGCGGTGAAGAATGTCGCGTAGGTTGCCGCGGCTCTGGTGCCGCCAAGCGGGGAAACAACCACCGTGCAAGGCCTCATCCACGCGCCAGCTGACTAGGACCTCTGCTGAAGTAGCGTCGCGGGTTCTCGACCAGCATCTGGGAGATCTGCTGCTCATCCACACCGCTGCGCCGCAATGCGGGCAGGACCTCGGTGTGGATGTGTAGGTGGTTCCAGTTCGGCGCGACCTCCGCCAGACGTTCACGGGAGTACGGGTCCGACAGCGAGTCCGCGAAGCAACCGGCATCATGGCTCAAAACGATCCGATCGGCGTAACCCTCGGCGCAAAGCGAGGCGATTGCAGAGACTCGATTCGCCGTTGAGTTGAAGTTGTCCATGCCGAACCTGTCGCAACCAATCGTGGCGCCCTGGTCCATGATCCAGCGCAGGTAATCAAGGTTGTTGCTGTCGCCCGCATGACCGATCACTACCTTGGTGAGATCAACGCCGTGACTCCGGTAGTAGTCGACCGCCAACCGACCCGTCTCGTACGAGCTGTTGGTGTGGACGGTAATAGGGATCCCCGTCTCCTGATGCGCCTCGCAAACCGCGGCGTGGACGCGCATTTGGTCGCGGGTCAGGCCCGACTCCTCGATTACGCACTTCAAGACACCGGCGCGCACCGAGGTTCCATCCATGCCCTCACGGATGTCTCGGATGAACATCTCGGCCAGATTGTCGGAGCCGCCGAGCATCGTGCCAGGTCCTGTCTGCTGAAAGTAAGGAGGTAACCATCCGAAGCTGTAGTAGCCAGTGGCCGCGATGATGTTGACGTCCACCTGCCGACCCACCCGCTCAACGAGCGGGAGGTAACGCCCAAGCCCAGGAACGGTCAGGTCGACGATCGTGTCGACGCCGACTTCCTTAACCCGCCGTAACTGAGTCACGGCCCGCTCGACTTCGACGTCTTCGTCCCACCAAGCGAGAGGGTAGCTGCGCTCGATCTCCGCAGTAACGATGAAGATGTGCTCGTGCATCAACGTGGCGCCTAGCTCGCAGCTGTCGATAGACCCGCGAACTGTTTCGACCGTCGACGTGTCATTCGCCGCTGATTGTGAACTCCCGGGCTCCTCGAACTTGTCCACGAGTCTCCTTAGTCGGTCGCCCTGTTGTCGCCAGCCGTCCCCCGCCGTCTGTAGGCGGTGGTAGGCGGGGTGTGCGCTGTGGAGTCTTGGTATCTGGCCAGTTCAGCTTCGAGTTCCGCCATCGCTCGGCCGCCAGCCATGAGGTCGGTGATCTCTTCGCGAGTACGTTCGCCTTTGCCGAAGTCGGCAGCGAGGGCGCCGTGAATAAGGACGGCAAAGTGGTCGCCGACGGTCATCGCGTGGGTGACGTTGTGCGTTACGAGGATGACGGTGACGCCGGTTTGCCGCGCATGCATGATGATGCGCAGGACATGCGCAGCTTCGCGGACGCCGAGGGCGGCCGTGGGTTCGTCGAGGATGAGGGCCTTGGCGCCGAAGTGGACAGCTCGGGCGATTGCGAGAGCTTGTCGTTCGCCACCGGAAAGGCTGCCGACCAAGGTACTCCCGTTGGCGACTCGGGTAATGCCGAGCTCTTGAATGGCGCGAACCGCGACCTCGTTGGCGTGCTTCGTGTCCATTCGTTTGAAGGGCCAGAAGCCTGTCGTGGGTTCGGCGCCGACGAAGAAGGACCGACCGACGCCCATCAGGGCGAACGTCCCGCCGAACTGGTGAACCGTGGAAATCCCGTGTCCGCTGGCGTCTTTGGGGCTCTTGAAGGAGATCGGGTCGCCGTTTATCTCGATAGTGCCGCTACTGGGCGCGTGCACGCCGGAAAGGATCTTGATCAGGGTGGACTTACCAGCGCCGTTGTCGCCTAGCAGGCAGAGGACCTTCCCTGCGTCTACTTCCAAGGAGATGTCGGTGAGCACCTCGGTGGTGCCGAATCGCTTGGAGATGCTGTTCAAGCGGAGCAGCGGGGTGGTCATGTTTCCTTCTTCTTGGTGCGGGTGCTATACGAGAGGGCGAGCTGGCGGAAGGTGTTGTTCATCAGCACCGCGCCCAGCAGTAATGCGCCGAGGATGAGGCTGGCCCAGTCAGAGTTCCAACTGGTGTAGTAAATGCCCTGGTTTACGATGGCGAGGGTGAGGGTGCCTAGGACCACGCCCACCACCGAGCCGTAGCCGCCGGTGAGGAGGACTCCGCCGATGACCACGGCGATGATCGAGTTGAAAACGAACGACTGACCGCTTGCGACCTGCGCTCCGTTGTAGAGCACGGTTTCGATGACGCCGACCAGGGCGGCGCCCAAGCCGCTGGCCATGTATAGACCGATCTTCACGTTTGAGACTGGGATACCGGTCAGGACGGCGCTCTCTCGGTCGCCGCCGACGGCGAAGATCCAGTTCCCGTACCGTGTCACGTGCAGGACCCAGCCGATGACCAGGATGACCGCCAGCCACCAGAACGCTGCTACTTCGTATTGGCCGTCGATCAAGGTGCCGAAGATGTGTTTGGTAGTGGGGTCTGGGTGAACCGAGACGCTCACCGACCCGGTGATGACCCGGGACAGGCCGAGGGTCAGGCCGGCTAGCCCGAAGTTGGTCGCGAGGGTCACCACGAACGAGGGCACCTTGGTCCGAGTGACCACAAGACCGTTGAGGAATCCGGTCACGACACCGACCAGTAGCGCCAGGGCGATGCCCAGCGCAAATGGCATGTTCCACCAGCCCGAGACGATCGCCAGAGTCATCGAGCTGGCCGCAAGCACCGAACCAACTGACAGGTCCAGCTCACCGGCGATCATTAGCAGACCCACCGGCAACGCGATGATGCCGAGCTCAGAGGCCACATTCAGCCAGCTCGCCGTGCTGGCCGCGGAGTTGAAGTGGGCGCCGCCGAAGATGGTGAAGAAGATGTAGATGCTCAGCGTCCCGATGAGCGCACCAGCCTCCGACCGCCGCACCAATCGGCCCAGCGCGACCCCCATCGAGGCCCGCTCTACCGCAGCGATGGTCGGTTCCGATGACAGGGGTGTCACGTCAATGGCCATGGCTCCTGCCTGCTCGGTTGATGCCTCGGTAGGTTGGTTCGTTGTCCCAAAGCGGTCAAGCCAGGGTCCGGTGTCGGGCTCGGAGAGGCCGAGCCCGACACCGGCAGCCGCTCAGCGAGCCCCGGCCGCCGCTCCGGCGACGGCTTGCTGGACG
>DASYAG010000095.1:0-5697 GCA_036501485.1 Acidothermaceae bacterium | reverse complement strand
CTTCGCTTTATGGCCTTCGAAGCGCATTGGCACTCCGGCCCCGCTTTGTACGGACCCGAGCCTTCGCTGTTTCGAACGGCTCGATCACTAACTAGGCGGAAGAAGCATGTTTGCTGGGGTCTTGCAGATAGATCTGCTTCTTGGGGATGTGCATTCGCTCAAGGAGAAGCGCGGGCTTGTTCGGCCGATCATTGCTGAGGTTCGCCGCAGGTTTGAGGTTTCCGTTGGTGAGGTTGGGCATCTTGAACTTCATCGGCGGGCTTTGATTGGTGTTGCTGTGGTCGGGGCTGAGGCTGCTCATTGTGTTGCTGTCTTGGATAGTTGCGAGCGACTTGTCGCTTCGCGACCGGAGGTTGAGGTGCTGTCGACTCGGCAGCGGCTCTTTGGCACGGAAGACTGACTGCGGAGGATAAGTGATGACTGACCACGCGCGCGCACGCAAGTTGGCCGACCGCATTCGGGTTGTTGTCGCCGAGACGCTCGAGCGGCAGGTGAAGGACCCGCGCCTCGGATTCATCACCATCACTGACGCTCGGGTCACTGGTGACCTGCACGACGCGACGGTCTTCTACACGGTGCTGGGCGACGACAGTGCGCGCGCCGAGACTGCTGCGGCACTCGAGAGCGCCCGCGGCGTGTTGCGCTCCGAGGTCGGCAAGCAGACGCAGGTGCGGTTCACCCCGACACTCACGTTCGTTCTCGACGGCGTGCTCGACAACGTGCAGCACATTGACGAGTTGCTCGCGAAAGCGCGTGAAGCTGACGCCGCAGTGCATGAGGCCGCGGCACACGCGGTTCCGGCGGGCGACGCCGATCCATACCGCGTCGCGCCGGGTGCGGCCGAGTAAATGCCAGAAGGTTCGGGGGAGCCGCGTCCTGCGGCTGTCGCCGCGACGCAGCGCGGCGGTCTTGTGGTTGTCGACAAGCCGGCCGGCCTCACCTCACACGATGTGGTCGCTCGGGTACGGCGGCTGGCAGGGACGCGTCGCGTCGGGCACGCAGGCACCCTCGATCCGATGGCCACCGGCGTGTTGCTGGTTGGCGTCGGGCGCGCGACCCGGTTACTCGGCCACCTCGCTCTGCACGACAAGGACTACCTAGCGACGATGCGCCTCGGGATAGCGACGTCGACCGATGATGCGCAGGGCGAGCAGCTGACCCACATCCCGGCCGATCAGCTTGCTGCCGCCGACGTCATCGCCGCGATGAAAGCCTTCACTGGCGAGATCGAGCAACGCCCCCCTGCTGTCAGCGCGATCAAGGTCGACGGCGTGCGCGCGTACACCCGTGCACGATCGGGCGAGGACGTCGTGCTCGCTCTCCGGCGGGTCACGGTCAGCAGGTTCGAGGCGACCGCGTTCCGCGCCGACGCCGAGCTTGGCGTGCTCGATGTCGACGTTGAAGTCACCTGCTCCTCCGGGACGTACATTCGCGCGTTGGCCCGCGATGTCGGGACAGCGCTCGGAGTCGGCGGGCATCTTGCCGCGTTGCGGCGCACCAGGGTCGGCGCGTTTGATCTCACTGGAGCCCGAACGTTGCCTGAACTCGAGGAGGCATTCACGATGACGCCCCTCGACGTCGCAGCAGCGAGCGCGTTCACGCGCCGTGACCTTGACGTCGACCAGGCGCTCGCGTTGTCGCACGGGGCCAAGCTTTCGGCGTCCGGTATAGATGACGAACCGGTCGCAGCGTTCGGGCCGGACGGCGCGCTGGTCGCGCTTTTGGAGGACCGCGGCGGGATTGCGCGCGCACTCGCCGTGTTTGTCGGCTGACCATCGCTGCTTGGTCATCGCAGCTGCCGGAAGAACGCGCGGACCTCGTCGACGAACACGTCTGGTTGCTCAAACGCGGCGAAGTGGCCTCCTTTGTCGAGCTCGTGCCACTGGCGAATATCGGTGTATCGCTTGGCGGCCCATCGGCGCGACGGACGCGGGATTTCTTTGGGAAAGATCGAGCAACCAGTGGGGACATCGACGGTGTCGGTGGTCGCGCTTGTGAACCACGCCGAGACCTGCCTGATGCTCTCCCAATACAACCGAGCCGACGATGCTCCCGACGCGGTTAGCCAATAAAGCGTCACGTCATCGAGGACTTCGTCGCGCGTGAGGACGTTCTCGAGATGTCCGTCGCAATCGCTCCACGACCAGAACTTCTCGACGATCCAGGCACATAGCCCGGCAGGCGAATCGACCAGCGAGTAGCCGAGGGTCTGCGGCTTGGTGGCCTGCTCTTCGGAGTAACCAGACTCCCACTTGCCTGCGTGCTCCAGCGCCGCGAGCGCGGCCTGCTCCTGGTCGGTCAGATCGTCGAACGTGGCAGGGTCGGGCGCCGCGATCGGGGGAGCGAGGTGAATACCGACAACGTGATCGGCGTCCTGCTGACCGAGACTGGTGGTGATGCTGGTGCCCCAGTCGCCGCCCTGCGCTCCGTACCGTGCGTAGTCCAGCCGGGACATCAGCGTTGCCCAGGCGCTCGCAATCCGCTGCACGCTCCAACCTGGCCGGGCCGGCTTGTCGCTGAAGCCGTAGCCAGGAAGCGAAGGGCACACGACGTGAAAGGCATCTGCCGCGTCACCACCGAACGCCTCCGGGTCGGAGAGCGGTCCGAGGATCTTTTCGAACTCGATGATCGATCCGGGCCAGCCGTGGGTGATCACAAGTGGAAACGCCTCAGGGTTCGGCGACCGCACATGGATGAAGTGAATGCCGAGACCATCGATCTCGGTGCGAAACTGCGGCAGTTCGTTTAGCCGCGCTTGCGTCGCCGCCCAGTTGTAGCCGTTGGCCCAGTAGTCGCAGAGGCCTTGCAGATACCCCAGCGGCACACCCTGCGACCAGTCGTCGACGGTCTCCTTCTCCGGCCACCGGGTGTCCGCGAGGCGGCTGCGAAGGTCGCTCAGTGCGCTCGCGGGAGTCTCGATCCGAAATGGCGTCACGTCGTTGCGCATCGTCGTCCCTCTACAATCGCGATTCTGGCAGCCCGCACGCCGCGGTTACCCTTCCGATTCACTGCCCTGCGGCGGCCGGCAGGACACACCAGGGAGGGGCGGTCTTCCGTGCAGGTCTGGCGCGACGGCACCGGTGGCGTGCCTGCCGAGGCGGGCCGCACCGTCGTCACCATCGGCGTGTTCGACGGTGTGCATCGCGGCCATCAGCGCATCGTCTACCGCGCATTGGCCCGTGCGGCCGAGCTCCGGCTGCCAGGCGTCGCGGTCACGTTTGAGCCGATGCCCGAATTTGTCGTCCGGCCGCACGACAAGCCGGCGCTACTGACGACTCTTCCGCGCCGCCTCGAGTTGCTCGGCGAGCTCGGCCTCGACGCGACGTACGTCATCGACTTCACCAGGGAGTTCTCGGAGCGCTCACCCGAGGAGTTCGTGCAGTCGGTCCTGGTCGACCAGTTGCGGGCGGTCGACATCGTGGTCGGTTCGAACTTTCGATTCGGACGGCGAGCAGCGGGCGATGTGGCGACGCTTGCCGAAATCGGGAGTACTGCCGGGTTCATGGTCGACCCGATCCAGCTCGCCGGGCCGATCTCAGAACCCGACAGCGACGCGGCGTCGAAGGTGTTCTCGTCGAGCTGGATTCGCGAGCGGATCGCTGCCGGGGACGTTGAGGCCGCCGCCAACGCGCTCGGCCGCCCGTACCGGTTAGAGGGAACGGTCGTCCATGGCGATCATCGGGGACGCGAGCTCGGTTACCCGACCGCGAACCTCGACGTGGCGCCCGACCTCGCGATCCCGGCGGACGGGGTCTACGCCGGCTGGCTGAACAACATGCCGGCGGCGATATCGATCGGGACCAACCCCACGTTTGGGGGCACCAGTCGGCGAGTCGAGGCGTACGCCATCGACCAGGTCGGGCTCGACCTCTATGGGGCGACCGTGACGGTGGACTTCGTCGCCCGGGTGCGGCCGATGGTGACCTTCGACAGCGTTGACGCCCTGGTGGCGCAGATGGCGCGCGACGTCGAGGAGACCCGCAGGCGCCTGGCCCAGGGTCCAGCGGCGGCGGCAGATTCGTAGCGCTGAGCGCTCCGGTGATAACGTGGCCTGAATACCGGTCGCGCACCGGTGTGTGTCTTCCTGCCCTCGTGACTCGGACCGAGGGCGCACACAAAGTACTGAAAAGGAGTCCCGTGGCGCTCGACACCGCGACAAAGAACTCGATTCTGGCCGAATACGGCACCAGCGAGGGCGACACTGGATCTCCCGAGGCGCAGGTGGCGATGCTTTCCAAGCGAATCGCCGACCTGACCGAACACCTCAAGGTGCACAAGCACGACCACCACAGCCGCCGGGGGCTCTTGCTGCTCGTCGGCCGTCGTCGTCGCTTACTCAAGTACCTCGCCGCCAAAGACATCACCCGCTACCGCACGCTCATCGAGCGTCTGGGTCTGCGTCGATAGTGGGAATGAAGCGATCGGGCCTGTTCTGGTGCGGTCGCTTCTTCGAAGTACCGCGCTCGCTGGATCCCCAGCGCAGCGCACGCTCTCACCGATATGGGAGCCCGAACGAGCGCCGCCTGGCCGGTCCTCGGTAGTGGTTTCCGGGCGTGAGCCGCACGGCGAAAGTAGCCGGAGCGCGCAGCCCCGGGAACTTCGATCGAAGACCGGCAAAGAATGCCGGGCTCGGCGGGTTCCACGACAACCCTTTGGAGGGTTCGTGGCTGACCACGAGATCACCGCCGCTGACGCTGTCATAGACAACGGCAAGTTCGGCACCCGCACGATTCGTTTCGAGACCGGCAAACTGGCTCGCCAGGCCGCCGGTTCCGCTGTCGCCTACTTCGGCGACAGCATGTTGCTGTCGGCGACCACCGCCAGCAAGGCACCGAAAGACCAGTTCGACTTCTTCCCCTTGACGGTCGACGTCGAGGAGCGGATGTACGCCGTCGGTCGCATCCCCGGCTCGTTCTTCCGCCGCGAGGGCCGGCCGAGCGAAGACGCGATTTTGACCTGTCGGCTCACCGACCGACCGCTTCGCCCGAGCTTCGTCAAGGGGCTGCGCAACGAAGTCCAGGTCGTCATCACCGTCATGGCGCTCGACCCAGACCACCTCTACGACGTCATCGCGATCAACGCGGCATCGATGTCGACCCAGCTCGCCGGGCTGCCGTTCAGTGGCCCGATCGGTGCTGTGCGGGTCGCGCACATCGACGGCCAGTGGGTCGCGTTCCCGTACCACTCCGAGCTTGAGCGGGCGACCTTCGACATGGTCGTTGCCGGCCGGGTCCTGCCCGACGGCGACGTCGCGATCATGATGGTGGAAGCCGAAGCAACTGCGAACACCTTCGGCCTGGTGCGCGACGGTGCGACTGCCCCCACGGAGGAGGTCGTCGCCCAGGGCCTCGAGGCATCGAAGGCGTTCATCAAGATCCTGTGCGAGGCGCAACTCAAGGTCGCAGCGGGCGCGGCAAAGCCGACCGCCGACTTCCCGGTGTTCCTCGAGTACCAGGACGACGTTTTCGCGGCAGTGTCTGCAGCAGTCAGTACTGAGCTCGCGCAGGCGATGACCATCGTGAGCAAGGCCGACCGCGAGGCCGAACTCGACCGGGTGAAGGCACTGGCAACGCAGAAGGTCGCCGGCCAGTTCGAAGGTCGCGAGAAGGAGATCGGCGGCGCGTTCCGGTCGCTGACCAAGAAGATCGTCCGCGAGCGGGTCATCCGCGACAAGGTGCGCATCGACGGCCGCGGGCT
>DASYAG010000094.1:0-47525 GCA_036501485.1 Acidothermaceae bacterium | reverse complement strand
TTCGGGCGATGACGAGCTGCGACCCGCGCTTGCCCGCCGTCCTGACTCGGTAGGCGAGCACGAAGCCGCCATCGTCGTCGAGTGCCGCGCTTGACGCCCCGACCCAGTTGCCGGGGCCGGGCGCTGGGGCCGGCACGACGATGTCGAAATCGGCCGATCCGGGAGCCGGGAACCTCTCCATGTGGGGATCCTGCCACCGCCGCGCGCCATGCTCAGGGCGAACGCGCGGCCGGGAAGTATCGAGGCCTTCCGTGAGTTGAGCCTAGGAGACTCAAGGAGGCGGCAACATGCCGAACAATTCTTCACAATCGCGGCCCGACGAGCTCGTCGAACTCCCCGTGCTCTGGCTGGACGATGAGGTCATCCTGCCCGGCATGGTGGCGCCGATCGCCCTCGACGCAGGCACGCAGGCAGCCGTCGACGCCGCGAGGAACGCAGCCGATTCGCGGCTGCTCATCGTCCCCCGCAATGAGGGGGCATACGCAAGCCACGGCGTTCTCGCCGTCATCGAACAGGTCGGCCGGCTGCCGCAGGGTGGCCAGGCTGTCGTCGTCCGAGGCCTGCAGCGCGCCAGGATCGGCGCGGGCGTCTCTGGCGCCGGTGCCGCACTGTGGGTGCAGGCAACGCTGGTCGAGGATTCCGCAGCGACGCCGCGAACGGCGGAGCTTGCCGCCGATTACCGCGCGCTGGTGATCTCTATCCTGCAGCTGCGTGGCGCCTACCAGGTGATCGACACGGTTCAGCGGGTCAACGACGCCGCGACGCTGTCGGATCTCGCGGGCTACGCGTCGTATCTCGACACCGAGCAAAAGCTGTGGCTGCTCGAGACCGCTGATGTCGACGTCCGGCTGGAGAAGCTTTCTGAGTGGGCGCGCGCACAGCTCGCCGAACTCGAGGTCAGCGGCCGGATCCGCGACGAGGTTCGCGAGGGCATGGAGAAGACGCAGCGCGAGTTCCTGCTGCGCCAGCAGCTTGCCGCGATCCGCAAGGAACTCGGCGAAGACGAGCCGGACGGCGCGGAGGACTACCGGGCACGGGTCGAGAAGGCCGAGTTGCCGGAGAAGGTTCGAGAGGCCGCGCTGCGTGAGGTCGGCAAGCTCGAGCGTGGCAGTGACCAGAGCCCCGAAGCGGGCTGGATTCGCACCTGGCTCGACACCGTTCTCGAACTGCCGTGGAACACCCACACGCAAGACAGCACCGATATCAGTGCTGCCCGCGCGATCCTCGACGCCGACCACGAAGGTCTGGACGACGTGAAGGACCGCATCGTCGAGCACCTTGCGATCCGCACCCGGCGTGCCGAGCGTGGTCTTGAACTCGTCGGAGGCCGTGGCAGTGGTGCGGTGTTGGCGCTCGTTGGCCCTCCTGGCGTTGGCAAGACGTCGCTAGGTGAGTCCGTCGCGCGTGCGCTCGATCGCAAGTTCGTCCGGGTCTCACTTGGTGGCGTGCGCGACGAGGCCGAGATCCGCGGGCACCGGCGCACGTATGTCGGCGCGTTGCCTGGTCGCATCGTTCGAGCGATTCGTGAGGCCGGTTCGATGAACCCGGTCGTGCTACTCGACGAGGTCGACAAGATCGGGTCTGACTACCGCGGAGACCCCGCGAGTGCGCTGCTCGAAGTGCTTGACCCCGCGCAGAACCACACGTTCCGCGACCACTATCTCGAGCTCGAGCTCGACCTATCGGACGTGCTCTTCCTCGCGACCGCCAACGTGTTGGACACCATCCCCGACGCGTTGCTCGACCGCATGGAGGTCGTGCGCCTCGACGGTTACACCGAGGACGAGAAGGTCTCGATCGCGCGCAATCACCTGCTGCCACGGCAATTGTCGCGGGCGGCACTCGACGGGTCCGAGGTCGACATTGACGACGACGTGCTGCGGCTGATCGCTGGTGAGCACACTCGCGAAGCTGGAGTCCGTCAGTTGGAGCGGGCGATCGCACGGGTGCTGCGCAAGGCCGCGACTCGCATTGCATCAGCTCCCGAGAACGTGCCGGTGCACGTCACCGCATCGACGCTTACCGAGTTCCTCGGGCGTCCGAGGTTCACTCCCGAGAGTGCCGAACGCACCGCCGTCCCTGGTGTTGCGACCGGACTCGCGGTGACCGGTGCCGGTGGCGACGTGCTCTTCATCGAAGCCACCGCGATGGCGGGTGAGACCGGGCTTACATTGACCGGCCAACTCGGCGACGTGATGAAGGAATCCGCTCACATCGCGTTGTCGTACCTGCGGTCGCACGGTTCGTCGGTTGGGATCGACGCAGCCGCGTTCGATCGGGCGATCCACCTGCACGTGCCTGCTGGCGCGGTGCCCAAGGACGGCCCATCGGCCGGCGTCACGATGGTCACGGCCCTCGCGTCGCTTGCGACCGGGCGTCCGGTGCGCGACGACGTCGGCATGACCGGTGAGGTCACGCTGAACGGTCGGGTGCTGCCGATCGGTGGCGTCAAGCAGAAGCTCCTGGCCGCGCATCGTGCGGGGTTGAAGACCATCTTCTTGCCGCAGCGCAATGGTCCTGATCTCGACGACGTGCCGGCGGCTGTGCTCGCGGATCTCGACGTACGGTTGGTGGCTGACGTTGCCGACATCGTTCGCGAGGCTCTCGAGCCGGCGGCTTCGGTCTCGGATGCGACTCCTTCGGAGGCTGCCGCGGCGGCGTGACCATACTCGGGTGCGGTCTGGGCCAGTGATGGCCCAGACTGCATCCACGTGGGTCACGTAGATGTTGTTTCGGTTCGGCACACGTTGCCGAACGGCCGCTTGCTGCTCGATGACGTGAGCTTTCGAGTAGGTGAGGGCGCGAAGGTTGCGCTCGTCGGCGCGAACGGTGCAGGGAAGACCACGCTGCTGAGGTTGGTGGCTGGCGACGAAGCGCCGCAGGGCGGCACCATCGGTCGCAGCGGCGGCCTAGGCGTCATGCGCCAGTTCATCGGGTCCGTACAGGACGACACGACGGTGCGCGACTTGCTGCTCTCGGTGTCGCCACCGGGCGTGCGCGTCGCTGGCGCCGAGGTGGCTGCCGCCGAACTCGCGATGATGGAAACCGACGACGAGCCAACCCAGCTTCGGTATGCGAACGCCCTCGCCAGTTGGGGTGACGCCGGCGGCTACGAAGCAGAGGTGGCGTGGGACGTCTGCACCGTCGAAGCACTCGGTCTGACCCTTGACCGCTGCGAGTACCGCCCGGTGGCGACGTTGTCGGGCGGTGAGCAGAAGCGGCTCGTGCTCGAGGCGCTGTTGCGCGGCCCGGACGATGTGCTGCTGCTTGACGAACCCGACAACTACCTCGACGTGCCGGGCAAGCGATGGCTCGAACAACGCCTGGCGGAGTCGACGAAGTCGGTGCTGCTGATCTCGCACGACCGCGAATTGCTCGACAGGGTCGCGAATCGCATCGTCACGATCGAGGGCGGGACGGCGTGGACGCATGGCGGTGGGTTCGCTTCCTACCACCAGGCCAGGCGTGATCGACACGATCGTCTCGACGAGCTTCGCAAGCGCTGGGACGAAGAACACAAGCGGCTCGTCGACTTGGTGCGCACCCTGCAACAGCAGGCGAAAATCTCACCCGACATGGCGAACAGGTACCACGCCATGCAGACGAGGCTCGCGAAATTCGAAGACGCTGGCCCACCGCCGTCCGCCCCTGCACAACAGAAGGTGGCGATGCGGTTGCGTGGCGGACGCACCGGGTTGCGGGCAGTGACCTGCGAACGCCTCGAGCTGACTGACCTTGTGGCGCCGTTCGACATCGAGATTTTCTATGGCGAGCGGGTGGCCGTGCTTGGCGCTAATGGGTCGGGCAAGTCGCATTTCTTGCGGTTGCTCGCAGGTGATGACGTGCGGCACACCGGGGTTGCGAAGCTCGGCGCTCGAGTGGTGCCGGGCTGGTTCGCGCAAACGCACGAGCATGCCGAGCTGGCCGGTCGACCTCTTGCTCACGTGTTGTGGGCCGACCATGCGCACGACCGTGGCCGGGCGATGAACGTGCTGCGGCGCTACGAGCTCGACGAGCAGGTCGACCAGCCCTTCGACACGTTGTCGGGTGGTCAGCAGGCCCGGTTCCAGATCCTGCTGCTCGAGATCTCCGGCGCGACGCTGTTGTTACTCGACGAGCCGACGGACAACCTCGACGTCGCCAGCGCCGAAGCACTTGAGGACGCACTCGAGGCGTTCGACGGAACCGTGATCGCGGTGACTCACGACCGCTGGTTCGCCCGCTCCTTCGACAGGTTCGTCGTGTTCGGCTCCGACGCAACGGTTACCGATTCACCCGAGCCGATCTGGGATGGCGTCCGGCCCTCGCGCTGATCTGACTGGTCGGGTGGCAGGTCGCCGCCGCGGATCGATCGGCGACCGATCAGCACGACGATGGTGGCGAGTCCGACCGCGCAGGCGGCGACGGCAAAACCGGCGTGCGGGCTTTGATGAGTGATCGCGTATCCGGCCGCCGCTTCGCCGACGGCCGCGCCCATCAACGCGCCGCTGGTGATCCAGGCGAACGACTCGGTGGCGGCACCCGGCAACGCGATGCGCTGCACGACCTGGTTGATGCATGAGAAGCACGGCGCATAGTTCAGGCCACCGACGAACAGCAGCACACCGAGCAGGTACAGGTTCGTAACCGGGATCAACGCCGCGGTGAACACCGTGATCGCCCCGACGAAGAACACGATGCGCGTCGACATGCGCCCCGGCCAGCTGCGTGACCCGAACGCCATGCCGCCCAGCAGGCTGCCGATGCCCCAGACCGCTATTAGCGCCCCGGCGGCTCCGTTGCCGGCGACCTTGCGAGCGGCGGCGATCGTGGAGACGTCGACCGCGGCGAAGCCGATGACCATCGTGAAGGTGGCGCAGACCAGAATCCGGACGCCGACCGAGCGCAGCGCCGCGTGGGACGTTGCCGTCTTGCGGGTCCCGCGCGTCGCTCGAGACGACCGGCTCGCCGCCAGGCCGAGTGCGCCGACCCCTGAGAGGACACCTGAGGCCGCCACCGCGGCCGCCGATCCGAACGCCGCGTTGATCACGACCGCCAGCAAGGGGCCGACAATGAAGACCAGCTCGGTCATGCTCGATTCGATGCTGTAAGTGGTCTCCAGGACAGCAGGTTCTTTGACCACCTTGGGCCACAGAGTGCGCGCGCTGACCAGCGCCGGCGGCTGGCAAAGGCCCATCAACGTCGATGCGATGAGCAGCGGCCCGATGGCGCCGCGGGGAGGCAGCACAGCCAGCAAGATGCCGGTTGCCGACACGGCGATCGCCGTAGGCACCAGCACCACGGTCTGGCCTTTGCGGTCGACCAGCCGCGACCAGACCGGTGCGCAGACGCCGACCCCGATCGCTCCAACGGCGCCAACCAGCCCCGCGCGGGCGTAGGTGCCGCCCGACTGGGTGATCCGCAGCACGATGGCCAGCGCGGTCATGCCAGCGGGCAGTTCGGCGATGAGCGCGAAGCCGAGCAGTCGGGGGACGCCACGGGTGCGAAACACCAGGCCCAGCCTCGACCGTGCCACGAGGCCGGAGAGATCCATTCCACCAGCCTGCCCGTCGGGCGCCCAGACCGCGAATCCATTACCCGGGCCATGGGAGCGTGGCGCCGCAATCGCTCCCACGAGGCGCGCCGCCCCGGCGGGGTGGCGCGCCACCCCGCCGTCCCGCACCGGCCGCCGTCCCGCACCGGAATCGTCAGGTTCCGCGCAAGAGCCCGGCCCTCCAATCCGCACAGATTCGCCTTCTCGTCCCTTGAAGGCGGCCGACTCCTCAGAGATACAGGTTCGCGAGCCGTCGGGACCTGCTTTTGTGAGGAATTGACATGCGACTGTGAGGAATGGTGACGCCAATCTTCGCGACGCGGGAGGTGGACGACGAGGGACCAGGCGGCGGGTCGGACGGTTGGGGGTGCAGACGGGGGGTGCCGACGGGGCGGATGATGGGATTGCGGGTAGCAGGCGCCGATTCGGACACCAACCGCCGTCCCGCGGGCCGCTTTGACCCTTCTACGGCGGGCCAGGTAGGCTACGAGGTCGTTGTGCGTATGTGCGGAGCCACTCCGCAGGGCCGCCCAACCAGCCCGCTCCGACACTGAAATGCCGAATCGCTGAAGACCGAGTCTCCCCGCGTTTCCCGAACCCGAAGGCCATCCTGTGCGCACGTTTTCACCCAAGGCTGCCGACGTCCAGCGTCAATGGCACGTGATTGACGCCAACGATGTCGTCCTCGGGCGACTTGCCGCCCAGATCGCCGTCCTGCTCCGCGGCAAGCACAAGCCCACGTTTGCGCCGCACGTCGACACCGGCGACTTCGTGATCGTCATCAACGCTGACAAGGTCGCGCTGACCGGCAAGAAGCGCGAGCAGAAGTTCGCTTACCGGCACTCGGGCTACCCGGGCGGTCTCACCGCCAAGCCGTACGGCGAGCTTTTGGTCGAGCGTCCCGACCGGGCGGTCGAGAAGGCAGTGCGTGGCATGCTGCCGCACACCACCCTCGGGCGCGCGATGCTGAAGAAGCTCAAGGTCTACTCAGGCCCGAACCACCCGCACGCGGCGCAGCAGCCGGTGCCGTTCGAGATCACCCAGGTCGCCCAGTAATCGTGGCGACGCCTACGCAGACAACGGCCGTCACGCGCCCTTCGGCGCCTCGGCTCACCGAAAGAAGTTGAGGAGTTCCGTGGCAGACACCCTGGTCGCCGACGACGACGCCGAGATCGTTGGCGCTGCCGACGATGCGCTCGAGTCGACCGAGACGCCGCTCGCGTATTCGAGCGAGACCACGACGGTTCGCCGCCGCTCGGCCAGCGGCTCCGGCAACGCCACTGGGCGTCGCAAGGAAGCCGTTGCCCGCGTGCGTCTCGTGCCTGGCACCGGCCAGATCAAGGTCAACGGCCGCACCATCGAGAACTACTTCCCGAACAAGGTGCACCAGCAGCTGGTGAAGAGCCCGCTCGCCATACTCGACGGCGTGGAGCAGTTCGACATCGTCTGCCGCATCACCGGCGGCGGCATCAGCGGCCAGGCCGGTGCGCTTCGCCTCGGGATTGCGCGGGCATTGATCCTGATCGATCCCGAGAACCGCCCGACCCTGAAGAAGGCCGGCTACCTCACACGTGACGCCCGTGTCATCGAGCGCAAGAAGTACGGTCTGAAGAAGGCCCGCAAGGCTCCGCAGTACTCCAAGCGGTAAACGCGTGCCCGACAACTCGGTGCGCGTCATGGACGCGGAACAGACCCGCTTCCGGCTGTTTGGCACCGATGGCGTTCGCGGTGTCGCAAACCAGGAACTCACGGCCGAGCTTGCCCTTGAGCTCGCGGTCGCCGCTGCGCACGTGCTCGGCGAGGCTGGCGCCTTCGAGGGTCATCGGCCACTTGCAGTCGTCGGCCGCGACCCGCGCGCGTCTGGTGAGTTCCTCGAGGCCGCTGTTGTGGCGGGCTTGGCCAGTGCAGGCGTCGACGTGTTGCGGCTCGGCGTAATCCCGACGCCGGCTGTCGCGTATTTGACTGCTGAGCTGAAGGCCGACCTCGGCGTGATGCTGTCGGCAAGCCACAACCCGATGCCCGACAACGGCATCAAGTTTTTCGCGCGCGGTGGCCACAAGCTTGCCGACGAACTCGAAGACGCGATCGAAGCACGGCTGCTCGAGGAATGGCAGCGTCCGATTGGGGCTGGTGTCGGCCGCGTGCACGACTACCCCGAGGCGACCGACTGTTACGTCGACCACGTCGTCTCGACCGTGCCCAACCGGCTCGATGGCCTCAAGGTCGTCGTCGATTGCGCGAATGGTGCGGCTTCGTTCGCGGCTCCCGAGGCGTTGCGCCGCGCGGGCGCCACGGTCATCGCGATCGGCAGCGAGCCCGACGGCCTCAACATCAACGAAGAGTGTGGCTCGACGCATCTCGACCTGCTCTCGGCAGCGGTCCTTGCCCATGGCGCCGACGTCGGCGTCGCGCATGACGGTGACGCAGACCGTTGCCTTGCGGTCGCCGCAGACGGATCCGTCATCGACGGCGACCAGATTCTCGCGATCCTTTCGATCGCGATGAACGAGTCAGGGCGGCTCGCGCAGGGCACGGTGGTCGCGACCGTGATGTCGAACCTCGGGTTCCGGCTGGGCATGGAAGCCGCCGGCATCAAGGTCGTCGAGACGGCAGTCGGTGACCGTTACGTACTCGAAGCCATGCGCGCCGACGGTTACACGGTCGGCGGCGAGCAGAGCGGGCACGTGATCCTGCTCGACTACGCGACTACAGGCGACGGCATCCTTACCGCGCTGCAATTGCTCGCGCGCATCGCGCACACCAAGCAGTCGCTCATCGAACTCGCCTCGGTCATGCACCGGTTGCCGCAGGTGCTCATCAATGTCACCGACGTCGACCGCACGCGTGCCGAGACCGACGCCGAGTTGCTTGCCGCCGTCGAGCGGGCGAGCATTGATCTTGGTGCATCGGGGCGGATTCTGCTTCGTCCAAGCGGCACCGAGCCGGTGGTACGCGTGATGGTCGAGGCCGCCACGCGCGACAAGGCCGACGCTGTCGCCGGAGAACTAGCCCGGGTCGTGCGCGAGCGGTTGGGTTAGACCGTGTGCGGCATCGTCGCTTACGTCGGACCACAGCCGGCTCGCGACGTCGTCCTCGCCGGTCTGCGGCGGTTGGAATACCGCGGTTACGACTCCGCAGGCATTGCCGTGCTGGACGGCGGTTTGGTGCACGTCCGGCGCAAGGCCGGAGCGTTGTCAAACCTTGAGGTCGTGCTCGAGACGGATCCACTGCCTGCTGGTGGAACGGGCCTTGGGCATACCCGGTGGGCGACTCACGGCAGGCCGACTGACGAGAACGCGCACCCACAGCTTGATTGCACCGGCGGGCTCGCGCTGATTCACAACGGCGTGATCGAGAACCACGCAGATTTACGGGCCGGGTTGGTAAAAGACGGCCACACATTCCGATCGCAAACCGACACCGAGGTGGCGGCCCACCTGCTCGAGGAAGCGTTCGCCGCGTGTGGGGATCTCGCCGAGTCGCTGCGGCGGGTGTGCCGTTGTCTTGACGGGTCGTTCAGCTTCGTCGCCGTGCATCGCGACGCACCTGGCGTCGTCGTTGGTGCGCGACGCAACTCACCGTTGGTCATCGGGGTCGGTGACGGCGAGATGTTTCTTGCCAGCGACGTCGCCGCGTTCATCGAGTACACGCGCGACGCGGTCGAGCTTGGGCAAGACCAGGTTGTCGAGGTACACGCCGACGAATTCGAGATCACCACGTTCGCGGGCGAGGTCGTCGACGGTCGGCACTACCACGTCGACTGGGATCTGTCGGCCGCCGAAAAGGGCGGCTACGACTACTTCATGTTGAAGGAGATCGCCGAACAGCCAGAGGCGGTCGCCGCGACGTTGCTCGGGCGGCTGACCCACGACGGCGCGCTCGTGCTCGACGAGATGCGTCTCGATGAGGGACTGCTGCGCGAGGTCGACAAGATTGTGGTGATTGCGTGCGGCACGGCCTACCACGCCGGTCTTATCGCCAAGTACGCCGTCGAGCACTGGGCGAACCTGCCGTGTGAGGTCGAGCTGGCGAGTGAGTTCCGCTACCGCGACCCGATCCTCGACGGTCGCACGCTGGTCATCGCGATCTCGCAGTCAGGCGAAACACTCGACACGTTGATGGCAGTGCAACATGCGCGCGAGATGGGCGCGCGGGTGCTCGCGATCTGCAACACCGTCGGTTCGACGATCGCGCGCGAGGCCGACGCGGTTCTCTACACCCGCGCCGGACCAGAGATCGGCGTCGCCGCGACCAAGAGCTTCCTGACCCAACTCGTCGCCGTGTATTTGGTTGCGCTCTACCTCAGTCAAGTGCGCGGCACGCAATACGGCGACGATGTAGCTGCCGTCGTCCACGAACTCGCCCTCATGCCCAGCAATGTCGCGCAGGTGCTGACGACGATGGAGCCGGTGCGCTCGATCGCGCGGTCGCTTTCGGCGGTTTCGACGGTGCTCTTCCTCGGACGGCACGTCGGATACCCGGTTGCTCTTGAGGGCGCGCTGAAGTTGAAAGAGCTCGCGTACATGCACGCCGAGGGGTTTGCGGCCGGTGAGCTCAAGCACGGACCGATCGCGTTGATCGAAGAGGGCGTGCCTGTAGTAGCGGTCGTCCCGTCGCCGCTTGGACGGTCGGTGCTGCACGCGAAAATGGTGGCGAACATTCAAGAAGTGCAGGCTCGGGGAGCGCGCACGATTGTCATCGCCGAAGAAGGGGATGACGCGGTCGTGCCCTACGCCGACGAACTGATTCGGGTGCCTGTGGTGCCGACGTTGTTGCAGCCGCTGGTGTCGGTGATCCCGCTACAGGTCTTCGCGTGCGAGCTCGCAGTCGCGCGCGGCAACAACGTCGACCGGCCGCGCAATCTCGCCAAGTCCGTGACGGTGGAGTAGCGATGCGGCAAGCCCACGACGTCGCCACAGTTCGTGCGGCCGAAGCTGCATTGATGGCGTCGCTGCCGCCGGGCACGTTGATGGATCGGGCCTCTTTTGGGCTGGCGTCGACCGCCGCACAACTGTTGCAGCGGGTCTACGGAAGCCGAGTCGTGCTGCTCGTGGGGTCAGGTGACAACGGGGGAGACGCGCTGTTCGCTGGCGCACTGCTCGCCCGCCGCGGCGCGATCGTGTCCGCCGTCCTGCTCGGATCGTCAGCGCATGTTGCTGGGCTCGCTGCCTTGCGTGCGGCGGGTGGCCACGTCGACGGGCCGGATGCAGTGCTGGACGCTGATCTGGTCCTCGATGGCATCGTCGGCATCGGTGGCGTCGGCGAACTGCGCGAGGCTGCAGCTGACGTCGTTCAGTTGATTCCCGCGGAGTCGACGGTGCTGGCAGTCGACGTGCCGAGCGGTGTCGATGCCGACACCGGAGTGGTCGCCGGAGCCGCCGTGCACGCGCACGTCACGGTGACGTTCGGCACCTGGAAGCCCGGCCTACTCATCGATCCAGGTGCGCAGTGCGCGGGCGTGGTCGAGTTGGTCGACATCGGTCTAGGTCCGTGGCTGCCGACGGCGTCGATTACGGCGTTGCAGGCGCCCGACGTTGATCTGCCGGCACCGACTGCGGAGTCGGACAAGTACCGCCGCGGAGTCGTCGGCGTTGTGGCTGGCAGCACGTCGTACACGGGTGCAGCGTTGCTCGCCACTGGAGGTGCGTTGCGCACAGGCGCCGGCATGGTGCGCTTCGTCTCGGTTGCGCATCCGGCTGAGCTGGTGCGGGCGCGTTGGCCCGAGGCGGTTGTGACAGTGCTCAAAGATGGGCCGGACGTCGATGTGCTGGCCGCCGGCCGCGTGCAGGCGTGGGTTGTCGGGCCGGGCATCGGCACCGATGCGTTTGCTAAGCGGTTGGTTGCGCAGGTGTTGTCGGCTTCGGTCCCGGTGGTGGTCGACGCCGATGCGCTCACGATCGTCGCCTCGGATCCGTCGCTGGTGTCGGCCCGCACGGCGCCCACGGTGTTGACGCCGCACGCCGGCGAGCTCACTCGGTTGTTGAGACTCGACCAAGATGCCCGTGCCGACGTCGAAGCCCGGCGGCTTGAGCATGCACGCGCTGCTGCCAACACATTTGGCGCGACAGTGTTGTTGAAGGGATCGACGACTGTGATCTGTTCGCCCGACGGATTGGTGCGAGTGAACTCGACCGGTACGTCGTGGCTCGCGACTGCCGGCAGTGGCGATGTGCTGTCGGGCATCACAGGTGCGTTGCTCGCCGGTGGACTGTCGGCGCTCGACGCGGCGTCTTGCGCCGCCTACTTACATGGTGCGGCTGGCCGTATCGCTGCGCTGGATGCGCCGCTCGTTGCGGAGGACATCGTCGCGAGCCTTCCCGCCGCAATCCGCTCGCTGCGCTAGCTCGACGCTTGGTCAACAAGGCTTGATCTTTGGCCGCGCAAGCCTGCTGCGCACAACGCACTACTTCGCCGAGATCCGGTAGTTCGGTCAAGGCACCTCTCGATGGAGCTAGGCCCGCTCGCGAAGCCTCAAACCTCCGACGGATGTCCTGCCTGTGAGACGCTCGACTGGTGCTAGACGACTGGATCGAAGTGGCGTGGCTTGGGCCGACGACGGAGGGCGATAACCGCTTGTCGGAGGTCAACGCTGTGTTGGACGCATGGCTACGGGACCGTGGCACGACGCGAGACAAAGTCGCAGCTGATGACATCCGGATCGATCTTCAGTATCTCGGGCCAGAGCGCGGCGTGTGGCACAGCAGGTCGTTGACCTGGGCCAACTGCGGCACCAGGGTGCTTGTCCGACGCGGCGTTGGTGGAACTTAGCAACCAGCTGAGTGTGACTGGCCGTTGGTAGAACACCCTCTCGTGCCGCCGACCGTCTTCAGCTGCTGAACGCACTGGTCTGCGGCCGAGAGGGTTGGTTTATGCAGGTGGCGGAGCTTGGATTCGCACGAGCTCGGTGAGCCCGACTAAGTCGGCGGGGTTACGGGTCCACAGGGTGGCGTCGTGTGCGACGGCAGTTGCGGCAATGAGGAGGTCTGCCATGCGGGCTCGCGGCTTACGTCCGGCGGCGACGACGGCTGCAGCTAGTCGCCCATATTCGCGTGCCACGACTTCATCGACCGGGAGCGCGTCGAAGGTGCGTTCGATAACGGCGATGCGACGCAGCCGTTCTGCCCGCGTCGCGTCGGTTCGGGCCACCAGCACGCCGAAGTGCAACTCGGCTATTGACACCGCACTGACGGCGACCTCACCCTCGACCGGGCCAGGATCAGGACCGAGCAGCACGCTGGTATCCAGCACGACCCTCATCGGGTGAACGGGTCGGTCACACTCTGGTCGACGCTACCGCGATCAGTTCGCCAGTCAGGATCAGCCGGCCCGCGAAAGATCTCCCGTACGTCGGCTCCACGCCGCCATCGGTGGCGGCGCACCGGGCCCAGTTCGGCGACTTCGCGCCCGCTGACGGTAATCGTCACGGTGGCACCTGCTTCGGCCTGTCGGACCAGTTCGCTGGCCTGCTGACGGAGTTCACGCAACCCAGTCGTCGTCATGCCAACCATGGTAGCGCATGTGCTACAGGACGGCGCGCATGATGGTGATGTGCACGGTCGACAGAACATGGAGATCGAATATGACCGCGACCCTGAAGATGACGCACAAGGCAATCGGAGTCGAGGTCCGACGTGGCGCGTACGAGGTCGTGGTTGACGGACACGGTGTCGGATCAGTCGAAATGAACGACAGCATCGAGATACCAGTCGAACCTGGACGTCACAGTCTGCAAATTCGCAGTGGCAGAAGCTCGAGCCGTACGCGGACCTTCGACGCCGTCGAGGGCAAAACGATTGCCTTCCGGTGTACAGGAAAGAGCTTTCTGCCGATCTTCCTCGCGTCCTTCGTCATGCCAAGCCTGGCGCTCCAGCTTCGGCGTGAAGTCGGCGATCGCTAAATGTTCAGAGCGGGAGTGGGTGGGAGAGAAGTCCGTCGCCGTGGGCGCGTTCGGCCAGGGTGCGGGCGAACGTGATGGCATCGATGCTGACTTCTTCTCCAGCCGTGCCTTGGGTGTAGTGGCCGCCGGCCGGTCCGGTCAACTCAAGGACGAATGGCAGACCGTGGGTGGCTGCCCATTCGGCGACTAGGTCAGCGAGGATGCGACCGTCGTGACCGGCGTCCGCATTGAACGGTTTGCCGGTGGCTTCGGTGAGATCAATGCGATGCATCCATGCATCGCGGGTGAACCCGACGTCGAACAGGTAGCCAACGGGCTGTCGTCCGATTGGGGCAGGGAGTTTGAGGAGCGGCAGCTTCGCGATGGGGCGGGGTAGTTTGCGCCGGGCCTTCAACGCGCGTGGCGAGATGTAGTCCCATTCGGCGATGAGCTGTTGGGTGCTGAGGTCGCTTCGTTCGCGGACCTGGATCTCGTTCATCCCATCCCACCAGTACTGCGCGCCTATCTCGGTGACCACCGGGCGACCGGCGCGGACTTGGCGGAGGAATTCCCGTGGCGAAGCCTGGCCGGCGGCGGAGCCGACCATGTGCGCGGCGAGCGCGCGCACGTCCCAGCGAGGGCAGTCGGTTGGTTTGGCCCAGTCATCCGGCTCCAGGTTGCGAAGCGTCGCGGCGAGTTTGTCGGCCTCGACCTCAGCAATAGCCATTGCTTCGGCGTGCTTGATCCGGGGGATCGTGTTCACGTCGATGGTGGTGGTCATGATCATTGGAATCCTTTCGCGGGTGCTGCTCACGTGGAGCGACGTCGGTCGATGTCGGCGAGGAACATCTCGGTGACGCGTCCGGCCAGCCGGACCCAGCGCCTGCCACCGGGTTCGTTGGCTACCTGTTGGTGTGCCAATCCGTTGGCCATGGCGCTGAAGATGTCGAGGTTGCGTTGGTCAGTGACACCCACCGCAGCGAGGAGCTGGCGCGCGACCTCGTAGAAGTCCAGTGCCAACGCGAAGGCCTCAGGCGATGGCTCAAACCCTGGGATCGTGCGCTGGAACAGCATTTGGTGCCGCACGATGTCGTCACTGGAGAACTGCACGAGATCGCCGAGGAACCGTGCCAAGGCGCGGCGCGGATCGCCGCCGTAGCTGCGTTCCGCGAGGAAACTCAGAAGTTGGCGGTAGCCGTCGGCGAACATCGCATCGTAGAGGTTCAGCTTCGAGTCGAAGTACACATACAGCGAGGGTTGCCGGAGGCCCACACTGTCGGCTAGGTCTCGCAGGGAGATGGCTGCGAGACCGTCGCGCTGGGCGAGGAGCCAAGCCTGCGCAAGAATCTCGGCACGCTTTGCCTCGTGGCGGATGGTCCTGCGGTCCGGTTGAGTCGTCGTCATTTTCCAACTCGGCAGAGCGGTGTCATCCGTTGGCGGCTGGCGTTTGCGTGGCGGCGATGTTGTTCAGCTCGTACAACGAACTGATGGCCATCTCCGGTTGGCCTGCGATGCCCAGCTGTGTGACTGCCGGCATGATCTGCGTCTGCACGAACGTCATGAACTGCGCCTCTGAGTCCCACACGTCGGTCATGTTAAGCACTCCGCCGTCGAAGGTGGCGACGTGTAAGCGCATCCCGTCCGGCGTGTGCCGATCCCAGCCCACGATGTCGCGGACTGCGTCGTACTGCTCGGTCGTGAATCCGGCCCACTTCTGCGTGATCACTGCGGCCATGATGTGCCTCCTAGGTGAGGATCGTACTATCGACGATAGGAAACCTATCGGTGATAGGTAAAATGTCAAGAGCGCCTTCGGTGCGTCGCAAGCCGCTCGCTCCGCTAGTCCTCTTGTGGACCTTGTCCGGGCTCGTCATCCTGGGCGTGCCGGAATTAGGGGGATGACCGTGCTGCTCGAGACACCGCCCGCCAACAAACCGCCGCTGATCGCAGTGCGCGGCCGACCGGTGCGGATCTGGCTCGGTCGGGGGCTTTGGGCTGCCATTACGGCGGTGCTCGCAACGGTCGCGC
This sequence comes from Acidothermaceae bacterium, assembly GCA_036501485.1. Taxonomy (GTDB): domain Bacteria; phylum Actinomycetota; class Actinomycetes; order Acidothermales; family Acidothermaceae; genus PALSA-607. The sequence continues at coordinate 32,088 of DASYAG010000094.1, read as the reverse complement.
TGCTCGGGGTGTTCGTCATCGAGCCGAGGACAGCTCCGCCGTTGCGCGCGGCCAATACCCAGGGCTGGATCTATCCGCAAGACAGCAGCGTCGTAACCGATACCTCGATCGGCGACGTGCGCCTGACCGTGGTGCCTATTCGGCGCGGCCAGCTGCAGGGAATCGACTTCGACGTTTCGAACCCCAGCCGCCATTCGCAGACCATCCTCGGTTTGGTGCCGGGTGAGCTGATGCCCGGCAGTCACCCTGGCGAAGCACGGCTGGCCGTCGCGACTAGCGGCAAAGCGAGCGACTCTGGGCACTACACCTACGCAGACCAAGCCGTCGTACCACCGCACCAGTCGCGATTCGTTGAAATCATCTGGCCGTCGGACAACTGCGTGCCGGTCGGAGGCACCACCAGCATCGACGCAGTCAGCCTGCGCGTGCAGGTCTTCGGAATGACGCGAACCGAGAACGTCCGGCTGCTCTGGCAGGTCGGGGTAAGTGGAACGCCGGCATCGGACACTAACGACGGGGTGACGTGCTGAACCGTTCGCCAATGCCGGCTGCGGGCGTGCAGATTGACCACATCGTTATTGGGGTTCACGATCTCGACGCAGCTGAGGCGCAGTTCGCAGATCGCTACGGTCTGACGACCGTCGCGGGCGGCCGGCATCCGGGCTGGGGCACGGCGAATCGGCTGGTTCCGCTGGGAGCTGCCTATCTCGAACTTGTGACCGTCGTCGATCAGGCTGAAGCGTCTGGCAGTGACTTCGGGCGGTGGGTGTCGGCCATGCTTGCAGGCAACTCGAGATTCGGCTGGGCGGTGCGCACCGACGACCTGGATCGCACGGCATCGCGGTTAGGCCTTGAGGTCACACAAGGCTCGCGACGTTCGCCAGCAGGGGACACGCTGCAGTGGCGCATTGCTGGGGTGGCGCAGGCTGCCCAGGACAGCTCGCTTCCGTTCTTCATCGAGTGGGGTGCCGGCACGCCGCTTCCCGGTCGGGCCACGGTCGCGCACCGAGTCGGCGCCGTCGCACTGGGAGAACTGACGATCAACGGAAACGAGCAGCGGGTTCACGGATGGGTGGGAACTAGCTCGCCGTCAATCCACGTCACGCCCGGCGTCGCGCGAGGAGTGGCGAGCTGCACCTTAGTGACATCGGCGAACAGCATCGTGGTTAATCCCGACGACTGGTAACCGGTCAGGTGCGTCGCGGGGTCGCCGTCGGGGTGATCCATACGGAGGCGTGCGACGGTGCGACGGCTTCGTTGACTGCCTCACGCAGTTCGTGATTGATCGTGTCGAGGTCTACGGCGTCGCGGAGCCGGATCTTGAAGCCGGCGATGATCGACTCGGCGTCGTAACGGGCGCGGTTGAAGCGCCGGTCGACGAGCCGTTGAACGCGGCGCCGCACTGGGTTGAAGAGCGCTGCGGCGGCCAGCGTCGAAGCCGCGACGCCGACGGGCGAGGAGAACGGCAGGACGCTCGTCGTCAGTGCAACCAGGCCCAGGAAGACGGCGACCAGCAGGCCGGTGATCACGAGATAGGAGAGGGTGCGACTGATCAACCTGTCGATTTCGTAGAGCCGGTACTTCAGGATCCCGACGCCGATCGCGAGCGGGATGGCAGTCAAGCCGATGGCAGCGACGTCGGTGACGGCGCGTTGGGCGCTGCTTGTGTTGTTGGTCGAGACGAGGTAGATCGAGACCACTGACAGGGCCCCGCCGGTCATCAACCACGTCAGTTGCTTGCGGCGCTCCCCGGTGGCGCGCCGCCAGGTCGCCGCCTGCCGTATGACGAACGCGATGAGGAGCAGGAGCACGATCGGCGAAGCGGCCCACGCCATCGCAGCCGTAGCTCCGGAAAAGCCGCCTGGATCCCCGGGATAGTTTCCGACCTCGTCTACGTCGAATCCCGCGCCAATGTGGAGTGTTGCTAGCGATAGCGACCAGACGCTGCAGAACCAGGCTCCAGCAACGATGTAGACAATCAGCGGGATCCGCCAACGCCGGGAAGCGAGGCGGCCCTCGGGAAAGAGCGCGACCGCGAGCCCGAGCAGCACGAACCCGGGCACCCACGCTGGCTCGGCGGCGAGCGCAACGCGACCGAGTGGCAGTCGGCCGCCGTGTCGGTTGTAGTCGAGGACGACATACAGGACGGCGACGGCGTACGCGGCAAAAAACATGGCGGCGACGAGCAGCATCCAACCGATCGAGTTTGCCGGCTGCCGACGGGCGACCACCAGCCCGACCGCGGCGACGATCGCGATGATCAGAAGCAGTACACCGTCGAACGACACGCGCGAGTCGTGCGCCAGGACCGTGAGTACGCAGCCCGCGGCCACAGCAACCGCCGTGAAGCCACCCAGAACAAGCGAGGCCCGCGACGGCGTCAGCCCGTGCGTGAACCCGTTCGCTCTCACGCGCCAAAATCTAGAGCAACGACCGTTCCGACAGCGTTACGGAACCGTGGTGGCTACAGGTCGACTGATTCGGTCGCAGCTAGCCGGCGGTAGCTCGTGCCGTAGGTGGTGGCCACCGTCCCGACGAGCCGGTCGACGAGCGCGGAGCCGTTGTCGTTGAGCAGCGCGTCGTGGATCTGGAACGCGCGCGGGGCACGCACAGCTGCCGTGAAGTCGATGACTTCACTGACCTTCGACCACGGCGCGTGGATCGGGATCAGCAGCGTCTCGACGGGCACCGGCGGCACCGTGAACGAGTCTCCGGGGTGGTAGACCGAGGCCTCGACGAGGTAGCCGACGTTGGCAACGGGCGGTGCTATGAGTGGGTGGATCAGCGCGTGCAGACCACCGAACGTCCGAACCGCAAAGCCGCCAGCCGAGAAAGACTCACCGGCGCCCACTGAGGTGACCCGGTCCCCAAGTTCGCCCAACAACGAAGCGACCGATGCGGGTGCCCAGACCTGCAACGACGCGTCCGCCTTCGCCGCGGCGAGCAGGGCTGGCGCGTCGAGGTGATCGGTGTGTTCGTGGGTGACGAGCACCGCGTGCACACCGTCGAGGGCGAGCTGGGTCTCCGAGAACGACCCGGGGTCGATCACCAGAGCCTGGCCGCCGTCGTCCAGCCGAATGCACGAGTGGGTGTATTTGGTTAGCCGCATGAGAACCATCCCATCACAGCCCGCTCAGCCCTGGCAGGATGTCGCCGTGACCTATCGCGATCCGACGGTCGCCTCGGCCGCGTTACGCGCCGCGGCTCGCATCGACCTTGGCGCGATCTCGTCAAACGTCGCGCGAATCAAGGAGATCGTCGGTCCGGCTGAAGTGATGGCTGTGGTGAAAGCCGAGGGTTACGGGCACGGGCTCGTGCAGAGCGCGCTCGCTGCGGTCGAGGGCGGCGCGACCTGGCTCGGCGTCGCGTTCCTCGAAGAAGCGCTGGCGTTGCGGGCAGCTGGAATCGGCGGTCGAATCCTGTGCTGGCTCGGCACTCCCGGCGAACCGGTCGTGGAGGCAGTCACTGCGGACATTGACGTGTCGGCGTCTGCTCCTTGGGCCATCGCCGAGATCGCGAATGCGGCGCTCGAGGTCGGCCGCGTTGCCCGCGTGCACCTGAAGGTCGACACCGGGTTGTCGCGCGGTGGCGCGGTCATGGAGGAATGGCCGGAGCTCGTTCAAGCGGCGGCGAAAGCGAGTGCCGAGGGATACGTCGAGATCGTCGGCATGTGGTCGCATCTGGTGCACGGGAGCAATCCGGCTCATCCGACGACGGTGCTGCAGATCCGCGCGTTCAACGATGCGCTCTCGTACGCCGCGAGAGTCGGCGTGACGCCGCAGGTGCGGCACCTCGCGAACTCGGGGGGATCGTTGTTGGTGCCGGGGTCGCGGTTCGACCTCGTGCGGCCCGGAATCGCGGTGTATGGCTTGTCGCCTGTTCCCGACCAGCGAGACTCCGCGTCGTTTGGTTTGCGGCCCGCGATGACGCTCACCGCGCGATTGGCTTTGACGAAGAAAGTGCCTGCGGGCACAGGAGTTTCGTACAGCCACCGCTACATCACGCAGGTACCGACAACGCTCGGGCTCGTCCCGCTGGGGTATGCCGACGGGATCGCCAGAGCCGCGACCAACCGCGCAGAGGTGCTCGTGCGCAGCCGGTTGAGCACCATCCGCCGCACGATCTCAGGCACCGTTTGTATGGACCAGTTCGTGGTCGACCTCGGCCCGGGCGACGATGATTTCGCCGCAGGCGACGAGGTCGTGCTGTTCGGCCCCGGCGATCGTGGCGAGCCCACGGCGCAGGATTGGGCCGACGCGTGCGACACCATCTCCTACGAGATCGTGACCCGCATCGGCGTACGCGTCCCGCGGGTGTACGAGGGTGCCTGACGCCGATTGGGCGGATCTCGCAGTGGAGATGCGTTCATGCGTCGCATGCACCGAACTTGCTGCCACGCGCACGAACGTCGTCGTGGGTACGGCACCGGCCGGCGGTGCGGGCGTGTTACTTGTCGGAGAAGCCCCGGGCGCCACCGAAGATGAGACCGGCTTGCCGTTCGTAGGCCGGGCCGGCGCCTTGCTCGACCTGCTACTTACCGAGGTCGGGCTGCCGCGCGCCAACGTCGCCGTCGCGAACGTTTTGAAGTGCCGGCCGCCCGGCAACCGCGCGCCAGCGAAGGTCGAGGTCGCCAATTGCCGCCGGTTCTTGGCCGCGCAGATCGAGTCGGTCGAGCCGCGGGTCATCTGCGCGCTCGGCGGGACCGCGACCCAGTGGTTCTTCGGAGCGGGCGCGAAAATCGGGCAGCTGCGCGGTCAAGCTCATGACGTCGACGGCCGCCAAGTCGTGTCGACGTACCACCCGTCGGCGGCAATCAGGTTCGGCCCGGCCGGCATGCCCCGAGCCGCGTTGCGGGAAGACCTGGCCTTCGTCGCCATGCTCGCGGCCGCAACGTGACGTGCGAGGCGCCGTGATCGTCGAGATTCCTACAGCGCAGGACATGCGAGACCTCGGCACCCGCCTTGCACGGATCCTGAAGCCCGGCGATCTGGTCGTGCTCGACGGTCCGCTCGGCGCTGGCAAGACGACGTTGGCTCAGGGCATCGGCGCCGGGCTCGGCGTCCGCGGCGACGTGACGTCGCCGACCTTCGTCATCGCGCGGGTGCATCCCTCGCTGGCCGGCGGGCCGCCGCTCGTGCACGCCGACGCCTACCGTGTCGACGGCCCGCTGGAAATCGACGATCTCGACCTCGACGCCTCGATGCCCGATTCGGTGACCATCGTCGAGTGGGGCAAAGGCCTCGTCGAGGGCCTCGCCGCAGACCGGCTTGACATCGAGATCTCGCGGACCGTTGGTAGCGAGAGTGAGATACGCCACGTGAGCATTACTGCTCAGGGCAAACGATGGGACAGCGTGGAGCTGAGCCACGTGCTCGAAAACCGCTAGCGCCGCTGCCAGTTAGGCTCTTGTACGTGCTGCTTCTCGCTTTCGACACGTCGACACCGGCGGTGACCGTCGCCTTGCACGACGGCACCCAGGTGCTGGTCTCGCACACCGTCGTCGATGCGCGCCGGCACGGTGAGTTACTGGCACCGGGCATCGCTCACGTCCTCGCCGACGCCGGCAAATCGGCGTCCGATCTGACAGGCATTGCGGTTGGTGTCGGCCCCGGCCCGTTCACCGGGTTGCGCATCGGCCTGATGACCGCGCGCGCCATGGCTGACGCGCTGAACGTTCCGGTCGCCGGCGTCTGCACGCTCGACGTGATCGCCGCGGCTGTCGTGAGTGAGCAACCGTTTCTGGTCGCCACGGATGCTCGTCGCCGCGAGATCTACTGGGCCAGCTATGACGCAAGTGGCACGCGCATCGACGGTCCGCATGTCGAGCGACCGGCGGACGTCGAGTGGCGGGGGCCGGCGCACGGCGCAGGCGCGTTGATGTATGCAGACACATTCGTTGATGGGCGCCAACCCGAATATCCGGACGCCGGGGTGCTCGCTTCGTTGGTCGCAAGCGGTCGCGCGGTGGTACTGCCACCGGATCCGCTGTACATGCGCCGGCCCGACGCTGTAGAGCCCAGCCCTCGTCGTCCGGTCGTCGCGGTATGAACGCGCGCAGGCGTCCGTCGGAGAGCACCGTGTCGCTACAGCCGATGCGTTGGTGGGACGTCGACGGTGTGATGGACCTCGAACGCGATCTGTTCGGCGATGAATGCTGGACGGTCGCGATGTTCTGGTCCGAGCTCGCCGAACCGGAAACGAGGTTCTACCTCGTCGCACGTGACGGTGCCGAGATCGTCGGCTACGCAGGACTTTGCGCGTACCCCGAAGAGTCGTTCGTGCAGACGATTGCGGTGAAGCGCGACCGGCAGGGGAGCGGCATCGGTACTAGGCTTTTGACGGCATTGATCGACGAAGCGCGTCGGCGCGACGAACCCATGGTCGGGCTCGAGGTGCGCGCCGACAACCAAGTCGCGCAGCGGATGTACCAGGGGTTCGGTTTCGAGCAGGTCGGCATTCGCAAGGGCTACTACCAGCCGAGCGACACCGACGCCGTTCTCATGGTGCTCAATCTCGCCGGTGTCGATGTGTCGAAGTGGGCACCAGCCGACGGCTCGGACGCGTAATGGCTGCGACCGAAGCTTTGGTTCTCGGTATCGAGACGTCGTGCGACGAGACGGGCATTGGAATTGTGCGCGGCAACACGTTACTTGCGAACGCGGTCGCCTCAAGCGTCGAGGAGCACGCGCGCTTCGGGGGTGTGGTGCCCGAGGTCGCAAGCCGCGCGCACCTCGATGCGATGGTGCCCGCAGTTCATCGTGCGCTAGCGGACGCCGGGATTTCGATGCGCGATGTCGACGCGATCGCCGTTACGTCGGGTCCTGGTCTTGCGGGTGCGCTCCTCGTCGGAGTTGCGGCCGCGAAGGCGTACGCACTCGCCCTCGGCAAACCCCTCTACGGCGTCAACCACCTTTCCGCGCACGTCGCCGTCGACACCCTCGAACACGGACCGCTGCCCGAGCCGTGCGTGGCGTTGCTCGTGTCGGGCGGACACTCGTCGTTGCTGCTCGTTCCCGACCTGACCCGCGAAGTGCAGTCACTCGGCTCGACCGTCGACGACGCGGCCGGAGAGGCCTTCGACAAGGTCGCCCGCGTGCTCGGACTCCCGTTTCCGGGGGGCCCGCACGTCGACCGGGTGGCACTGGAAGGCGACGGTGAGTTCGTCGCTTTCCCGCGCGGAAAATCCGACGACGGCAGCCTGGATTTCTCCTTTTCGGGGCTGAAGACAGCGGTGGCGCGGTGGGTAGAGGCGCGCGAGCGGGCGGGTGAACCCGTGCCAATAGCCCATGTGGCCGCTTCGTTTCAGGAAGCCGTGGTCGATGTGTTGACCATGAAGGCGATCACTGCGTGCCAGGCGCACGGCGTCGACTACCTCGTCATTGGTGGCGGCGTCGCCGCTAACTCGAGGCTTCGAGCCGTCGCCGAAGAGCGCTGCGAAGCGGCAGGTATCACGCTGCGAGTCCCGCGGCCGGGCCTTTGCACTGACAACGGTGCGATGGTGGCAGCACTGGGGACTCGACTAGTGGAGGCCGGCTTGCCGCCGTCCAATCTCGATTTTCCGGCCGATCCGTCGCTACCCATCACGGAGGTGAAGGTGTGATCGCACGCATGTGGGAGACCCGGATTCGCGAGGGTCAACTCGACGAATTCTGCACATGGACGAAGACCACGGCATGGCCGCAGTTCTTGGCCGCGCCAGGCTTCGGCGGTGGCGAGCTGTACCGCTCCGATACGCAGGACCGTGCCGTCATCGTCACTCGCTGGGCCTCCACCGAGGCACTGGCCGCCGGCAACGAATGGTTCGACCTCGGCGCGGAACGCTTCGTTGCGCGCGAGCCGGAGGCCTGGGAGTTCACTCCCGTCGAGCTGGCGTAGACAAGGGCACTTGTGGGCGGTCTACTTTCCTCGTGTTGACCTGCGCGGATTGTGGAGCCACCAACCCGGCGGGGCACCGGTTCTGTTCCTCGTGTGGGTCGCCATTGGCGGCGGCGTGTCCTGAATGCGGGACGCCGGCCGGTGCAGGTCAGCGGTTCTGCGGCGCCTGCGGAACCGCGCTCACGGCACGCGGCGCGGCCGTGGGGCCTTTGGTTGGCGCTGAGTACGCAGGGTCATCGCGGGCGGCCTCGAGCCGAGTTGCCGAGCGACGGGTGTGCTCCGTCCTGTTCTGCGACCTTGTCGGCTTCACGGCCCTCTCGGAGACTCGCGACCCCGAAGAGGTTCGCGAACTGCTGTCGCGGTACTTCGAGACGGCCCGCACCGTGATCGATCGCTATGGCGGAGTCATCGAGAAGTTCATCGGCGACGCCGTGATGGCGGTGTGGGGCGCGCCGGTCGCGGCGGAGACCGACGCAGAGCGCGCGGTTCGTGCTGCGCTAGACGTCGTCGCTGCCGTCGGCCAACTGGGCATCGATCTCGGGGTCTCCGAACTTGCCGCCCGCGCCGGCGTCGTCACTGGCGAGGTCGCAGTAACGCTTGGCGTGACCGGCGAGGGGATGGTCGCGGGCGACGCAGTCAACACCGCGTCCCGAGTGCAGGCGGCCGCTGGCCGCGGCACTGTCCTTGTCGATGCGACGACCCGTCGCCTCGCATCGACGGCGGTCGGTTTCGAAGACGCGGGCGAGTTCTATTTGAAGGGCAAAGTCGAGCCGGAGCAGCTGTGGCTGGCGGTCCGGGTGCTCGCTGGCCTCGGCGGTTCGCAGCGGGTCGACGGCCTGGAAGCGCCGCTCACCGGTCGTGACCCTGAACTGCGCACGATGAAGGAGTTGTTCCACGCCGCAGCCGAGCGCCGCGCGCCGCGGCTCGTGGTCGTGAGCGGTCCTGCGGGCGTCGGGAAATCCCGGCTCGGGTGGGAGTTCGAGAAGTACATCGATGGGCTTGCCGACGTCGTCCTGTGGCACCGTGGACGTTGCCTCTCCTATGGCGAAGGTGTCGCTTTCTCGGCGCTCGTGGAGATCGTTCGGCAGCGGTTCGGAATCGCTGACGAAGACCCCGTCGATATCGCTGCGCGAAAGCTGGCAGACGGCGTCGCGCAGTTCGTGCCGAACGCTGAAGAGCAGGCGTATATCGGAGCACGTCTCGGTCGCCTGCTGGGCCTGCCCTTCGGTGACGACGATGGCGCCGTTCTTGGTCGCGACGAACTGTTCGCGGGTTGGCGGCTGTTCTTCGAACGCCTCGCCTCTACTCACCCGGTGGTGCTGTTAATCGAGGACGCGCATTACGCCGACGCCGGGCTGCTCGACTTCTGCGAACACCTCGTCGACTGGGCTCGTGACCTGCCGATCTTTGTGTTGGTCTTCGGTCGTCCCGAGGTCGAGGCGCGCCGTCCGCGGTTCGGCACCGGCCGCAACCGCACGACGTTGACCATCGATCCGCTCGACAGCGCATCGATGGACCGCCTCGTTGATGCGCTCGTTCCTGGCATGCCGGCCGAAGCGCGCAACGCAATTACGTCGCAGGCCCAAGGAATTCCGCTGTTCGCGGTCGAGACGGTTCGGTCTCTCGTCGACCAAGACATCGTCGTCCCGCGCGAGGGCGTGTACCGCCTCGTCGGCGATGTCGGGCAACTCGCTGTGCCCGACAGCCTGCATTCGTTGCTCGCTGCCCGCCTCGACGCGCTTGAGCCGGTCGCTAGAGATTTGATTGCGGACGCCGCAGTGCTCGGGTCGTCCTTTCCGCTCGAGGCTCTCGTGGCCATCTCGGGTAAGAACGAGACGCAAGTACGTGCAGCACTGGCCGACCTCTTGCAGCGTGAAGTTCTCGAGGTCAGCGCCGACAAGCTCTCGCCGCAAAGGGGCACCTACCGCTTCGCTCAGGAGATGTTGCGCCAAGTCGCCTACGACACGATTTCGCGCCGCGACCGCAAAGCGCGGCATCTCGTCGTCGCCGCGCACCTGCGCGCGACATTCCCGAACGACGGTGACGAGATGATCGCCGTTGTCGCTCGTCACTACCTTGATGCGCTGGCTGCGGTGCCCGACGATCCTGACGTTCCCGAACTTCGCGAGTTAGCGATCGCGGCGCTTGTCCGGGCTGGCGAACGGTCTCAACGTGCAGGTGCACAAGCGCCGGCGGGAGTGAGCTACGCAGCGGCCGCCGCATGTATCGAGGAACAGCGTGGGCCGCGAGAATCTTCGGTGACCGCGGCACAGATGTACGAGCGCGCGGCAGAGGCGGCGATTTTGGCGATCGGCTACGACGACGCCATCGAACGCGCGAACCGCGCCCGCCAACTGCATTTAGCTGCCGGTGACGTGCGATCCGCCGCACGAGCACAGTCGAATGCCGGTCGTGCTATGCGGCGGGCGGGACGATTCACCGAAGCCCGTGAGCAGCTCAACGAGGCGCTCACCGTTCTACGGCCGGACGCCGACCCTGACACCATCCTTGCCCTGGTCGAGCTGGCCACGATTGAGGTCTTCGGCGGTGGTCCGTTGGCACAGAATCTGTCAGCTGAGGCTGTTGCACTGGGCGAGGCCCTCGGCGTTGATGCTGGTCTCATGTCGAGGCTGTTCACGATCCGCGGTCTCGCCCATGCGTTCTCCGGGTCACGGCCGCAGGCGATCGCCTACCTGCGCGAATCGACGAGGCTTGCCGAGCGCGGCAACGATATTGGTTCGCTCGCTCGGTCGTTTCTCAACCTCGCCGACGTGCTGGCGGTCACGGATCCGCAAGCGTCCGCCGATGCGGCTCTTACTGCAGTCGACTACGGCCGCAGGCATGGAGATCGCGAGATGGTCGCCGTCGCCGTGGCCAACCTCGCGGGGGCGCTGCTCAGCATGGGCCATTGGGATCAAGCGGACGAAGCGCTCGCCAACGTGGCAGAAGAGGGACTCGACGACCACCCTTACATCGCTGCTTATCGCGCCATGTTGTCGGCGATGCGGGGTGATGCTGACGGGGCGACCGTGCGGCTACCCGTCGTCGCACCGCTTCGGGAGAGTGAGGATCAGCAAGATCAGGCGACAATCGATCTGGTCGAAGCTTTTGCCTCGGCTGCGCAAGCTGAACCCGGCGAAGCACTGCGGTTGGCGCGTGCCATCGTCACTCGTGTCGATGCGCTCGGGATCGGTGCGGAAGCGATCCGATGGGCGTGGCCACTCGGGATCCGGATGGCCGATGAGATTGGTGATCCCGCTGCCGCGCGCGAGTTGATCGCGATCGTTGACGCGTACCCGCGCGGTCATGTACCGCCGGTGGTGCGCGCGGAACGCGATCTGGCCATGGCCCGCCTCGCAGCGGAGAGCTCGGATCCGGATGCGGGTGAGTTGTTCACGAGTGCGATCGCTGGCCTGCGCGCGCTGGAGAGTCCGTATTACCTGGCGTCGGGTCTGCTTGACCATGCCGAGTTTCTGCATGCCCAGGGCGACGGTCGTGCTGCACTTGAGCTGATCGCCGAGGCGCGTGGCATTGGCAGTGCGCTTCGCGTGCAACCCGTTCTCGACAGGGCAAGCCGACTCGACCGCCAGACGGCCGCTCACTCCTGACCGCCTCGGCGCTACGCCTGCACAGCGTCGGCGATAACCGCGTGGTGCTTTCCATCAATGAGTGCGAGGACGACGACTGCTTGCGTTGTGCCTTTCATCTTGAGGTCGCGTCGTAGCTGTTCGACGTCGACCGCCGAGCCACGTTTCATGATGGTGACGCCTCCGACGTCGCGTTCTCTGAGTGCGGCGCGTAGGCGTTTCAACGAAAACGGCATCACGTCGCGCACCTCAAATGCTTTCGCGAACGGTGTGTCGACTAGCCGGTCGCTTGTGACGTACGCCGTGGTCGCGTCGAGCAGGACGCCGTCTATCGATCGTGCGAGGTCGCTGATGAGATGTGCCCGGACGACGGCGTCGTCGGGCTCGTACAGGTAGCGCCGCATGTCGCCGGTTGGCGCAGGCTGATCGGCGTCCGACCTTGTGCGCATCGTGGCGCCGGACGGCAGCAACGTCGCACGCCGCCTGGTTTCGCCGTCCGTGAGGCTGCCCGCCCACAGCACCGCCTCCTTGAGGCCGCCGGATACTGACACCCACTCGATGTCGATTCCGGCAGGCACCAGGTCATGGGGAATGCCGGGCGCAACCTTGGCTGCGGCCGCCGGCATCTTGGCGAGCAGGTCCGTGACGAACGACCAGGGTGGTGAGTAGGCGTTGACGTCGAACGTTCGCCGACCGCTCGACCGCCTAGCGGGGTCGATGAACGCGGCGTCGTAGTCGCTGAGATCTAGTGCCTCGACGTCGGCTTGCTCGACTCGCGCGTCGCTGTTCAGTCGCGCCGCCTGGACAGTGACCGGGTCGTTGTCGAAGCCAGTGACATTGGAGCCGGCGGCCTTCAGTGCGCGTAGGTCGGCGCCGATTCCGCAGCAAAGGTCGGCCACCTTGGCTGGTCTTCCTAACGTTGTGTGCAGGGCTTGGAACCTCGTCGCGCGGTGTCGGGCGGCAACGGCGCTGGTCGCCTGCTCGAGCCCGTTGGCGGTGAACCACATGTCGTCGGCGGCGTCGCCGAACTTCGCTCGGCCGCGGCGTCTTAGCGTCGCCTGCTCGACGGCGGCCGAAGCGACGTTGCTCGGCAGCGTGGGGAACTGGCGCCGGACATCCTCGCCGACCGCGAGGTCGGTCACGCCCACGTCTAGGCGCGCGATCGCGTGGGCGATTGCTGCGCGCCCAGGCTCAGTCGCCAACGACGCGAAAGTGTCGGCGTCCATCGACTGCTAGCCCTCCTCGGTGCGCAAGTTGGGAGCGGATCCAGGCCTGGCACTCGGGTTGACGGAGTGCTAAGCCCGGCATAGTCTTCGGATGGACGTGCTGGCACTCTCGTGCTCGGTTTGCTAAGTGGCACTGTGCTAACGCGTTCACGGGTCTGACCCCGCGACGGCAGGCCCACATCAGGACCAACCACATCATCACAACAACACTGAGGAGGGGGAGTCACGCTGTGACGACCGCCACCAAGTCCAAGGTAGCCATCCGGCCGCTCGAGGACCGCATCGTCGTGCAGGCCGTTGAGGCCGAGACCACCACCGCTTCCGGCCTGGTCATCCCAGACACCGCCAAGGAGAAGCCCCAGGAGGGCATCGTCCTCGCCATCGGCCCCGGCCGGTTCGAAGACGGTCAGCGGGTGCCCCTCGACGTCAAGGAGGGCGACCGCGTTCTCTACAGCAAGTACGGCGGCACCGAGGTCAAGTACAGCGGCGAGGAGTACCTCGTACTCTCCGCTCGCGACGTCCTCGCTGTCATCGAGAAGTAGCTCGCTCGCGGCGTAAGTCGCACCAGCTCGCGCCCGCCGCCCCGAAGCCGCAAGGTCTCGGGGCGGCGTCCGTCGAGCCCAACAACGTGAACTGAACTGCTTGAACTGAACTCCGAGAGGACCTGCAACGCATGCCGAAGATCCTGCAGTACGACGAGAGCGCCCGCCGATCGCTTGAGCGCGGTGTTGACGCGCTCGCGAACGCAGTGAAAGTGACGCTTGGCCCGAAGGGCCGCAACGTCGTCATCGCGAAGAGCTACGGCGTCCCCACGATCACCAACGACGGCGTCACGATCGCCCGTGAGATCGAGCTTCAGGACCGCCACGAGAACCTCGGCGCGCAGCTCGCCAAGGAAGTCGCGACGAAGACCAACGACGTGGCCGGCGACGGCACCACGACCGCCACCGTGCTCGCGCAGGCGATGGTTCACGAAGGTCTGCGCAACGTCGCGGCCGGCGCCGACCCGCTCGCGCTCAAGCGTGGCATCGAGGCCGCCGTCACAGCAGTGACCGCACGCCTCGTCGACACTGCCCGCGAAGTGTCGGGCAAGGGCGAGATTGCCCACGTCGCCGCGATTTCGGCCCAAGACCCTGAGGTCGGTGGCCTCATTGCCGAAGCGTTCGACAAGGTCGGCAAGGACGGCGTGATCACCGTCGAAGAGTCGAACACGATGGGCCTTGAGCTTGAGCTCACCGAGGGCCTGCAGTTCGACAAGGGCTACATCTCGCCCTACTTCGTCAGTGACACCGAGCGCATGGAAGCTGTGCTCGAAAACCCGCTGATCCTGCTCAACCAGGGCAAGCTCTCGTCGGTCTCTGACCTGCTGCCGCTGCTGGAAAAGGTCATCGCCGCTGGCAAGACATTGCTGGTCATTGCCGAGGACGTTGACGGCGAGGCGCTGTCGACCCTTGTGGTCAACAAGATCCGCGGCACGTTCCAGTCGGTCGCGGTGAAGGCACCGGCGTTCGGTGACCGCCGCAAGGCCATGCTCGAGGACATCGCGGTCCTCACGGGTGCGCAGGTCGTTGCACCCGAGGTCGGTCTGAAGCTGGACGACGTCGGCTTGGAAGTGCTCGGTAGTGCACGTCGCGTCACCATCACCAAGGACGACACCACGATCGTCGACGGTGCTGGTTCGGCCGACGCGGTTGCCGATCGGGTCCGCCAGTTGCGGGCTGAGATTGAGCGCACCGACTCCGAGTGGGATCGCGACAAGTTGCAGGAGCGGCTGGCGAAACTTGCTGGCGGCGTTGCGGTTATCCGGGTGGGCGCGGCGACTGAAGTCGAGCTCAAGGAGAAGAAGCACCGGCTCGAAGACGCGATCTCGGCGACCCGCGCGGCCGTCGAAGAGGGCATCGTCGCCGGTGGCGGCTCCGCGTTGGTGCACGCCGCTTCGGCTCTCGACAACCTTGACCTCGTCGGCGACGAAGCGACTGGCGCGACCATCGTGCGCAAGGCGCTCGTCGAACCGCTCCGGTGGATCGCCGAGAACAGCGGCCTCGAGGGCTACGTCGTGACGCAGAAGGTTCAGGGGCTGCCGGTTGGTCACGGACTCAATGCGGCGACCGGCGACTACGGCGACCTGATTGCCGACGGCGTTATCGACCCCGTCAAGGTGACCCGTTCTGCGCTGGCGAATGCGGCATCGATCGCTGCCCTCGTGCTCACGACGGAGACACTCGTCGTGGAGAAGCCCGAAGACAGTGAGGCCGACGCGCACGGCGGTCACGGCCACAGCCACGGTCCCGGCGGCCACAGCCACTAACCTGGCGCGGTGGGTTCTGACGATGCTGATCCAACAGTCCGGCGCGCCGCTGGCGCGCCGGACGCTCTTGCTGGGCTGCTAGCGAAGGGTGAACGGGCGGCGTTTCACGGACCGCCCGGCACCGCCGTCCCACCCCTTGAAGAAGCTGTTGCACTCGCGACCAGCAGTGGTCGTACGGCCGAGGCGACGGCGGCGACCTGGCTGCTCGGTGTCGCCCAAGCGTCGCGCGGGCGGTTCGGCACTGCGCTGACCTTGCTCGGTGGCGTGATGGGGCCGCTGCGAGATGCCCTGTCGGGTGCCGATACGGCTCCCGAGCTACGGCTGTTCGGAGCTCTTGCCGCAGCGACCGTTGCGAGCGTGCATCGGCAACTTGGGCGGCACACCGTCGCGTGGGAGTTCGACGCTCTCGGGCTAACCGCCGCCGATGCGCTGCCAGGTCTTGACGAGGCCGTCTTCGATTGCCGGCTGGGTCTCGCGTCTGACGCCGTCGGCCTTGGCGAGATCGAAATCGCCGGCACCGAGCTCGGCGTGGCCGCCGGCCTGGCCGAAGTTCACCCCGATTGGTGGCGGCAGCGGGTCCGCCTCGATTGGGTGCGCGCCGAGATCGCGCTGCTCGAGGAGAACCCGAACGCGGCACAAGAGGCGGCGTCGGAGGCGATCGATGCGGCCGAGTTGGCGCATGCGCCGCGACACGTGGCGAAGGGCCTGCTGTTCCTCGGAGTCGCGCAGGCTCACCTTGGCAGCCACGACACGGTCACCACGCTGCGACGGGCCGCGACGCTTGCCGAGCAGCTCGGCACGACCCCGCTGATCTGGCAGGCGCGAGCGTTGGTGGGCGCCTTGCTGGCCGAGGATGATCCGGCCACCAGTGCGCGTAGCTTGCAGGCTGCCCGATCCGCGGTACTGGCTATCGCAGGCGACCTCCCTGATGACGTTCGGGAAGAATGGCTCAACCGTCCCGATATAGAGGCATTACTGTCGATATAGGCGCCCGGTTTGTCTATCAATTGCGCCATTCGGAGTAAGGGATCGGCCAGGTTCGGGCTCAGGAATGGCACCCACTCTGCCGATGAAAGATCCGATGGCCCAAGAGGGTGAAATTCCTCGCGGGACGGTTCGGACTTCGATCGGGCGGAACGCTTGTGACGACTGTGCTCATCTGTGACGACCATCGGCGCTTTCGCGAGCACTTGCGCCGCTACGTCGCTGCGGTGCCGGGCGTCGACCGGGTCATGACGGCCGACACCAGTGCGGAGACTTTCGTGCGCTATGCCGCCGAGCTCCCCGCGCTCGTGCTGCTCGATGTCGCGATGCCCGATCTCGGTGGTCCGGAGACTGCGCGCCTGCTCGTCTCGGCTCATCCGGGCGCAAATGTCGTCATGCTTGCCGGCACCGCGGACAGCGAAAACCTCGCCCGCGCGATGGCCGGTGGCGCACGCGGCTTCCTGACCAAGGACGTCTCGGTCGAGGAATTGTGTGCCGCACTTGCCCACGTCGTCGTCGATGCGGGAGTTGCGCGCGCCAACAACGGACACGGCCCCGCCCAGGTCATCGATCCGCCGCTAACCGAGCGCGAACGTCAGGTGCTCGACGGCATGAGCCGCGGAAAGACGAACAACGAAATCGGTCGCGAGCTCTTTCTTTCCGAGGACACCGTAAAAACGCACGCTCGCCGGCTGTTCCGCAAGCTCGGCGTCAACGACCGCGCACAGGCTGTCGCGCTAGGTTTTCGCAGCGGCATCGTCCGCTAAGTCCTTCGCCGTCCGCCTGCCTCTTTGGCGCGCTTTGCTCTGTTCCCCCAGAGCAACAGAGCTGAGCTGTTCCCCTAGGGCAACAGAGCTGAGCTGTTCCCCTAGAGCAACAGAGCTGAGCTGTTTGCCTAGAGCAACAGAGCAAAGCGCCCGAGATAGTGCGGGCGGGCGCTCGTCGAGGCGGCTAGTGCGGGTCTATCGCAGGTCGATGGTTGGTGGGCCGTCGTCGCGATCGGGACCGTCGTCCCGCTCTGATTCCGACAGCACGCCGTCAACGAAGCCACTGGCGTAATCCCACGCGACGTAGTCAGCGGGATCCGGTTCGTACGCGGGCTCGTGCGCGCGCAGCTTGCCGACATCAAGCAGCTGGCGCAGATTCTGGCGAAGCAACTCCCACGCGAAGTAATGCGGCGCTTCGCATTCGCCACAATCGACGACGAGGCCGCGTACACCTCGCGGCTCGAGCAGCGTCTGAAAGACCTCGAGGTCGGCCAGATCGACCAGGATCTCCTCGCGGTCTTGGGGTGACAGCGGCTCACTCGTTGCCTCATGCATGCTCGAAAGCCTAGCCGCGCAGCGGCCCGATGAAGTGGCGCGTAGGAGCCTGCGGACGTGTCGGCGGAAGGACGGCGGCGGGCTGGCGAGGCGTTCGCCAGCTAGCATGGTGTCTCGGGCCGAGGGGAAAGCAGCGTCGCCGTGACAGATTCAGCGCACACAGGGCCACCGGCCGCCGAGTTGGCGCACGAGTTCGGCACGTTGCCCGGCAAGGTGGCCATGATCGGCCTCACCTACGACGATGTGCTGCTGCTGCCTGCGGCCTCTGATGTGATCCCGAGCCAGGCCGACACCACAACCGCTATCACTCGAAACATCTCGCTGCGGGTGCCGTTGCTATCGAGTGCGATGGACACCGTGACTGAGGCCCGCATGGCGATCGCCATGGCGCGCCAAGGTGGCGTCGGAGTTCTTCATCGCAATCTGTCGATCGAAGAGCAAGCCGCGCAGGCTGATCTGGTGAAGCGGTCCGAGGCCGGCATGATTACCAACCCGGTGACGTGCCTGGCCGATGACACGCTCGCCGACGTCGACCGACTCTGCGCGCACTACCGGATCTCCGGTGCACCCGTGGTCGATGCAGCTGGGGTACTCGTCGGCATAGTCACGAATCGCGACATCAGGTTCGAGACCGATCTGTCGCGGCCGGTGCGTGATGTCATGACCCCGATGCCACTCGTGACGGCTCCCGTAGGGGTGTCAGACGACGACGCTCTCGAGCTGTTGCGGCAGCACAAAATCGAGAAGCTGCCGCTCGTCGATGGCGCCGGGCGCTTGCGCGGGCTGATCACGGTCAAAGACTTCACCAAACGCGAGCAGTTCCCCGACGCCTCGAAGGACGCAGCTGGTCGGCTGCTCGTCGCGGCCGCTGTGGGCACCGGTGAAGACTCTTATAAGAGAGCTCGCGCTCTCGTCGAGGCCGGCGTTGACATCATTGTCGTCGACACCGCGCACGGGCATTCGTCTGGCGTGCTCGAGATGGTCAGCCGGCTGAAGCGTGACGTAACTGTCGACGTCATCGGCGGCAACATCGCAACACGCGAAGGCGCCCAGGCCTTGATCGATGCAGGAGCAGACGGCGTCAAGGTCGGCGTCGGGCCGGGCTCGATCTGCACGACCCGCATCGTCACCGGAGTCGGCGTCCCGCAAGTGACCGCCATCTACGAAGCGGCGCAGGCGTGTCGAGCGGCTGGCATCCCGGTTATCGGCGATGGCGGCCTGCAGTACTCCGGCGACATCGCCAAGGCGATCGCGGTCGGCGCCGACGCAGTCATGCTTGGCAGCCTGCTCGCCGGTGTCGAAGAGAGCCCGGGCGAGCTCATCTTCATCAATGGCAAGCAGTACAAGAGCTACCGGGGCATGGGTTCGCTCGGGGCGATGCAGTCGCGTGGTGAGGCGCGCTCTTACAGCAAGGACAGGTACTTCCAGGACGACGTGTTGTCCGACGACAAGCTGGTACCCGAAGGCATCGAAGGCCAAGTGCCCTATCGCGGGCCGCTCGCCGCCGTCGTCCACCAGCTTGTTGGTGGCCTACGGTCAGCGATGGGCTATTGCGGCGCGGCCACGATTGACCAGTTACAGCAGGCACGTTTGGTGCGGATCACCGCGGCCGGCTTGAAGGAAAGCCATCCGCACGACGTCCAGATGACGACGGAAGCGCCGAACTATTACTCGCGCTGATTTCTCCTTCATAGAAGGGCTTCTCGGTGGCTGACGTCCAGATCGGTATGGGCAAGACGAGTCGCCGTGCCTACTCCTTTGACGACATCGCGATCGTGCCCTCGCGACGCACCCGCGACCCCGAAGAGATCTCGGTAGCGTGGCAGATCGATGCGTACCGCTTCGAAGCACCGATCATCTCCAGTGCGATGGACAGCGTCGTCTCCCCCGACTTCGCGATCGAGATCGGGCGGCTCGGCGGTCTCGGCGTGCTCGACCTCGAAGGTCTCTGGACGCGCTACGACGACCCGCAACCGATCCTCGAAGAGATTGCGACCCTGCCCGAAGTCGATGTCGTACGCCGGATGCGCGAGATCTACTCCGAGCCCATCAAGGAAGAGCTGATTGGCGCGCGTATCAAGCAGATTCGGGACGGCGGGGTGGTCACCGCCGCGGCGTTGTCACCGCAACGAACCGCGCAGTACCACAAGGCGGTGCTCGAGGCCGGCGTCGATCTGTTCGTGATTCGCGGCACGACCGTGTCCGCTGAGCACGTGTCGACGCGCGCCGAGCCGTTGAACTTGAAGAAGTTTATCTACGACCTCGACGTGCCGGTGATTGTCGGCGGGTCGTACACGTATCAGTCGGCTTTGCACCTCATGCGCACGGGCGCGGCCGGCGTCTTGGTCGGTGTCGGCGGCGGCGCCGCGCACACCACGCGTCAGGTGCTCGGCATCGGGGTGCCGATGGCGACCGTTGTTTCCGACGCCGCGGCCGCGCGTCGCGACTACATGGACGAGTCCGGCGGCCGCTACGTGCATGTCATTGCGGACGGCGCGATGCGCACCGGTGGTGACATCGCGAAAGCGATCGCCTGTGGGGCCGACGCCGTGATGATCGGGCTGCCGTTGGCGCGGGCCGCGGAGGCTCCCGGTGGCGGTTGGCATTGGGGCGCGGAAGCACGGCACAACGATCTCGCGCGCGGAAAGCGGTTCCGCGCAGGCACGGCAGGCACGCTTCGCGAAGTGTTGTACGGACCGTCAACAGACTCCGAAGGCACGACAAACTTGGTGGGCGCACTGCGCAAAGCGTTGGCGACCTGCGGCTACTCCGACCTCAAGGAATTCCAACGCGTCGAGGTCGTCGTCACCTGCTAATGCGGTCTGGGGTCGTCGGAAAGTGAGCGGGATGGTCGTCGGCGATGCCTACGCGGTTGCGCAGTGGCACGACTTCCTGATCACTGCAGCGGGTGCGGCCGCCGCTCTCAGCGGTCTCATCTTCGTGTCCGTGAGCATCAACCTGAAGGACATCCTCGCCGAGGAGCGGAAGATCGGTAGCTCGTACCTCACCGGTCGGGCTCTCGAGTCGCTCGCCGCCCTGCTTGTCATCCTTGCGATCAGCTTGATCGGCCTGGATCCCTCGCTGAGTCGCGATGGCTTCGCGGTGCTGCTCCTTATCGGTGCCGCGGGTTCGGCGATCTCCCCTTATCGGTCAGTAGCCGCTTATCGGTCATCGCACATCAAGCCCGTCGCCTTCGGCTTGCGGCTTGCAATGGCGCTGCTGCTCGTTGCGGGTTACGCCATTTCCGGTTCCACGCTGCTCGCACAAGCGGGAGGCGGCCTGCACTGGTTGCCGTACGTCTTCGTGCTCGCGATCGTCATCGCGGCATCGAACGCGTGGATCTTGCTCGTCGAGGTACTGCGTTAGCTACGGCAGGGCACTAGCCAGCATGGTGACTGGCGAGCAGCGCCCTGATGTCGTCGCCGGGGATCGGTCGACCTAGGTAGTAGCCCTGCACTCTGGTGCAGCCGAGCGTGCGCAAGATGTCTAGCTGACCGGCGGTCTCGACACCCTCGCCCACCGTGTCGAGGTGAAGGGCTTTTGCCATGCCGATGATGGCGGCAACGACGGCACGATCGTCGGCGTGCGTTTCCAGGCCTTCGACGAAGGACCTGTCGATCTTCAGCTCATCGACGGGGAAGCTGCGTAGCCGGGCCAGCGAAGAGAAGCCGGTTCCGAAGTCGTCGATCGACAGTGACACGCCAAGTCGCGACAGCTCGGCAACAAGGGGACCAGTCGTTACCGGATCACCCAGGGTCGACTCGGTCACCTCGATACGCAGTTGCGCGGGCTCAAGCCTCGATGCATTCAGCGCACTTGTGACGGTCTCCAGAAACACCGACGCGTGACCGAACTGACGGGCCGATGCGTTCACCGACAACAGCGGCGACCAGCCCTGGGTGGCTCGCCATCGACCGGCTTGCGTGCAGGCCTCGTGCAACACCCACTCGCCGATGCCCATGATGAGGTCGGTCTCTTCGGCGATCGGAATGAACTCAACCGGCGCGATGGAGCCGAGTTCGTCCGACGTCCAGCGCAGTAGCGCTTCGACGCCGACAAGCTGGCCTGACGCGAGGTCTACTTGCGGCTGGTAGACGAGGTGCAGCTCGCCCTTTTCGATCGCGCGCCGTAGCGCCGACTCCATGTGCAGCCGATCCCGTGACTGTTCGCGCATCCGCTCGTCGAAGGTGATGACGCTCGCCCGGCCCGCCGCCTTTGCCTGGTACATCGCGGCGTCGGCGTCGCCGACGAGGTCGTGCGGCGACTCCCAGCCGGCGCCGCGTGCGATGCCGACGCTGACCGTTAAGAACACCTCGCGGTCATCGACCTGCACGGGAGCTTCGATGGCTTGCCGCAGCTCCCTCGCGAGACCTTCTGCTTCGGCCGCTCCGGTGAGGCCTTCGCAGGAGATGGTGAACTCGTCGCCGCCGAACCTGGCGACCACGTCGTGCGGGCGAACTGCCTGCTGCACCCGGTTCGCCACTACGCGCAGCACTTCGTCGCCGACCAGGTGACCCATCGAATCGTTGAGCACTTTGAAGTGGTCGATGTCGAGGAACAGCACCGTGACGTCGGCTCTGCGGCGCCGCGCGCGACGTAACGCGGAACCGAGCTCGTCAATGAACAGTCGACGATTGGCCAGACCAGTCAGCGGGTCTCGCAGGTTCGCCCGGCGGAGCTCTGCCTCGTCGCGATTTCGCATCAAGACGATGGTCGCCAACGCCGTGGTGCGGGCGACGTCACGTCGCTCGTCATCGCTGGGTCCGCGGTTGGCTTCGAAGTACGTGGCGAACGTGCCGAGAACCTTGCCGGCCTCGCCGTCATGATCGGGGGCGATGACGGGCACCGACCAGCACGCCCGAAGTCCGTGCTCGAGGGCCAACACACGCCACTCGGCCCAGTCGGGGTCGGTTTCGATGTCCTCGGTTACGACATCGTGCCGAGCAAATGCGGCGCGACCGCACGAGCCGATATGTGGCCCGATCGCGGTGCCGTCGATGGCATCACTGAAGGACGCCGGCAGGCTAGGTGAGGCGATGGTGAAAAGCCGACCGCCATCGGCCTCGTCAAGAAGCAAAAAGGTGCTGTGCACTCCGGGCCGGTTCTCTTCGATCGCGCTTGCTAGCGCCGTGAGCACGCTTTGCATCGACTCGCCGCGGCTGATCCGCTCGAGAGCGTCGGTCTGGCGCGCAAGCGCATCGGTCTGGCGCGCAAGCGCGACGGCATCGCTCGTCGGTGCGGCCAGCGCTTCGCGCGCGCCGCTGGCCTGGTGAGCCGAACTCACGTCGGGATCCCTCCGCGATACGGACGCCACACCAAAGTCCCGATCCGGACACTAGACCGAGTCCGAGATCCGGACACTAGACCGAGTCCGAGATCCGGACAAAGCCGTATTCGCTGCTCACGGTACGCGTCATGGCGGTCTGCGCACAGCCCAATACGGTGCAGTTCGGTCAGGCGCGACCGCGGCACAGCTCGAGCAGCGTGAGCGCGAGCTGGCTACCACCACGGCCGAGACCCTCGACGTAGGTGTTCACGATCTTGAGTTCGCGGGAGTGCTCGCGGCGCCGGCCGCCGTGTGCCATTCGCACGGCCTGGATCTGCTTCGACAGCGCGATCCTGCGCTGCACGATTCCGACCAGCTCGGCGTCGACTTCGTCGATCTGTTCACGTAGCCGGATGATCTCGGCGAGCGCCGGATCTGCCTCGACGTCAGCTTCGACCTCGACCACGGTTGCCTCCGGGCCGGTATCGCTGATGCTGTTCATGCGCCTTGCCTTCCTGTCTTGCGCACCGGCTGGCAACCCGCGGACGCGAAAACGCCCCGGGCTTCAGCCCGGGGCGTCGGTTTGTCTGTCGGATCAGACGGTGGCGACGGCTACCGGACTCCCGGAGCCATAAAAGTAAGTCGCTGACCGCGTCATGTCAGTCAGTGTGCGACGACGGGTCGCTCGGCGTCCAGTGCTGTCCGGATAGTGAGACGGGCCGTCCGGAACTGTGAGGGCCGGAACTGGCGGGCCCCTCGCCGTGCCACGAAGCCCAGAGGTCGGCGTAACTGCCGCCCTTCGCGATCAGCTCGTCGTGGCTGCCGAGCTCGACGATGCGGCCGCCAACCATGACCGCGACCCGATCGGCGTCGTGGGCCGTGTGCAATCGGTGCGCGATAGCAATCACCGTTCGGCCCTCGACAACCGCGGCCAGGGATCGCTCGAGACGTCGCGCCGCCCGCGGGTCGAGCAGCGATGTCGCCTCGTCGAGAACCAGCGTGTGCGGATCGGCGAGTACGAGTCGAGCAAGTGCGATCTGCTGGGCCTGCGCGGGCGTGAGGATCAGGCCGCCCGATCCCACCATGGTGTCGAGGCCGTCGGGCAACGCTGTGACCCAGTCGAGTGCGTCGATCGACGCGAGTACCGACCGCAACTGGTCGTCGTCCGCCGAAGGCTTGGCAAGCCGCAGGTTGTCGGCGACCGAGCCCACGAAGACATGGTGTTCCTGCGTCACCAACGCGACCTCGCGACGCAGCTGTTCGATCTCGAGATCGACGAGTGGCACGCCACCGACCGTCACGCTGCCGTCGCCAGGGCCGTGAATGCCAGCGAGCAGTCGACCGAGCGTGCTCTTACCCGCGCCGCTCGGGCCGACCATCGCGATGCGCTCGCCCGGTCGCACGTCGAGGTCGATGCCGTGCAGCACGTCGCGACCCGTCCGGTAGGCGAAGTGCACGCCGTCGGCACGAAGCTGTTCGCCATCGGGCTGCGCCCCGGTCGCGACCCGATCGGCAGGCACTCGACCGACGCCGACGAGACGCGCAAGTGACGACGCGCCGACCTGCAGTTCGTCGAGCCAGCCGAGTAAACGGTCGACCGGATCGACGAGTTGCTGGAAGTACAGCGTGACCGCGGTGACCTGCGCGAGGCTCGCGTGACCGCTATTAGCGAGCAGCCCGCCGACGAGGAGCGCCGCGACGACGGGAATGACATACGCGGTTTCGGTGAACGGGTACCACATCGTGCGAAGACGCAGCGTGTAGCGCTCTGCTACGTATGCACGACGCACGTCGTCGTCACCGCGGCGGATCCGCTTGTCGCGCAACCCGAGTGCATCGATCGTGCGGCCACCTTCGAGTGTCTCGGTGATGCCGGCGAACATGTGCGAGTAGACGCGGCGCTCACGCAGATAGCCTTGAGGCGCGCGTTTGAGATACCAGCGGGTGGCGAGAAAAAGCAACGGGAACACGATCAGGCAGGGCAACGCGACCAGCGGCGCGGTGATGAAGGCAGCGATCAGCGTGAGCACCGCAGTCGCGATCGCGATCATCACTTCGGGCACCGCGAACCGCACGCTGCGCGACATCGCGTCGATGTCGCTCGTCATCCGTGTCAGGAGATCGCCAGTTCCGGCCCGCTCGACGGTCGAGAGCGGTAGCGAGATGACTTTGCGCAGAAATTCCTCGCGCAGCTCGGCGAAAACCTTCTCCGCAATGACGGACGACGCGTAGCGGGCGAGTCGGACGAAGATTGCCTGCGCCACAACGAATCCGGCCAGGATCATCGCGATCCGGTCGACGTGCGCGCGCGTCGTGCCTTTCTGCACGGCACCCACGATGTCGCCGAGAAGGCGTGGCCCAGCCAGGCCAGTGATGCCGGCGAGCGCGTACGAGACAAGAACGCCCGTCGCCGTCCGGCCCTGCTTGCGAATCAGCGTCGACGCATAGGCCTTCACCTCGGCGATGTCGGCAACCGGGAGCAGCGCGGAATTGGGCGTGCTCATGCGGACTCCTCGTCACGAGTGACGACGGAGCGATAACGCGCATCGCCGGATACCAGCTCGCGGTGCCGGCCATCGGCGACGATCCGGTCGTTGTCGAGCAGCAGGGCGCGGTCGGCGCGGTCGAGCATGAGCGGGCTCGTCGACAAGACGATCGTCGTCTTGCCGGCGCGGTAGGCCAGCAGGGTGTCGGCGATACGCGCTTCGGTGTACGCGTCGACGGCACTCGTCGGCTCGTCGAGCACGAGCACGGGCGCGCTGGCAAGAAGTGCACGCGCGAGCGCAATTCGCTGTCGCTGACCACCCGACAAGCCGAGCGCGCGTTCGTCGAGCACGCCGTCAAGGCCGCCTGGGATCGACTCGACGGCGTCGTGCGCGACTGCGGCGTCGATCGCATCGTCGACGTCGGCGACACTGGCACGTCGATGCGGGTCGAGCTGATCGCGAAGCGTTCCCGCGAAAAGGCGCGGGTCCTTGTCGCTGACGAGAATGGTCGCGCGGACATCGTCGAGGGCCATTGCGGTAAGGGGCACGTTGCCGAAAAGCACCTGCTGCTCGCCGTCCGGATCGACGTATCGACCGAGTCGGTCGGCAAGTGCGCTCGCCTGCGACGGTTCGGCAGCTGCGACGACGACGAACTCACCTGATCGAACGGTGAACCCGGACGTCGTGTCGGTGAGGTCACCATCACGTGGCACGGCGACTGGATGCGTTGTCTGCGCGAGCACCGGCTGCAGGGAGAGCACGCGAAGTATCCGCTTTGCTGCGACGAGCCCGCGGGTCCACTTGTCGGCGACTTCGGTGGCGATGCGCATCGGCGCGAGCAGGAACGCGGCGTATCCGTAGAACGACACGAGCTGGCCGACGGTGAGCTTGTTTTGGATTGCCAGACGGGCGCCGAGCCAGGTGACGAGGACGACGAAAACCCCAGGCAGCAGCACTTCGGCAGCGTCGAGAATCGAACCAACGGCCGCCACGGATACGCCCTTGCGCCGGACGTCTTGCGATCGGGCCTGATAGCGGGTGAAGAACTCGCGCTCGCCACCGACGCCGCGCAGAACGCGTAGGCCGGCAACGGTGTCAGCACCGAAGTTGGTCAGCTGGCCGACCGATGCGCGTAGCTCGGTCTGCCTGTGGTGCAACGGTCGCAGCAGCGGCCCGATCAAAAGCATCAAAACGGGGACGCCGATCAGCACCACAAGTCCGAGCTCGACCGAGGTACTGAGCATGATGATTGCGACGGCGATGAACGACACGATCGAGCCGGCGAGCCGGGCGGTGATGTCGAGGCAGTTGCCGATGTAGCCGGCGTCTGTTGTCGCGCTGCTCACGACGTCGCCGAGTTGAACTCGCTGTGTCAACGTGGCGCCGAGCCGTGCGGCCTGGCGGGTGAGCAGTTGCTCGACTCTGAAGGTGCCGGTCAGCCAGTTCGCGACCGCGAATCGGTGCCGGCTGACTCCCGATGCGGCCTGCACGATGCCGACGCCCAACAACACCGCCGACCAGGTCAGTAGCGCACTCGTGCTGTGGCCGGTGATGCCCTGGTCGATGCCGCGACCGACCACAAATGGGACCGTGGCCTGGCCGCACATCCAGATGATGCCGAAGATCATCCCGCCCGTCAGCGTGGCCCGCTGGCCGTTCACAACCCAGATCAGGAAGCGGATCGGCGAGCGGACATCGGGAACGCCGGGGTCAGCCAGCGGGAGGACGCGCACGTGAACTCACGTTAACTGCCGGTGACCTGCGGGGCACGCCGGTTTAGGTCAAGGCGCCGCAGTTGTGGCGCCGACGAGCCAGGTTTAGGACCGGTCTGGTCTAGACCTAGGCGGAGGCGAGGTGGGCGTTGCGGTTGATGCTGTCCTGGACGAGCAACTCGCCGCAGTAGCAGCGGAGCAGGACCTTCACGCCGAAGGGGGTGGCTTCGATGCCCACCACGGACTCATAGCCAAGCAGGACGGTGGACCCATGGTTGTCGCAGTAAGGAGTGAACATGTATCCATCCTCCCTGACAAAACCGTGCAGGTCCATCTAGTATTCGCACATGACTATGTTCAGCAAAGACTTCACGATCGATCCGCGCCGATTGCGGGTGCTGCGGGAGGTCGGGCTGCGCGGGACGGTCACCAGCGCCGCCACCGGCCTGCACCTCACGCCGTCCGCCGTGTCGCAACAGATCGCTGCGCTGTCGCGGGATCTGGGGGTCCCGTTGCTGGAAAAGACCGGGCGCGGCGTCAAGCTCACGGGCCAGGCCCAGGTGATCTTGAACCACGCCACCGTCGTCCAAGCCCAGTTCGAGCGCGCGCGGGCCGACCTCGCGGCCTTCGCTGACGGCCGTACCGGGCAGGTTTCCGTCGCCGGCTTCGCGACTGGCATCGCCGGGCTGATCGCGCCCGCGATGCGGCAACTGCGCACGACGCGGCCGGGCATCACGATGACGGTGGTCGAGATGGAGCCGCCGGACGTGTTCACCCGACTCGATCGTGGGGAGCTCGACGTCGTTGTCGCGGTCGACTTTCGCAAGGCGCCGCCGCGCAACGACCCGCACTACCACCGGGTCGAGCTCATGTCGGACGTGCTCGACGCCATGCTGCCGGCCGACCACCCGCTTGCAGATAAGGCATCGATCGACCTCGTCGACCTCGCCAGCGATGTGTTCGTGACGGCGAGCCCGGGCACCTCGTGTTCCGAAGTGACTCTGGCAACCTGCGCAGCTGCGGGCTTTTCGCCTGATGTTCGCAACTACAGCACTGAGTGGGGCGCCGTCGCGGCACTGATCGCGGTCGGCGCTGGTGTTGGTCTGCTACCCCGACTCGCACAGCCGCTGACATGTCCCGGCGTGGTCGTGCGTCCGTTGCGCGGGCCGAAGGCAGCTCGCAATATCTTCGCGGCCGTTCGCGCCGGCGCGCAGGAGGATCCGGTGCTGGCGGCGACGCTTGACGCGTTGGTCGATGTTGCTGCGGTGGTCAGCAGCTCATCGGCCGCCACCAGCCCGCCGTCCATCGGATGACGGCGGGCTCTACAGCATCAGGCGGCACGGCATCTGGCGGCACAGCCTCACGCACGCTTGCCGCTCTGGGCCTCGGTGGTTTCGTCATCCTCGGGCTGCCCGACGGCATGATCGGAACGGCGTGGCCGACGATGCGACACACCTTCCATCAGCCACTCGGCAGCCTCGGTTTGCTCCTGATATTCGGCACGATCGGCAATCTCGTCACTTCGTTGTCGACGGGCCGCACGCTGCGCCGTTTCGGTGTCGGTCGGTTGCTCGTCGTGGCTGGTCTCATCGCGGCCACCGGTGCTCTGCTGATCGCCAGCTCGACGGTGTGGGCGATGGTGCTCATCGGTGCGTTGCTGATGGGCATGGCAGCCGGCTTGCTCGACACCGGGCTCAACACGGTCATCGCGTTGTCGGGTCGCCTGCGGTTGCTGAACATGTTGCACGGCGCCTACGGAGTCGGCTCCGCTATCGGACCACTCGTCGTGACTGCGGCAATCCTGATCACCTCATGGCGGCCCGCGTACTTCTTGTTGGTGGCATTGGAGTTGCTGCTCGCATACGGCTGGTGGAGAACAAGTTCGCATTGGACGCCGAAACTGGCGGACGGCGAGGTCGTTGCCGTCGTGGAGCGGCCCGACGACGGCCCGACGAAGCACGTCGGTCTGCTGGTTGGTCTCGGGGTCGGAGCGTTTTTCTTTTACACCGGTCTCGAGGTCACCGCCGGGCAGTGGGCGGCGAGCTTCTTCCGCGGTCCGCTCGGCTTGTCGGCGGGTTCGGCCGGTCCCGCCGTCTTTGCTTACTGGGGTTCGTTGACGGCCGCACGGTTCGCCATCGCCATTCCCAAGCACACACCGAACCCAGCGTTGCTGGTGCGGCTCGGTTGCATTGGCGGCCTGGTTGCTTCCGCGCTGATTTGGTGGGCGCCGTCGACGGCCGTCGTCATCGTCGGATTCGCGTTGCTCGGCGCGGTACTTGCTCCGGTCTTTCCTGCGTTGGTGACGTTGACGCCGATTCGTATAGGCCACGCCAGAGCTCAGCACGCAATCGGCTGGCAGATCGCCGGCGCCAACGTTGGTGCGGCAGGAATCTCGGCAGTCACCGGCATCATCTTGCAACACGAAGGCTTGCGGACCCTCGGACCTTGCCTCGTCGTCATTGCTGTCGCATTGATCGCCTGCAATGTGACGTTGGAGTTATTCAGCCGGCGTTGATCCACACCGCGACGTGAGTCGGCTGCACACT
Organism: Acidothermaceae bacterium; assembly: GCA_036501485.1. Taxonomy (GTDB): domain Bacteria; phylum Actinomycetota; class Actinomycetes; order Acidothermales; family Acidothermaceae; genus PALSA-607. The sequence continues at coordinate 2,776 of DASYAG010000094.1, read as the reverse complement.
GCGGTTGACGACGTCGACGAGATCGCGCTGAACCTTGTCGAGATCGACCTCGTCTCGCAACACGGCCGTGAATGCCGCGATGGTCGCGTCGGCGTCGTAGCGCGCGCGATTAAAGCGGTGGTCGACTATTCGCTGGGCGCGTCTTCGCACCGGGTTGAAGAGTGCAGCGACGGTCAGCGTCGACGCCGCAACGCCGATCGGCGACGACAACGGCAGCGCCCGCGTCGTGAGGGTGACGAGGCCGATGTAAACGCCGACGAGTACACCCGTCACGACGGCGTACGACAGCGTTCGGCTGATAAGTCGATCGATGTCATAGAGCCGGTATTTCAAGATTCCGACGCCCATGCTCAGCGGCACGGCGAGGATGCCGAACGAGACGACGTTGCCGACAGTCTTGTCGATCGGAGAAAGCGCAATCGCGAGGCCGACGATCCCGATCGCACTGCCGCTCATCAGCCATTTCAGCTGCTCGCGCCGATCGCCAGACGAGCGTCGATACGCCAGGAGCTGTGCGAACACGAAAGACAACGCCAGGCAGGCGTAAAGGAGGAACAGCAGGCCGCCAATGGCCGCTGCCGGTCCCGACGACTTGCCGCCGAGAGCCACCAGCTCGCCCGATGAATCGACCTGGATGTGTTTGTCGGTAAAGGCAGCGATGTCCTTCGTGCCGATGCCGATGACCAGCAGGGCGCACGCCGCGACGTACACGAAGAACGGCCAGCGCCAGCGCCGCGAGGGCAGGTGGCCATCGGGATACAGCAGGATCGGGAGTGGCAACAGCACCAGCAGGCCGACCCAGAGTTGAGTGAATGCGACGGCGAGACGTGAGAGCGGCAGGCCTGAATGGTCGACGCGATAGGCCCGAACCGCATACAGGCCCGAGTCGGTGCTGGTCAGGAACAGCATCGCTAGCGCGAGCATGATCCAGCCGATCGGGTTGCGGGGTTGGCGAATCGCGACCACGGCCCCCACGACGGCAAACGGCAGCATCAACAAGTTGCCGGGGTTGAAGGCCTGGTGGGCGAGCTTCTGGAGCGGGAAGCCACCAATCAGCAGTGCGAACGTGACGGCCGTCATCGTCAACGCCACAGCCTTCGTGGCCAGCGGATGCCCGCTGTCGACGTCCGCCCTCACTGGGGTTCCTCCCTGCCGCAGCTGCCGTCGTCCGCAGCAGCTGTCGTCAAGGATGACGGTAACGGGCGATCGTTCCGAGAACGCTACGAAATCCCACCCCTTAGAATCAATGGAACGATCCCCGAGGCCAGAGGTGGTTTGCCGTGAGCGAGGCCGACGGCCCCACGGTGCTGGTGGTCGACTTCGGGGCGCAGTACGCGCAGCTGATCGCGCGTCGGGTGCGCGAGGCGGACGTCTACAGCGAGATCGTCCCGCACACGATGTCGGTTTCGGAGATCGTTTCGCGTCGGCCGGCTGCGGTGATCTTGTCGGGCGGCCCGGCCTCGGTCTATGCCGACGGCGCGCCATCGATCGACGCATCGCTCTTCGATACCGGGATCCCCGTCTTCGGCATTTGCTACGGCTTCCAGGCCATGGCCCAAGCTCTCGGCGGCGTCGTCGAACGCACCGGATTGGCCGAGTTCGGCGGCACGAAAGTGACCGTCGTCCCCGCTTCTGAAGGGCTGCTGTTGCGCGACCTTCCGGCGCAGCAGTCGGTGTGGATGTCGCACGGCGACTCGGTCACCGCTGCCCCTTCCGGCTTCACCGTGACCGCCGCGTCCGACGGCGCGCCAGTAGCAGCGTTCGAGGATCTGTCGCGGCGGTTGGCTGGCGTCCAGTTCCACCCCGAGGTTAGGCACACGGAACACGGACAGACGATGCTGCGCCGTTTCTTGCGCGAAGTCGCAGGCATCGAACCAAGTTGGACGACGGCGGGCATCGTCGCGGATCAGGTTGCGCGCATTCGTGCGCAAGTCGGTTCGGGCCGGGTCATCTGTGGCCTGTCGGGCGGCGTCGACTCGGCGGTTGCAGCGGCTTTGGTGCAACGCGCTGTCGGGGATCAGCTCACCTGCGTGTTCGTCGATCACGGTCTGCTGCGCAAGGGCGAAGCCGAACAGGTCGAACGCGATTTTGTTGCGTCAACAGGTGTTCGTCTGCACGTCGTCGAGGCGTCTTCGGTGTTTCTCGCTGCGCTTGCCGGGGTGAGTGATCCCGAGACGAAGCGCAAGATTATTGGTCGTGAATTCATCCGGGCGTTCGAGGCCGCAGCGCGCGAGATCAGTGCGTCGGCGCCGGTCGATTTCCTTGTTCAGGGCACGCTTTATCCCGACGTCGTCGAGTCGGGCGGTGGGACTGGGACCGCGAACATCAAGTCACACCACAACGTTGGCGGCCTGCCCGACGACCTGCAGTTCGCTCTGGTCGAGCCTTTGCGGACTTTGTTCAAAGACGAGGTGCGCGCGGTCGGCGCTGAGCTTGGACTGCCGGAATCCTTGGTGTGGCGGCAGCCGTTTCCTGGTCCCGGTCTCGCGGTGCGCATCATCGGCGAAATCACAGCGGAGCGGTTGGCTGTGTTGCGCGAAGCCGACGCGATCGCACGTGAAGAACTGACCGCCGCTGGTCTCGATCGAGATATCTGGCAGTGCCCGGTCGTGTTACTGGCCGACGTCCGATCAGTTGGTGTGCAAGGCGACGGACGCACGTATGGTCACCCGATCGTGCTGAGACCGGTGTCCTCAGAAGACGCGATGACGGCCGACTGGTCGCGCGTTCCATTCGATGTACTCGCGCGGATTTCGACGCGCATCACGAACGAAGT
>DASYAG010000093.1:0-68130 GCA_036501485.1 Acidothermaceae bacterium | reverse complement strand
ACGATCCTCACGCCAAGCGACCGTCGGTCGGCCCGGCGACGGAATCTGCCCCCGATATGCACGAACCTTCTGCTGCGCAGTCCCATACGCCATCGCGCCACCTCCTGATCAAGGTGCTGCGACGACCAGTTGAATCCGCCTAGCGCGCCCCGATCACATTGCGGCAATGCGGTTCTTGCTCGATGCGGACGAGATCGACGGGCCGGTCAATCTCACCGCACCGCATCCAGCGACCAACCGCGAATACACGAAGGCTATTGCCGCCGCGCTCCACCGGCCGGCGATGTTCCCAGCGCCGACTCTTGCATTGAAGGCGGTACTCGGCGAGTTCGCTGGCAATGTGGTGGGTGGCCAACGGGTCGTTCCGAAACGGCTCGTCGATGCCGGCTTTGAGTTCGGCTATCCGGATGTCGAGCCTGCGTTGCGCGCGCTCGTAGAAGCTAACGCCTGACAGCGAGCGATCAGGTTGGCAGCCAAGAAACCTTGTGTGCCAAGTAGATATAGCCAATGAACGTCGTTGCGTCCATCAGCGTGTGCGCAATGATCAGCGGCAACGTTCGCCCGGTGCGCTGATAGACCCGGCCGAAGATCAGGCCCATGACGGCGTTGCCGAGCCCACCACCGAAGCCTTGATAGAGGTGGTACGAACCGCGAATCAGGGCGCTCGTCCCCAGCGCTTTGTTGTCGCCCCAGCCGAACTGCTTCAGCCGGTGTAAGAGATAGCCGCTGACCAGGACCTCTTCGTAGATTCCGTTCTGCGCTGCTGACAACAACAGGACCGGGATCCGCCACCAATGCGGTCCGAGGGTCGTCGGCACCACAACGACATTCGCACCAGCCGCGTGCGCGCCGATGTAGAGCGCGAGACCTGCACCACCCACGCACGCCGCAAGCAGCGCACCGAGCCCGGCATCGCGACCGAGTTGGGTTCGGTCGACACCGATGGTCCGCAGCGATTCGCGCGACCGATGCAACAGGTACACGACCAACGCGACCGGCACCAACCCGGTGGCGATGCCGAACAGCTGGAAAGCAAGATCGAGCCACGGCCGATCTGGGGTAACAGAACCATTCAGCGTGGTGCTCTGCGACGACAGCGCCACGTGTTTCTTGGTGAGGTCATCGATCAAGTCGAGCAGTGCGCCCACGCCGCTCGCGCCGAGACTGATCGCGAAGACGATCCACACCTCGGCAACCAGCATCCGATGCCATCGCGACGCCGGCAGCACGGCGCCGTCGGTTGGAGTGGCCGAGTCGGTGGGGAGTGGCGGATCGGGCGTCGGAGTCGGCAGCGGTGGCCTGTCCGGCACTGTGCCGCTGGTCGCCCGAACGCCGAAGTTCATCTCGCCATGATGACAACGATTCCTGAAGTTACGTTAAAAACGCCCGCCACCGCCTGCCAGCTCTCTGACTCGCAGCGTTCACATTGACGAAACACCCCCGGTGCGACGGACGCCTAGTGTCACCGCGTCGGGACTCGTAGCCGGAACGCAAGCATCGTACGAAGGGTGTCCTCATGAGCGGCAACAACGTTCGACTCCAAGCCATTAAAGATGTCGAGGCCTACATACCTCCGGCCGTGAGCTACCTGGCGACCGAGACACCCGGGGAAATCTTCGGTGAGAACGTCTTCAGCAAGGTCGTCATGCAGCAGCGGCTGCCGAAGTCCGTTTTCAAGTCGGTCATGGCCACGATCGAGCACTCCGCGCCGCTCGATCCGCTCGTCGCTGATGCGGTTGCCGCCGCTATGAAGGACTGGGCGATGGAGAAGGGCGCGACTCACTACGCGCACGTCTTCTATCCACTCACTGGCCTCACAGCAGAGAAGCACGACAGCTTCCTCGAACCTGCCGGCGACGGCTCCGCGCTGGCCGAGTTCGCCGGTAAGACCCTCACCCAGGGCGAACCCGACGCATCGAGCTTCCCGAGCGGTGGGCTCCGCAACACGTTCGAGGCCCGCGGCTACACCGGATGGGATGTCACGAGTCCGGCATATGTACTTGAAAACCCGAACGGCAACACGCTGTGCATTCCGACGATCTTCGTGTCGATGACCGGTGACGCGCTCGACCACAAGACACCGCTGTTGCGCTCACAGCAGTCGATGGCGAAGCACGCCGAACGCATTCTGAAGCTGTTCGGGCACCCGAACCCAGACCACGTGGTGTCGTTCTGTGGAGCGGAGCAGGAGTACTTCCTGATCGACCGGCACTTCTTCCTGGCCCGGCCCGATCTGCTCAACGCGGGTCGATCGCTCTTCGGCACGAAGCCGCCGAAAGGCCAGGAGTTCGACGACCACTACTTCGGCGCGATTCCCGAGCGCGTGCTCGGCTTCATGATGGACACCGAGCGTGAGCTGTTCAAACTCGGCATCCCCGCCAAGACCCGGCACAACGAGGTCGCGCCCGGACAGTTCGAAATCGCGCCGATGTTCGAACGCGCGAACGTCGCCGCCGACCACCAGCAACTGTTGATGTCGACCTACAAGCGGCTGGCGCAACGGCACGGCATGGAGTGTCTGTTCCACGAGAAGCCGTTCGAGGGCATCAACGGATCGGGCAAGCACGTGAACTTCTCCCTCGGCAACTCCACCGAGGGCAACCTTTTGCTGCCGGGAGACACCCCGCACGAGAATGCGCAGTTCCTGGTGTTCTGTTCGGCGGTCATCCGCGCCGTCCACAAGTACGGAGGCTTGTTGCGGGCATCGGTCGCATCGGCGGCGAACGACCACCGACTTGGTGCCAACGAAGCGCCGCCGGCAATCATTTCGATCTTCTTGGGCGACCAGTTGGCGGATGTGTTCGACCAGATCGCGAAGGGCGGCGCCACGTCGTCCAAGGAAAAGGGGACGCTCACGATCGGCGTCGACACCTTGCCGAACTTGCCGACCGACCCGGGCGACCGCAACCGCACCAGCCCGTTCGCTTTCACCGGCAACCGGTTCGAGTTCCGCGCGCCAGGTTCGGGCCAGTCAGTGGCCGGCCCGATGGTGACGATCAATACGATCATGGCCGAGGCGCTCGACTACATCGCGACCGATCTGGAGAAGTCGCTCGCCGATGGTGTCGACTTCAACGTCGCCGTCCAGAAGATCCTTGAAGAGATGATCACCGTGCACGGAGCGTCGGTGTTCAACGGGGACGGATACTCCGAGCAGTGGCAGATCGAGGCTGCGCAGCGAGGCCTGCCGAACTTGCGCACCACGCTCGACGCCCTGCCGCAGTTGATCACCGAAGAGTCGATGGAGCTGTTCAGCAAGTACGGCGTATTCACCCACCGCGAGATGCACAGCCGCTACGAGATTGGGCTTGAGCAGTACACGTTGAGTGTGAGTGTCGAAGCGCGGCTCACTCTCGAAATCGGGACGACGTCGGTGCTGCCCGCGGCGTTGCGTTACCAGACCGAGGTGGCTCTTAACCTTGGGGCACTGAAGGCGGCAGGCATCTCGCCCGAGATGACCGACCTCGAGGATCTGACGGGGCTCATCACGTCGCTTCGCTCGGGACTCGCCGACTTGAAGGCGGCACTCGCGCAGCACGGCGGTTCGACTGCTCTCGAAGAGGCACAGCACGCGCAGTCGGCGCTGCTCCCCGCGATGGCCACCGTGCGAACGGCTGCCGACAAGCTCGAGGGAGTCGTCGCCGACGACCTCTGGCCGCTGCCGACCTACCAGGAAATGCTCTTCATCCTCTGACCGACTGACTCTCAACGACTGAGCTGCCGAGGCGGACGCACCGAGAGGAGCGTCCGCCTCGACGGCTGTTCAGATTGACGCTTGATAGCTCCGGAACGCCCGCGTCGCCAGCCACGCCATCGCCGTTGCGAGCGCCGCCAAGAATCCCAAGCGCGGCCACACCGCACCCCATTGCGTGCTCGCCGACAACGCCTGGCGCGACGCGACTACCGCCCAGTCGACCGGGTTGTAGCGGGCCACGTGTTGCACCCAACGCGGCGATAACCGAGTGTCCATGATCGCCGACGACAGGAACTGCAACGGCAACACGATGAACTGGCTGACGCCGATCAGAGCTTCCTGCTGTCGAAGCAGCAACGCGAGCGCGTTCGAGAATGACGCCATGATCACGGAGATCAACGCCGCCGCCACAATCGTGACGAGAATGCCGACAACGCCACCAGGAAAGCGAGCACCGCTGACGTACGCAACGGCGAAGACGATGAGCGTTTGCACGATCGTTGTAACCGCTTGGTAAGCAAGCGTTCCGATCATCATCGCGCCGCGACGCACCGGCGAAGCGAGTAGCCGATCCATCACACCGCGGTTCATATCGTCGATGTAGACGGCGCCTGCCCAGCCGCTCGAGAACAACGCTGTCATCACGATCACGCCTGGCGTAATGAACTCGAGGTACGAACCTGATCCAGTCGAGAACCCTGGGATGTGCACGACGGATCGGAACAGCTGACCGAACAGCAACAGCCAAATGATCGGTGCGATTAACGTCATGGCGGCGAACGTCGGTTGCCGCCACAGCGTGCGCAGCGAACGAGCCGTCAGGTACAGCGAATGCTGCAACAGACCGCCGCGCTCGCGTTGCGGCCGCGACGAATCCGGGGCCAACATTGGCATTTCGGTCAAGGTGCTGCTCATGCCGCCACCTCGAAACTGCGACCGACGTGGTGGAGATACACGTCGTCCAGCGACGGGCGCGCAACTGTCACAGACGACACCGCGATCGCCGCGTCTTCGAGCGCGGACAGCACCGACGGCACCGCCCTGGCGCCACTCGATGCACGTGCCCGAAGGCTCGCACCAACCGAGGCGACGTCGCGCAGACCGGGTACGCGCGACAATAGCGCCAAGGCTGTCGGCATCGCTTCCGCTGTCGCGAGTTCGATCTGCACGGTGTCGCCGTTCAACTCAGCCTTGAGTTGCTCCGGCGTCCCTTCAACCACGACACGTCCGTGATCGACGATCGCGAGCTGGTCAGCGAGTTGGTCAGCCTCCTCCAGGTAGTGGGTGGTGAGCAGCACCGCGACCTGCTCGTCGCTCGACAGCCGATCGATCTCCGCCCACAGTTCCGTTCTGGCCTGCGGATCGAGCCCCGTCGTGGGCTCGTCGAGGAACAGCACCTGCGGGCGATGCATCAGCCCAATCGCGACATCGAGCTTGCGAGCCATGCCGCCGGAAAAGGTTTTTGCCAACCGGTCTGCGGCGTCGTCGAGCGCGAACCGCGACAGCAGATCAGCAGAGCGAGCACGTGCCGACGAACTGGACATCCCGTGGATTCGCCCCGCGAGTACCAAGTTCTCGCGCGCCGTCGCCATCGGGTCGCTCGACGCCTTCTGCGAGACGAGACCGATGACGTGCCGCACTCGGTTGGGGTCGCGAAGGACATCGACGCCGGCGACACTGGCGCGTCCCGAGTCGGGGCGCGACAGCGTGGCCAAAATCTTTACTGCGGTGGATTTCCCGGCACCGTTCGGGCCGAGCAACGCGAACACACTGCCGGCCTGCACGTTGATTGATAGCCCGTCCAATGCACGGACGCGCGGCTTGCCGCGAGCCCCTGGATAGGTCTTCACGAGGTCGGCGGCAGCTAGTGCCATCGATGATGAGTCGGACATCGAACTCCCTGTGTGTGGGTGCCTGCGCCAAGCACAAGCACCTGATGGGGAGTCGAGATCGCAGCGCCTATCGTTAAGAGTGCGCCTCGGGATGGGCCGCCTGCGGTCTCAACTCGGGTGTACGGCCCCTGGCCGGTGTTCACGCACCGGTCAGGGGTTTCGCTCTGTTCTAGCTGGACTGTTGCTAGCTGGACTGGGGCTGGTTGAACCAGCGCGCGGCCTCCTCCCCCAAGTGCCCGACCGGATCCTGCGCAAGTTCTTCGAAGCCGATTCCGACTGCGCGCAGTTCGTGAATGCGCCGCCACCAATCGGTGCCCTGGAAGGCACCCGATCTGATGTCGCGCGCGAGGGTGGTGACGAACTGCAACTCCGCGGTCAGCATGGTGCGGCGATAGACGCTCTCGATCAGGAAGAGGTCGGGCAGCTGCATGCTGGCCGCTTCGGCGTGGGCAGCGTCGATGCCTCGCTGGTCGATGCGCAGCCGCTCGGCACGCTCGTCGAGTAGTCGTGCAGCCTCGTTGGGTTCGAGCAGCAGAAGCAGCGACAGCGCCGCCTCCAACGAGGTGAACTCGCGGACCGGCACCGAGATCAACTCGGCAAGCCAGTCTTCACACTCGATCGTGCCGGCATCGGTGATCTCGTACACCGTGCGCTCAGGCCGGCGTCCTTCACGTGTGGTCTCGCGCGCCCGGATCAAGCCCTGCTTCTCCAGCGACTCGACGACCGAATACAACGAGCCGTAGTTGAGCTTGATGCTCAATTCCTTGCCTCGGCTGCGCAAAGTCGTCGAGATCTCGTATGGGTGCATCGGACGCTCAACAAGGCACGCCAGCACCGCGAGAGCCAGCGGATTGGACCTCTGACGACGCGCCATCGACGCTCCTCTGGTTCGACTACTCGAATCAGAGTATTAGTTTCAGGACAGCCGATGTCAAGTACTCAAAACAGCGCCTCAGGCGGGTGCGATCGAAGCGATGCGCCACCGCAAGGCGTCCGGCGCGCCGGCAGCATTCGTGGAGTCCGCTGTCTGCGCGGCTGCAGATGGCGGTTGGGCGCGGAGCACGACCGTCCACTTCCGTAGCCCCCGCCCCGGAACGTGCGTCGCCACGCCCGCGGGGTCAAGGACGTCATAGCTGGCCAGCGTGTCTACCACCGCGAGCGTGACCTCTCCCGGAGTCTGCGACACGACCTGCACCGAACCGAGCACGAACTGGAGCCCGCGAACGCGTTCACCGGCGCCGACGAGGCGTCCCAACGTCGCACGATCTGTCGTCAGCGCGGCGGATCCCGGCACATAGATCGCATCGAGTTCGGCCGCGTCGGCATCGGCGAAAGCACTGTCGCGGCTGCGGTCAAGCGCGCCGACAACAGAGATCCAATCCGTCGGTGCAGCCGCGAATGGCGTCGCCGCCGCAGACCCACCCGCGGACGGCGGGACAGACCCCACAGCGGACGGCGGGACTGACCCGAGAGCGGACGGCGTAACCGACGCGAACGCCGGGCTGGCGGGCGGTGTGACCGGGACGCTCGCCGACGCGCGATGACCATGATCGGCCCACCCCCACGCAATTCCGATCGCGACCGCCGCACCGAGCAAAGCCACAACGCAGGCAACTGCGACCGCGCGGCCAACGAGTGCGCGACGGCTCACCGACCAGCGATGCCGACCCACCGGTAGCCCGCGACGAAAGCGCGAACGAGGCCGCTCAGGAATCTCCGGCGACTCCACGGCTCGAGCCGACCCCGGCACGACGTGCGTAGGCGCGGCCAAAGTCCCGTCGATTCGCTGACTCCCCCGCACGAGCCGGACAGCGACGGGCGCGCACGAAGCGAACAGCGCGCGGCCGAAGGCGGCAGCGTCGGGCCGGGTCTCGGGAGATGGATCAAGCCCTGCCTCAATCGCTGCGACCAACGCGGCGGGAGCGTCGGGCGCCAGCGGCCCAAGCGCGCGCGCGACCTTCGGCTCGGAGTCGCGGTAGGGCAGGACGCCGGCGAGCGCGGTGAAGCAGACCGCGGCCAGGCCATGCACGTCGCTCGCAGGGCTGGAGTCTTCGCCGCCCACCCCTGCAGGGTCGGCGTAGCCCGGCGTCCGCCCGGTCGGCCCTGCTTTGTCGCCGATCAGGTTCGCGACCCCAAGATCTGCCAGCAGCGGTTTGCCGGAGCCGTCGAACACGATGTTGCCCGACGTGACGTCACCGTGAGTCAGACCTCGGGAGGCGATGTCAGACAGGGCCTGAGCCAGCGGCGCACCGATCGTGACGACCTCGCCAGCCGACAGCCGACTGCGCGCCCCAAGCACCGCCGCCAGACTGCCGCCCTCGGCGTAGTCGAGCACCAGGACAATGCCGTCGTTCGTCGAGACGACGGAGCGGAGCGCGACGATGTGGTCATGGCGGACGGTCGCGAGTAGTGCTGCCTCACGCTGCAGTTGCTCCGCCGATAGGAGACTCGCCACGTCGCCGCGCAGCCGCTTGAGCGCGACCACCTCACCGGTCGACGAATCACGCGCGCGCCAGACTTCGCCGGAGCCGCCGAACCCCACCAGCTCTTCGACGTCGTATCCCGGAAGCGAGAACTCGGCCATGTCGCCATTGCAGCGCACAAGGCCACTCGGCCGCCGCGGTTGTCCACAGCCCTGAGCGCGCACCAGCGCCACGCCGACCCCGTATCCTCGACAGTGTGATCGCGTTCAAGCACCTCGGCGTCGTCCCTTATGAGCAGGCGTGGGACATGCAACGCGACGTGCACGCGGCTCGGGTGGCCGATGAGATCCCCGACACCTGCCTGATGCTGCAGCATCCGCCGGTCTTCACTGCGGGCCGTCGAACGCAGGATTTCGAGCGGCCGGTCGACGGCACGCCGGTGATCGACGTTGATCGCGGCGGACGGATGACGTGGCACGGTCCTGGGCAACTTGTCGGGTATCCGATCGTGCGGTTGCCGATGCCCATCGATGCTGTCGGGCACGTGCGGCGCCTTGAAGAGGCGTTGATCGCCGTCTGCTCAGATTTTGGAGTCGAAGCGATCCAGATCGCCGGCCGTTCTGGGGTGTGGGTGCCCGGTAACGGCGGGGCAGCGGCGCGCAAAATCGCAGCTATCGGCGTCCGCATATCTCGCTGCACGACGATGCACGGGTTCGCGTTGAACTGCGACCCGGATCTGAGCTGGTTCGGCCGGATCGTGCCCTGCGGAATCGATGACGCCGACGTGACGTCGCTGTCGCGCGAACTGCGCCGCGACGTCAGCGTCGACGAGGTCGTTCCGTTCGTCGAACTCCACCTGGCGAACGCACTGAACTCCGCACGACCAGCGAAGGTATCGGCATGAGCGCGATCGCCCCCGAGGGCCGCAAACTGCTGCGGGTCGAGGCCCGCAATGCCGCGGTGCCGATCGAGAAGAAGCCGGCGTGGATCAAAACCCGCGCCAAGATGGGTCCTGAGTACACCGCGTTGAAGGATCTGGTGCGCAGCGAGGGCTTGCACACCGTCTGCGAAGAGGCCGGCTGCCCGAACATCTTCGAGTGCTGGGAAGACCGCGAAGCGACGTTTCTGATTGGCGGCGCGACCTGCTCGCGCAACTGTTCGTTCTGCCAGATCGACAGCGGGCGACCCGAGCCACTCGACCGCGACGAGCCGCGCCGAGTCGCTGAATCGGTGGCCACGATGGGGCTTCGCTACGCCACCGTCACCGGTGTCGCGCGCGACGACCTCGACGACGAGGGCGCTTGGCTCTACGCGCAGACGGTCCGCGAGATCCACGCCACTGTGGCAGGCTGCGGCGTCGAGCTGCTGACCCCTGATTTCCACGCCAGGCCCGAATTGCTGGCGCAGGTCTTCGACGCGCAGCCCGAAGTATTCGCGCACAACCTCGAGACCGTGCCACGGATCTTCAAGTCGATCCGCACCGGGTTTCGCTACGGGCGCTCCCTTGAGGTCATCGACATGGCCCGCACCCGCGGGATGGTCACGAAGTCGAACTTGATCTTGGGCCTAGGTGAAGAACGCGCCGAGGTCAGCTCGACGTTGGTCGACCTGCGCGATGCCGGTTGCGACCTGATCACCATTACCCAGTACTTGCGGCCCTCGCTTCGCCACCACCCCGTCGAGCGCTGGGTCGAACCGGCCGAATTCGCCGAACTGGAGACCGAAGCCCGCGAGCTCGGCTTCGCCGGTGTGATGTCCGGACCCCTCGTGCGTTCGTCCTACCGGGCAGGCCGGCTGTACCGCGACGCACTCGCCCAACGCAACGCCGCCGTCCGGGTCTCGCCCGCATCCTGAGCCGCACCCGTATCCTGAATCGCACTATGCCGAAACCCGAAAAGAACGTGGCGCCCCTCAAGGGCCGCGCCGCCCGCAGAGCACGCAAGGCCGCCCGAGCCGGTCGGCCGAAACGATTGGCGCAGATCCGCGAAGCCTTCATTATCACCAAGGCTCGCGACAAGCGACTGATCCCCTACCTCGCGCTCGCGTTCGTTGTCACACTGGCCGTCTTCGAGGGTGCCGGACTCCTGCTCGGCAGCCCGATCCTGTTCAGCGGCTTCGCTGTCGTGAGCGCCGTACTTGTCGCGTTCATCGTGTTCGGCCAACGCGCGCAGCGATCCGCGCTCGGTGACATCGAGGGCCAGCCCGGCGCTGCGGCCGCGATCATCGACAGCATGCGCGGTGACTGGCGTCTGACTCCCAACGTCGCCGCGACGCGATCAATGGACGTCGTGCACCGCGTAGTCGGAAAGCCTGGCGTCGTCTTGATCGGCGAGGGTTCGACCGAGCGGCTCCAGCCATTGCTCGCCGACCAGCGCAAGCGCGTGCAGCGCGTTGCGTCCGGCACGCCCATCGAGGTCTTGATTGTCGGTGTCGAGCCAGGCCAGATCCCGTTGCGCAAGCTGCAGAAGAAGATGACCCGGCTGCCGCGCACATTCAAGGGCGCGACGGTCGATGAGATCGAGGGCCGGATGCGGGCGCTCGGAACCCTGCCGATCCCGATCCCGAAAGGCCCGATGCCGAAGGGCGCGCGGATGCCCAAGGGCGTCAAGCTGCCGCCTCGTTAAAGCACAAGAATCAGAGGCGGACGACGACGCTGCCGGCCGCCTTGTCGTGCAGCCCGCGGCGGTCACGGTCATAGATCACGGCCGGGACGACGAGCACCAGCAACGCAGTGCGGACCACGACCCACGGAAAGCTCAGCCGGTGGCCGTCGAGCCGCATGATCCCGATCCGGCACAGCCGCATACCGATCGTGCAACCGATCAAGCTCACCAACACGATGTACTCGGCCGCGAACACGACGAGCACCCAGGGCGAGTTGCTTCCCGGCGTGAACGGTCGATGGCCAGTGAAGAGGCTGGTGATCACCACGGCGATCAACCAGTCGATGCACAGCGCGCCCAGGCGTGGGCCCAAGCCAGCGATGGAGCGGGCACCGTTGGCGGGTAATCCAAGCCGCTCGCCCGCATAGCTACCGGCGTCCGCGGCGGAGGCTCCCCCACCCGGACCATCGAGCCAAGACCCACTAACCCTCGCCACGTCGGCCACGATAGCCTGCCGCCGAATGCGCATTTCCAGGACGGCCGACGGGCAACGTTACGCGCGCGAAACATACGAGACACGCACGGGAAATCGCATTCCTCTACCCTGCAAACGTTCCTGCCCCGCCCTAGGAGGAGACACATGTTCACCAGCGCCGACGAGGTTCTGGGGTACATCCGCGAAAACGACGTCCAGTCTGTCGACGTGCGCTTCTGCGATCTGCCCGGCATCATGCAGCACTTCACTGTGCCCGTTGAGTCGTTCGATGAGAAGACCTTCACCGACGGCCTCGGCTTCGACGGTTCTTCGATCCGCGGATTCCAGGCAATCCATGAATCGGACATGTTGCTGCTGCCCGATCCGAGCTCCGCGGTCCTTGACCCGTTCCGTACCGAGAAGACGCTGAACCTGACCTTCTTCATCCATGACCCGCTGACCGGCGAGGCCTACAGCCGTGACCCGCGCAACGTCGCGAAGAAGGCAGAGACCTACCTGGCGAGCAGCGGCATCGCCGACACGGTCTACTTCGGGCCCGAGGCCGAGTTCTACATCTTCGACAACGTCCGGTACGAGACCAACCAGCACTCGAGCTACTACTACATCGACGCCGAGGCAGGCGTCTGGAACACCGGTCGCGCCGAAGAGGGCGGGAACCGCGGCTACAAGGTGCGCAACAAGGGTGGCTACTTCCCCGTGCCACCGGCCGACCACTACGCCGACCTGCGCGCCGAGATGAGCCGCGAACTGATCAACTCCGGCCTGACAGTCGAGCGCCAGCACCACGAGGTAGGCAGCGCTGGCCAGGCCGAGATCAACTACAAGTTCGCCCCGCTGCTGAAGGCCGCCGACGATCTGCTGTTGTTCAAATACATCATCAAGAACGTCGCATGGCGCAACGGCAAGACCGTCACGTTCATGCCGAAGCCGGTCTTCGGCGACAACGGCTCAGGCATGCACTGCCACCAGAGCTTGTGGAAGGACGGCGCACCGCTGTTCTACGACGAGCTCGGGTACGCCGGCCTCTCCGACATGGCGCGCCACTACATCGGTGGTCTGCTCAAGCACGCGCCGTCGCTGCTCGCCTTCACCAACCCGACCGTCAACAGCTACCACCGCTTGGTGCCGGGCTTCGAGGCGCCGGTCAACCTGGTCTACAGCCAGCGCAACCGGTCGGCCTGTATCCGAATCCCGATCACCGGCAGCAACCCGAAGGCCAAACGGCTCGAGTTCCGGGTGCCCGACCCGTCGTGCAACCCCTACCTCGCGTTCTCGGCGATGATGATGGCCGGCCTCGACGGCATCAAGAACAAGATCGAGCCGCTCGACCCGGTCGACAAGGACCTCTACGAGTTGCCGCCCGAGGAGCACGCGAGTGTTCCGCAAGTGCCGGGCTCGCTGCCTGAGGTGCTCTTGGCGCTCGAAGCCGACCAGGACTACCTGCTCGCCGGCGGCGTGTTCACGCAGGATCTCATTGACACCTGGATCGAGTACAAGCGGAAGAACGAGATCGACGCCATGCGGTTGCGCCCGCACCCGCACGAGTTTGAGCTGTACTTCGACATCTAGAGCTGCTCAGGTCGCGGCGACATCGTTGTTCGGCAGTGAGTCCGCACGAACCATGGCTGTTCGTGCGGACTCATCACCGTCCCGCCGTAGGTCCGCCGTGCGGTAGCTGAGGTCACCAGTCAGCCGGATCGCCCTGCACGCCGCGGGGCAATAGGTCGATCCAAGCGACCGTCGCCGCGACCATTTCATCGCTGAAGTTCACCCGGTAGGCGGGACGACCGTGGCATAGATCGAAGCCATATTGACCTCGCAGCGCGTCGGGAATTACCGGACCGTGGCCGCCGAAGTACACGAACTCGCGGCCGAGGAGCACTACATCGGCCTTCGTATCTCTGACGACGTGGCCGGGATTTGGACTGCCGTCCGCGAAACTGTGGCGAGAATCGACCTGCATCCACTCACCGTTCTCGTGGCGGTAGATGTTGTCGCCGTAGCGTTGCTCCAGGCTGCCCCTGAGATTAGGGCGCTTCTTGCCGAATCGAGCGTCGGTCCAATACTCATCGAAGGTCAGAATCTCCTCAACGTGCAGAGCGTAGACGAGACGGTCCGCCAATCCTTTGGCCATGGATCCAGTGCCGACAATCCAGTCACCCGCCAAGGCATGAGCCCTGATGTCTTGCTTGCAGGTTGCCAGGCTGCACCACCCGTGAAAGGGGTTCGGTGCAAACCCGATGTCCCATCGGACGACGTAGCTGTAGACGCGCAATGGCTAACAGTCTTTCCGGCTGATGGGCTGCAACGGGCGCGGACTTCCGTCGGCACTTTGCCAATTGTCCTTGCCCTCCATCGCTTCAATAATGTCGTTCGCATTCCATGCGACGACCGCGTTCGCGTGTCGTTCTAGCGCCTCTGGCAGGTCGCAATCGGCCGCGCCGGGCGCGTAGATACCAATGATCCGCTTGTCCGGAAACTTCCGCGCGTACTCGACCTCCCAGTCAACCCACTCGTGGTTCTTCGTCTGCGGAGACACGATGACAAATACCGTTCCAGCCCAGCGGATTCGGTCCCCAAGGATCGACTTGATATAGCTCTCGCTATTCGCCTCGTTAGGGTTCGCCGACGTCACTGACGAGTCCCGCAGATCCACGCCGTGACCCTGCAACATCTGCTTTAGTTCCGCGACACGGGCATCATCCTCGTGGCGGTGGCTGACGAACCCGTTGTACTGGTCGCTCATTCCGTCTCCCTCAAGACAGCACCCGTACTCCCTATTAACAACTGTAGGTCGGGGGGAGGACATTTCCGGTCCAAAGTCTGCCGTGGGGCTAGCCAAGCGCCTCTAGAGTGAGTGGATGCCACCGGCGCCAATCCTCGAGATCTACCTGGTCTGGCATCCGGAGGATGTGCTCGGGGAATGGGCTGCAAAGGCACTCATCGCACACTTTCACGGCTCCGCATACGCCGGCCTTGCGGGCGGGGCTGTCGAGGTCTACTCGCGAACTGTCGGGTGGATAGGTCCGGGCCGGCCGCCACGACCCCTCCCAGTCCTGCACGCCTTGCCAGGGGGTCTGGAGCCGGCTCAGTTGACCGTGGTGGTGCCTGTGCTCGGAACGGGCCTCGCTCGCGCGGTCCGTGACGAGCCCGATTGGGCAACGTTCGTTGGAGCGATTTCTGAGGCCGAGCTCACGAATGCGCCGGGTATTGCAATATTCACGCTCCGCGATCCCTTTGGGGATACCTCCGGGCCATTGACATCCCTTTTCAAGGGACAATCCTTGGCCCCTGAGAGCGCGCGGGAGCCTGAGGTGTTGTGCCGCGAACTGGCGCAAGGAATTGCACAGCGATTCCGCGCGCTGGACGGTCGAGCGGATGCGCGCATCACAGTTTTCATCAGCCACACGAAGCACAACAGTGTGGACGAACATGTCGGTGCGGAACTCTTCCGCGCCGTCCGTGAGCAGATTCTGGCGACGCGCCTGTCATCGTTCTTCGATGCGAGCGACATACAGACCGGCGACTGGTGGGAGGAGCGTCTCGACGAGAAGGCGGCTGAGAGCGCCCTGCTCATGATCCGTACAGACAAGTACTCGTCTAGGGCGTGGACGCAGAGAGAGGTACAGATCGCGAAGTTACACGATGTACCGATCGTGGTTCTCTCCGCGCTCCGCGGTGGTGAAGATAGAGGATCCTTCCTAATGGACCATCTGCCGGTCGTTCCGTGCCCAGTCGGGAGCGAACAGAGGGCGATCGACCAAGCCATCAACCGACTCGTCGACGAGGTGCTGAAGCGAGCGATCTGGTCGGCGCAAACGGTGTACTTGCACCAGCAGGGATTCGACTGGCTCCCGTGCCATGCTCCCGAGCCCGTGACCGTCGCGCCGTGGCTGATCGAGCACCGCCGCGCGGAAGCCGACGACCCCCACGTCTGGATCCTCCACCCCGACCCACCTCTTGGTCCCAGCGAGAACGCGGCAGTTGTAGAACTATGCGCGATTGCGGGGTTCACGGATCACGTCGACATCCTCACTCCTCGTACGTTCGCTGCGCGAGGCGGCAGGCTGAAGCCATGACCGATCCGGTCGTTGTGCCAGCTGATGCGCTGCGCGGCGTAACGGTCGCGTTTTCGGTCTCGGAGAGCGCGGACCTTGGGCGACTCGGGCTGACGCGCGAACACTGCGACCTCGTCGTGGCCGAACTAGCCCGAGCAGTCATACTCGCCGGCGGGGCGATCATCTACGGCGGGAGACTCCGACCTGATCCGGGCTTCAGCTCCACCCTGCTCGACGAAGCAGCGCGGTTCGCAGCCGGACGGGAGGTAATGACGCTGTGCCTCGCAGAACCCGAACATCGTAAGTTCGAGGTCGCTGAGCTCGCCGACCTTCGTCGACAGTTCGGCCTCGCCGCAAGGCTTGTATGTCTGGACGCTGACGGCGACGAAATCGATCAGAACAATCGTTCGGTTCCGGCCGCCAGCGATCCCCTGGCCGACCAGATCGCCTACAGCTCCCTCCGGCGCTATCTGGCCGAACACAGCGGTGCGCGGGTGATTGTGGGCGGACAACTGGCTGCAACAACAAGCCGCGTGCCCGGTGTTCTCGAGGAAGCGCTCTTAAGTCTCCGGCGAGCACAGCCTCTCTTCGTGGCTGGTGGGTTCGGTGGGGCTGCCGCGGCTGTCGCAAAGGCGCTCGGTCTGGCGTTCGACGACGGGCCGCCCGACCTGCCGGCTGGCGACGCCATATTCGCCGATGTTCTCAACGAAATCACTCAAGCCGCGAGTGAGCAGCCGACAAGCAATGGGCTAACTGACCCGCAGCGGCGCTACCTCGCAGTGACCCATCGTCCCGGAGACATTGCGTCGCTCACGGTGCTCGGCCTCTCTATGAGTCGACCAACCGTATGAGCGACCGTCCTGGCAGGTACGACAAGCCAGTCTCGTCGCCGAAGACCACGTCAAATGGGTCCAAACATCCAGTGCCGTCGAGTGGCTTCGACATCTACTGGCGGTTCGCAGCAGCCCGCCAAGTTCGCTACCGACGTCGCCTCGGGATCGGTCTCGAACACGATGAACCGGTCCCAGGCGTCGACGACGAGGTGATCGACCGGCATCGTTTTACGAACGCTTACCGAGCAAGTGACCGAGTGAGTCAGTTCCTGCTGACGGACGTGATGTACGACTGCGACCGGCCCTGGCGAGACGTCTTTGCCCGGACGATGCTGTTCAAGATCTTCAACCGAATTGACACCTGGAATTGGCTGCAGCAGCAGTGCGAGGACATCGACGCGAACGAAGTCTTTGGACCTAGGCTCGAGACTGCACTCCGAAATCTGGCTGCCCATCGGCCGGTCTATTCGGCTGCGTACATCATGCCGCCGCCCATGACTCGGGCAGGGCCTAAGTATCACCGGCACCTCGAAATGCTTCGCGACATGATTCGACATGGACTGCCGGAACGGATCGCGGACGCGAGCAGTCTCGGCGAGGTTTACGAGCTCCTCGCAGACTGGGACAGCGTCGGTCCTTTCTTGGCCTATCAGTACGCGACCGACCTGAACTACGCCGAAGAACTGGGCCACGACGAGAACACATTCGTCGTCGCAGGTCCGGGCGCGGCACGAGGGATACGGAAATGCTTCTCAGCTAATGCTGACCTCAACCCGGCCGACTTGATCCGCTGGGTCGTAGACAGACAGGAGCACGAGTTTGCCGCGCGGAGCCTTCCGTGGCACGACCTGTGGGGACGTCCGCTCCAACTAATCGACGCACAAAACCTCTTTTGTGAAGTCGACAAGTACACACGGGTCGCGCACCCGGAGTTGTCGGTATTCGCGGCAGGGGCCCGAATCAAGCAGACCTACAGGCCGATCGGTCTTCCCATGACCGCGTGGTTTCCTCCGCACTGGGGTCTGAACGAAAGGGCTCAGGCGTCACTCTCGAACGCTGCGCCTAGATCAAATCTCGGGCCCGCCGTGACGCTCTTCTAGCTTGCGCGGGAGCGTCGGTCCGCGCTGGTGCGAACCGGCCCGGCGAGAGTCAGCCTCATCGCAGCGAGCGATGCCATTGCTAGTCCGGACGAGGGTTGAGATCTTTGTGTGAGCTCACCGATATCGCTGTTCAGTGCATGCGCATTCGACGAAGCGGCGGCCCGCCGCCAGATCTGGAGGGACGTTGAAACTCGACACGTATCAGGTCGCTGCGTCCCAGACCGATGCACTGGACCCCGGAGGCGACGACCCTCTCGTTTCGCTCCTAGGTCTCGGCGCGCACGTAGGTGACCTGCTCAATGCGCAGAAGCAATACCTTCGGAGTTCACTCGACCTGAGCGCCGCGACGACGCTGATGCGACAAGAGCTCGGCGATGTCCTCTGGTATCTGTGCGCGGTTGCGAGAAGACACGACCTTAAACTCTCCGAGATCGCAAGGGCGAATCTCGTGAAGACACGCGAGCGGGCAGCCGCAAGGGGAAATACGGGAGTCACACCAGCCCCGACCGGCTCCCTCAGCTTTGCTCAATATCAGCAGAGCGCGGTGCAGACCGACGAAGAGATAGACAACCGGGACGTCATGGCAATCACTGTGCCACTGTTGGGCCTCATCGGGGAGGCCGGAAACCTGCTAAACGCTCAGAAAAAGTACTACACCGATCGAGAACCAACGACACGCGATCGCGGCTTCATTCGCACCGAGTTGGGAGACCTTCTGTGGTACCTATCGGTCACCGCCAGCCATTGCGACTTGCCCATGGAAGATGTCGCCGCCGAGAATTTGGTGCGGGTCAGACGGTACGACCCGACCAAGACGAATTCTGAGCTTCCTGCGGATTCGCCGTCGCTGGATGCCGAGTATCCCGACACGGAGAGATTCCCGCGTCGAGTCGTGATCCGCTTTCAGCCGGTCCGAACTGCAGCCGCTGACCCGAAGCGAGCAAAGATGCTTCTCGTTGAGGCGTCGCCGAATGCATTTCCCCAAGGCCCCAACGAACTCGCGTCCACCGCGCGCGGGAAGAAGCGATACCAAGGATTCGCCGTAGGTAAGCAGCTTGGGGACCAGCTCACAGACAACTCGCCGAACTCGGATGCCTACCGTTTCCACGACGCAATCCACCTCGGCTTTCTCGCCGTCCTGGGTTGGTCCGCAACATGCCGTGGCCTCCTCCGGCTGAAGCGGAGGAGCGATGAGGCGGTCGACGAGAATGAGGACGGAGCCAGGGCCGTATTTGCCGAAGAGGGTATCGCCGCCCTCCTAGCGAAGCGGTCGATCGCCCGAGGTGGCTTCCTCACAGAACTGAGCGTGGACACCAACACCCTCGAGATCGTCACGACCGTATTCGAGGACCTCGAAGTCGCCGTCTACCCGCCGTGGGCCTGGCGACGGGCCATTAGTCAGGGGTTCGTTGTCATGCAGCAACTATCCCAAAATCGGGGTAGTGGATACGTGGTCGCCGATCTCGATCAGCACGCGCTGACGTACTCGAAAACGCCGCCTGCTCCAGTACGACCGCTCGCTCAGGCGCACCGACGCAGGTAACGTGACGCACCCGGAGGGTCACGGCGCAGTGCCGATCTCCATGGGGCTCGCGATCACGCGGTATCGCTTCTACAAGATCAATCGCCTGGTCAGCCGCACACTCTCGTATGCGCTCGTCAGCCGATCGTCGTCGGCGCATATCTGGCGACCGTCACGACGTCGACCAGACTGCTCGGGTTGTCCTCTCCGGTCGCACCTTGTTGCCGTCGTGCTGTTCAACCCCTTGCACAAGCGACTCCAGCAGGTGGTCGACCGCCGTTTCAACCGCGCCCGGTACGACGCCGGCGCGACGGTCGCCGCCTTCGCTTCACGGTTACGCGGAGCGGTCGAACTCGAGGCGATCGAGCCCGAACTGATCATTGGCGGTACAGCGGGCTCTCGAGCCGACGCGGGTTCGACACAGGTTAACGAAAGGGGAACGTCGCCCCTATCTGACAAGATGAGCACTGTGGGGACGGTTGAGACGACTGACGCGCGCCATGACTCGGACGCGCCATCTCCCCGTCGTCCGGGCCGGATTTTGCCGCTCTTGCCCGCGCGGATGCGGCGTCAGCTCCGGCCGAAGCTGTGGCAAGAGATCGCGTTCATCGCGCTCAGCTACATCGTCTACTCGCAGATCCGCGACGCAGTCCCGACGCATGAACGCATCGCGTTGTTGCACGGCCGCCAGATTCTCCGCACCGAAAAAGACCTCGGGCTGAACTTCGAACTCAGCGTGAACCGCTGGTTCGACCACGTCGCGTTGGGCGGCTGGCACTACCTCGCCAACATCGCCGACTACTACTACGCGCTGATGCATTTCGTGATCGTGCTGAGCGTGCTGGTGTGGGTCTACGTCAAGCGGCCGATGAACTACCGCTCTGCACGCACCGTGCTGTACGGGACGAACGCGTTGGCCGCCCTCGGGTTCTGGTTCTATCCACTCGCACCGCCGCGCCTGCTGCCGAACCACGGCTTCATCGACACCGTCGTGAAGTACCACACGTGGGGTTCGTGGGGGTCCAACAGCGTCTCCAAGGTCTCCAACCAATTCGCGGCCATGCCGTCGCTGCACATCGGCTGGTCGCTGTGGGCTGGCATCACCTTGTTCATGCTCAGTGGCCGGTGGTGGATTCGCGCGCTCGGCTTGCTGTACCCCGTCGTCACCTTCTTCGTGATCATCGGGACGGCGAATCACTACACCCTCGACGCGGTCGGCGGCGTCGTCGCGCTGCTGGGTGGTTACCTGATCCAGTGGCTGCTCACTGGGCGCCACGTGTATAGCGCCGGCGCCGAAGACATCCCCGACCACATCCACCGACACCCGAAAGCGCCCGCGTCGTAATCAGCTGGCGCTGCGCTACATCGGTCAGCTGGCGCTGCGCTGAGCCGCATCGAGGTTGTCCCACGCCACCTCAATGTCTTCATACGGCCAGCTGAAGCGGACCAAGGACATGATCAGCAGGCCGGCCACCCCGGCCCACGCGACACCAGCCGCAGCGCCGCGCCACTCCCCGACCGCACCCCAGATCAAGAAGCCAAGACCCTGACTTACCGCGATTGTCGCGCTCGCGATCCCGTTCGCGCGGCCCCGCAGCGTCCGCTCGGTCCCGACGTTGTAAGCCGCGATGGTGGTCACCAGGAAGCACTGCATCACCCCGGCCAGGCCCCAGATCACGCAGGCCAGCCAGATCGGCGGAACCAGCGCGGTCAGGGTCAGCACGGCCGCGCCGGTGCCCGCCAACGGCAACAGCAGCTGCCCTTGCCGTCGAGCTGGCACGTACTTGATGAACAGCCACGCTCCGACCGCAATCCCCAGCGGCTGCGACGCCGTCAGCAAACCGGCCGCCACCGCGCCGTGACCGTGTTCTCGGGCGTAAGCGACAGCGAGCCCCTCGGGCGCGATGAGAAAGAGCAGGGCGGCGGCAGAGAGCAGCAACATCGCCCGGCGGGTTCTGCTCCGAAGAACCAACCTGATGTTGGGCATGATGTCGACGAATAGCGACCGCACGTTCACCCGGCCGTCAACGAGGACGGCGGGCCGTTCTCGTACCAAGGCGAGCGTGACAAGACACGACACGGCGAAGGTGCCCGAGTCGATCGCCAGTGCGCCAGACGGCGACACCGCGGCCACGATGAGGCCGCCCAACGCGAAGCCGAACACCGAGTCGATCTGTTGCAGGATCCGGCTGATCGCGACAGCGCCGACATACGCCGGGCCGATCTCGAAGATGTCCGGCAGGATCGCCGCGCGGGCCGCCGAATAAGGCGCAGAGAAGCAGCTCGAGACCAAGACCAGCGCGATCAGGACCGGGATCGGCATGTGGTGCACCCTGGTAGCCAACGCCAGCAGCCCGATCGTCACCGCGCGGCCGAGGTCACAGACCACCATGACTGCTCGGCGCGCGAGCCGGTCGACAAGCGGCGCCAGCAAGATGCTGCCGAAGACCCACGGCACGTAAGTGACCGCATACGTCGACGCGGCCAGGAACGGGCTGTTCGAGCGGGTGTAGACGAGATACGAGAGCGCGATCGCGGCAATCTGGTCGCCACATTCGCTGGTGACCTGCGCCACGGCGATGCCGCGGAACTCGCGATTCGCCATAGCAAGCGCAGTCGGAGACGAGACGGACCCTCGACTTCGGTCCCCTAAGACATCAGTCACGCGTAGAACACCTTGTCGACGACGGCCCGGGATCGCCGGGTCACACGACGGTACACATCCAAGAAGTCACCGGATTGGGACGGAGAGTAGCCAACCATACGAGCGATCCGGACGACATCCCTGAAGTCGGTAGGTATCGAGTCGGTCGGTTTCCCACGCGCGAGGACGAGCGCGTTGCGCACCTTCGTCGCAAGGCGCCACGCAGACGCGAGCGTCTCGGCGTCCAACTCGTCGACGAGACCACCGTCGAGGGCCGCATCCAGCGCGAGCAGCGTCGAGGTCGTCCGCAGCCCTTCGAACTGGCCTGCGAACCGCAGCTGGAGTAACTGAACGGTCCATTCCACGTCGCTGAGCCCACCCCTGCCAAGCTTCGTGTTCAGGGTCGGGTCGGCGCCGCGCGGCAGGCGTTCCTTCTCCACCCGAGCCTTGATCCGCCGGACCTCTCGCACGTCAGCGGGCGCCAACCCCTCAGCCGGCCACCGCAGCGGGGTGATCGCCTCGATGAACCGCGCACCGAGGTCGGCATCGCCGGCGACGGGTGAAGCGCGCAGCAGCGCCTGGCTCTCCCAGACCTTCGACCAGCGCGCGTAATACGCGACGTAGGAGCCCAGGCTGCGCGTCAGGGGGCCCTGCCGTCCTTCGGGACGCAGATCAGCATCTACGTCGACGGGCGGTTCAGGGGCCGGGACGGCGAGCAGCCGGCGCAGTTCGTTCGCGACAAGGTGGGCGACGGCAGCGGCCTGCGCCTCATCAGCACCCGGCAATGGTTCGTGCACGAACAACACATCGGCGTCGCTGCCATAACCCTGCTCGCCGCCGCCAAGGCGGCCCATCCCAATGATGGCAATCCTCATGGGCAGCGCGCCTGGCTCGCCACGAGCGGCGCGATCCGATCGCACCTGGCGCAGAACCGCGTCGAGCACGGCGTCGAGCGTGGCGGAGGTGACGTCCGACAGCGCCTCTCCTACCTCGGTGGTGTCGAGCAGGCCGAGCAGGTCGGCACACGCGACTCGCAGTAGTTCGCGGCGCCGCAAGCCGCGTGCTGTTGACGCCGCCTCGCCCGCGTCGTCGTAGCGACGTACCGCCGCCATCAACTCAGCACGCAGATCAGCCGCGGCACGAGGCCGCAACTGATGCGGGCCATCGCCGGTGTCGGCCATCATTGCCACCGATTCAGGGGCCCGCATGAACAAGTCGGCGGCGTAGCGACTGCTCGCCAAAATCAGCGCCAGGTGCTGTGCCGCTGCACCCTCATCGCGCAGCAATCGCAGGTACCAGTGCGTGTCGCCGAGCGAATCCGACACCTGGCGAAACGCGAGCAACCCGCCGTCGGGGTCTGGGGCATCTGCGAACCAGCTGAGCATGACCGGCAGCAACGTGCGTTGGATCGCGGCTCGACGACTGACGCCGCTCGTCAACGCCTCGAGGTGACGCAGTGCGTTCTCGGGATCGGTGTAGCCCAACGCCTCGAGTCGTGCTGCCGCAGCATCGAGAGAAAGGTGCGCTTCGTCTCCTGGAAGCCGCGCGACCGCAGCAAGAAGCGGCCGATAGAACAGTTTTTCGTGCAGCCGCCGCACTTCGCGGGCATGTCGAGCATGCTCGGCGTGCAGCTCGCCGGCCGGATCTTGCCGAAATCCCATGCTGCGCCCGAGCCGACGAATGTCTGCGGCAGCCAGCGGCAACACGTGAGTGCGTCGAAGTCTGTGCAGCTGAAGCCGGTTCTCCAGGATGCGTAAGAACCGATATGCCTCGGCGAGCAACGCGGCGTCTTGGCGGCCGACGTATCCACCGGCGGCAAGGTCAGCCAGCGCGTTCTGCGTTGTGACGCTGCGCAGCTGGTCGTCCGCCCGGCCGTGCACGAGTTGCAACAACTGCACCGCGAACTCAACGTCGCGCAGGCCGCCCGGGCCGAGCTTGATCTCACGTTCTGCTTCTGCCGCCGGCAGGCTCGCTTCGACTCTGCGACGCATTGCCTGGACGTCTTCGACGAAGTGCTCGCGACCCGCGGCGCTCCACACCATCGGCCGCACCGCATCGATGTATGCGTGACCCAACTCGAGATCACCCGCGACTGGTCGTGCCTTCAGCAGAGCCTGGAATTCCCAGGTTTTCGCCCAGCGTTGGTAGTACGCGACGTGGCTCGCCAACGTGCGAACGAGTGGACCCATCTTGCCCTCGGGCCGCAATGCGGCGTCGACCTCCCAGATCGACGCACAGACGCGGATGACCCCGGAGGCGAGGTGAGTCGCCGTGCGCAGAGCCGCCACTTCATCGACGTCCGCCCCCTCGATAACGGCGGGTTCGGCGACGAACACCACATCGACGTCGCTGATGTAGTTGAGCTCGCGGCCCCCGCACTTGCCCATGCCGATGACCGCGAGGCGGCACGGCGCGGCATCGGGCAGCAGTTCGGCTTGGGCGACCACGAGCGCGGCGTCGAGGGTCGCAGCGGCGAGGTCCGCGAGCTCAGCCGCAACGTCGTCGACGGTGGCCTTGCCGCCAAGGTCTCGGGCGGCCAGGCGCAGCAGCAACCGGCGATACGTCGACCGCAAGGCCGCCTCCGCGATCGGGCCGCTCTTGCCTGCGACCGCGGCGGTCAATGTCGTGCGAAGGCCGAGCCAGCTCGGTCGGCTGTCGTCAACGCCCGGGTCGGCCAATTCGGTCCAGTCGACCGGATGCGTCGCCAAATGGTCGCCGAGGGCGGCGCTCGAGCCGAGCACGGCGAACAACCGATGCCGGAAATCGACGTCGGTCTGCAGCGCGTTGTGCAAGGCAAGGGCGTTGTGTTGAGCGTCGAGGGCGACCGACGTCTGGGTGGCCTCGACGAGATGGACGACGGATTCCAGCGCGAGATCGGGATCGGCGCTTGCCGCAATCTCGGTCAGCAGCCCGAACCCGAGTTCGGCCCTTGCTGCGAGGAGTTCGGCGCGCGCCGCATCGGTGAAGCCGAGTCGAGCAAGCCTGGCCTGGCGACTGGCGTGCCGATCCTGGTCGCCGCTGGTCACGCCTTGACGTTATCTGTCAAAGGATGGGCAGGTAGCGATCCCGCTCGTAGGCGGTGACCTGGCGCTGGTAGTCGGCCCACTCCTCGCGCTTGTTGCGTAGGAAGAAGTCGAACACGTGCTCGCCGAGGACGTTCGCAACCAACTCCGACGTCTCCATCACCGCGATGGCTTCGGCGAGTGAGGCCGGCAGCGGCTTGATGCCCATGGCACGGCGTTCGGCCTCGGTGAGCGCCCACACGTCGTCTTCGGCGCCCTCGGGAAGGTCGTAGCCCTCTTCGATGCCTTTTAGCCCGGCGCCGAGGAGCAGGGCAAACGCGAGGTACGGATTGCAGGCCGGATCTGGTGAGCGGATCTCGACCCTGGTCGAGTTGCCCTTCAGCGGCTTGTACATCGGCACCCGGACCAGCGCCGAACGGTTGTTGTGACCCCAGCACACGTACGACGGAGCCTCGCCGCCGGCGCCCGCCGAAAGTGACGTCGCGCCCCACAAACGCTTGTAGCTGTTGACGAACTGGTTGGTGACGGCGGTGATCTCCGACGCATGCGCCAAGATGCCGGCAATGAACGCGCGCGCCGTCTTGGAGAGTTGGTATTGCGCGCCGGCCTCGAAGAACGCGTTGCGGTCACCCTCGAATAGCGACAGGTGGGTGTGCATGCCCGAACCGGGGAACTCGGTGAACGGCTTGGGCATGAACGAGGCGTAGACGTCTTGCTCGAGAGCAACCTGCTTCATGACCTGTCGAAACGTCATGATGTTGTCGGCCGTGGTCAGCGCATCGGCGTAGCGCAGATCGATCTCCTGCTGCCCCGGCGCACCTTCGTGGTGGCTGAACTCGACCGAGATGCCCATCGATTCGAGCATCGTGATCGCCTGCCGACGAAAGTCGTGCCCGACCCCGTGCGGCGTGTGGTCGAAGTACCCGCTCGAGTCGGCCGGCACCGGCGCTTCGCCGGGCTTTGGTGCGCGCTCGAAAAGGAAGAACTCGATCTCGGGGTGGGTGTAGAAGGTGAAGCCGAGCTCAGAGGCCCGGGCAAGTGCGCGCTTCAGCACATACCGAGAGTCGGCCCAACTCGGCGATCCGTCGGGCATCAAGATGTCGCAGAACATGCGGGCAGTCCCGGGCGACTCCGATCGCCAGGGCAGGATCTGGAACGTCGCCGGATCTGGCTTGGCGAGCATGTCCGCCTCGTAGACGCGGGCGAATCCCTCGATGGCCGAACCGTCGAATCCGATGCCTTCGGCAAAGGCGCCTTCGAGCTCAGCCGGTGCAACGGCGACCGACTTCAGGAAGCCAAGCACGTCCGTGAACCACAGCCGCACGAAGCGGATGTCGCGCTCCTCAAGGGTGCGCAGCACGAACTCGGTCTGTTTATCCATGGTGTGATCCTCTCGATATCACGTTACTTCGGTATTACGCCGCGCCGAACGACGGGTGCCTGAACGCCCAACTACGCTGGTGATGTGCCGCAGCTCAGACTCGCCCTTGCCCAGGTCGACCCCGTTGTCGGCGACCTCGCGGGCAACGCCGAACTTGTCGTTTCCTGGTCGAAGCACGCGGCTGCGCGCGGCGCCCACGTCGTCGCGTTCCCGGAGATGATGCTGACCGGTTATCCGCCGGAAGATCTGGTGCTGCGCGAGTCGTTCATCGAGGCATCAGCCACGCTGATCCAGAGCCTGGCGACCCAACTCGCCGCAGTTGGTCTTGGCGAACTCGCAGTCATCGTCGGCTACCTCGAACGGCCGCACCGAATCGCGAGCGTCTCGGTTTCCAGGTCGGACAACGCCGCACACCAGTTGCCTTGCGACGCCGCCGCGTTCCTGTTTCGCGGTCAGGTTGCCGCCCGCTATGCAAAGCACCACTTGCCCAACTACGGCGTCTTCGACGAGCTCCGCTATTTCAGTCGCGGCGACCAGCTGCCAGTAGTGCGCCACCTCGGCATCGACATCGCCATGACGGTATGCGAAGACCTATGGCAGGACGGCGGGCCGCTGACGGCGGCAGGCCACGCGACTGCCGGACTCGTCGTCAATGTCAACGCCTCGCCGTTCGAACGCGGCAAGGGAGACGTTCGTTTGCGGCTTGCCCAACGGCGCGCTGCAGAAGCAAACGCGACACTTGCCTACGTCAACATGGTCGGCGGCCAAGACGAGTTGGTGTTCGATGGCGACTCCTTCGTCGTCACACCCGAGGGCCAACCGCTGGCGCGCGCGCCGCGCTTCGAGGAAGGCCTTGTCGTTGTCGACCTGGCGCTGCCTGCGGCGGTCGACAATCGCATCGGCGGTGTCGACGTGCGCGACGGCACCTTGATGCACATCAATCGGATTGACTTGCGGACGCCGCCGCTTCCGCACTACGAAGCGCTTTTGGGTGGGCTGGCACCGCCACTCGGTGCCGAAGCTGAGGTATACGGCGCGTTGGTCGCAGCGACCCGCGACTACGTGCGCAAGAACGGGTTCGCGTCAGTCGTGCTCGGACTCTCCGGTGGTATCGACTCTGCGCTGGTCGCAACAATTGCCGTTGACGCCCTCGGGGCCGACGCCGTTCACACGGTGGCGTTGCCGAGCCGCTGGTCGAGCGAGCACTCACTAGCCGACGCAGCCGAGCTCGCGCGCCGACAAGGAACCACCCACACGGTGGTGCCGATCGGCGACATCGTGACGGCGTTCGAAAAGGACGTCGAGTTGCACGGCCTGGCCGCGGAGAATCTGCAGGCTCGCGTTCGCGGCACGATTCTCATGGGGCTGTCGAACGAGCACGGCCACCTGGTGCTGACAACCGGCAACAAGAGCGAGCTGGCGACGGGCTACTCGACCCTTTACGGCGATTCGGCTGGCGGATTCGCTCCGATCAAAGATGTGCCGAAGACACTGGTATGGCGGCTCGCGCGCTGGCGCAACGCCCAGGTCACCACCGGAGACGAACCGCCGATTCCGCAGAACTCGATCGAAAAGCCGCCGTCCGCCGAGCTGCGCCCGGAGCAACTCGACAGCGACTCACTTCCCGATTACGAAGTGCTTGACCGCGTTCTCGGGGCCTACATCGAGCACGACCTGGGTCGCGACGCGCTTATCGCCGCGGGGCACGACCCGGCCATCGTCGATCGGGTGATCAGGCTCGTTGACGGCTCGGAATACAAGCGCCGCCAGTACCCACCCGGACCGAAGATCAGCGGCCGCAACTTCGGCCGCGACCGCCGGCTGCCGATCACGAATCGCTGGCGCGAACCGTCCGCCGAACCGAGCGACCGCGTGCGAGAATAGAAGTGCCCGGGTACGCCGAACGGCGACTCGAGGCCTGAAAGGTTGGGTTCACCCCCATGACTGCTGCCGCAACCCCGTCTCGCCCGACCCGGCTGGGTGTTCACGAGCTCCAAAAGCGCAAGGACGCCGGACAGCGGTGGGCGATGCTCACCTCCTACGACCAACTCACTGCCGGCATTTTCGAGGCGGCCGGGATCGACGTGCTGCTCGTCGGCGACTCCGCGGCGAACAATGTTCTCGGCTATCCCGACACCGTTTCGGTGACTGTCGACGAGCTGTTGCCGCTGGTCCGCGCCGTGGTCCGGGGCACCCAGACCGCGCTTGTGGTCGCCGACCTCCCGTTCGGCTCGTACCAGCTCTCACCGCAGCAGGCCCTCGAGACGTCCGTACGGTTCATGAAGGAAGCTGGCGCGCACGCGGTGAAGTTCGAGGGTGGCGCGCGGGTCGCGGAGCACGCACGCACGGTCGTCGACGCCGGAATTCCTGTCATGGGCCACATCGGCTTCACACCGCAGAGCGTTTACGGCCTCGGCGGCTACCGGGTGCAGGGTCGCGGTACCGATGCCGAGCGCGTCATCGATGACGCGCTCGCCTTGCAAGCCGCGGGAGTCTTCGCGGTAGTACTCGAAATGGTGCCTAGTGACCTCGCGAAGCGGGTAACCGCCGAGCTGACCGTCCCCACGATCGGCATCGGCGCCGGTATTGAGTGCGACGCACAGGTACTGGTCTGGACAGACATGGCAGGCATGCGATCCGCTACTTCCGGTGCGGTGCCGAAGTTCGTGAAGCCCTATGCCGACGTGCGCGGAGTGCTGCTTGATGCCGCAAAGCGATTTGCGGACGACGTGAAGTCGCGCGATTACCCCGACGCTGAGCACTCGTACAACTAGGCACTCCTACTCGCGCGCGTCAGACGTCAGTCAACCTGATGCCTGCGTGTGCCTTATAACGGCGGTTAACCGAAATCAGGTTCGCTGTTAACGCTTCGATCTGATGTGCGTTGCGCAACCGACCGGCGTAGAACCCGCGCGCACCCGGAATGGTCGCGGCCAGTTGCACGACAATGTCGGTCGCGGCGCGGTCTTCACCAAGCACCATGATGTCGCAGTCGATGGCATCGACGGCGCGGTCATTCAGCAGCACCGCCGACACATGATGGAACGCGGCAACGACACGACTGCCTGGCAAGATCGCGGCCGCCTGCTGTGCCGCACTTCCCTCAGCGACTTCAAGTGGGTACGCGCCCTTATCGTCGAAGCCGATCGGATTCACGCAGTCCACCACAATCTTGCCGACCGCTAGCGCAGCGACAGACTCGAGCAGGTCGGCGTGGCCATCCCACGGCACCGCAACGACGACGATGTCGGCGTTCGCAGCCACCTCGAGGTTCGCAGCACCACGCACGCCGAATCCGATCTCGGCGGCGGCAACCTGCGCTCGCTGCGCATCTCGAGAGCCGACGATGACGTCGAGACCAGCCACCGCCCACCGATACGCGAGCCCGCGACCTTGGTCGCCAGTGCCGCCGAGAATGCCGATCGTCCTGAGCTGCTCATCACTCATGAACGTCATCCTCGCAGCCACGCCGCCATACTGAGACAGCTGCCGTCGTTCGCTGGAGGTGTTGATGGACCGCGCGCGCATCGCGCTCATGCGCGACCTGCTGGCGGGCACCGGATGGGTCGAACGCACCCGAACATTCGGTCAGGCATTGCGTCGCGCACCGCACGACGTCGGCGGATTGCTGCTGGTTGGCACCCCCACAGAGGAGCCGTGGCACTTCGCAGCGCACCTTGACGACGAAGCGCGTTGGTCAGATCTGCCCGGGCTCGCGCCTGTGTTAGTGCGGTGGTCTCCCCCGCCGAATGCGCCGCCGCATCTTGCAATCGGGCTACAGCGGCTTGAACAGATCGCTCGAGGCGAGACGGTGTTCGTCGTTGCACCCGACGCCGCACCCGAGCAGTTGCTCGAACGAGTGGCAGATGCGCGCCGGATCGGCGCCACCGTGTTCGCGCTGGACGCCGGTGACACCGAGCTTGAGGGGTTGGCGCACGAGAGCTTGTGGGTGCCGGGGGCGTCGAATGAGGGAATCGTGGTTCCGGAGTTCGACGTCGTCTCTCACTTGGTGAGTGCGGCCGCAGGTGAATCGACGATCGCCGCGAAGGGCCGCATCGGCGCGGTCCGGCGACGGTTGGGCCGCATCCTCGACGCGGTCGGTGACTCTGACGATGCTGTCAGTGACTCTGACGATGCCGGCGCAAAAACCAAACGACCCCGAGAGCAATGACCAGGCCGAGCACCACCCAGCCAACGATGCTGATGTCGGAGGCGACCCGATGCCACGACTTCCCGGCGAGGTAACCCGCAACAACGACCGCCGTCGCCCATAGGGATCCACCGGCGAAATTCCAGACCAGAAACGTTCGGTACGGCATCTTCGAGGCGCCAGCGAAGCCCGGTACAAGCGCCCGCAACGCGGCGGTGAACCGGCCGACGAATACCGCACGACCACCAAGTCGCACAATCAGTTCTTTCGTGCGGACGACGTTCTCCGGCTTGATGATGCGCGCCGGAAGCTTCCTGAGCAGCTTGTCGCCGTACTTGTAGCCGATCGCGAAACCGACACTGTCGCCAATCACCGCACCCGCGATTGCAACGACGATGACTACTGCAAGTGACACCTTGCTTTCGTATGCGAGCACGCCACCGAGTAGACATGCGATCTCGCCGGGAAAGATAAATCCAAGGAATGTCGACGCTTCGAGTGCGGGCATCGCGAACACAACGAGTAATGCGATCCAACTTGGTAACCGCAAAATATGTTCAACGAGGCCATCCATGGGCACATCTTCACGTATCACGCGTCACACCGTCACCACTCAGCACCGAAAATGCGCTACAAAATGTCCGAGAAGAACGCGGCATGGTTCCTAGCATCACGTTGATGTCAGTGTCATCGTTGTGTTCGACGTCCCGGTCGCAGACCGGAACCATCTGCCGAGGAGGCATGAGTGCCGGCGAAGGTTGTATTGCGAAAGGGCCGGACCGGCAAGTTCACGTTCACTCTCGAAGGCCCCACCGGTCAGATTCTGGCTACTTCAGCAGACCATCCCAACCTACGAGCTGCAAAGGCGGCGATTGCATCCGTGCAAAAGAACCTGTCAGGCGCCAGCGTCGACGATCGCAGTGCATCGTCGACAGTCGCCAAGAAGACCACCACACGCAAGGCTGCGGCCCCGCGTAAGGCGGCCGCGAAGAAGACGACCGCTGCACGCAAGACGGCAGCAAAGAAGACCACGGTCCGCAAGACCGCGGCGAAGAAGACCACTGCAAAGAAGGCCGCTCCCCGCAAGGCAGCAGCCAAGAAGACGGCTGTCCGGAAGACTGCGGCGAAGAAGACCACCGCAGCCAGAAAGACTGCCGCAAAGAAGGCCACGGTCCGCAAGACCGCGGCGAAGAAGACCACCGCAAGGAAGACTGCAGCGAAGAAGACCACCGCTCGTAAGGCTGCTCCTCGCAAGGCAGCAGCGAAGAAGACGACCGCGCGCAAGACCACAGCCCGTAAGACTGCGGCCAAGAAGACCACTGCGCGCAAGACCACCGCTCGCAAGGCTGCTCCTCGCAAGGCAGCAGCGAAGAAGACCACGGCAAGGAAGACTGCGGCCAAGAAGACCACCGCAGCCCGTAAGACTGCGGCGAAGAAGACCACAGTCCGCAAGACCACAGCCCGTAAGACTGCCGCCAAGAAGACCACGGCGCGCAAGACAACGGCACGTAAGACCACTGCTCGCAAGGCTGCTGCTCCTCGCAAGGCAGCCGTCAAGCGGACGACCGTCCGTAAGGCCGCTCCTCGCAAGACCGCGGTCCGCAAGACGACGGTTCGCAAGGCAGCTCCTCGCAAGCGCGTAACAGCGAGCTAGTCCTGCAGTGACCTAGCGCGACCTAGCGCGACCCAGCACCACCGTTCGACGAATGGCAGACGGCACGACGTCACGACGAGGCGGCGAGCTCCCAGCACATCGGGAGCCGCCGCTTCGCCAATTGCAAGGGTCATCGGCGGCAACCGGACACGTAGACTGATGGATATGCAGCCGCTACACGCAGTGATCGAGGCCGCGTGTTGAGTCCAGGCGTACAGACCGCACGCCGCGCCGTCCCGCCTACGATCGAACGGCCGTACTACGTCGATGAGTCGCGCTGGCAGCAGCGCAGCGAGGTCGAGGTAAAGGACGCCGAGACGATCGCCTCCATGCGCATCGCGGGCCGCCTCGCGGCACAGGCCCTCGCCGAAGTCGGCCGCCACATCGTGCCCGGTGTGACCACCGACGAGCTCGATCGCATCGGTCACGAGTTCCTGTGCGACCACGGTGCGTACCCGTCAACGCTGGGCTACCGCGGCTTCCCGAAATCGCTCTGCACGTCGCTGAACGAGGTCATCTGTCACGGCATACCCGACTCAACCGAAGCGGTCGATGGCGACATCCTCAACATCGACATCACCGCCTTCATCGGCGGCGTCCACGGCGATACGAACGCGACATTCCTCGTCGGCGAGGTCAACGAAGAGTCCCGGCTGCTTGTCGAGCGCACTCGAGAGGCCCTCGACCGGGCCATCCGCTCGGTGGCTCCCGGCCGGTCGTTCAACGTCATCGGCCGGGTCATCGAGAGCTACGCCAAGCGCTTCGGCTACGGAGTCGTCCGTGACTTCACCGGCCACGGCATCGGCACGCTGTTCCACTCTGGCCTCATCGTGCCGCACTACGACCTGCCCGAATACGACTTGCCGATGCTGGTGGGCATGACGTTCACCATCGAGCCCATGTTGACCCTCGGCACGGTCGACTACGACGTGTGGCCAGATGGCTGGACCGTCGTCACCAAGGACCACGCCCGTACCGCCCAGTTCGAACACACGGTCCTGGTCACAGAGGCCGGCGCAGAGATCCTCACCGTTCCCTGAGCGGCGGCTAAGAAAGCTCCAGACAACCGCTTCCTGAGCAATCCGGTGCCGGTCAACCGAACGAACATTCGGCCGTGAGCGCCTTTGACTGGACGACGATGGGTTGGGCCTCGTTGGCCGCTCTCGGCGGCATCGTCCTTGTGGTCGCCATCACCTTCTTGACGGCGCTGCGGGTCGGTCGGCACAACGTGATCGACACCGCGTGGGGCCTTGGGTTCTTGGCGGCGCTGCTGGCCGCCGACGCAGTCGCAGTCTTCTCCAGGCACCACGGTGGCGCTGACCGACGCGTCCTCATCACCGGGCTGACCGCGATCTGGGCGCTGCGCCTGGCGCTCCACATGGCGCTGCGTGGCCGAGGCGAAGGTGAGGATCCGCGGTATGTAGCGATGCTCGCCGACGCACCCGGCAACCGCACGCTGTACGCACTGCGCAAGGTCTATCTGGTCCAAGCCATCGCCATGTGGTTCGTGTCGCTACCGCTACAGGTAATCGCTGTCAGCGGCGGATCGGTCGGCTTGCTCGGTTGGCTCGGCGTTGCCGTCTGGATCGTGGGCTTCGTCTTCGAAGCTGGCGGTGACTGGCAGCTGAACGCGTTCAGGAACGACCCGGCCAACGCGGGCCTGGTGATGGACCGTGGACTGTGGCGCTACACGCGGCATCCAAACTACTTCGGCGACGCAGCCCAGTGGTGGGGATTCGCGCTCATCGCCTTCGCGCACTGGCCGGGCATCCTGACTATCGCCTCCCCCGCGCTCATGACATGGTTCCTCACTCGCAAGACCGGCAAGCCGCTGCTCGAATCGCACCTCACGGCGTCGAGGCCCGGCTACCGCGAGTACATCGAGGCGACCAGCGGCTTCTTCCCGCTGCCGCGACGTGCGCGGACATCAGAGGCGGTCGCATCATGACCGCGGCGACGAGGCGTTCGGTCGCGGTCATCGGAGCTGGCGTTTCCGGGCTGACCGCGGCATGGATCCTGCAACGCGATGCCGAGGTCACCCTCTACGAAGAACTGCCACGGCTCGGTGGGCACGCCCACACGCACGACGTTCCGGTTGGGGATCGTTACGTTCCCGTCGACAGCGGATTCATCGTGCACAACCAGCGGACCTACCCCAACCTGCTGCGACTGTTCGCCGAACTCAGCGTCGAAACGCGCGAGACCGAGATGAGCATGTCCGTGCGCTGCGACGGCTGCGGCCTCGAGTACGCGGGCTCGAAGGGGCTCGGCGGCGTCTTCGCACACGCGAAATCGTTGCGCAATCCCGCGTACTTGTGGATGCTCACCGAGGTCGAGCGGTTCCACATCGCCGCGCGACGCCTCCTGCACGAGACGGAGAAGACCCCGCGCACGCTCGACATGTTTCTGCGCGAGGGCAGGTACTCGCGCTACTTCATCCAGCACTTCATGGTGCCGGTGGTCTCGTGCGTGTGGTCGTGTTCACCTGGCACCGCGCTGATGTATCCGGCGCGCTACCTGTTCCAGTTCCTCGACCACCACGGTCTGCTATCGGTCAGCGGATCTCCGACCTGGCGCACGGTTGTCGGCGGCTCGCGCACCTACGTTGAGCGCGCCACGAAGGAACTCACCGCCGTCCGCACTCAGACCCCGGTTCGGGCCGTCATCAGAACGGACAACGGCATCGAGGTCCGGGACGACGACGGGCGGGCACACCGGCACGACCAGGTCGTCGTTGCCACGCACGCCGACGAGGCGTTGGCGATGCTCGCCAACCCCACACCTGCGCAGCGGCGGATTCTCGGCGCGTTCACCTACTCGGTGAACCGCACTGCACTACACACAGACGCGTCGCTGCTACCGAAGTCGCAGCGGGTCCGGGCATCGTGGAACTACCGCTTAGACGCATGTGACACGACGACCGACCGGGTAAGCGTGAGCTACGACATGAACCGCCTCCAGGGCCTCACCGAGGACGCGAGTTACGTCGTGACACTGAATGCCGACGACCGGATCGCGGCCGATCAGGTGATCGCGACGATGGACTACACGCATCCGATCTACACGACGGATTCACTGGCAGCACAGGCTGAACTGCCCTCGCTGTCGGACGGTGTGCTGGCATTTGCCGGGGCGTACCACGGCTGGGGATTCCACGAAGACGGCTGCGCATCTGGCGTTCGGGCAGCGGAGAGTCTCGGCGTCACGTGGTGACGTATCTGTGGGGCGTCACATGGTGACGTATCTGTGGGGCGTCACGTGGTGACGAGACTGCGAGAGCGCGACATGACCGACGTGGTCACGCCGGCGCTCTACCAGACCGAGATCGGCCACACGCGTCGTCGACCGTGGCACCACGGGTTCCGCTACCAGCACCCGATGTGGCTCGTCGATCTCGCGAATATGCCGCGCGGCACGCTGCTCGGGCGACTGCTGCGCTTCGATGCGCGCGATCACCTCGGTGACCCAACGCACGCGATTCGCGACAACGTCGTCGAGTGGGTTGGTGGCCAAGGCATCGACGTCTCTGGCGATCGCATCGTGATGCTCGCGAACCCCCGCATGCTCGGCTACGTGTTCAACCCGATCACGGTCTACTGGTGCCTGCGACCCGAGCCGGGCGGCACAGGGTTCGACGACGCCGTTCGCTGCATAGTCGCCGAAGTACACAACACCTACGGCGGGCGGCACTGCTACCTCCTCACGCCCGACGCTGCAGGCCACGCAAGCGTCGACAAGGCGCTCTACGTCTCCCCGTTCAATCCGGTCGACGGTAGCTATGACATGCGCTTCACGCTGCCCGGCGACCTCGTCCACGTCGGCATAATCCTTCGGCGCGACGGGCAGGTTGCGTTCAACGCAACCCTGAATGGGTACCGCTCACCAGTCACTGCCGTGACGACCGTGCGGACCCTCCTGCACTACCCCTTGGGGGCCTTGCGAGTGACGGCGCTGATTCGCTATCAAGGCATCAGGCTCTTCTTGCGCGGCCTGCCTGTCATCCGGCGGCCTGCCGCGCCCGATCGCACGACCTCGGAGGACACCCGGCTTCTGACCAAACTCTGGCTCAAGAATCAGGCCAGACCCTGAACCGCTCCCAGACCCCGAGAGGCCAGGCGTGACTACCTACGAGCTCCAACCACGGCAGGCGAGCAGTCGCATCCAGGCGCCAGCCGGACCTTGGATGCAGCTGCCCGCCGTCCCGCATGCTCCGATCCACGCCGCGATCGCGCGGCGGATCTTCACGAGAGCCGCGGCTCGGCTCGGGGTGACCGTCGAACTGCCTGACGGACGACTGCTCGTCAAGCCTCGCCTGCTCGCCGCGGGCGCCGCCGCGGCGCCGGTCATGCGCCTGCACCGGCCCGCCCAATTCTTCCGCCGCCTTGGCCACGACGGCCTCATCGGCTTCGGCGAGAGCTATATGGCAGGCGACTGGGATTCCGACGATGTCGCATCGGTGCTCACTCCCTTCGCGCGACGGATGGCCGGGCTCGTACCTGGCGTGTTGCAGCGGGCCCGCCGCTGGTACGACGCCCGCCAACCGGCGTCCGAGCACAACGACCTGACTGGATCGAAGTCGAACATCTCCCGGCACTACGACCTCTCGAACGAGTTGTTCGCGTTGTTTCTCGACCGGACGATGACCTACTCGAGTGCGATCTGGGACGACGCATCCGCAGCTGATGCCGGCGACCCGCAGCGGGACGGCGAGGCGCTGGCCACCGCGCAGATCCGCAAGATCGATCGGTTGCTGGACCTCGCAGAAGTGAAGGCCGGCACCAGACTCCTGGAGATCGGGACGGGTTGGGGTGAACTCGCGATCCGCGCGGCAAGTCGGGGCGCCAAGGTCACCACGTTGACGCTGTCGCGCGAACAGCAGGAATGGGCGATTGGCCGCGCCGAGTTGGCGGGGGTTGGCGATCTCGTCGACGTCCAGTTGCGCGACTACCGCGAGGTCACCGGAACCTACGACGCGGTCGTCAGCGTCGAGATGATCGAGGCCGTCGGGTTTGAGTACTGGCCCGACTACTTCGCCACCATCGACCGCGTTCTCGCACCAGGCGGCCGAGTTGCCCTGCAGTCGATCACGATCGAGCATCAACGACTGCTCGCGACGAAAGGCACCTACACCTGGATCCACAAGTATGTATTTCCTGGTGGCATCATCCCGTCACTGCACGCCGTGCGTGATGTCGTCGCGCACAACACACGGCTCCGGGTGAGTTCGGCGACCGCCTACGGCCACGACTACGCGCGCACGTTGCATTCATGGCTGGAGCGATTTCATGCCAATACCGCAGCAGTCCAGGAACTCGGCTTCGATGAGCGCTTCACCCGAATGTGGAAGTTCTACCTCGCCTACTGCGAAGCGGGTTTCGCGAGCGGCTACCTGAACGTGCACCAACTCGTGTTGGAACGCTGACTATTGGCGGACGGCGGGTGATTTCGCTAGATGACGGAGTCGCCGTCCTCGATGGCTTGGGCTAGGCGCGCGCCGGGCAGCACGCCGAGTCCCGTTTGCAGCACGAAGTCGGCGGTCAGGTCGTTCCAGATCGCGACCCGGCGAAGCATGCCGTGCCCGGTGCCGCGCAGGTGCACGAACGTCGCGGCCCCAGCTGCGTCGCCGTCGGCAGTTGCTGACTCGCGGCGAACGGCATCGACGAGTGCCTGCGAGTTCTTCGCCGATGTCGTGCGGTCACGCGTGCCATGAACGACCAGCAGTCGTCGTCCGACTACTGGCTTGTAAGGCTCGTTCGGCGTCACCCACGGTGCGAGGCCGACGAGGCCCACCACCCCTGGTTCATCGGCAGCCCGCAGTGCCGCGCGGCCGCCCATCGAATGGCCGACCAGGACGATCGGCGCGTCGCCGTGCTGGCTTCGCAGCTGCTGCACTGCCCAGCGGACGTCGGCGACTGGGTACGCGTCCTCGCCCGTCCCCCGGCGGGAGTTCCAGCCCCGGTGCCCGAATAGCAGCCGCCAGACTCCCAGCCCATCCGCACCGCCCGCCGAGGCCAAGTGACGCGCGATCGGCACCATCCGCAGCACCGCGAGCTGGCGGGCGCTGACCGGCTCGGCGCTGAACTCGCGGCCCCCGTGCAGGACCAACGCCACTGCGCGCACCGTCGCGGCACCAGGCTGCCGGACAAGCACCGGCTGAGGTGGCCTCGCGCGGGCGGCGTCAACGTTCTCCACGCTCGCGCTCAAGCGCCAGATCCTTCCGTCAGCGGGCGAAACTTGCCGTGTCCAGTGTGCCGCGAGTTCGTTTGCCGTGACGTTCCCGGTTCAGACCCGGCATGATGCGGTGATGGAGAACACAGCGTCGACCCCCGTCAGTCACGCCGACCTACGTAAGCGCATCGCGCCGTTTCGGGTCAAACCTCGCGCGGCCGTGCGGCTCGGCGACGACTCCAAGGATTTCGATCCGGGATATCGGGACCAGTTCGTCACCAGGGCGGACGCCGGGGTGGCACTGGCCGAGGGTGTGCGACAGCTCGGTGAATACCAGGCCCGGCTCGCGGCGCAGAGCACCTACGCGGTGCTGGTGATCCTGCAGGCGATGGATGCCGCGGGCAAGGACGGCACCATCAAGCACGTGCTCAGCGGTGTGAATCCGCAGGGCGTAAGCGTCCATCCGTTCAAGGTGCCGTCGCTGATCGAACTCCAGCACGACTACCTGTGGCGCTACCAGCTGCAACTGCCGCCACGCGGCTCGATCGGCATCTTCAACCGCTCGCACTACGAGGAAGTGCTGGTCGTCCGCGTGCACCCTGAACTGCTAGGGAACGAGCACCTCCCAGGTGCCAAGTCTGATATCTGGAAGCGTCGCTTCCGCGAGATCAACGACTGGGAAAGATACCTCTCAGACAACGGTGTGCGGATCGTGAAGCTGTTCTTGAACCTCTCAAAAGAGGAGCAGCGACGCCGTTTCCTCGATCGGATCGATGAGCCTGACAAGAACTGGAAGTTCGACGTTGCCGATGCCTTGGAACGCGAGCGCTGGGACGACTACCAGAAGGCCTACGAAGAGATGTTGAGCGCGACGAGCACGTCGTACGCGCCGTGGCATGTGATACCGGCTGACCACAAATGGTTCGCCAGACTCGCCGCGTCATGGACCATCCTCGATGCGTTGATGGACATCGATCCGAAGTATCCGAAGGTCGATCCGCAGACACACGAGAAAATGCTGCAGATCAAGAAGCAGCTGTTGGCGGAAGCTCCGAACCGGTAATGCGATGATCTTTCGCCGGTGGAGCAGCGCATGATTTTTCGCCGGTGGGTGCGTGCCGCCGAGCGGGTCGACGAGCTGGTGCCCCCGGCGCCGGAACTCGGCAACGAAGTGCTGATCGACGACCACTGGCTGATCCGAATCGCGGGGCCACTGTTCGCGGTGCTCTCGCTGCTGCTGATCCCGTGGATCATCTTCCTGGCAACGGTGCTCCCGTCGCGACAACTGTCACGGCACTATGACTTCGCGTGGGCCGGTTTCGACGTCATGTTGCTCATCGCACTCGCTGCTACCGCGTACTTCGCGCTACGCCGATCGCGCAACTTGTCCGTCGCCGCAACGTCGGCCGGCACCCTGTTAATAGTCGACGCGTGGTTCGACGTACTGACGGCGCGCCGTCGCCAGCTACCTGTATCGATCGCCTTCGCCGTATTCATCGAGTTGCCACTAGCTGCGTTGTGTTGGTGGCTGAGCATGCAGACGCAGGCGATCGCCGAGAAGCGCATCGCCCTACTCTTGCCGCGCGCACGAGGCCGTTTGCGCCGAGCGGATAAGGCTGGGTCGCTCGATACGGGTCGTCCGCTCCGACGAATCCGATTCCGTCGAGATGGGTCCCAGCGCTCGTAGGGCGGGCGCTAGCGTTGGTATGTCGGACGCAGCGCGCCTCGGGCCAGCGTGTGGAACGCGAGGTTGAAGCCGACGACCGCCGCGCTCACCGAGTCGTCAACGTCGAGCTTGTCGACGTCGAGTGCGTGGACCGCGAAAACGTAGCGGTGCGGGCGATCACCGGGCGGGGGCGCCGCTCCGGCGTAGGCCTTGGTGCCCATGTCTCCGGCGACGTGGAAGGCGCCGTCTGGAAGCTCGCCCGGGCTACCAGCACCGCGCGGGAGTTCAGTCACATCGGCCGGAATGTTCAAGAGCACCCAGTGCCAGAAGCCGCTTTGCGTCGGTGCGTCAGGGTCGTAGCACGTCACCGCGAACGACTTCGTCTGGTCAGGAAAGCCCGACCAGCGCAGTTGCGGACTGAGGTTCTCACCTCCGGCGCTGCCGTGCACGAACGTCAGCGCCAGCGGCGCACCGTTGGCGACATCGTCACTATCCAAGCGAAACCAGGGCTTCGAAGGCAGGACGTCGAATGGGTCCGGTGGGGTACCACGCTCGAGTGACATGCCTGCATCTTAAGCGCGGCCGAGCACGGTCCATGCAGACGCGGTGACCTCGAACGGCCCACTGTGCGGGAACAGCTGTGCGCACCGAGCCTTCAGCCGCTCGCGCCCGACATCATCAAGACGGGCGACGTAATCGCCGGGCGGACCCACTCCAAGCAGGTAGGGGTCCCACCAGTCGTTGAAGTCGGCAAGGGCCAGGTGAACCGTCAACGTCGTCGAGTCGAGGTCGCGCAAGCCGGCGGCCTCGAAGAGCTGGGCCAGGTGACCCTCACGAACGCCGGCGAGTGCGGATTCATCGTGGGCTTCCGGATCGAGGTCTTTGACGGCGCCCCAAAATGGGGCGAGCGGACCCGTCGTCCCGGCGTGGTCCCAGACCGTCGCGCCCACCAGACCGCCAGGCCGAACGACTCTCGCCATCTCAGCGAGGCCCGCCACCGGATCCGACATGAAACTCACGACCAACGAAGCGAGGGCGTAGTCGAAGCTGTCGTCTGGGTAGGGCAGCCGTTCCGCGGTTGAGTGCCGCACATCAACGTCGGGAAAGCGCGACCGCATCGCCACGACAAATGGCTCCGAGGGGTCGACCGCCGATACAGCTCCCGCTCCGAGCAGCGGCACCAGCTCCGCCGTGAGTGCGCCGGTGCCACAACCCACATCCAGCGCCCTGGCACCTGGCGCCACCCGGGCATGCTGCACGAACGTGACAGCGAGGGGTTGGGAGTAGCGGCCCATGAACCGGCCGTAGGCGTCGGCACCGACTTCGAAGCTCACCGGCCGACCGTAGAGCGTCGCCGCGTTGTAACCAAACATTGGTCTCCGTCGAAACGTCGAATTCGGTTGACCGGGCTCGTCGGGAGACGATGGACCAACCTGCCAACGAGGAGTACACGTCATGCAATTCCTGATGCTCGTATGCAACGACACCGCCCCAGTCACGCCGCCGCCTGGTCCCGAGGGCGACATCGACGAGTGGGTCGACGCCATGGGCGCCCGCGGGTTGCGAGTGGCCGGCGACCGGCTCGCCCCCGAAGGCCTGGCGGCCGCGGTGCGGGTACGCGGCGGCAAGGTGCTGGTCACCGACGGGCCGTTCCTGGAGACGAAGGAGATCCTCGGCGGCTTTGACCTGCTCGAATGCCGCGATATGGCGGAAGCGATCGAGGTCGCCGCAGCCCACCCGTTCGCGACGCGAGGAGTCATGGAGCTGCGGCCGGTCTGGACCGGCTGACATCGTGACGTGATTTTGATTCGCCTGTAACAGCGCGGACACGTACCGTGCCGAAGGCACTAGGACCTAGGGTGCGCAAGCTTCCTAGGCCTAGGAGGCTCTTCTCGTGTTGTTTTCGTTCCGCCTGGCGCTGCCCGACCGGCCCGGCGCGCTCGCGCAGCTCACGGCGCTCATTGCATCGCGCTCTATCGACGTCAGGGAGGTCGACGTCCTCGGCGGAAAGATGACCGAGGCCGTCGACCAATTCCTGCTCGACTGCGACTCCGGGCAGGTCGAGGCGCTGGCCAACGAGCTGCGGGCGGGCGGCGTTTTCACGGTTCTCGGGATTCGCCGTGCGGGCATAACCAGGGATCACTTGCCTGAGCTCGCCGTCGTGCAGGCGGTCGTGAAGGAGCCTCACCACGCGTTGACGATCATCACGCACGCTGCACCGCGATTGCTTGACGCCGATTGGTCGGTCAGTTTCGAGGCGGGGCAGGCATTCCCGCGGGCGAGGACACCGTCGGCGCCCGACGTCGGATGGGCCGGTCGGGTGCCGATGCGGTCGAGCCGGCTGGCCGACGCGGGCATGTTCACGTTGCCCGAAGGCGCGCGGGCGACGTTGGCCACTGCACCGATTCAAGATTCTGGCGTGGTCTTGATCGGCCGCAATGACGAGATGCCGTTCCACGACACGGAGATCCTGCGACTTCAGCAACTCATGACCACCATCGACACCGTAATCGCGGGAACGGCAGCACCGATCAGTCAGTGACCGCTGCGGCGGCCGAGATTCCAGTACCCCTTCGCCGAAATCTCGTGCGGGTGTAACCCGCGGGCGCCTAAGTCGTCTCTAAGCCGTCGCACTGTCCGACTCTCGCCG
Source organism: Acidothermaceae bacterium (assembly GCA_036501485.1). GTDB lineage: Bacteria > Actinomycetota > Actinomycetes > Acidothermales > Acidothermaceae > PALSA-607. The sequence continues at coordinate 26,173 of DASYAG010000093.1, read as the reverse complement.
AACAGATACGCGTGCCGTTCGACGTCCGGTATCTCGATCGCGGCAACCGCCCGATCGAGCAGCTCCGACTCCCCCGCCGGGGTCTCGAGGCGATGCAGCCACCGGACGTCGACCGGTCCGGCTGCAGTGATCGGCTGCTCGTCATCAACCTCAGTGACTTCGATAACGGCCACTACCGTCGTCCCGGCTGGTAGCGCCCTGATCATCTCGGCAATCGCTGGGATCGCGGATTCATCGCCGACAAACAGTTGCCATCGAACCTGCGCGAGGAGCACTTTGCCACGCGGGCCGAAGACTTCGATGTCGTCGCCAGTCGCAACCGAGGCCGCCCACGTGGCGCCGGGCCCGTGACCGTGCATCACGACATCGAGGTCGAGCCGGCGGGTCGCGGTATCGAGATTGCGGATCGTGTAGCGACGACTGACTCCGCTGCCGTGACCATCACTAACGTGCACCACGACGTCTTGGCCGGGCAGCGGGGCGAAGTTCGCCAACGCGTCGCCGGTGACGGTGATGCGACGCATCCGTGGACCCACATCGACCACACCCGCGACAGACAGCAGATGCGTACTCGCGGTCGGGAGCTCGGTCACACACCCGATCTTGCCAGGGCAGGTCAGCTCACCGAGATTTAGCCGAGTCCCGACAAGACCGCGCTCACGGTGGCCGGCGGAACGGCAGCCGTCTGACCGACGGTAACCAGCGTCCTCACTGTGCTCGATGCGGCGTGGAGATAGGTGGCCTGATCGGCGTCGAGTGTCGTCGAACCTGGCGCCACGAGCACCATCGCCCAGCCGAAGTGCGCTGCGTAAGCGGCGCCGGCGAGCCCATCGGGGAAGTTGGCGCCGGTGGCAATCACGACACCTGCAGGGTTGGGCAAGACGCTCGCGGCGACCTTCGCCGCTGTGGCATAACGATCCGTGCCCACGAATGGCGTGGCTGCAGGATCGGCGGCAGCTGCGGACCCTCCAATCGCGGCAACCGTCATGCCTGGGTGGGCGCTCTCCCACTGTGCGGTCTCGGCCGCTACCGACGTCCCGTCAGTAAGTAGCACCACGCCATTGGTAACGGCGGCCGCATCTGCCGCCGACTCGGCGTCGGGGAAGTTCAGTCCCGTTGCCAGATAGATATGGTTGACACTGTGGGTCGCTGCGATCTGATCGGCGATGAGACTGGCCGTCGCGTAACGATCTGCACCGCCGATGCGCACGACGCTGTAGCCGAGCCCCGTCAATGTCGACGCCGTCGACGCGCTAATGGCAGTTGTCCCGCCCAGCAAGTAAATCTTGCCGCCTGCGGCGAGCGAATGGGTGATCGCCGATCGCGCATCCGCAGACAGAACCGCCGGGTTGGTCAGCAACAACGGCCCACCAAGTGCACTGGCCAGCGGCGAACCCGTCAGCCCGTCGGCATAGACATCGTCGCGTGCGAGTACAACGGCCTTCGCCGAGCCCGCGGTCGGGAATGCTGCAAGAGCAACATCTGCCGCGGTCACGTCGCGGTTTGCTCCTCCGAGTCGCGACACCGCGATGTCGGTTGGGATCACGAGCAACGTGATGCTATTAGCCGGGAAAGTGTGTGACGCGGAGCCCGACGTGAAGGTGGCATCAGGCCGCTGCACGATGGCGTTCAGATTTGCTGGGCTGTAAGTGAATACCTGAGCTGCGGACGTCGATGCGTTGTGCACTGCGAGCGTGCTAGTCAGATCGCCACCGGTCTTGTTGATGACCTGCACAGTCAGCGCGCCGTCGGTCGAACGCTGCGCGGCGTAAACCGAGAGCTGGCCTTGATCGGCACTCGACGCGCTAACGCTCTCGTCGCCGAAACGCGAACCGTGGCCGTCGTAGTTGCGATACATGCGAAACGCAAAGGCGCCAGGTTGAGACGACGTTGGGGGCGACCATAGCTGTGCGCGATCGACGCCCTGGGCGCCGAAAATCCCTAGTACGTCAGCTTCTGCAAGAGCGCCGTTCATCGACTCAAGGCCGCCCCAGTTGTATTCACTGATGGCGATCTTGGTGCCCGGGTAGTACTGAGCGACCCACTGCTTCATCCGCGGGATCAGCTCGACCGAGCCAAGACCGAGATCGGCGGTCCACGACTCGTCGGTGTAGGTCGGATCCCACAGCGCGCGCGTCGATCGCAGTCGCAGAGCCTGCGTTGCGGCGTCGCCCGCGGTTGAAAGAGAGACTCCGGTCTCTTGCGGATAGAAGTGCTCGTCGAAGTAGTCGAGCAGCCGTTGGCCGTGCGCCTTGTCATAGGCCGCGAACTGCTGCAGGTACCACGCGGCCAATGGCAGGTTGCCGTGTGCCTGCTTGTCCGGCCCAGGTCCGCAGCCACCCGGATCGTCCGGTGCATAGAAGTACGCGCACCAGCCCCAATCGCCTGGCCCGTCGACTGTCGCGGTCGGGTCGCCGGCCTTGATGCCCTGGGCGGCGGCTAGGGACTTGGTCCATAACTCGTCGTAACTCAACGGCGCAGGATGCACATCGATGTGTGTGCTATTCCACAGCGACGGCTCGTTGTCGATCTCGTAACTCTTGACGCCGCCCGCCGCCGCGGTTCCGAACTTTGACACCAGGTGCGCGACCATCGCCTGATCGAACGCGCCGTTCTCAGCCACCGAGGTATCGGATGCTGCGTTGCCAGTGATCTGCGTTCCGTTGGTGTGCTTGCCGTTACCGCAGGTCGAGTCATACGGATCAGTCGACTGTTGCGCTCCATAGACAGAAACCTTGAAGCCGCAGTCGAACGGATGTGACGTGGGCGAGGTCTTCGACACCCAGCCCATCGCCGGCACGGTAACCACCGGATTGTCGCCATGGGCGAGGTCGGCCGTCACGAACGAGTCGAGCGACGTCGAGTCGACGATGTTCTCGAAGTAGTAGTCGCTGCCGGTGTTGTGGGTGTTGTTCGTGTAATTGTAGCGGCTCGTGCTGTTACCGCCCCACCTGTCAGCAGTGAGACCGAGCTCTGTCGCCAGCGCTGCGTCACTGAAGTTCATTCCATAGACGTCGCTGCTGATCGCGTGCCGGCCGGCAGCCGCATCGACGGTGAGCGCTGGGCCTGCGGTCGCCGCGGCGGCCGAGGTCAGCGCTGCTGCTGGCGCCGCGGCGACTGCCGCAACAACGACTACGAGCGCGGCCCGAGACACCATCCGCAACATGCGCACGAGCCTAGAGCCACGACGTCCCGGATTGGGTGACTTCCGACCGATTTCCCCCCATCGGCCCAAAGCCTGGCCGTCATCGGCAACAATGCCGGCATGAGCCTGCGGCCGGTCAGTCACGCGTGAAGGTCGCGATGCTCGCACCGATCGCCTGGCGCACGCCGCCCGTGCATTACGGCCCGTGGGAACTCGTGACGAGCCTGCTCACCGAGGGCCTGGTCGCTCGAGGCGTCGCCGTGACCTTGTTCGCAACGCTGGATTCGCAGACTCACGCGCAGCTGCGCGGCATCAGCCCGCACGGGTACGCCGAAGACCCGTCGATGGACGGCCGCATCTGGGAAGCGATGCACGTCGCCAACGTTTTGGCCGAATCGAAGAACTTCGACCTCGTGCACAACCAACTCGACTGGCTGCCTCTCGCGTTCGCAGCCCATTGCGCGGCCCCGATGGTAACCACCATCCATGGATTCTCAGGTGCGGGCATCTTGCCCGCGTACAAGCGGGCGCGCTCGCACTACGTCGCTATCTCGGACGCCGATCGCTCCCCCGATCTCGAGTACATCGCGACGATCTATCACGGTGTCGACCTCGCGCAGTTGCCGTTTCGAGCCATACCGGGCGACGACCTCGTGGTGTTCGGCCGCATCCACCCCGACAAGGGCACCGCCGACGCGATCACCATCGCCAAGCTCGCCGACCGCCGACTAGTGATCTGTGGAATCGTGCAGGACGAGCGCTACTTCGCCGAACAGATCAAGCCGCAGGTGGACGGCGACCAGATCCGTTATCTCGGCTCGATCGGTCCGCAGCAGCGCGCCGACGTACTCGGATCAGCGGCCGTACTGCTTCACCCAATCGCGTTCGACGAGCCGTTCGGCCTTTCGGTCGTCGAGGCGATGGCATGCGGCACTCCGGTCATCGCCTACCGACGCGGGTCGATGCCCGAAGTCATCGACGAGGGCGTGACCGGCTTTCTCGCGCACGACGTCGACAGCGCGGTCGCGGCCGTCTCGAAGACGGTCGGTTTGGATCGCAGCGCGGTCAGTGCCCGCGCGGCCTCACGCTTCGGGGCCGATCGCATGGTCGACGACTACCTGCGCGTCTACGAGCAAATCGTCGCCGAGTGAAGGATCCTCGGGTTGCCTACTTGCCGCGGAGGCCTCGCGGCTTACGCGCTGGTCGAGGATTTCGCGACCGCCGGCGAGGGGAGGCGGGTGCTTTCGTGCGAATCGACGGTAGCTCGATGTGAGGTCGCATCGCGTACGGGCGCATCCCATGCCCAGGAATATTCTTCTGACGCCAGCCACTCTTGGCGATTTCCCTGACTCAGCTGGTGATGCCGCCAGTAGGCGGCCGACAACGCGGCGAGGTCTGTATCCACAGGCAAATCATCGCGCTCAGCCGTGGAAAGGCGCCATCTCATTCAAGAGTTCGTCGACCGAGGCCCACACGACACCGATGCGCGAGTCGCCGATTCCGTAGGGCAGCCACAGCAAGCCGTCGTGAACCAAACCGCCGCACGAATAGACGACGTTCGGCACGTACCCGTTGCGCTCTTCGAGCGTTGGCTGGAGGAACGGGCGCTCAAGCTTGCCGATGACCCTCGTCGGATCGTCGAGGTCGAGCAGGATCGCGCCGATCGAGTAGATCCGCATCGGCCCGACGCCGTGGGTCAACACCAGCCACCCACGATCAGTTTCGATGGGTGGTCCGCAGTTGCCGACCTGCAGAACCTCCCACGAAGCAGTAGGCGCCTGGATGACTTCGGGTGCGCTCCAGACAAACCCGTCGACGGACGTCGCGACGCTGGTGCTCTCGCCGTCCGACCGGCAGAGCGACCGATAACGGCCTCCGACCATCCGAGGGAACAACGCCATGCCCTTGTTGCGTGCAGCCGGGCCGGCGAGACGGTGCGCCTGGAACGTGCGTAGATCTGGGCTGATGAGCAATCGCGGCGCGATCTTGCGACCGTCGAATGCCGTATACGTCGCGCGGTACTCGACCGAACCGTCGTCGGCGGTGAATCGCACGAACCGGGCGTCTTCCATGCCGTTGCTCTCATCAGGTGCCGACGGAAGTAGCACCTGCTGGCTCAGTGCGAGGTCGGATGGGAAACCGACGGCGTATGCCGAGGACACGAGTCGGCGAAGCAGTGCGACGGTCAGCTGCCCACCAGGTGTCGCCAGCAGGTCCTGCCGTTCCTCAGCGAGGGCATGCTCGAGGTCGATCCCGGTGAAGACTGCAGGCAGGTGCGCAAGCACGCTACGGCCGAGTCCGTCGATGCGACCCTCGTCAGCCAAGACGGCACGTAGGTGCGTCTTCTGCCAATAGGCGGCCGCACTAGTGCCGGCAACAATCGGCAGTAATCGAGGCTCGAACGTCCAGGACGGACCGGGACCGACGACAGCGCTCGTAAATCCGACGGACGAGATATGGCCTTCGCCGATGCCACGTAGGCTGATCGCAATCCGCGCTTGGCCCTCGCCGAGACTCGACTGATCGGGATGTAGGACGGCACTCGGATTGCAGAGGGCCGCGCCTTCGACGGCATACTCCGCCGTGAAGCTCGCACCGAGCACGAGCAAGCGAGCTTCCGACATCGCCGGTGTCGACTGCACCTGCAAACGCATCATCGACGCGTGGTCGGTGAGCATCGCAGAGAACTCGCGATGCCGCTCGGAGAAGTCTTCGACCAGTGAAGCAGCGACGCGCTCGACCTCATCCTCCGACAACGCCAACACCCGGGCGATGACAGCACCGGCCCTGGAGCGCCCGGATGGTAATTCCTCGCCAGGCAAGAACAATTTGGCGACAACACGCGCCGGATCAGGCGCCAGCTGCGCTTCGACCCGACGTGCGAGGGATGTAGTGAGTGTCACCGAAGCAGCGCGAGCCGTTGAGCATGCTGCGCCGTCGATAGCAGCGCCAGGGTCGACTCGGCGCCCTGATTGAGATTGCGGCCATCGCGCAAAAGGCCATCGAAACCGGCCCCAGTGTCGGGATCGAACATTAGCGTCGCGCTGTCGTTGTCGCCGTTGAACCACGACCAGGCCATGGCGAGGCCGTGCAACCAGCGGCGATCCTGCGTGAGTTCGTGCGCGCGGGCGCACGCGTCGGCGATCGCGGCAACCTCGATCGGCTGCTGGTCAAAACCTGGACGGAAGTCATCCGGCCCGCGACCTCCTACTGGTGTCACAGACAGATGACCGTCGAGCGTCTCGATTTCGAGCAGGAACTCGAGCAATTGCAGGCCGCGTTCCTTCGTCGCCGCGTCGGGCAACGCCGCGCCTGCGAGCAGCAACGCCTCGACGACCGAACCGTTGCCATACGTCAATCGCGATTGTGGCCACGGCCATGTGGGATCGACGCCCGACGGGCCTATTGCTTTCACAGCATCGACTAACAACTGCATCGCAGACAGTTCGCCGCTGCGGTTCAGCAGCAGCTCGCCTGCGCCGAGTGCGGCAAACGCCATAGCTCGCGGATGAGGCGAACGGGCGCGAGCCGCGAGCCGGAATCCCAGTAGCGCACGTGCGCGCATCGCTTGCGTCGGTGCATGTGCGGCCGCCACACCGAGCCCCCACAGAGCCCGACCCCACCAGTCCTCAACTGCTGAATCGTCGTTCCACGAGCCATCGACGCTCATGCGGTTGTGGCATGAGCCGTCGGCCTCGATCGCCGAGAGCGTGAAGTCCAGGTAGTGCCGCCCGAGTGCCTGCAGCGCCAGCGACGGACGTCGCTCGCGACAGACGACGACGAGTGCGCGCGCCACATCGTCGAGACAATAGCCATGTTCAGGCCGCGGGTCGCCGTACTCCGCATGCTCAAAAAGGCCCCGACCGTCGGTCAGCCGGTGCAAGTGATCGAACACCGGCCTTGCGAGCGCCGGGGCGGTGTTCACGCGGCCACGCGGGCGCTGATCAAATCGCCCGCCAGGCCGAGATAACGCTGCGCAACGGCGGCCCATGCCAGCTCGGAGCCAGCAGCGCCGGCCGCCTTCGTCATACCCGCCGCAAGTTCGCGATCAGTCAGCAATGTACGTAGTGCCGCGGCAATCGCCGCCGGATTCTTTTGCGGCACAAGCAGACCTGCACCGTCGCCCAACAACTCGATGGCGTGCGGGAAGCGGGTCGCGATGACCGGCTTCAGTGCGCCAACGGCCTCGATGAGAACGCCCGACGTGACCTGGTCGGTCGAGTCATACGGCAACAACACGACGTCCGCCGAATCGACCAACTCACCAAGGGCCACGTTGTCACGGTAGCGGCTATCGAAACTGACGATCTCGCCAAGCTCCAGGGCAGTTACCTGCGCCTTGAGTCGATCGCGATAGGCCTCACCGTCTCGCAGCAGCACCTTGGGGTGCGTTTGCCCGGCGATGACATAACGCGGCGTCGGGTAGAGGTCAGCGAGAGAGGCCATCGCTTCGATGCCCCATTCAATGCCCTTGCCCGGACCAATCAAGCCCCACGTTAAAACCGTGGGCCGGTCGGTGCGGACTGACAACGACTGGCTGCGGACAGCTGGTGCACCGTGCGGGATTACATTGACCTTGCGCATGTCGACGGCGTAGCCAGTCGCAAGACGATTGTATGCGGTCGCTGTCATTGTCACGACCGCGTCGGCAGCTGCAACGACGGCCTCGAGGACAGACTTTTGATGCGCCGTCGGTGTACTCAGGACGGTATGCAAGACGACGACAGATGGCACCGTAAGCGCGCGCAGGAGCAGCAGGATTTCGTCGCCATCTGGTCCGCCATACACGCCGTACTCGTGTTGCACGATTGCGATATCACCGTCGTTCAGCAACTCGGCAGCGCGATACGCACTGCCCACATCGCCAGCAACCAGTTGGCCGACGATCTCCGGACCGGCCGGCCGTTGCGGAGTCTCGACAAGACGAATGACGCGACCCTCGTTGCCAGCTGATGTCACCAGCTCGTTGAACAGTGACGACGTGAACGTCGCCAAACCACAAATGGTCGGCGGGTAGGTACTAACGAATCCGAAGCGAGTTGTCATGATCGCAGCCTTCCGGTTGCCGGCGTTGCACGCGTGCGCGACGGTGCGCGTGAGCGAGCGTCTAAATTGCCGCAGGAGATTTAGTGATCAAGAAGCCCCCACCCGAGTCGGGCGAACAGAGCGATCATGCGCTCCACGAGGCGAAGCGACACCCACACACTACCGTGCCCAGACCTCTCTCGCCCCAATCGAGCACACCCGGTAATCCCTGGCAACGGTCTCATCGAGTGGATCTTCAAGGAGCTGACACGAGATTCGCATCCAACATCGCATATTGCGTTGGTGCCTGTGCGCGCCTTCGTAAGAGTTCTTACGAACTCGTGACGGCATTTCCTTACAGACTGCTGACGCCGAACCATTTTGAGGTCAAGAGTGCAGACGTCGCCAAAAACCGCTGCTACAAAGGCGTTTGTGACCCCGAGGCCACGAGTCGGACGGAACAACCGTCATGTCAGCGATAGGAATTCACATGGCATCAACGATCCACAGAAATGGCGCACGACATCTCACTCGGCGCCTCACCGTCATGGCTGCTACCGGAACAATCGGCGCTGCACTCGGCGCATTCGCACTGGCCCCAGCAGCCTCAGCAAGTGAGCCGAATCACATAGGCCCACAGAGCACCGACCAGGCCGTTTTCGTCCAAACGAACAATTCCGCAGGGAATGCGGTCATCGCCTACAGTCGCGCAAGCAACGGCGGCTTGCACTGGGCGGGTCAGTATGCAACCGACGGCTTGGGCGGTTCAGAATCCGGCGCAGTAGTCGACCCACTTGCCTCGCAGGGTTCGTTGACCTACGACGCCCACAATCATCTGCTGTTCGTTGTCAACGCGGGCAGTGACACCTTCACAGTCTTCGGGGTCGAAGGTACCTATCTGCATCGCCTGCAGGTTGTCGGTAGCGCCGGCCACTTGCCGACGTCGATCAGCGTTGTAGGTAGCCACGTGTACGTGCTCGACGCAGGGAATGATGGCGCGATCAGCGGATTCTGGATCGACGGTGCGAAACACCTGCACGCCATCGGCGGCTCGACCCGCACACTCGGTCTGGGCAACCCCGCGGACCCGAACTTCCTGGCTTCTCCGTCACAGGTCGCGATCACCCCTGATGGTCGCGATGTGGTTGTTGCAACCAAGACCCACGGTGTGCTCGACGTGTTTAGTCTCGACCACCTCGGCTCGCCGTCGGCAACGCCCGTCGTGACGACCTCGGCCGGAGGAGTTCCGTTCTCCCTCAGCTACGACGTGTTCGGTCGACTGATCGTGGCCGAGGCAAGTGGCGGCGCGTCGTCGTACATCGTGCACCCGAGCGGTGCGCTGGCGACTATTTCGTCGCACGTCGCCAATGCACAAACGGCAACCTGCTGGTCGGTCATCGCGAAGGGTTTCGTCTACACAGCCAACGCCGGCTCCAACACGATCACCGGTTACGCAGAGAACTGGCACGGCCAGCTGACACTGCTGAACGCGAACGGCGTCACTGCAACGACGGACGCCGGGCCGGTTGACCTCGCAGTCACCGGTGACGGTCGGTACATCTACCAAGAAGCAACAGGCGCCGGTGTCATTGACGAGTTCAAGGTCAACAACAACGGCTCGCTGACGCAGATCGGTACAGTCACCGGCTTCACGCCCGACAACGGCACCGGGTTCGAAGGCATCGCCGCCTCGTAAGTGAATCGGCACGCAATCAGTGACGCTTCTTCACCTCCCGGGTGGAGAAGCGTCACTGATTTCACCGGCTGGCAGTTGAGGTCATGAGCTCCGGTAATTGCAGCGCGGGCTGCCCGAAGCGCGGCGGCTGACCGGTCGCCTCGAGGACAGACATCCACAGGTCGCCGTCCGGATCGACTTGGTTGCGACTTGCGGTGGCGAGCGCGATCGGCAGGTGCACGAACCGACCGTGCCAACGACCGACGACCATCGCGGTGCGGCCGGCCATGGCGGCGTGAACCGCGGCTTGGGCGAGCCGAATACAAAAGACAGCGTCGTACGCATTCGCCGGCACGCTGCGGATCGCATAACCAGGGTCGACATAACGCAGGCTGAGTTCAGAACCAGCGTCGGCGAAGCATCCGACGATGCGATCGCGCAAGAGTTGGCCAATGTCAGCCAGCCTCGTGTTCCCCGACGCATCGCGAGAGCCGTCGAGCGGCAACAGGTGCTGACCGGCGCCCTCAGCGACGACAACCACTGCGTGACCCTGATGCTCGACCCGCCGCCGCAGATGATGCAAGAAACCGTCGTCACCGTCGAGTTCGAACGGGACCTCGGGCACGAGTACGAAGTCGACATCGTGATTGGCCAGCGCGGCGTAGCACGCGATGAAGCCCGAATGGCGGCCCATCAGCTTGACCAACCCGACACCATGCGTCGTGGAGCTCGCCTCGATGTGCGCCGCGCGTATCGACTCGGCAGCGCGCGCGAACGCGGTCTGAAACCCGAAGCTGTGATCGAGGTACGGGATGTCGTTGTCGATCGTCTTCGGCACACCCACGACCGCCAGGTCGTAGCCGCGGGCGGCGGCCGCATCGACAATCTTCTGTGCGCCGCGCAACGTCCCGTCGCCACCGACCACGAAGAGTACGGAGATGTCGAGCCGTATCAAGGTGGCGACCATCGCGGTTGCGTCCTGGTCGCCACGAGAAGTGCCCAGGATCGTGCCGCCGCGGTTATGAATGTCGTGAACGACATCGGGCGTGAGCACCATAGGAGGGTCAGCGCTGACGAGTCCGCGATAGCCATTTCGGAAGCCAACGATGTCGATGACGCCGTAGTTTTGCGAGAGCTCGAGAACCAGCCCGCGGATGACGTTGTTGAGCCCAGGGCACAGGCCACCGCAGGTCACGATGCCGGCCCGGGTGGTCCCCGGCTCGAAGTAGAGACGCGCGCGCGGACCGCCGGGCTCGAATGACGGCAGGTTCGCTGCGGGCACGTTGCGTGCGACCGCCATCTCGACGGTGTCGTCGAGCAGCACCCGGTCAGACTCGTGGACGTAGTGAACCGAACTGGCACGGTCTCGAAGCAGCTGCGTCATCGGCGACGTCACGGTGGTCTCACCCAGCCGCGTCACCATCAGATCGGCCGAGGTGATCGCGAGTTGATCCGCGGTACTGACCATGACACGAGAATGCCTCGCCAACGTTTCCACCGTGTGTCGCGATGCAATCGGTGACTCTGGACCTCTCGCTCGTGATCAGTCGCGCTGGTCGAGAGCGCTGATCTCCTTGCTCGTTTGGCGAACTCGGCCGGCCAAACTGGCGGCGATCGACCGGTAGATCTCGGCGCCGGCCGTCGGATCTCCTTCGACCAGTTTCGCGAACGCATCGACCGTGAGCACGAAGCACAGTGTGGCGTCATCGGCGACGACGGCTGCAGAACGTGCGCCGCCTTCGACAAGCGCGAGCTCGCCGAACGACGATCCCGGCCCCATCGTGCTGAACCGGCGCCACGACCCGCCGCGGCTCAGTCCAGCGCTGACCTGTCCGGCCGCGACGAAGTACAGGCCATCCGCGGCCGCCCCCTCGGCGAACACGGGCGATCCGGCGGCAAACACGCGGGTCACGACGGCCGCCTCGATCGCTGCCGCCGTGGACGCGCTCAGCCCCGCGAGCAGATCCTGCTGGCCGATCGGAACCAGCGAGTCGGGCGGCTCGTCCGATACACCGAAGTGACGGAGCAAGGCGTCCTCGCACCACCGCAATGCGTCGTCTGGATCGACCATGGTGGCATTGGCCGCTGCGGCCAGCACTGCGACACTGCGCCGCGCAGTCACCGATCGTGGTGGTACCACGACGACGTCGCTACCAGCCGCGCGCAACTGCTCCGTCAGCCGAACCAGCAGGTGGACAGCCGCCGCGTCCGCGCGCTTCACCCGGCGCAGATCGAACACCCGCCAGCCACCCGACGCTCGATCTTCGACGACAGCGCGGGCCACCCGCTCGATGCTCGCAGCATCTTGGGCTCCCGTAAGAACATGCACGGCGATGCGGACGCCCTCGGCGTCGAGAATTGCCTGCTCGCGGATAAGCCGGACCCGCTTCGAACGCACCACGTCCGCGCGCACAAACCGATGGTTCCCGCCCAGCTCCACCCCACTGACGGCGAAGAGGTGAAGATCCAGTCGGTGCGACAGTAGCTCGCAAGCAGCGATACCCCGGACGCTGTTTCCCCGTGAATCAAGGAGCGGGCTGTGCGCTCCGAAACCGAGTCGCCCGGGTTGCGCGGCCGCGATGCCACCACTGACACCACTCTTGGCGGGTAGCCCCACGCGGTACAGCCACTCGCCTGCGAAGTCATACATGCCGCAGGTCGACATCACCGTCAATACGCGGCTGACCACCGAGGCGGGGACGACGGCCTCGCCGGTCAGCGGATTGACTCCACCGTTCGCGAGGGTGGCGGCCATCACCGCGAGGTCACGTGCATCGACGAGCACCGAGCACTGGCGGAAGTACACGGATAACGCGGCGTCGACCTCTTGCTGCAAAGCACCGACCGAGCGCAGCAAGAAGCCAATGGCCCGGTTGCGATCGCCGGTGCCACGTTCTGACTCGAACACTCGTTCGTCGACGGCCAGCTGCCGACCAGCGAAGGCCGACAAGCCTTGGTGGACACGGTCAAACTGCTCCGACGGATTGTCGCCCGCGACGAGGGACGTCGTCACAATGGCACCCGCGTTGACCATCGGGTTGAATGGTCGGCCCTGCGCGTCGACGCTAATAGTGTTGAAGGCGTTGCCGGTCGGCTCGACACCCACCCGTGCCAACATGGCATCGATGCCTTGGTCGGCTAGCGCCAGCGCGTAGACGAACGGCTTCGAGACCGATTGGATCGTGAATTCATCGATCCGGCCCGCCGAATACACCCGCCCATCCAACGACGCGAGCGCCAACCCGAACGTCGACCGATCCGCGCGCGCGAGCTCGGGAATGTAGGTCGCGAGTTCGCCTTCGTCGCGCTCTTTGGCCTCGCGCCACACCTCGTCAAGAAGACCTTGGATCGGTCCGCCCGCGACCTCGGGTTGGGGGTGAACGGACGCACCCGGGCCTGCCGCGTCGGTGACCATGTTCCGACATGATGCTGGCGTCGTGTTTCTACGACATTTCACGACTGACGGCCCGGCCGGGTTAGTGCACCATGCCCTCCGACACCGCCCACGCCGCGATTTGGGTGCGCGAGGTCATCGACATTTTCGCCAGGATGTTCGATACGTGCACGGAGGCCGTCTTGGTCGAGATGAACAGCTTGCGGCCGATCTCTGAGTTGCTGAGACCCTCGGCAACGAGCGCGGCAACCTCGAGCTCGCGCGCGGTCAACTGACCTGACACAACCCGAGCGCCGCCCGACGCCAGACGATGCTGCAACGACACGAGTTCGTCGCGGCGCCAGCCGCTCCACCGAGCGAGGAACACCTCGGCTTCGTCGGCAGCGACCTGTGCCTCTTCGACGTTGCCGAGCACCAGCAGGCTGCGGGCCAGACCGATCCGGACGTCGGCGTCGACGACCGCGCCTGGACGGCGGCGTGGCTCGGCAAGTGCGGCCCGGTAAAGATCGACTGCTGTCTCATGATCGCCAGACGCAGCGGCCAGCGCGGCCTGGACATGCAGGCCCCAACCGACGTCTTCGTCGCGGACCGACCGGTTCGGGCTGATGAACAACAGGTCGAGCACATGGGCGACCTCGCCCGGAGCAACGCCGGCGCGAACCGCAGCAAGCAGACCGACCCCCCACGTCCATGACGACAAATCGCAGACACCTGTGGGCGCGGCAACCGCACGCCGGCCGAGGTCGGCAAGCCGGCTCGCAACAGTCGCCACGTCGCCGACGCGCGCAGCCGCCTCCATACCCAGGGTTTCCAGCCAGTGGTCGCGCGCCTTACTGGCGCCGCCCGCAATGACCGGGCCGAGGACATACAACGCATTCGCCGATATCAGCGCATCGTCTTCGTCCAGCTCTCCGCCGAGCCACGCGCGCTCGGCCAGGAGCCAACTGCGCTTGCCGCCTGCGTCGACCGTGGCGTCGATCAGGGCGTGGTCAAGGATCTTGCGCGCTGCAACTGCATCGCCGAGTGCATTCGAGTGGTACGCCGCCGTGATCGCTGCGAGGCTCGACACCCAGTCGTGCCGGCCGAAACTGGAAACCAGTTCGCTCATCCGGGCGATGTGTGGCCACACGCGGTCAGCCGGCCAGCGCACGAGCACGCCCTGCAGAAGGTTGTTCAACCCACGTAGCGCGCTGAAGACATCGCCTTCTTCGACCGCTGTATCAATAGCGGTGACGAGCAGCGCGGCGCCCTCATCGAATCTGCCGGTGATGTCGAAAACGGCTGAGCCCTTATTCACCATCGCTGCGGCCCGCATGTCGTCGTCGTCCGCCATCAGCGCGAGCGCCTGGTCGGCCCATTCCACCGCCTCGGCGGATTGGCCCGCGAGCATCCGCACCTCGGCGACATAGCTGTACACGGCCGCGAGGTCGTGGCCATCAGGCAACCGATCGGCAACGCCGAGCAGGCGGGATACCAGCGCAGCGTGCTGCTCGGTATCACCGATTTCCCACTTCAATCGCGCGAGTGCGCGCAACGCGCGGCTCAATTCGCCGTCATTAGCACCGGCTTCGGCGAGCACCGCCCAAAGGCTTGCGTAGTTCGCGGCCTGGACCATGAGCCCGCAGGCCCACGCCGCCCGCGTCGCGAGCTCGAGCAACACAGCGTCGGCGTCGACCTCTTGCAAACCGAGCTCGGCTAGTCGCAATGCTTCGTAAGTTGATCCGGTGCGCAGATGCACCGCTGCGCCGCGTCGAGCCGCATCGACTACTTCGTCCCACAGGTGCGCGCCTGCCGCGTGATACGCGAGCGCTCCCCAGTCGTCGCTGCCCATTTCCAGCAGCGCGGCGTGCGCCTTCTCGTGCAGCCGGCGGCGTTGCCGTCCGAGCAGGCGACTCGCGACCGCCTCACGGGTCAGGGCGTGCCGGAAGCTGAAGACGTCCGGCTCGATTTCCGTGACCAGCCCGCGCTCGACGAGTTCGCGCATCGTCGCGATCAAGTCGTCTTCACCTGCACCCGACACGACCGCGAGCAGGTCAAACGGGATCCGGCGGCCGAGCACAGCGGCCGAGTCGACGATTCGTCGCTGTGTATCGGGCAGCCCGTCGAGGTGGCGGAGCACTGCTTCGCTCACGCTGATCGGCAGTGGCAGCGCGCACAACGCCTCCAGTTCGACACCGGGTGCCGAACTCACCAGTTCCTCGAGGAAGAACGGGTTGCCCGACGTGCGTCGGGCGAGATCAGTCGCCACCCGCCACGGAACCCGGCTCTGGTAGACGGCCGCGAGCCACTCGGCCACTTGGGTCTCGGTCAGGGGTGCGAGCTCGACGTGTTCGACCAGCCGTTGCCGCGCGACCCGATCGATCATGTCGGCGAGCAACCGGCCCTCGGCCACACCCGGCCGGAACGTGCCGACGATCAGCAGTGGCAGATCCGCCGTCGTCGCCAAGCGACCGATCAGACGCAAGCTTTCGGCGTCCGCCCAATGCAGGTCTTCAACGACCAGCACACCAGGGCGCCCGTCGAGGAGGTAGCGCACGAGATCAACGGCGGCGCGCAGGCTTTGCTCGCCACCGACCGTGACGTCACTGCTTGGGTCGCTGTTCAGAATAGGCGCGACCGGGCCGAGCAACACCCGCAACGGCTCCTGCGAGCTGGCGAGCTCGGGTGGGATGGCGGTCCACGCTCCGACCCGCCGTTCGATCGCTTCGTGGAGTAAGTGGAAGGGTCGGCCGAGCGGCCCAGGCTCGGCGTGGGCAGCGAACACCTGGTGGTCGGGCAGCGTCGCGACGAACTCGCGGACCAGCCGGCTCTTACCGACGCCGGCTTCGCCGTGAAGCAGGACGACGCGTGGCTCGGTCATCCCGTCGGCCATGGCCTGGAGACGGCGCAACTCAGCCGCCCGGCCGACCATGACCAGGCTCAGGCCACTACGAACCACCGTCACGTGCTCCAAGGTATCGCTCAGCTACCGCAAATCGCCGTGGCTTGGAGGCCGGCGGCCGCTGACGTGGTGCCCGTGCGTGCGGGCTGTGCAGCGCCCCCGCGACCGGGCTGGCTGGGCTCGGTGACCGCGTGGTCGCGAGCGACCGCTGTCGCCTTGCGGCGTGTGCTTTTCGCCGACCGGCGCCCGGCCCGAAGTGCCTGCCGCGCTACTCGCGATGCCCGTGCCTCGCGCTGCAACCCGGCGCGGCGTGCGTTCACCGACGCCGCGAAGAAATCTTGGTTCGACATGATCCTGCTCCTACCTTGCTTGCCTGAAGTGCTTGTAACCGGACGACGCCTGCTGGCGTTCGCCTTTCCCGGCACATTCAGAGTCGCTTCCTAAGGTGGGCAGCCACATTGGGCAAATGCCTAGTCCTTTCGCGCTGGCCGTTCTGAGCGCGGCCTAAGGTAGCCAGCGCCCACCAACGAGCGGAGTTTCAGCAACCCCAGATTTACGCCGATTGTTCAGATGTGCTTCAGCCCAATGTCGTCGACGCTGCCGACACTAAGTGCGTGGATAAAGGCCCCGGCCGATCGCACCTGATCGCCGTCGTCCTTTCCATGTCGGTAGGCGCCGTCGCGATCTGGCGGGTCGCACCAGGGCTGCGCAGCGCCAGCCATCAGCTTTCGAACCTGCCCGCGCCGTCATGGCCGTGGGTGGTGGTCGTCGCCGCCGCGATCGGCGTCAGCTATTTCTTCGCCGCGCTGGCCTTGCAGGCGGCCGCAGGCACTCGGCTGCCACTCCCACGCACCGTTCTGGTGCAACTGGCGGCCGCAGCCGCCAACCGGATCACCCCAGCCGGGCTCGGCGGGGCCGCAGTAAACGCGCGCTATTTGACCCGTCGGGGTGTCACTGCTGGACGAGCAGCAGCAGCGGTCGGGGTCTGTGGGCTCGCGCACATCGTCGTGGCCGCGATTGGCATCGCGGTCTTCGGCCCCGGCATCGCGGTGCGGGCCGCCGGGTGGTTCTTCGGTGGGCTAAGCGACGTCGACATGCTCTGGGTGATTGGGGCACTGCTCGTCGCCGTCATCGCGCGGGTCGTCAATGTGCGCACCAGCCGGTCGCCGTCCAGGCTCAGCAAGAGCTGGATCGGACGCACGGCGACAGATGCTCGAACGGCGGCTGGCGACCTGGTCGGTCATCCGGCACGGCTCGCCACGCTGATCGCTTGCACGGCTGCCGTGAAGGCATCGAACCTGCTCGCGTTGTACGCGGCACTGTGGGCGTTCGACGGGGACGTCGCCACCTGGCGAGTCGCGGTTGTCTATCTGGTCGGCGCGACGGCTGCCGAGATCGTGCCGACGCCGGCCGGGCTCGGCACGGTCGATGCTGCGTTGATCGCAGGTCTGGTGACCACCGGAGTCGGCGGCGGAGCGACCCTTGCCGCCGTCATCGTCTACCGGCTGGCGTCCTTCTGGGCGCCGATCATTCCGGGGCTGGTCGCCTCGGCAATGCTGCGGCGGCGCCTGGCGCTGTAAGTCCCAATCCAGACATCGCTACCCTAAGCGGCATGGCCGTCACCCTGCAGCCAATGTCGCCGGAAGATATCGGCCCGTGGCTCGAACAGAGCAAGGCCGACCACATCGCCGACCGGGTCGACACTGGCGAGGACCCCGAGACGGCCCGAAGCGTCACCGATGCAGTAGCCGACCGCCTCTTTCCAGGAGGCACTCCGGCGCCGGGACAATTCGTCTTCTCGGTCACCGAGGATGGGCTGCCAGTCGGCAGCGTGTGGATCGGTGCCGGAGACGGCGCGCCCGGGGTCTGGTCTCTCTGGGCGATCGAGATTGACGTCGCTGCTCGCGGACACGGCCTCGGTCGTCATGCGGTGCGGCTCTCCGAGGACTTCGCCCGCAAAAGCGGCGCGACCAAGCTCGAGCTCAACGTATTCGGCAACAACTCCGTAGCTCGCGGCCTTTACGAGTCGCTCGGCTATCGGATCACAACGCTCCAGATGTCGAAACAGCTCTAGCTAGACGAACGCCTCGCCGCTCGCCCAGACTGCCTCGAAGGCCGTCTTCAGCAGACTCGCCAGCGCACGGTGCTCGACGATCATGATCGTCAGATCAGCAGTGCCCGCGACCGGATCCTCCATCGTGAAAAGCGCCACGCGCTCGTCGATGACGACGAGTTTGAGCGGGAGCTCGTCGACCACGCGAGCTTGTTCTCCCGCAGCGACGAACTTGCGCACTGCCCTGTGGTGCGCGGGATGCTCGTAGATCGATCGCTCATAGATGCTTCGTGCCTCGATGTTGCGCTTGAGAAGGCCGAGGCCGCCGACGTTCTCGGCGGGCTCGACTGCGTACGGCGGCTTGGTGAAGACGAGGATTTCGTGCTCGGCCAACGCTTCGTACTCAGCGAACCGCACCGCGATCGCGGCCGGGTCGCGAAGCACTTCAATGAAGTTGAGCGGATCGTTCACACTGCGTCCCGCGTGATAGGCGGGCGTCAGCTGTGCGACAGTCGTGGCGATGTCGCGTTCAAGGCGAATGAGTCGGGCCCGCTCCTGTTCGAGCAACTGCTCGAACGCGGCATCCGGTGCGGTAGCCGTGTACTGAGCGGGCCGTCCGGGTGCGACGGTCGCGAGGCCCCGGGTGACGAGGCCGCCGAGCACGTCATAGATGCGTTGGCGCGGGAGTCCGGCGATGCGGGCGACCTCGGCGCCGGTGGCCTGGCCGCGGCGGATGAGAGCAAGGTACGCACTCGCTTCGTAGCCGGTCAGTCCGAGTTCGACCAGCGGTTGCGTCTCGAAATCGGTCATTGACCAAATATGTCACCACGGTTCGTGGTTTCAAACTCGGCGACGGTGGATACACGGGTTCCCAAGAGTCCTCCGCGCAAGCGCGACCCCCCGCCGCCAAGGAGTGATCGAGATGAAACGACCCTCTGTGAAGCCACACCCATCACTGAAGCTGCCTGCGCTGGCGACGACCGTGCTGGTCGCAGCCGCGACCGCCGTCGGGCTCTATCCAAGCGCCGCGAGCGCGAGTACCTCAGCAGGTTGGACGTCGACCGGGACGCTGGCGGAGCCGCTTTCCAGTGCGACGCTCCTCGGCGCTGCGCCGGCGGCTACGCCGCTACACATCGACGTCGCACTCAACCTGCAGAACAAGACCGCGCTGCAGAAACTCATCGCCTCTGGGCAGACGCTCACCCCCGCTCAGTTCGCTGCGACCTACGCGCCTACCGACGCGGCTGCGAGTCAAGTTGCCAGCTATCTCAAGGGCGCCGGTCTGCAGGGCGTGACGGTCGACCCCGGCAACATGCTCGTCACGGCGAACGGCACTGCCGCCCAGATCGACGCCGCATTCAACACGACGATCTCGAACGTGTCGTGGAAGGGCACCACCTATTTTGAAAACACCGCGCCAGCACAAGTGCCGACGGCGCTTAGCGGCATCGTCGGAGCAGTGGTGGGCCTACAAAATATCTCGATGATGCGCACCGACCTTGCAACTAGCCTGCCGCCGACCGACAACGTCGGTGCCCTCTATACCCCGCAGGACTTCTGGAAGTTCTACGACGCCGGTTCGGCTCCGACCGGCCGCCAGACGCCGATCGCGATCTTCGCGGAGGGCAGCGTCAGCACCGCGGTCGCTCAGCTGAAAGCGCAGGAGACCGCATACAAGCTGCCGCAGGTGCCGGTCACCGTTGTGCCTGTCGGCCCACCGAGTTCAGACACTGCCGGTGAGGTCGAGTGGGAGATCGACTCGCAGAACTCAACAGGCATGGCTGACGGCGTCAAGCGCCTCTATATATACGACGCGACCGACCTCACCGACGCCAGCACGACGCAGGAGTTCACCGACTTCGCGCACCAAGACGTCGCAAAAGCAGGGTCAGCTTCGTTCGGCGAGTGTGAATACCAGGCCTACCTTGACGGATCAATGCTCGCGACCGACGACGCAGCGCTGCAAGCAGCTGCCCAAGGTCAGACGCTGTTCGCATCGTCGGGCGACCAGGGCGGCTTCTGCCCGTGGGAAGACACCAACGGCATCGGCCCTGGTGGGCCGCCCTTCGCTAGCTACCCTGCCTCGTCACCGTTCTTCCTGGGCGTCGGCGGCACGTCACTCTTCTCGAACGCCGACTTCTCCTACGGCACCGAGATCGCGTGGTACACGAGCGGCGGCGGCACCAGCTTGTTCGAATACCAAGAAGCCTGGCAGCAAGGTGTTGTTCCGGCGACGGGCACCGTGTGCACGCTCGAATACGCACTGAACTGCGGCCGTGGCGTGCCGGACATCGCAATGGACGCAGACGCAATCCTCTCCCCCGGAGCGTACTTCGACGGCGGCGTTGCAAACGCGCAAGGCGGTACCAGCCTCGCGTCACCGCTCGCGCTCGGCAGTTGGGCGCGTTTTGAGAGTGGACACAGCAACAAGCTCGGTTTTGCCGCCCCTCTTCTCTACGCACAGGCCGGCACGGCCGGGTTCCACGACATCACCACCGGTGACTGCGAGCCATACCCGGCGACAACTGGGTACGACTTCTGTACCGGCCTCGGATCGTTTGACGTCGCCCAGATGGAGAAGCTCCTCCATTGACGAGTTGAACGCCCACGACCGCCAGAGGCCAGGCCCATATCGGGGGACCTGGTCTCTGGCCATTGCCAAGCGCCTCTGGCCAAGCGCCTCTGGCCAGTGGCTACGAGGCTGGGTATCCGATCGTGATGCCGCCGTCACCTGTCTCTGCTGTGATCGACGATGCAGCGCTCGAGTCGCTCGCTACATCCACGTGGGCGCTTCCGTTGCCCGTGTGGGTGGACGTTCGGTACGGGCCGCTGCCTTGGGGGACGACGAGATGAATACCGCCGTTGCCCGTCGTCGCGCCTACCGCCGTCGGCGCCATCGACCACGTGATGTGGATGCCACCGTCGCCCGTCGATGCCTGAACATTCTTCGAGCCCACCTGCGTACCACTGATGTCACCGTCGCCAGAGTGGGCGACGACGTTACCGCTCACGTTGTCGAACTCGATACCACCGTCGCCGGTATTGAGAGACAACGCCGCGGTGCTTCCGCTCACCTGAATGTCTCCGTCGCCACTGTGCAGCTCCAGCGCGGCGGTGGCCGGCACGGTGAGGACGTAGTTGATCGCGCAGTTGTTGCCGAAGACGACAACTGCTCCCGGACAGCTGGCCGTGAGTTGCAGGCCGCCGCCCGCGGTCGCTGACGTCACGGTCGGCTTCTTCAGCTGGTAGTGCTCCGTGTAAGTGACGGCGATCTGCGTACTGCTACCGACCTCGACCGTGACGTTCCCATCAGTGCGCAACGTGAGCGCGCCACCGGTCGCGGGATAGCTGGCAACATGACGCTCACTGGTCTGCGCCATGGCGCCGACGACGCTAAACGCACCGACGACAGCGGCACCAAGAACGAAGGGCAGACCCACCGCCAGCGCGGCGAGCCGCCCACCAGTTACATACATGACCTGGCCTCAGCTCTCGAGATAACGAAGGACGGCGAGCACTCGGCGATGGTCGGTATCGGCCGGTAGCAGATCAAGCTTGGTGAAGATGCTGCTCACGTGCTTCTCCACCGCACCGTCACCCACGACGAGCGCCGCGGCGATCGCGCCGTTCGAGCGACCCTCCGCCATCAGGCCGAGCACCTCTCGCTCCCGCGCGGTGAGCTTGTCGAGTGGGTGCGTGCGCCGGCTCCGTGCGAGAAGTTGCGCGACGACCTCGGGGTCGAGCACCGTGCCGCCACCAGCGACCCGTCGCAACGCATCGATGAACTCGACGACGTCGGCGACCCGGTCTTTCAGCAAGTAGCCGACCCCGCGGGTCTCCCCCGCCAACAGTTCAGTCGCGTAACGCTCCTCGACGTATTGCGAAAACACCAGCACCGCGACGTCCGGCCATTGACGACGGATCACTAATGCGGCCCGCAGGCCCTCGTCGGTATGCGTCGGCGGCATCCGAACGTCAAGCACCGCAACGTCGGGCCGGTGATCATCGACTGCGCGCAGCGCCGATTCTCCGTCGGCGACGGCCGCGACGACGTCCATGCCCGACTCGGTAAGCAGTCGCGACAGTCCTTCACGCAGCAGCACCGAATCTTCGGCGATTACGACTCGCATGGCAACTCCACGATGAGGTCGGTCGGACCACCGACCGGACTGACGATGCGAAGGGATCCGTCGACGCCACCGACACGATCGGCCAGGCCGGCGAGACCGCTGCCCGGGTGTGCAGCTGCACCGCCGACGCCGTCGTCATGGATGGTGAGCCGGAGTCGAGCACCCACGCGGCATGCCGTGATGTCGGCTCGACTTGCGCCGGAATGCTTGGCGATGTTGGCAAGTGCTTCGCTGACCACGAAGTACGCGATCGCCTCGATGGTCGGATTACAACGGGGTTCGACCGCAACGTCGAGAGTCACCGGCACCGGCGAACGACCGGCAAGTCCAGACAGCGCAGCGTCGAGCCCGCGATCCGTGAGAACGGCCGGATGCAGGCGGCCGCGCGCCAGATCGCGCAACTCGACCAGTGCGTGCTTGGCATCGGCGTGCGCCTCGTCAAGAAGCACCCGTGCGGCCTCGGGATCGTCGTCGTAGCGGGCACGGGCCCGGCCAAGGTTCATTGCCAGCGACACGAGGCGCTGTTGGGCACCATCGTGCAAATCGCGTTCGATCCGTCGGCGCTCGGCTTCGGCTGCGTCAACGACGCGCGCGCGACTGCCCTCAAGTACGTCGACACGCTTCGCTAGTTGGGCGGCGCTGACACCGAGCAATGCCTTCGCCAACGCTCCCTCCGCAGTCGTGAGTCCGTACGTTATTCCGGCGCCGATGACGCCGATCACGACACCAACCGCGGCCATCAACCACGCCGTGCGTTGATCCGTAACCGTGAGTGCGCCAAGGTCGGCATGACGTGAGGGGATATGGCTGAGCCAGACCGGCATCGAGATCATCGCCGCGGCGGTACTGAACGACGCGACGCACGACGTGAAGGTCGCGATTGCCAGCGGGAAGTGCAGCAACGGATAGAGGATCGCGCGCCACGTCGGGCCATCGGTCAGGGCGCCCTTGATCCCTCGCGGCCGGCCGGGCAGCTGCGGAATGTCGATGTCAAGGAACAGCCGGATCCGGGCGCGTTCGAAGTTCGCCAACGCGCGAGCAATCATGCCCGTAAGGATCAACAGCGGGATGCCCACGAGGAAGGCTGCGATCAGTCCGACCGACGTGCTCACGAGCGTGACCGTCACCACGAAGGTGAAGGTGGCAACCGGCAGGTCGGTCAGCGCCATGACCGTGCGCAGCGCAAACTGCAGCACGACCTGGCGAACGCGCTGACGCCCTGCCTCGGTCGGCTGCAGCGCTGATGAGTGGCTCACGTGATCCAAAGTAGCGGCGCGACCGCCGCGGACCCATCCCGTCACCTCCCGGCTTCAACCGGGGGTTGTCCCCACCCTGAATACGGTCGCCTGCCCAACCGACACCAGCTACCGCCGTCCGCCACTGTCGTTATCGGTAGCAGCCGACCTATGACAGCTGACCTACGACAGAGGAGAAACACCGTGAACGTCGCGGCACGCATGGGCGCCTGGAGCGCCGGCCACCGTAAGACAGCCATCTTCGGATGGCTGATCTTCGTCATCGCTGCGCTCGTCATCGGCTCGTCAGGGACAAAGCAGATCACCAACGCCGAAGGATCCAACGGGCAGTCGGCGAAGGCTGAGCAGATCCTGGGTTCGTCGGGTTTTCCCGACGCCGCCTCGGAAAACGTGCTCGTTCAAGCGAGAAGCGGCCAGCCGGACGACGCCGGCTTGCGCGCTGCCGTCGCTCAGGTTGTCACGGCCGTCAGCTCCACGAAGCTCATCGACAACTTGCACTCACCGCTCGACGCCGACGGGCAGTCGTTCGTGTCGCACGACGGGCACTCGATGCTCGTGACGTTCGACATGACGGGCGACGCCGACACAGCGTCATCGCGAGTGCAGCCGCTGCTTGACGCGGTCGCTGCTGTCCAAAAGGCGAACCCGACGCTTCGCGTCGAGGAGGTTGGCGACGCGAGTGCCGAAAAGGCCCTCGACAAGACGCTCGGCAAGGACTTCAAGCGCGCCGAGATGCTGTCGATCCCCTTGACTCTCGGGATTTTGCTTGCAGTCTTCGGTTCGCTCGTCGCCGCAATAGTGCCGGTCGGGCTCGCGCTCACTGCCTTCATGGCAGCCGGCGGACTGCTCGCGCTGACCAGCCGCGCCGTGCACATCGACGGCACTGCGACCTCGGTGATGCTGCTCGTCGGGCTCGCGGTCGGCGTCGACTACACGCTCTTCTACATCAAGCGCGAGCGTGAGGAGCGAGCGCGCGGCAACAGTCCCGGGCAAGCGCTGCGCATCGCGGCCGCCACGTCGGGACGATCGATCCTCGTCTCAGGACTCACCGTGGTCGCCGCGGTTGGTGGGCTCTTCCTCACCGGCAATGCCACGTTCAAGGGTGTCGCGGAAGCAACAGTGCTGGTCGTCGCGATCGCCGTGCTCGGCTCGGTCACGGTGCTGCCCGCGTTGATGTCATTGCTCGGCGACCGTATCGAGAAGGGCCGGGTACCGTACGTACACAAGCTGCGCCGAAGCAACAGCGAGAGCCGGGCATGGCGTGCCGTTCTTCGAGTCGTGCTGCGTCGGCCGGCACGATCGGCGGTTATCGCTGGCGGCGCGCTGGTGCTGCTCGCCTTGCCAGTCATCGGTATGAAGACAGCACTTCCGGGTAACTCCGACCTGCCGAAGAAGTTGCCCGTCGTGCAGGCATTCGACCGCTTGTCGACCGCGTTCCCGGGCGGACCACAGCCGGCCTACGTGGTCGTCGCGGCGCCGAACGTGAACGCGCCCGCGGTACAGGCGGGGATCCAGCAGATGTCCGCGCAGGCCGCAGCAAGTAGGCAGATGTCGGCAGCGTTGACGACACGTGTCAACGCGGCAGGAACAGTTGCGGAGGTATCGATTCCGTTGAACGGCGACGGCAGCAACTCGACGTCCGTCCATGCATTGAAAGCACTACGTGGCACCGTGATTCCGGAAACGATCGGGAAAGTGCCGGGCGTGCGCGTGTACGTCACTGGTCAGACGGCGGGTTCGGTCGACTTCGGCAAGCAGTTGACGACGCATGCGCCATTCGTATTCTTCTTCGTGCTCGGCCTCGCGTTCCTGCTTCTCCTGAGCGCATTCCGATCACTGACCGTGGCGTTGACAGCGATCGTGTTGAACCTGCTGTCGATCGGCGCGTCGTACGGCGTCATGGTGCTCGTGTTCCAGCACCACTGGTTCGACTCGGTGCTCGGCTACACCTCAACAGGCACGATCGCGACCTGGATTCCACTATTCATGTTCGCGATCCTGTTCGGTCTCTCGATGGACTACCACGTGTTCATCTTGAGTCGAGTCGTCGAGAATCGGCGGCTGGGCATGACTACGCGGGACGCCGTGGAGCGGGGCATTGCGTCAACCGCAGGCGTTATCACCAGTGCGGCCGTCATCATGGTCGCGGTGTTCTCGGTGTTCGGCACACTGTCGCAGGTCTCGATGAAGCAGATCGGGGTCGGGCTCGCGGTCGCTGTACTACTCGACGCAACGATCGTTCGCGCCGTGCTGCTGCCGTCAGTGATGGCAATGCTTGGCGAGCGCAACTGGTACCTGCCACGTTGGCTCCAGCGGACGCGCCTGGGCCGACCAGTCGAGTCGGAACTTGTCGAGCCAGTTGAGTTGCTGCAAAGGGTCTGAGCTCAGCGCTCGGTGGCGATTCGTACACCGAACCCGATCAGCACGAGACCGGTCACACGATCCAGCCGGCGTCGTACTCGCGGCTCGCTCATCCACTTGGTGACGCGGGCCGCGAGTACGAGCAACAATGCGAAGTACATCGCGGTTTCGACAACGAAGATCGCACCGAAGAGCAGCGAGGTCGGGCCAACGGCATGGCCCGCCGGTACGAAGCCAGGCAGGAAGCTGACGA
>DASYAG010000092.1:0-9415 GCA_036501485.1 Acidothermaceae bacterium | reverse complement strand
GTGGCGCCGACCGACTCGGTCACGGCGTCCGCATCGTCGACGACATCACCATGATCGATGGCGAACCGGTGCTCGGGCGGTTGGCCGCCTACGTCCGCGACAACCGAGTGCCGCTAGAGATGTGCCCGTCGTCGAACGTGCAGACAGGCGCAGCACCCTCGATTGCCGAGCACCCGATCGGCCTGCTGCGCAAGCTCTACTTCCGGGTTACGGTCAACACCGACAACCGCTTGATGAGTGGGACGTCGATGGGTATCGAATTCCAGAAACTGGTCGACGCTTTCGGCTACACAATCGACGACCTGCAGTGGTTCACCATCAATGCGCTGAAGAGTGCGTTCATCCCGTTCGACCAACGGCTCGCACTGATCAACGACGTCGTCAAGCCCAGGTATGCCGCGTTGCGGACTCCTGCGCCGCTACCGAACGACCTGGAGGCTTGACGTGTCACCGCTGGTGAAGATTTCCGACGAGGTTCGGACGGCTGTCTCTGAGGGCAGGCCAGTCGTCGCGCTCGAGTCGACCATTATCGCGCACGGTCTACCGCGCCCCCAGAACTTGCAGGCCGCGCACGACTTCGAGGCGATCCTGACTGACGCGGGTGTCGTACCTGCGACCATTGCGGTCATCGACGGCGTCCCGACCGTCGGACTCGATGCCGGCGAGCTCGAACGCATCGCGCTCGAAGACATTCCGAAGGTCAGCAGCCGCGACCTTGCCGTCGCAGTCGGCCGCAAGTCGAGCGGCGCGACAACTGTCGCGGCGACATCAACGTTGGCGGCGCTCGCGGGTATCCGAGTCTTCGCGACCGGCGGTCTCGGTGGGGTGCACCGGGCCGCACACGAATCGTTCGACGAGTCGGCCGACCTGGTCACGTTGTCGCGCACCAGGGTCACGGTGGTATGCGCGGGCGTGAAATCAATCCTCGATATCGCCGCGACCCTCGAACGTCTTGAGACGCTGAATGTGCCGGTTGTGGGCTACGGCACGAACCAGTTCCCGGCGTTCTATCTCACCGACTCCGGCTTCCCGCTCGAATGGCGAGTCGACTCCACCGAAGAGGTCGCGGCCATCATGGCGGCAGGTGATGAGCTCGGTACCCGCGGCGCGCTCATCGTCGCGAACCCGGTGCCTCTCGACCAGCAGCTTGATCCCGATGTCCATGATCGCTTGCTCATTCAGGCGCTGCACGCAGCCGATGAAGCAGGCCTGCGCGGCAAGGCCATCAGTCCGTTCCTGCTCGACTACTTCCAGCGCGAAAGTGGCGGCCGTTCGCTCGTCGTGAATCTCAACCTGGCGAGGAACAACGTCGCGTTGGCCGGCGGCATCGCCATCGCATGGTCGGCGTTACCTGCGGCGGCCACCGCTTGACGAGAGTGCTGATCGTCGGCGACGTCATCGACGACATCGTCGTCACGCCGCTTGGCACTGTAACCCGCGACAGCGACACTACCTCCCATATTCGCGCGACGCCAGGCGGTTCGGCGGCGAATCAGGCAGCGTGGCTCGCCGTTGCTGGCGTTGACGTGCGGTTCGTCGCGCGCGTGGGTGCAGCGGATGTCGCGCGCCATCGTTTGGAGCTCTCGGCGTTCGGCGTCGATGCCATGCTGATCGCGGACCACGATGCGCCAACCGGCACAATCGTGGTGATGCTGGACGCCGACGGTAGCCGCACGATGTACACCGATCGCGGCGCGAACCAGCATCTGAGTGCGCACGATATTCCGCCGTCGTTGCTCGACGACGTTGACGCATTGCACGTCAACGGGTACTCACTTTTCGCCGAGACGCCACGCTTGGCGGTTCTGTCTTTGATCGAGGAAGCACGTCGCCGCGAGATCGTCGTGACGGCCGACCCATCGTCGTCCGCCTATCTCGAAGAGCTTGGTGCGGCGACATTTCTGTCTTGCACGCGCGGAGCAGTGGTTTGCCTGCCGAACCTTGATGAGGGTCGTGTGCTCAGCGGTCAGATCGAATCCGCCGATGTGCTTGCGTTTCTTTGCGAGCGCTACCCGGTGGTGGCGTTGAAGCTCGGGTCAGGCGGCGTGCTTGTTGGCGAGGGCGACCACGTCGATTACATCCGGCCGGCGTCGTCGAACGTGGTCGATCCAACTGGCGCCGGCGATGCCTTCTGTGCTGGTTTTCTCAGCTCGTGGCTCGGTGGTCAGTCGGCTCCTCATGCGGCAAAGGCAGGTTCGTTACTCGCAGCCCGTGCGGTCGCCACCTACGGCGGTCGTCCGCGGATTGCCGGCGCCGGAACCTAGAGCGCTCTGCTGCGCTCAGTCGGTCAATTGCGTCTCATCCACGAAGTAGTTGGCCTTGAAGCGCGTTGCCGCGATTAGTTGGGCGTTCGGTTCATCGACCGACGCAACCCAAGACGACGCATCCGCTGCGGTCCTGCCGAACTGTTCGTGCCGCGCGGTCAGGCGTGCGCGTCGTATTTCTGCGTCTACGTCGCAGTACCAGGTCTCGTCTACCAACTGCGCAATCACGGGCCACGGCTGATCGCCCAGAAGCAGGTAGTTGCCTTCTGTGACAATGAGCTGCGCCTCGGCGTCGATGGCTATGGCGCCGGCGATCGGTTCCTCTATCGCCCGATTGAACGCTGGGGCGTAGACGGTGTCGTGCTTCGCCTCGCGTATCCGACGCAGCAACGAAATGTATCCGGCGACGTCAAAGGTCTCGGGCGCTCCTTTTCGGCTTGCCAAGCCAAGCCGCTCGAGTTCTGCATTCGCGAGGTGAAACCCGTCCATCGGTACCACGGCCACCTTGGGGCCTAACGCCGAGGCAACCGCGGCCGCGAGCGTCGACTTGCCGCAACCAGGCGGTCCGGTGATTCCAATGATGACCCGTCGATCCAGCTGTGCCAGCTGACGCGCGCGATCGATCGCCTCGCGGTGATCCACCGGAATGCCTACACAGCCGGCGATGCTAGTGCGGCCGAGTAGCTCAGCGGCGGAAGGAACCGCAGTGCGGTTACCGGCCCCGCGACTGTCGACGCCCCTGCCGCGTAGGGGACCACGAGTGACTGGCCGTGCCGGACCGGCACGGTTGCCGCAGCAGTTGAGATCCAGCCCGAGCCTTCGGTAACAATCAGCACCGCGAATGACGGTTCGAGGACGGCGCCATCTCGGACGCGCTCGACCCGGAAGAATGGTCGGGCGGGGGAGGGCAGGAGTTCTTGGCGGTCGCCGTTATCATCGATCGGACCGAAGAGACGGCGTAGTCGCTCGGCTGGCCACGCGGATCTGTCGACGCTGTCCAGCGCAACGTCGAATCCGAGACCCAAGTGCCCGTCATTGCGTCCGTCTAGGTTGTAGCCCTCCCACTCAAGTGCGATGGAGAAGTCGGTCGGCTCCTGCACCTCGGCGATGAACACCCCGCCTCCGACGGCATGTGGCACGCCTGCAGGTACGAGGATGACATCGCCGACTGCGACCGGAATTTCATTCAGAGAGCGAAGCAAGAGGTCGGTGCGCTGGTTCAGGACCCAGTCGTGCAGGATGTCAGCGTCGACAGGTTCGCGGAACCCGACGTAGACGACTGGGTTCGTCGCCGTTGTTTCGAGAATGAACCACGCCTCGGTCTTTCCGTGCGAACAACCGAGGTGGTGGCGGGCGAACTCGCGGTCGGGGTGCGCATGCACGATGAGTCGCTCTTCGACGTCGAGGAGCTTGACCAGTAGGCACGTGTCAGACCCGAATCGGCCGTGATGTTCTGCGCCCAGCCATGCCGTCGGGTCAGCATCGATGAGGTCGGTGAGCAGGCCGCCGTCCGGCATCTCGCTTAATCCCGTACGTTGCGCACCGAAGCGTGTCGTCGTCGATGCCACCCAGTCCTCGGGGCAACTGTTGACGTTGTCTTCAGACAGACCGCGGAATCGGGCGATGCTGCGACCGCCGGCGTAGAAGTGGGTGAAGTTGTTGGCGGAGACATGCATGGGCTGCATGCTAGTCACGGCTCCCTGCGAGCCATTTCACGTACTCACTGACTCCTAGCTCCAGTGTTCGAAAGGGGCGGTCGTACCCTGCGTTGCGCAGCTTCGACATCGGTGCTTCAGTGCGGTATTGGTATCGGTCGCGCAGACCGTCGGGCATGTCGACATAGTCGATCGCGGGCGGGAGACCCATGGCGGCGAAGACAGCGGCGGCAAGGTCGGCCCATGTTCGCGCCGTTCCCGAACCGCAGTTGAAGAGCCCAGTCACTGCCGGGTTGTCCGCCAGAAACAACATGACGTCGACGGCGTCCCGAACGTAGATGAAGTCGCGCTGCTGTTGCCCATTGGCATAGTCGTCGCGGTATGACTTGAACAGCGACAAGCGCCCAGTGGCGCCGACTTCGTCGTACGCCTTACTCACGACCGAACGCATGTCGCCTTTGTGTTGCTCGTGGGGTCCGAAGACGTTGAAGAACTTGAGGCCGACAACCGCGTCGAGCGCGCCGCTGCGCAGCGCCCACAGATCGACGAGTTGCTTGGAGTACCCGTACATATTCAGCGGCCGAAGTCTCGTGGTCGTCTCGTCGTCGTCGGAGAAGCCCAGTTCTCCGCCGCCGTAGGTTGCCGCGCTTGAGGCGTAGATGAACCGCACGTCGTGCGCCAGCGCCCATTCGCAGAGCAAGCGCGTGTACCGGTAGTTGTTCTCCAAGAGATAGTCGGCGTCTGTTTCCGTCGTGGCGCTGCACGCGCCGAGGTGAAAGATCGTTGTGACGGCCGACCCCCCGCCATCGTTCAGCCGATCAAGGAACGCTTGGGGCGAGATGATGTCGTCGAACGTCAGGCCGACGAGCGTCTGCCACTTGTCGTCCGTTCCGAGCGAATCGACAACGAGGATGTCGGTCACGCCGCGTTCGTTGAGGGCGGCGACGGTATTGCGGCCGATAAATCCAGCGCCTCCGGTGACAACCGTCGAACTAGGCATTCGGGTTCCTGTCAGGCGCTTCGGAGGCGAGTCGGATGCGCTCGATCGTTGAGGTCGTCGAGCGGCCCTCGACCATGTCGGCCAGCACGACCCTTCCGCCCGCGGCTTCGACCGCTTCACGGCCGCTGACGTAGTGAGCCCAGTCCTTGCCTTTGACCAGAACCTGAGGCAGGACGTAGGCGATGAGGTCGGCCGGCTCGTCGTCATCGAACACAACGACGTAGTTGACTGCGGCGAGTGCGAGCAGTACCAGCGCGCGGTCGTCCTCGCCATTGACGGGCCGGGTCGGGCCCTTGGTGCGGCGCACCGATGCATCGCTGTTGAGCCCGACCACCAGCGCATCGCCTTGGTCTCGCGCGAACTGCAGGTACGTGACATGGCCGCGGTGCAAGATGTCGAAGCATCCGTTGGTGAAGACGAGAGCCTTACCCTCGGCGACCAATCGGTCGCGCTCGATGCGCATCTCGTAGGGAGTCGCGAGACGCGGAGTCGCGCGGGTCTCGGTCGCTTTCTGTTCGGTCATGACAGCCCTATCATGTTGAGCACCTCTTGTAGATGGGTGTAGTCGCCAATGAGCAAGTTGGCGCCGGCGCGGATAAGGCGCGATCGCTTCTGCGCGTTGAAGCCGTGTCGCAGCCGTTCGTCGCTGCATACACCGATCGCTATGCCTCCACGTCGCCGTGCCTCGCGCAACTCGACCGGACCGTCTCCGAAGACGGCGAAGGTCTCCCCGGCAGGCAGCCGCGCGACGATGGCGTCCATGACGATGCGCTTGGCATCGTGGCTCGGGTCATCGGTGGCACCGGAGATTCGTTCGTCGAACAAGTCGGCGTAGCCGAGGGCGGTGGCATCAGCATGGACAGCGGCCGTGTCGGTGCCGCTGGCTAGATACAGGCGGACGCCTCTTTGCGCCAGCAGTTCGAGAATGCGTCTCGCACCCTTGATTTGGAACGTGCTGGGCTCCAACTGTCCGGTGCGCACACAGTCGATGCGCTCGTCGACCATCGCGGCCAGCAACTGGCTGTAACTCGCCTTGTATTGCTCGCTCGTGCCAATCCGTTCCTTTGGAACGCGCCCGAAGCGACGGATCAGATCAGCGAGACCTTCCATCTGGACAATCGTTGGCGCGCCCGTTGTTGTGCGGATGAGTTGCTCGATCGCTTCGCGGATCTGCGGCAGCGATTCGGTGCTGATCGGCTGTGAGCCGTCACCGAGGATCGCGGCTTCCATTAGACGTTCCATCACGGTCTCCCACCCTTCGCGGAGGGTAGAGAGTGTGCCGTCGTGGTCGAACACGACATGGCGGATGACCAGATCCGATGGCAACGCCGTGACGATCTCGATGCCACCTGATTCAGAGAGTCGGGCGAGGCTGGGGTGGTCCGCGAGCTCGGGCTGGTAGGCGTATGAGACGCGTGTTGCGGCGAACGCGGCTTCGGCCGGGCTGACGGTACCGGTGGTACGCAACTTGGTCACCGCCACGGCAGCCGCCAGGTTCGCAAAAATCGCTGACTGCCAAGGCGTTGCACCGACAGCGAGGGCAGCTCCGATCGCGGCGAGCACCGTGTCACCCGCGCCGACGGGGTCGAGTTGCCCGGTAACCTCGATGCCGGGGACATCGCAGACCGTTTCGTTGCTGGCCGCCATGATCCCGTGAACGCCGCGGGTCAAAAACACCGGTCGGCCGGTGTGTTGTGTCAGCGCCAACACACGTTCGTCGTCTGACGCCGCGGCGAACCCGAGGGCGGCGCACAACCGTTGGGCTTCGTCGTGATTGCACTTGAGCGTCGCCTGATCAAACCGGTGCGCCGCATGACGCGAGTCGACCACAACGACGGGCGCCTGCGCAGCCGCGGCTATCGCGTTCACCGCAGCGATGAGCGCGTCGTCGGCCGAATCTGGCAACTGCTGGTTGACGAGAATCACGTGAGCC
This sequence comes from Acidothermaceae bacterium, assembly GCA_036501485.1. Classification (GTDB taxonomy): domain Bacteria; phylum Actinomycetota; class Actinomycetes; order Acidothermales; family Acidothermaceae; genus PALSA-607. The sequence continues at coordinate 2,563 of DASYAG010000092.1, read as the reverse complement.
CAGCTGGCGGTGTCAGCAAGATCGCGGATCAGGGCGCTGCGTTCGCCGTCGGTGGCCTCGCGGCTAGCGAACAAGTCGATCCTGTTTTCCTCCACACCGTCGCGCAGCGGCTTGATGTAGACCGGAGTTGCCATGTCGGTTCGGCGGCGCAGAGACGCGATGTCGACTCCAAGATCGGAGAGCAGGTCATGAACGACCCGTCCAAACGAATCGTCGCCGACTGAGCCGATGGCCCGCACCGCGCCGACACCCATGGCGCAGAGATTCGCAACCACGTTGCCCGCTCCGCCCAACTGGTAGCGCTGCGCCCGCACCCTGCGGACTTCAAGCCCAGTCTCGATCGACGTTTCGGTCCACGACGAATCCAGTTCCCAATACGCGTCAAGGCAGAAGTCGCCAACTACCGCGACGCGCAGGTCGGGCAGCTGGCTAAGGACACGGGTGACGACGTCAGCTGTCGTGTCCCTGCGGGCTACACCGAGCGCGTCTCGCTGCCGGGAATCCGCCACGGACACTTGCACTCCTCGAGCCCGCAGGGCGTGCGGATGGACGTTCGTTGTGGGCAACGTACTACATCGATTACCTAAGCCCAAAATGCGGGTTCCAAGTCGCGACAGTAGGAGTAAATCAGCGCTCCCGAGAGCCCATCGCTAGAGCGTTGACGGAGTGCACTTTACAACGTTAATGTTCGAATGCTGCAGCGAGCGAGTAGCCTTGCGGTCCCACTGGAGGACGGATACTGATGCACAGGGAAGACGATCACCACTTCCCGAAATTCCACGTAAGGCGCCCGACCGGATTCGTCAACGATCCCAACGGACCGATCCTTATTGACGACGAGTTGCATCTGTACTTTCAGTACCGTGCGGCGGCCAGTGGCGCCGGCTTCGTCTCGTGGGGGCACGCGAGTAGCCGCGACTTTGTGAACTGGCGTCATCACCGACTGGCCATCACACCAGAACCCGACGGCCTCGACGTCGACGGCTCCTGGTCTGGGAACACGGTGCTGAACGACGACCGGGTTGTCGCGTTTTACTCTGGCTACGACGCATCCGCCAGGTACCAGTCGGTCGTGAAGGCCATCTCCAACGACGGTGGCTTCACCTTCGGCCCGAGTGTCCGTACCGTGCCCGATCCCGATGTAGACGACGGCATCGCCTTCTTTCGGGATCCGTTCGTATGGCGGGACGGCGACCGGTGGCGCATGGTGGTTGGCGCCGGGGCCGCTGACGAGACGGCGGCAGTGCGACTCTTTGAGTCGCCGGACCTCGCGGACTGGACACCCGCGGGCGTGCTGGCTGCGATGCCGCGTCAACTGACGGCTGCCGGTGACACCGGGGCGATGTGGGAGTGTCCGCAGCTGGCAACACTCGACGAGCAAGACGTCTTGATCGTGTCGCCTTGGGCGCCCGGATGTGAGCTCATGCAGGTATTGACACTGAGCGGCCTCGACGGGGCAGTAGGAACGCCGCCAGTCGTCGGGCGATTGGATTACGGCGCCAACTTCTATGCTGCAAGTGTTCTGCGCAGCAGTCCCTACGGACCTGTTGTCTGGGGTTGGGCGACCGAAGGTCGATCCAACGACTGGTGCGTCGAGGCTGACTGGGCGGGCATGCTCACGCTCCCTCGTTCCGTGTCTTTGCGGCCGGATGGCACTGTTGCGAGCGATCCGTTGCCAGCAATGGTGACCCTGCGAAACGATCACGTGGAACTCGTCCGCGATGCCTCGGGCGAGCTGGGGACGCCGGGGCTCTCGGCCCAAGCGGAGCTACGCCTTGACCTTGCTGTAGCTGCAGAACGGCCGCCGGTGCGCGTGCGGATGCGCTTCGGCCCAGACGAACATCTCGATATCACCGTCGATTGGTTCTCGAGAACCATTTCGGCGGACCGCTCGTGCGCGAGCGTCGATCCGCGTGCGCATCGCGGTGTGGTGTCCTTCGTCGAACCTCATTGCGCCGAGGGCGCGGGGCTGTCTATAACCGTCTACGTCGACGGCTCCATTATCGAGCTCTTCACGAGTTCGGGTCGATGCGCGACCGTCCGCATGTATCCGATAGCGCCACCGCCGTGGGGTCTCGAGATTCTCGGCAGCGGCCTCGATGACGAGATCAACTGTTGGTCGCTCCGCCCTGCCGCCGATCAAGCGTGACCGCGGCAGATCTCAACGGTCGTCGGTGCTCCGGAGCCGCTCGTCAGGTTGAGTACTTTCGCGCACCTTGAGCGTGAAGTTGACCTCGACCTCCTCGGCGGGGAATCCGGATCCGTTATCTCCGAGTCGCCGCTCGAGCAGACCGACCGCCAACTCGCCGAGTTGATCCTTCTGCGGCGAGATCGTGCTGAGTGACGGTACCGAAAATCGGCCCTCGGCGATGTCGTCGAAACCGACAACCGCCACGTCGTGCGGGACGCGCAGCCCGTGGTCGTGTATCGCGCGCATCGCACCGATCGCGAGCACGTCACTGAAGCAGAAGACGGCGTCGGGCGGCTGCGCAAGAGCAAGGAGCTCCGTCATCGCCTTTGCGCCCTCTTCTCGAGTAAACGCCGCCGGTTGCTTGAGAAGAAC
>DASYAG010000091.1:0-54878 GCA_036501485.1 Acidothermaceae bacterium | reverse complement strand
GCCCACCACGAATGCAACAGGCCCATGCTGGCCATCACGATCAGGAAGGCCGTCGAGTAGATCATGCCTCGGGCCAACGCCCAGGTGATCTCGCCCGAGGCAACATCGAGCGGCCCGAGCGGCGTCGAGAGCACCGCGTCGTACACCTTCGCGTATTTCATCTTCCAGAAGATGTTGAACGTCGAATCGTAAATCGCGCCGTTCATCGTCGACGATGCGAGTAGCGCAGGAGCGACGAACGCGGTGTAGCCGACCGGGTGGCCACTGACCGAGACGGCTGGCACCAAGTGCCCAAGGCCGACACCGATCGACAGCAGGTAGAACAGCGGCTCGAAGAACCCCGACACGATAATCAACCAGCTGTGCCGATAGACCATGAGGCTGCGCTCGACGAGAACGTGGCCGCGGCGTCCGCCCATGCCCGCAAACGCATCGAACGGGATCACCCGCGCAACCAACGTGGCCATGTCAGACACCCAGCTTGCGACGGTAAATGCGCAGCGTCACCACGAAGCCGACCACAATCCATGCGAGCAGATAGGCGACGTGGCCGAGAGCAGCGAGCACGTCGACATGGCCGAGCGTGAGTGCGCGATTGAGTTCGACGCCGTGCCACAGCGGTGTCGCATACGCAACCCACCGCAGCCCTTCAGGCAGTTGCGAGACAGGGAAGAACGTGCCGGAAAACAGGAACATCGGCACGATCCCGAACCTGTTCAACGCGGCAAATCCGTTGTCGTGCTCGCGGCTCGCGGCGAACCCCACGATCGGGCACGCGAAGGCCAGCCCGATCAGGATGCAAGCCGGAAACGCTAACATTCCAAGCGGCGACGGCACCCCTCCGAACAACGCCACGACGCCGAGGTACACACCCGACGCCAACGCGATGCGGGTAGCGATCCACATCAGGTGACCGACAAGGATGTCGAGTGGAAGCAGCGGGGTCGCGGCCATAGCGTGGTACACGCGTAACCACTTGAACCCAGCAAAAACCGGAAACGTGGATTCGCCGGACGCTATCTGCATTGCCGTTGCTGCGAGCAGGCCCGGGCCGATGAACTGCAAGTACGTAACCCCACCGATCGCGGAACTCCGGTGCACCAGCGACCCGAGACCGACGCCCATTGCCGTCAGATAAAGCACCGGGCTCACGACCGTGCTGATGACACTGCCCCGCCAAGTACGCCGGTATTGCGCGACCCAGTATGCGTACGAGCGCAATGCAGGCGTGACGGCGAACGACGTCGTCGTCATGTCAGTCGACCAGCGTGCGGCCAGTGAGCCGCAGGAAGACGTCTTCGAGCGTGCTGCGCCTGACCAGCATCGACAACGGTACGAGACCACGATCTTGCACGGCGTCGATGCACGCGTCGCCGTCGTCGGTGTACAGCAGCACGCGGTCGGGAAGGACCTCGATCCGATCCGCGAGGCCGAACAGCTTGTCGGCAGATGTCTCGTTCTCACCGAGCGCGAACCGTACCTCGACAACGTCGCGGCTGGAGTACTCATTGATGAGTTCGCGCGGCGATCCGGAGGCCGCAATCTTGCCCTTGTCCATCACGACGAGGCGATCGCAGAGCTGCTCGGCTTCGTCCATGTAGTGCGTAGTGAGAACCAGCGTGACGCCCTGTTGTTTCAGCCGAAACAACCTGTCCCACACGACGTGACGGGCTTGCGGATCGAGGCCGGTGGTCGGCTCATCAAGCAGCAACACATCGGGTGAGTTGATCAGCGATCGCGCGATCGTCAGCCGCCTCTTCATGCCCCCGGACAACGGATCGACCTTGTCATCGGCGCGGTCGATGAGCTGGACGAACTCGAGCAGTTCGGTGGCCCGTTCACGACTGACCGCGCGAGACAGCCCGAAGTAGCGACCGTAGATGAGCAGGTTCTCGCGCACGGTGAGCTCGAGGTCGAGCGTGTCCTGTTGCGGCACTACGCCCAAACGCGACCGAATCTGCGGACCGTCGCGGCGCGGATCGAGGCCGAGAATCGTCAATGTGCCTGACGTCGGGGGCGACACGCACGCGATCATGCGCATCGTCGATGACTTGCCCGCGCCGTTCGGCCCGAGGAATCCGAATGCTTCCCCCTGCTGGACATCGAGATCGATGCCGTCGACCGCGACGAATTCGCCGAACTTCTTCACCAGACCGCGGGCATGGATCAGCGCAGGCGGTTGCGAATCGGTCATTCTTTGACGCTACCCCGCACGGCCGGTTCTACCCCAGCCGTTTATGCGCCGTCGGCACCTTAGATCTCGCCAGGGCACCTTAGATTTCTGTCAGGGCACCTTAGATTGGCTGGACGTCGGCAGCTTGTCTTTGCTGGATGTCGGCGGGGGCGTGGGAGGTCTGCCTACGTACGCCTCGAATTGCTTCGCGCGGCCCAGCGCTGCATCGCCCAAGCGGATGCACACGACCCAAAGCACAGCGAAGATGCCACCGATCACAAACATGACCGGGACGACGATTCCGCACGCAATGGCGAGCGCCTGCAGCACGCCACCGGCGACGTAGGCCCAAGGTCTGCGAATCATCCCGGCGATGACGATGCAGCCGACCGCGAGCGCACCGCCCACAGCAAGCGCGGCGGCGACCGAAACGTGCTCTTGGACTATCGCGACGATGATGGCGAGCCAGAACACAACCACTTCCATCGCCAGCACACTCGACGTCAGCCGTCGCTTGCCCTTCACTGCCTCGCGATACATCCGCGCGACGTCGTCGCCGTCGTACTCCGACGGCGGGAGCGGCGGGCCACCCGTCGGGCCGCCCACTTTCGCGCTCATCGCAGCTTCAGGAGCCGGCGGGCCTCACCCGCAGTGACCACGGATCCGGTGATCAACACTCCCCCGCCGCCGAACTCGTCCTCGTCGTCCTCATCCGCTCGCTCGACCGCGATGCTGATCGCTTCGTCAAGGTGAGTTGTGACATCAACCCGATCAGCGCCGAAGATGTCGACCGCTATTGCCGCCAAGTCATCAGCCGGCATCGAACGACTTGAACTGTTCTGCGTGATGACAACGTGCGCGAGAAACCCCTCGAGCACCTCGAGCATGCCGTCGGCGTCCTTGTCACCGAGCACGGCAACGACGCCCACCAGGCGGCGAAAAGCGAACGACTCCGCGATCGCGGCCACGGTTGCGCGGGCGCCTGCCGGGTTGTGGGTTGCATCGACCAGGATCGTCGGCGAAGTGCGTACGACCTCGAGACGGCCGGGCGACTGCACGGTTGAGAACGCGGCACGCACGAGATCTGCGTCGAGCGGTTCGACGACTCCCGCAAAAGCCTCAACGGCCGCGAGCGCACACGACGCGTTCGACGCTTGGTAGCCGCCGTACAGCGGCAGGAACACCTCGTCGTAGACGCCGTGCAACCCGCGCAACGCGAGTACCTGACCACCGACCGCGTTCTCGCGTCTGATCACGCCGAACTGATATCCCTCGCGAAGCGCTTCTGCGCCAACGGACTCCGCCGTCGCCATGATGACGTCGATCGCGTCGGGATGTTGCGCGGCGACGATCACCTGCTGCTCGGGCTTGATGATGCCGGCTTTTTCGGCAGCTATGGCAGCGATCGTGTCGCCCAGGTAGGCCATGTGGTCAAGGTCAACAGGAGTGATGACTGCCACCGGCGCGTTCACGATGTTCGTTGCGTCGAGCCGGCCGCCCAACCCGACCTCGACGACAGCGACGTCGACGGGAGCATCCGCGAATGCCGCGAACGCCATCGCGGTGACAGCCTCGAAGAACGACAGCCGAATGTCGCCTTTGCTGTCGGCCAACTCGAGAAAGTGCGCGAGCTCGTCGTAGGTCTGGACGAAGAGCGCCGGACTGATCGGCTCGCCGTCGATCGCGATGCGTTCGGTGATCGACTCGAGGTGCGGGCTGGTGAAGCGGCCGGTGCGCAGGTCAAGCGAACGCAACAGCGCATCGATCATGCGCGACGTCGATGTCTTGCCGTTGGTGCCGGCGATGTGCACCGACGGGTAGGCCAGCTGCGGATCACCCATCAGGTCCATGAGCGCGGTCATGCGACCGGGCTTCCACTCGATGCGCGACTCGGGCCAGCGCGCGAGCAACTCGTTCTCAACGCGCTCGAGCTCGAGCGCCTGCTCACTCATCGGAGCAATCATTGCTGCGACTGATCAGGAGGCAGCGTTTCAGGAGGCAGCGCATCGAGTTGTCCGCGCAACCGTTCGACCTCGGCCACCGCGTCGCCCAGTCGCACGCGGATCTTGTCGACCACCTGCGCCGGCGCTTTCGCGATGAATGCTTCGTCGGCCAACTTCGCCTCTGCGAGCGCGACTTCGTTCACCGCGACGCCGAACGCCTTGGTGAGGCGAGCCCGTTCCTTGCCGATATCGATCGTGCCCGATAGGTCGAGCGCGACCCGCACCGCGCGACCGCTGTGGCCAACCACCACGGCAGCCGTTTCTTGGAAGTCGTCGGTCGGTATCTGCAGCCGCGCAAGAGACCGGATCTGATCTTCGAACGGGCCGAGTGCACCATTGGCAAGCCCGTCAATGCGTGCCGGAACGCGCTGCGCCGGCCGAAGGCCCTGCTCGGCGCGAAACCGCCGAACCTCAGTGACGACAGCCTGCAGTTGCGTGATGAGTGACTCGGCCGGCCCATCGACCGTCGCAACATCGACCAGGGCGGCGGCACCGCCGGTGACGAGGCCGGTCGGCCACGGAGCGAGGACGACGGTCTCGCCGCCGGTCAACGTGGTCCACAACTCTTCTGTCACGAACGGGATCACCGGGTGCCAGAGTCGCAGCAGCACGTCGAGGACGTGGCCCAGCACCCGGCGGGTGGCCGTCGCCTCGACGCCACCCCTTTCGAGTGGCAACTTCGCCAGCTCCAGGTACCAGTCGCACAGCTCGTCCCAGGTGAAGTGGAAGAGCGCGTCGCATGCCTTGGCGAACTGGAAGTCTTCGAAATACCCGTCGATGTCGGCCGCGGTGCGGGTCAACCTCGACAGGATCCAGCGTTCGGTCGCGGGCAACGTCTGGAGATCGGGCAGCGGCCCCTCAACGGTGGCGCCATTCAGAATCGCGAACCGAGTTGCGTTCCAGAGCTTGGTAATGAGATTGCGACCGCCCTGCGCCAACTCTTCGCTGACCGGGATGTCGGACCCAGGTGACGCGCTACGAGCAAGAGTGAAACGTGCAGCGTCGGCGCCGTACGTGTCGATCCACTCGAGCGGGTCGATGCCGTTGCCCGCCGACTTACTCATCTTGCGACCGCGGTCATCGCGCACGAGACCGGTGAGCGCGACCGTGCGGAACGGCATCGAGCCTTCGGGCCCTCGGTCGGCCATGGCATAAAGGCCGAACATCATCATGCGGGCAACCCAGAAGAAGATGATGTCGTAGCCAGTGAGCAGCACCGACGTTGGATAAAACTTCTCCAGGTCGGCCGTCTCGGCAGGCCATCCCAGTGTCGAAAAAGGCCACAGAGCCGAAGAAAACCAGGTGTCGAGAACGTCGTCGTCCTGTCGCCAACCGTCGCCGCTCGGCGGCTCGTCGTCCGGACCGACCGCCACCACCTCGCCCTCCGGCCCGTACCAGACCGGAATCCGGTGTCCCCACCAGAGCTGTCGCGAGATGCACCAGTCGTGCATGTTGTCGACCCACTCGAAATAGTTGCGCGCCATCTCGGGCGGATGGATGGTCACCCGACCATCGCGCACGGCATCGCCGGCAGCCTTCGCCAATGACTCGACCTTCACGAACCACTGCAGCGACAACCGCGGCTCGATCACCGTGTCGCACCGGGAGCAATGGCCGACGGAGTGAATGTAGGGCCGCTTCTCCGCGACGACCAGGCCGAGCTCGCGCAACGCCGCGGTGATCGCAGGCCGCGCCTCGAATCGGTCAAGACCCTTAAACGGTCCGTGCGTGGTAATCACACCGCGCTCGTCGAGCACGGTGATCGCCGGCAAGCCGTGCCGTTGGCCGATCTCGAAGTCGTTCGGATCGTGCGCCGGTGTCACCTTCACGGCGCCCGTCCCGAACGCAGGGTCAACGTGTTCGTCAGCGATGATCGGGATGCGCCTACCGGTCAGCGGCAACTCGATCTCGGTACCGACCAGGTGCGCGTAGCGGGGATCGTCGGGATGCACCGCCACGGCCGTGTCGCCGAGCATCGTCTCGACGCGGGTCGTCGCAACCGTGATCGGCCCATAGGAGATCGAGATCAGCTCGCCCTCGTCGTCGGAGTGGTCGACCTCGATGTCCGATAGCGCGGTCCGGTCGCGCGGACACCAGTTGATGATCCGCTCGGCTCGGTAGATCAGGCCGTCGTCGTACAAGCGCTTGAACATGGTGCCGACAGCGCGCGACGACCCGGCGTCCATCGTGAAGCGCTCTCGCGACCAGTCGACGCCATCGCCGAGGCGGCGCATCTGACCCAGGATCCGGCCGCCGTACTCCGCCTTCCACTGCCAAACCCGCTCGACGAATCCCTCCCGACCGAGGTCGTCGCGCGAGATGCCCTCCTTGCCAAGCTCACGTTCGACCACGTTCTGGGTGGCGATCCCGGCGTGATCCATGCCGGGCAGCCAGAGGGTCTCGTAGCCCTGCATCCGGCGGCGCCGGGTCACGGCATCCATCAGCGTGTGCTGCGGGGCGTGGCCCATGTGGAGCTGCCCGGTGACGTTCGGGGGTGGCAGCACGATCGTGAAGGGCGGCTTGTCGCTCGTCGCGTCGGCGGTGAAGTACCCCCGGTCGACCCAGCGCTCGTAGAGCTTGGTCTCGACGGAGGCAGGCGAATAGACCGACGGCAGGCCGGACGGCGGGTTGTCGGCGTCGGCAGGATCGGTCGCGGTCACACCGCGCAGTCTAGGGATTCTGAAAAGGCGACCACGAACCGGTTCAAAGCCCCTTAAGCGCTCAACCCGACCGGCCGAAGCTACTGATGGTGTCCCACGACCGGGCTCACTAGAGGAGATGGCGATGCGGGGCAACCAGACGACGCAAGAAGTCCCTCAGTCGTCGTTCGCTTTGACGATCTTGCCCGGAACCGCTCCTGCGCGCGTTCGCAAGGAGCACGTCCCCAAGGACAAGGCGCCCAAGCAACCAAAAGAACCGGCGCACCCGAAAGACCCGCGAGCACCCAGGTTCACGCTGCGCGCACACAAAGACGCGCCAGCCGCCGAAATCGCCCCACCCTTCGAGCCCGCCGAGCCAGTCGACGCCCCCGAGCCGGTCGACGCTCCCGAGCCAGTCGAGGCCTCCGCAACTTTCGAGACAACTGCGCCTTCTGAGTTCACGCCGTCCGCTGCCGAGACCTTCAGTGCGCCAACACCAGCGCCATTCAGCCCGCCGCCGGCTCAGTTCAACGCGCCTCCGCCAGCGCAGTTCGCTCCGCCTCCGCCGCCGCAGTTCACCCCTGCGCCGCCGCAGTTCGCTCCGACCGTCGATGCGTTTGCCCACTTGTCACCGCCGCCGGTGCACGAGGAGCCCGCGGTCGCAGGTTGGTATGCGCCGGTCGAGTCGCCGGCACCCACCACTCCCGCAGCGCCAGCTGCCGACTACCCGCCGCCGACTGCCTATCCGATGTCGCCGGGTTACCCGCCGCAGCCGCAGTATGCCGACCAATCGCACTACGCCCACGCCGAGCCCGCGCATGCCCCGCAGGCCACCCTCGACCGGTTCGGCAACCCGAACCTCACCACGTTTGCACCGCCGCCACCGACCGGGTCGTGGGTGCCCCAGCACGCGTTGCCCGGCGCAGGGATTAGCAGTTCAGGGCGCAGCACTGGAGCCAAGATCCTCATAGGCGTGGGGATCGTGGTGGGCGTGATGATTCTGATCGCGGTCGCGATTCCGGTGTTCTTGTCTCAGCGCAAGCCCGCCAACCGCGACGTCGTCCTGCCCGCAACCTTGATCGACGCGCAGCGAATTACCGGTGACCCGAGTCTGGACTCCGTAACCGCCGAAGGCGTCAGCGAGATGCAGAAGATCATCCCAGGTGGCTCCCAGACGCAAGCGGCTTACTACGGCCTCGACGGCGCTCCGACGTTCATGGTTGTCGCGGGCAAGCTCGCACGGCAACCAACGTCCGCGGATGTGAAAGCGTTCTTCAGCCAGGGAACGGCAGCTGACGACCCGGTGCTCGCCAAGTTGGGTAGCGGGCCGTTCGGCGGAACGCTGAAGTGCGGGGTATCGACCGACGGCGGTCAGTCTCTGACCGAGTGCGTTTCGCTCGACAACGCGGCCGCCGTCTTGGTGCTGGCATCCAATGCGACCACGACCCAGCTCGCGACGATGACTCGCGAAATCATCGGCCAGATCGAGACCAAGGGCTAGCCGACCACCTCGCCCGACCGCCTCGCCTAACCCCCTGCACGGCCTACGCTCAGGCATGACCTTCAAGACGATCATCGAGCCGTTTCGCATCCACAGCGTTGAGCCGCTGCATCTCACGACTGAAGATGAACGGCGGACGGCGATCAGCGCGGCCGGCTACAACCTGTTCAATCTGCGAGCCGCAGACGTTCTCATCGACCTGTTGACCGACTCAGGCACCGGCGCGATGTCGCGCGACCAATGGGCTGGTATCCAGCGCGGCGATGAGAGCTACGCCGGCTCACCGTCGTGGTTCGCATTCCGCGACAGCGTCCGCGATCTCTTCCCGTTCGAGCACATAATCCCGACGCACCAAGGCCGCGCGGCAGAAAGGATCCTGTTCACCGCGGTCGGCGGCGCGCGCAAGACGGTGCCGAATAACACCCACTTCGACACGACGCGAGCGAACATCGAGTACTCCGGCGCGCGAGCCGTCGACCTGGTCATCGCCGAAGGCCGCGACCCGCAGGCCGACCACCCGTTCAAGGGCAACATGGATCTCGAAGCCCTCGACGCGCTGCTCTCGGCAGCCGAGCCGGGCGAGATTCCGCTGGTGATGGTGACCATCACGAATAACTCCGGCGGCGGCCAACCGGTGTCGATGGCGAACCTGCGCGGTGTCCGCGAAATTTGCGACAGGTACGGCCTGCCGCTGTTTCTCGATGCGTGCCGATTCGCAGAGAACGCATGGTTCATCAAGACGAGAGAGCCGGAGTTCGCCGACGCGACCGTGCCGAACATCGTGCGCGCGATGGCCGGGCTCGCCGACGGTATGACGATGAGCGCGAAGAAGGACCCCCTCGGCAACATCGGCGGCTGGCTCGCCATGAACGATGACGGTCTTGCGGCGAAGTGCCGCACGCTGCTGATCCTCACCGAGGGCTTCCCGACCTACGGCGGGTTGGCCGGCCGCGACCTCGAGGCATTGGCACAGGGGTTACGCGAAGCCGTCGACCACGACTACCTGCGCTACCGGATCCGGTCGACGGCATATCTTGGCGAGGCGTTGCACGCAGCAGGGATCCCGGTGGTGCGCCCGATCGGCGGCCACGCGGTGTACATCGACGCGCGGTCGATGCTGCCGCACATTCCTCCGCTGCACTACCCGGGCCAATCTCTTGCCGTGGCGCTATACGAGAGCGGCGGCGTACGCGGCTGCGAGATCGGCACCGTGATGTTCGGGCGGCAACCCGACGGCACCGAGGTGCCGGCGGCCCTTGACCTAGTAAGGCTGGCGATTCCGCGGCGTACCTATACGCAGAGCCACATCGACTACACGATCGAGGTGTGCGAAGCCGTCGCGAACCGGTCGGCCGACCTGCGCGGGATGCGAATCGTCGAGGAACCGCCAACGCTGCGGCATTTCACCGCAACCTTCGAACCGATCTAAGCAGTCACGTCGCGCAGCGCGCGAGCATCAAGCGGTCACGTCGCGCAGCGCGCGAGCATCAAGCGGTCTTTTCGCGCCGTTCGCGCTTGACCGCTGCTGCCGACTCACGCGGCACCAGGGTCGGGATGACCTTGTCGAGCACGACCTCCCGGTTGATGAGCACGCGGGCAACGTCTTTGCGGCTCGGGATGTCGTACATCACCGACAGTAAGACTTCTTCCATGATGGCGCGCAGGCCACGCGCACCGGTGCCACGCAGGATCGCTTGGTCGGCGATGGCTTCGAGGGCCTCTTCGTTGAACTCGAGCTCGACCGAGTCGAGATCGAAGAGCCGCTTGTACTGGCGCACGAGGGCGTTCTTCGGCTCGGTGAGGATCCGGATCAGCGCCTCGCGGTCGAGGTTCGCGACCGTGGTGATGACCGGCAACCGCCCGATGAACTCGGGGATCATGCCGAACTTCAGGAGGTCTTCTGGCATCACGTCGGAGAACGCGTCGATCGCGTCGGCGTCGCGTTTGGTGTGCAGGGTGGCGGCGAAGCCGATGCCCTTCTTGCCGACACGGGATTCGATGATCTTCTCGAGACCGGAGAACGCGCCGCCCACGATGAACAAGACGTTGGTCGTGTCGATCTGGATGAACTCCTGATGCGGGTGTTTGCGACCACCCTGCGGCGGCACGCTGGCCGTCGTCCCTTCAAGGATCTTGAGCAGCGCCTGCTGCACACCCTCACCGGACACGTCACGGGTGATCGAGGGGTTCTCGCTCTTGCGGGCAATCTTGTCGATCTCGTCGATGTAGATGATGCCGGTCTCGGCCTTTTTGACGTCGTAGTCAGCGGCCTGGATCAGCTTCAGCAGGATGTTCTCGACGTCCTCGCCGACGTAGCCGGCTTCGGTCAGTGCGGTGGCGTCGGCGATTGCGAACGGCACGTTCAACATCCGCGCGAGCGTCTGCGCCAGGTACGTCTTCCCGCAACCGGTCGGGCCGATCAGCAAGATGTTCGACTTGGCCAACTCGACGTTGTCGCTGCCGGTCCGCGACTCTTTGCCCGACGCCTGGATCCGTTTGTAGTGGTTGTAGACCGCGACTGACAGAGCCTTCTTCGCGATGTCCTGGCCGATGACGTACTGCTCGAGGAAGTCGTAGATCTCGCGGGGCTTGGGTAGCTCGTCCCACTTCAGGTCGGCCGACTCCGACAGCTCTTCCTCGATGATCTCGTTGCACAGGTCGATGCATTCGTCGCAGATGTAGACGCCGGGGCCCGCGATGAGCTTCTTCACCTGCTTCTGGCTCTTTCCGCAGAAAGAGCACTTGAGCAGGTCGCCGCCGTCACCTATGCGTGCCACCGGATGCGTCTCCTGACCGTCGGACCTGCGCTATGGGACTGCCGTACCGGACCTGCTGAATATTGCCTGGAACCAATCGGGCTAGCTGCTCTTACTCGGTGGTACAGCCGTACTTCCGAAGGTACCGCCTTGGGGCCAGCTGCGGGTCTGTTACGGCGTGTCCGGCTGGCTACCGGGACGTCGAGTGGCTTGGCACCGTTATTTAGCGGCCGCGAGGGTGAGCTTGCGGCTGACGATGACCTCGTCGATCAAGCCGTACTCGACGGCTTCCTCGGCGGTGAGGATCTTGTCGCGCTCGATGTCGATCCGAACCTGGGCCTCGGTGCGACCCGTGTGCTTGGCCAGCATGAACTCCAGCAGGGAGCGCATCCGCAGAATCTCGCGGGCGGCGATTTCGATGTCGCTGGCCTGGCCGCCGGCCTCGCTGGACGGCTGGTGGATCAGGATTCGCGAGTTCGGCAGCGCGATCCGCTTGCCCTTGGCGCCGGCTGCCAAAATCACCGCGGCAGCCGAGGCGGCCTGGCCCATGCAGATCGTCTGCACCTCAGGCCGGATGAACTGCATCGTGTCGTAGATCGCGGTGAGTGCGGTGAACGAGCCACCGGGTGAGTTGATGTAGAGCTGGATGTCGCGGTCAGGGTCCATCGACTCAAGCGTCAGCAGCTGCGCCATGACGTCGTTGGCGGAAACGTCATCGACCTGGACGCCGAGGAAGATGATCCGCTCTTCGAACAGCTTGGTATACGGGTTGTGGATTCGGTCGCCCGTACTGGTCCGCTCGCGGAACTCGGGAATGATGTAACGGCTCTCCGGGCGCATCGCCCCGGCAAGGCTGCGCGCGCGATCGACGGTGACGTCGAAGAGGTCAGGTGGCACGTACGAATTCACGGAAACGTCCTCGCTGTTCAGGAGACCGCGGTGGTCTCGGTAGGAACCTGGCGGGCGCTGCGCACCACGTGGTCGACGAAGCCGTAGTCCTTCGCCTCTTCGGCCGAGAACCAACGCTCGCGGTCGGAGTCCTTCTCGATCTGGTCGACAGTCTGGCCGGTGTGTTGCGCGGTCAGTTCCTGAAGCTTCTTCTTGGTGTAGAGCATCTGCTCGGCCTGGATCGCGATGAGGGAAGCCGAACCACCGATGCCGCCCAACGGCTGGTGCATCATGATTCGCGCGTGCGGAAGCGCGTAGCGCTTGCCGCGCTCGCCGGCGCACAGGAGGAACTGGCCCATCGAGGCTGCCAGGCCCATGCCGACAGTCGCTACGTCGCACGGGACGTACTGCATGGTGTCGTAGATCGCCATGCCGGCGTCGACGGAGCCGCCGGGTGAGTTGATGTGCATGTAGATCTCGCGCTCGGGATCTTCGGCAGCAAGCAACAGCAGCTGCGCGCAGATCTTGTTGGCGATCGCGTCATCGACGACCGAGCCGAGAATGACAATGCGGTTCTTCAGCAGCTTGTTGAAAACGTCGTCGTCGGGGGACACGCCAGAGGACGGCATCCGCCCTTGCGGATCGTCAACCGAACCGGAGGCCGGGGAGTACAGCGCCACGTTCTTCACCTGCTCGTCTTCGCTGGTCGGACGTACGCCTGAGCACTGCAACGCACGTGCGACGTGCCTACTGGAGTTATCGGGAGCCAACGATCCGACCCTAACCGGCCAATCGTGTTCAGCGGGACACTCTCGCGCACTGTTCGCTGTAGGCGCACCCCCGTGACACCTCGGCCAATACCTGCCAGGCGCGCCGTTACCTCGGTCACGCAGACCCGGCGGCGACGTCCTGCTCGAGACGATTCAGGTCGACGGTCCGCCCGGACGCGTCGGTGACGACCGCATTCTCGAGAACGTAAGCGAGCGCCTTGCCTCGCAACACGTCGGCGACAGCGAGCGGAACCGTCCCGCTGCGCACCAGCTGCTGGGCGTAATCGTCGGGACTAACGCCAGCCCGCGAGGCGCGGCGGACGATGTATTCGGTCAACTCGGCCTCTTCGATGCCGAGCTCCTCCTTCACGACGACCGCGTCAAGCACGAACTGGGCCCGCAGGTCGCGTTCGACATCGACCTTGGTATGGGCCTCGTGAGCCTCCAGCGACTCGTCCTGCGACCTCAGATAGGCATCGAGGTCGAGCCCATTTGCGGCCAATTGCTGCTCGAGTGAGTCGCGGCGGTTGCGGATCTCGTCTTCGACTGTGCGCTCCGGCAGTGGGATCTCGACCTTGCCGAGCAGTGCCTCAAGAACGTTGTCGCGGGCCTGCATGCCCTGCTCGAGCCTCTTCACTCGCTCGAGCCGGGTCCGCAAGTCACCGCGCAGTTCGTCGAGGGTGTCGAACTCGCTGGCTTCCTGGGCGAAGGTGTCGTCGAGGGTCGGCAACTGCTTGGTCCGCACGCTGCGGACCGTGACAGACGCGCGCCCCTTGGCGGCGGCCAGTGGACCACCCAGTGCGGTGTCGAACTCGGCTGACTCCCCCGCCGACAGACCCAGCAGCGCCGAGTCGAGGCCCTCGACCAACCCCTCGCTGCCGACCTCGTACGACAGGCCGGTGGCGGTGCCGTCTTCGATGGGTTCGCCGTCGGCACTGAGGCTCAGGTCAATGCTGACGAAGTCGCCAGCTTCGACCGGTCGCTCGACCGAGGTCAGCGTTCCGAAGCGGTCGGCGAGCGCCTTCACCTGCTCATCGACGTCCGCGTCCGTGACCTCGACGTCGTCAACGGTGATCGGCAGCTGCGTGAGTTCGGGTAGTTCAATAGCCGGCCGGACGTCGACCTCCGCCGTAAACGTCAGCTGCTCGCCGTCCGTGAAGCTGATGACTTCGATCTCGGGCTGGCTGAGCACCCGGACGTCCGCCGCCTCGACGGCCTGTCCGTAGAACTGAGGGATCGCATCGTTGACCGCCTCGTCAAGCACGACGTCGCGACCGATTCGCTGGTCGACGATGCGCGCGGGAACCTTGCCGGGACGAAAACCCGGGATCCGGATCTGTCCCGCGACCTTGCGGTAAGCAGCATCGACGCTCGGCGTCAGCTCCTCGAAAGGCACCTCGACGGTGAGCTTGACCCTGGTCGGACTCAGGGTCTCGACTTCGCTCTTCACGGACAGCAGCTCCCTGGGCAGTGACGGTCGGAAAATAAGGGCGGACGACGAGGCTACCGAAGGATGAGGCGGTACCAGTCGGGGCGGGGAGATTCGAACTCCCGATCTCCTGCTCCCAAAGCAGGCGCGCTAGCCACTACGCTACGCCCCGGGGCGTAGCCCGGTAGTCTAGGCGCCCGCGGTCGATCCGCTCGCGGGTGTAGCTCTGTTACGCGGGTGTAGCTCCGTTTACGCGGGTGTAGCTCTGTTACGCGGGTGTAGCTCAATGGCAGAGCCCCAGCCTTCCAAGCTGGCCATGCCGGTTCGATCCCGGTCACCCGCTCCCCAACTCCCAGCTCAGGTCGGTTCCCACAACTTGTAATAGGCATTGATCGCGGGCTGGCCGCCTAGGTGTGCGTAGAGCACGGTCGAGTCCTTGGAGATCTCCCGCTCCTTGACCAGATCAATGAGGCCGGCCAGCGACTTACCTTCGTAGACGGGGTCGGTGATCATGGCCTCGAGCTGGGCACCGAGCTTTATGGCCTCCATCGTCGAGTCGACCGGAATGCCGTACACCTCTCCTGCCCAACCCTTGAGCACGATCGTCTCGTCATCGCGCAAGTCGCGGCCGAGCTCGATGAGTTCTGCGGTGTGTGAAGCGATCCGCCTGACCTGATCGCGGGTCTTCTCCAACGTCGCCGAGGCATCAATGCCAACGACACGTCGCTTCACACCGGTCTCAGCCTCCAGCGCCGCAAAGCCAGCGATCATGCCTGCGTGCGTCGAGCCGGTAACGGTGCACACCACGATCGTGTCGAAGTGGACGCCGAGGGTCTTCTCCTGCGCAGCTACCTCGAACGCCCAGTTCGCAAAGCCCAATCCCCCGAGACGGTGCTCGCTCGCGCCCGCGGGGATGGCATACGGCACGCCGCCTTCAGCCTCAACCTCGGCGAGCGTTTCGCGCCACGAGTCGCGGATGCCGATGTCGAAACCGGCCGGATTCAGACGAGAGTCGGCGCCCATCATGCGCGACAGCAAGATGTTTCCGACCTTGTCGTTGACCGGGTCGTCCCACGGGACCCACTTCTCCTGGACGAGGCGGCATTTCAGCCCGAGGTGTGCGGCGACGGCCGCAACCTGCCGGGTGTGGTTGGACTGGTACCCGCCGATCGAGACGAGGGTGTCGGCGCCAGACGCGAGCACGTCGGGGACGATGTACTCCAGTTTGCGAATCTTGTTGCCGCCGTAGGCGAGACCGCTGCTGACGTCCTCGCGCTTGGCCCAGATTTGGGCACCGCCGAGGTGCTGCGACAGCCGTTTGAGCGGATGGACCGGGCTCGGGCCGAAGCTCAGTTCGTACCTGGGAAATTCGTTGAGGCGCACGGGGACGAATACTGCAGATCGCAGGCTCTCGTGTCTACGCCTTCCCCGTTCGGCCGCGACCAAGGATGAGGCCAAGGATCAAGAAACCCGCGGCCGAAACGCTCGCGGTTCGCGAAGATGCCCGATGTGGTGAGCATTGGCGCCAGACACAGATGCTGCGCACGCGCACACGATGCCAGACAATCAGTGCCCGAGCACGCTTAGTGGAGCGGCACCAATCGTTGCTCAGGGCCGACGTACTTGCTCAACGGCCTGATGAGTGAGTTCGAGTTCTGCTGCTCAATGATGTGGGCTGTCCAGCCGGTGATGCGGCTCAGTACGAACAGTGGTGTGAAGACTGGGATGTCGAAACCCATCAGGTAGTACGCCGGGCCGGTCGGGAAGTCGAGGTTGGGGTAGATGTCTTTCTCGGCGAGCATCGCTGCTTGAGTTTCGGTGTAGAGCGCCATCAGTTTGTCGGCATTCTTCAGGGCCGCGACCTTCTCCAGCGATTTCGCCATAGTCGGCACGCGGGAGTCACCGTGCTTGTAGACGCGGTGGCCAAAGCCCATGATCTTCGCTTTGCGGGCGAGCGCGTCGTGGATCCACTGCGCGGCCTTGGTTGGCTCCTCGATCTCGAGCAGCATGTACATGACGGCTTCGTTCGCGCCGCCGTGTAGCGGGCCCTTCAATGCGCCGATCGCTGCGGTAACGGCGCTGTACAGGTCGGACATGGTCGAGGTGACCACGCGCGCAGTGAAGGTCGAGGCGTTGAAGCCGTGCTCGGCATAGAGGATCAGTGAGACTTCGAAGGCTGCCACGATTTCTGGTTCGGGCACGTCGCCGAAACACATGCGCAGGAAGTTGGCCGCGAAGCTGAGTTCCAGGTCAGGGGCGAGCGGCTTTTGGCCATGTCGGCGCCGTTGGTCGAACGCGACGATGCTCGGCAGCTTCGCCATCAAACTCAGGGATCGGTCGAGGTTCGCGGCCGCGCTGGCGTCTGCGAACGTCAGATCGGACGCACCGATGACGCTGACTGCGGTGCGCAGCACGTCCATCGGGTGGCAATCGACGGGCAGTGCGGACAAAACTTCGAAGACGGTGGGATCCACGACACGCAACGCGCGCTCGGCGCGAGTGAACTCATCCAACTGTGCGTCGCTCGGCAACTCGCCGTGCCAGATCAGGTAAGCGACCTCTTCAAAACTGCACGAGGCTGCGAGCTCCTGAACGGGGTAGCCACGATAGGTCAACGAGTTCGTCTCGGCGTTGACCATCGACACAGCGGTGACGTCGACGACGACACCGGCAAGACCCTTGTGTACCTCGGGATCGACTTCAGGCACGACTTGCTCCCACTCGTTGGTCAGGCACGCTCAGGGACGGAAGTTGACGATGTCGGCATCGAACGCCGCATAGTCGTCGTAGTGCACAAGTTCGTACAGGCGGCTGCGCGTCTGCATCTTGTCGACAAGGGACTCCTGAGTGCCCTCGCGCAGAATAGTTCGCAGGCCATCTTCGATCGCGCCCATCGCGAGCCGCAGCAACGTGACGGGGTAGATCACCACGTTGATGCCGAGCGATTCAAGGGTCGAGGCGGTCAGCAACTTCGACTTGCCGAACTCGGTCATGTTCGCGAGTAGCGGCACGTCGATCGCGGCGCGGAAGGCGGCGAACTCGGCTTCATCGGCGAGTGCCTCCGGGAAGATCATGTCCGCGCCGGCATCGACGTAGGATTTCGCGCGCTCAATAGCCGCGTCGAGCCCATCGATCCCCCGAGCGTCGGTTCGCGCACACACGACGAAGTTCGAGTCGCGCCGCGCCGACGTCGCCGCCTTGACCCGGCGAACCATCTCCTGCATAGGGACAACCGTCTTGCCGTCAAGATGCCCGCACCGCTTGGGGTTGACCTGGTCCTCCAGGTGACAACCTGCCAGCCCGCGGTCTTCCAGTATTTCCACCGTGCGCGCGACATTCATCGGCTCGCCGAAGCCGGTGTCGGCATCGATGAGAGTCGGCAGATCGGTGGCCCGGGCGATTTGCTCGCCCCGGTTGGCGACCTCGCTCAACGTGGTCAGCCCGATGTCGGGCAGCGCAAGATCGGCGGAAAGTGCAGCGCCAGACACATAGACGCCGTCGAAGCCGAGCTCCTCGATCAACACCGCGGTCAGCGGACTGATCGCGCCCGGAAACCTCAACAAACGCCCACTGGCGAGGAGCTCTCGAAAGCGAGCGCGTCGATCGGCGGCCGACGTGCTCGGAGCAATAGTCAAAACAATCCCCTCGCCGGTCTGAGATCTGCAAGGTAAGCCGACGGCACTCGCGGAAACAAGCCGACCAGGTCGGCCGAACCAAGCTCTGGCAATCGCTGCACGGTGTCAAGGAAGGCCCGCTGATCGGCGTCCGCCACAATGCCGTCGGCCAACGACGCGAACTTTGCGATGTACTGCTGGCGCGCAAAAGGACGAGCACCCAGCGGATGCGCGTCGGCGACCGCGAGTGACCCCTCAACGACAGATCCGTCGTCCATCGTGATGACGACCCGGCCACCGAAAGCCTTTTCCGACTGGTCATGAGCGTGGTAGCGCCGAGTCCACTCCGGATCCTCGACTGTGGTGATTTTGTGCCACAGCGCGACCGTGCTGGGCCGCGTCGCCCTGTCGCGAGCGTATGACGCTTCCTGATGCCAGCTGCCGTCCTCGAGCGCGACCGCGAAGATGTACATGATCGAGTGGTCGAGGGTCTCTCTGCTCGCCTGCGGATCCATCTTCTGCGGATCATTTGCACCGGTGCCGATGACGTAGTGCGTGTGATGGCTCGTATGGATCTGGATCGAACGGATCTGCGTCAAATCGCTGATCTGGCTGCGCAAGTGCCGTGCAAGATCGATCAGCGCCTGACTCTGATACTCCGCCGAGTACTCCTTGGTATACGACGACAGGATCGCGCGCTTCGACTCACCCTTCGCCGGCAACGGCACCACGTAATGCGCGTTCGGGCCGTCGAGCAACTGTGCGATGACACCATCAGTGCCTTCATAAATCGGGGACGGCGATCCCTCGCCTCGCATCGCCCGATCAATGGCTTCGATCGCCGCCTTGCTCGCAAACGCTGGCGCATAGGCTTTCCAGCTGGAAATCTCACCCTTACGCGACTGCCGAGTAGCCGTCGTCGTATGAAGCGCCTGCCCGATGGCCTGGTAGATGACCTCCGTCGACAGGCCCATCATCGCGCCGATGCCAGCAGC
The DNA here is from genome assembly GCA_036501485.1 of Acidothermaceae bacterium. GTDB lineage: Bacteria > Actinomycetota > Actinomycetes > Acidothermales > Acidothermaceae > PALSA-607. Next base: position 36,110 of record DASYAG010000091.1, on the reverse strand, counting down.
AACAGACGGTCCGAGATGTGCCACGTGATCGATCTTGTGCTCGTGCAGCGAAATGCCTGTGGCCAAATCGATCTGCACCTCATACGCAGCCGCTAACCCGCGGATCAAATCGCGACCAGATAACCCGCGATGCTGTGCGACCGCAACAAGCGGCGGAATGTTGTCGCCCGGGTGCGAATACTCGGCGGCCAAAAACGTGTCATGGAAATCAAGCTCACGTACCGCGACGGCGTTCGCCCACGCGGCCCACTCACACGAGGCGCGCGTTGCCTCGGGCGAACCGAACACCGTCGAACCCGGAGAAGCCAGATGAGCCAGCGCCTGTTCGCGCGCGTTCACAACCGGCGTCCGGCGCAGCGACGCCATCGCCACACCGGCGTTGTCGATGACCCGATTCGCGATCATTTCGGCCACGTCGTCGTCGACCTCGACTGGGTCGCTCGCTACCTCCGCGAGCCACCACGCCAGCTGGTCCTCCCGACCAAGGCGCCGGCCGGCAGGCTGAACCTCAACCACGCGGTCAATCACGACTCTGAACCCCTCGATCGGCGCCTTGGATTCATCGCTCGACCGTATCCCAGCCTCATTCACCCCCTGGTCGGGGTGTGTCGGAGCATGGAGCGCCGAAATCTTGTCCGAATTGTCATGAAATACCGCATACTGGACTACAGGCGGCTCTGTTGGAGAGCGGCAACACGCCGCCCGAGGGCAGCGATTGCGCGGAAGGAGCCCCGCCGTTTGTGAGAATCCTCGTGGCGGACGACGATGCGAGCTCGAGATTGATCGTGAAGTCGGCCTTGCGCAACCTCGGCCACGAATGTCACACCGTCTCCGACGGCGAGCAGGCCTGGCGCGCTTTCCAGTCGCAGTTGCCTGATGTCGTCATCAGCGACTTGATGATGCCGGGCCTCACCGGCCCGGATCTTTGTCGCAAAATACGCGAGCACGACGCGAGCAGATACGTCTACTTCATCATCATGAGCGGCCATCGCCTGCTCAGCGAAATCCTTGAAGGTATGACGGCCGGCGCCGACGACTATCTACTGAAGCCGCTCAATCCTGACGACCTGCAGGTCCGCTTGATCGCCGCCACCAGGCTGATCGCACTACACGTCCAGCTGGCCCACAACCGGGTCGCTTTGGATGAACTTCATCATGGTCTCAACGCCATCTCCCGGCGTGACCAGCTGACTCGTTTGGGCAACAGGCGGGCGCTCGAGGAGGACCTCGAGTTTCTCGAAGCGCGGGTTACCCGTTACCGGCATCGTTACTGCATCGCGCTGGTCGACATCGATCGTTTCAAGTCCTACAACGACTCCTTCGGCCATCTCGCAGGCGATCGAATACTGCAGGCGGTGGCATTACAGCTCAAAGCCGAGGCCCGTGGCGGCGATGCGATCTACCGCTATGGCGGCGAAGAGTTCCTCTGCATTTTCCCCGAACAGTCGATCGCCAACGGAATCCAGGCCGTCGAGCGAATGCGCAATGCTGTCGAGCGACTTGCAGTTCGACAAGCCGGAGATTCCGGAGAGTTCCTCACCATCAGTGGTGGCGTCGCCGTGATGGACGCCGAACACCCGCGATCAGCAAGCGCCGTTATCAAAGAGGCCGACGAGGCTCTCAGCCGCGCTAAGCAACTTGGCCGCAACCGCGTCGGGGGACTCGTGCCGGTTTAGTCCGCGTCCGCTACCTGATCCCGCCGACTAACGCTTCTAGAACTCCGGCCACAGCGTCAGTCGTCGCGTCGCGGGCAGCGTGCAGGTACTTTCGCGGATCGACCTGGCCCGTGTCGTCGGCGAGGCTGGCACGAACCGCCGCTGTAAACGCGACGTTCAGCAGTGTGCCGATGTTGATCTTCACGATCCCCTTCGTGGCGGCAACTCGCAGGTCGGCGTCCGCGATCCCCGACGAGCCATGGAGGACCAACGGCACCGGCAGCGCCACTGCCAGGGTCGCGATCAGTTCTTGGTCGAGTTGTCCAGAACGCTCCGTCATCGCGTGGCTACTGCCGACAGCGACGGCCAGCGCGTCGACTCCAGTTGCTGCAACGAACCTTGCGGCATCGTCTGGGTCAGTACGCACGCCCGGCCTGTGTGCATTGCCTTTGCCGCCGATGGCACCGAGCTCCGCTTCGACGAAGAGCCCATACCCGTGGGCCCAATCCGCGACTGCTCTCGTGGTGTCGGTGTTCTCCGCATCGGACAGCCGCGACGCGTCGAACATCAACGAACTCACTCCGAGCGCGGGAGCGCTGTAGGCGAGTTCCAGACTCTCGACATGGTCGAGGTGCAAAGCGAGTTCGGCAGCTGTCTCGTCGGCCAAGATGCGGCACGTTGCGGCAAGCGCGGCTGCACCGCCGTGGTACTTCACCGCGTTCTCGCTGATTTGCAGTATCACCGGTCGCTTCGTCCGCTCAGCGGCGCGGCACACAGCCTCGACGTGTTCAAGCGTGATGACGTTGAACGCAAGAATGGGCGTGCGGTTCGCGGTGGCGGCTCGCATCAAGCTCGCCGTTGTCTTCAGCATGAGTGCTACTGCGTCTCGAGCACGACCGACCGGCTCAGGTTTCGAGGCCGGTCCGGATCGAGAGCACCGGCCTCGGCGAGAAGAACTGCGAGCAACTGGACGCGGACCAGATCGGCCACCGGGTCGAGTTCATCGCAGATTAGCGCGGCTCCCGTGGCTTTGATGTCGTCGAGCAGTCCGCGAACGGGCTGCCCAAACACCCACACAACCCGACCCGGCTCCGCGATCGAGATCGGCCCGTGACGGTACTCCATTTGCGGGTAGGCCTCCGTCCAGGCCTGCGCGCTTTCGCGCATCTTCAGCGCAGCTTCCCTCGCCACCCCGTGAGCCCAGCCCTGGCCGAGGAACGTGAACTGCTGCGCACCGTCGAGTGCAGCGTCGTGCGGAGCCGAAAGCACCTGCTCTGCCTGAGAAATCACTCCACCAAGTTGCTCACCCAGTGACGCCCGTAACAGCATGAGGGCCGTCGTCGCGAACACCGTCTGCACGACCGACTGCTCATCGGCGAAGTCGAGCACGATTGACTGATCAGCAGCAGCTACGACGGGACTTGACCCGTCGGCGGTGATCGTCGTCGTTGGAAACGAAACTGCGGCGAGGGCCGACAGCACCTCTGTGGTGGTACCCGATCGGGTGATCGCAACCATCCGATCGTAGTTGCGGTGCAACGGCAGATCCGCAGCAGCGAAGAAGTCGGTTTCGCCATGGCCGGTTGATTCGCGCAACGTGGCATACGCCTCTGCCATGAACCAGGACGTGCCACAGCCGATGACCGCGACGCGCTCGCCGGGTCGCGGCAGCGCCGCGCTCACCGTGGGCGCGAGAGCTGTCGCCCGCGCCCACGATTCGGGCTGCCGGCGGATTTCACTGCTGACGTGTGGCATCTGCATCCTCAGTGGTCAAAGCACGATGATCGAGGGTCACCTGTACAAGTTGGTCAAGCGTCGGTTGCCCAGCGGTGCCGCCGATTGCGGACGTTGAAAGCGCGCCGGCAAGCACCGCACGCCGCAAGCACTCCGCCGCGGGTAGCCCACGCAGAAGTGAATCGAGATAGGCGGCTGCGAAGGTGTCGCCCGCGCCCGTCGTGTCGACAGCTTCGACAGGGTCGCCAGCATCGCGAAACTGGGTGCCATCAGGATTTACTTGCTGCGCGCCGTTTCGGCCGTCGGTGATGACAACGACGGGGCCACGGGAGGCAAGCAGCAAGCCAGCCGCCGCCACGTCGTCGAACGATTGCCCGGCAATTCGCTCGGCGATCGCCAGTGTTTCTGAACGGTTCGGCAGGAACACGTCGAGGTGCGGCAGTAGCTCCTCGACTCCAACCCATCGCTGCGCAGGATCAAAGTTGGGGTCAAGCGATGTGCTAAGACCAAGTGTGTGCGCACGTTCGAACACCACGGCCAACCCGGCCGCGAGACTTGGCTGGAGAAACAACGACGACACGTGCAGGTGCCGCGCGCCGTCCCTCGCTGCACTCTCCAGCGCCGCAATGGCGTGATCGACAGTCAATGCGGCGATCGTGCCGGGGAACGTGAGAACGGCACGCTCTTGACCCTGCGACAGGACGACGGTCAGACCGGTCGGTCGATCGGGATCCTTGCTAACGGCCTGAGTATCAACCCCTTGTGCGGTCAGCAACTCGATCACGATGTCGCCGAAGTTGTCGTCGCCGATCAACGCTGCGAGTCGAGTCGTGCGCCCGAGTCGGGCAAGGGCGTGCGCCATGATCGCCGCCGAGCCGCCCAACACCAGCGTCGCCGCGTCAAGCAACTGCTCCGCTTGACCAAAGCGGGGCACGACGTCCCCACGCAACACCAAGTCTGGGTTCAGGTCGCCGAGCACCAGGACGTCGATCACGGCCCGAGTCTGCTAGCTGCTGCGCGAAATGTCCAGAGACAATCACTTAGAGTGCGCAAGCTTGCTCATTTGCTGCAGCCTTGAGATGCTGCCTCCGTGACGACAATCTGCTTTGTAGGAGCCGGCAGCGCTGAGTTCACTCGGCAACTCCTGCGCGACTTGCTCAGCTACCCTGACGTCGGCGAACTCACGTTGATGATGCACGACGTTGACCCGCAGCGGCTGATTCTGGCTGAACAACTCGCCCGGATCGCCGTGACCCATCACCGTCGGGCGGCCGTTGTTCTTGGGTCCGCTGACAGGCGCGCGGCCCTACGCGGCGCCGACTTCGTCATCAACACGGTAAGCATTGGCGGCCACCAAGCAACCCTGACGGATTTCGACGTACCAGAGCGGTTCGGGGTCCGCCAAACAATCGCTGACACGCTTGGCGTTGGTGGCATCTTCCGCGGGCTGCGAACTTTTGGTTTCCTGCACGATTTGGCGCAAGACATGAGCGACGTCTGCCCGCAGGCGTGGCTGCTGAATTACACGAACCCCATGGCCATGAACATCGGCTACTTGTCGGTGGCGTTTCCGACACTCAAGGTGCTCGGTCTTTGCCATTCGGTGTACTGGACGATTCACGATCTGAGCGAGCTCATCGGCGTCCCGTTCGACGAGGTCACCTTTCGCAGCGCTGGCGTCAATCATCAGGCGTGGGTCCTCGAGTGGCAGCACGACGGTCGCGACCTCTACCCGCTGCTCAATGCGCGCATCGACGCTGACCCCGAGCTACAACGGCGGGTGCGGGTGGACATGTACCGGCGGCTGGGCTTCTATCCGACTGAGACGAGCGAGCATTCGGCGGAGTACGTGCCGTGGTACCTGCACGACGATTCAGAGATCGCGCGACTGCGCATACCCGTACGCGACTACGTCGGCATCAGTGCGAGAAACGCCGCCGAGATCGAACAACTCATCCCTCAGGCCGCCGCTGGTGACTACATCGAGCCCGAAGAGGACGCGGCGGAGTACGCGCCACAAGTGATTCACAGCCTCGTCACTGGCCAGCGACGTGAGATCCAGGTCAACGTCGCGAACCGGGGCCTCATCAGTAATTTGCCGGACGGCGCACCGGTTGAGGTGCCCTGCAGGATCGACGGGTCTGGCGTAGCCCCGCTCGCCGTTGGCGCGTTGCCACCGCAATGCGCGGCGCTGAACCAGGCGTTTCTCGCTGTTGCGGAGCTCACCGTGCGGGCATTCACGGAGGGTCGACCCGATCACATCCGGCACGCGCTCATGGTCGACCCGAACACCTCCGCGACGCTTTCGCCGGGCCGCATCTTCGAGCTAGCTGACGCCATGGTCGAGGCGCATCGCGATCGCCTCCCCGAGGCGCTGCGGCCGTAGTTCGCGGCGACTCAGATCTCCGCCCGGTGAACGCGCAAGCCGGCGCGTTCGAGTTCGGCGACGTCGCTGTCCTTCACGTCTGAGTCGGTAACCAGGTCGGCGACAACGCCGATCTCGCTAATGCGCGCGAACCCGCGGCGACCGATCTTCGTCGAGTCGGCGACCACAATCACCCGCTCGGCAGCCCGAAGCAAGCAACGATTCGTCTGGGCCTCGACCTCGTGGTGGGTCGTCAGGCCGGCCGTGACGTTGACGCCGTCTACACCAATGATCGCGACCTCGATGTTGATGTTCATCAGGGTCAGCTCGGCCAGCGGGCCGACCAACTCATACGACTCCGAGCGCGCGCTGCCGCCGCAGACCACGAGGTCGATATTCGACCGGACGGCGAGCTCGGAGGCGATGTTCAGCGCGTTCGTCACGACCCGCAGGCCAGGGCGGGTGGCCAGCGCCCTGGCGACCTCGGTCGTTGTCGAACCACCGTTGAGGCCAACGGAACTGACTTCGGGCCCGAGTAACTGCACGGCACGCTTGGCGATCGCCCGCTTGGCATCGTGGCGCTGACCACCGCGGTACCGCATCGGCAGTTCGTAGAGCACGCCCGACGCGACGGCACCGCCGTGGGTGCGGCTGAGCAGCTGCTGGCTCTCGAGCAGCTGCAGATCGCGTCGAACCGACGCCTGGGAGACCTCGAGCTGCGCCGCCAGTTCGGGCACGCTCACTGACGCCTGCCGATTTAAACGCTCAAGAATGAGTCCGAGTCGATCCTGTTGCCGCATACCGTGCACGTTACGCGCAAAGGCCGCCGCCGCGTAGCAGGCGGCGGCCGCTGCTTTCGATGCGTTTCGAGCGTGTTTCGGGCTGATCTCGGCTCGCAGAGACCTTGACCGTGCCCGCGCAAACGTGCAACTCTGCACATCTATCGCGATCGAATGTGCGCGGATGAAGGAGACCTTGATGGAAGCGGTCGGTGCTCGCACCCGGGTTATCGTCAGTGCAACCGTGCTACTCGTGACTCTCGCCGCGTGCAGTTCCGGGGGGTCGAAGTCCTCCGGATCCGCTGGCGCGGCAGCGTCCTCCGGCGGCACACAGGCGAACGGCGCGACCTCCATCACGCTGTCGCACGGATACACCGACGTCGAAGCCAAGGAGATCCAGGTCCAGGCCGACCAGTGGAACAAGCTGAACCCGACCGAAAAGGTGTCGCTTCTCTTCAACGGCGGGAACGACGGCGCATTGCAGAAGACGATTGCCGGCTTCACCGCCGGCAACTTCCCCGATGCCGCGTACGAGTACGGCTCGTCCGCTGCTCAGCTTGCCAAGCAACCGAAGCTCGTCGACCTGACCAGCGACGTCGCCGCTACGGCTTTCAACTGGAACGACTTCTATCCGTCGGAGCGCACCGCGGCCACCGTCGATGGCAAGGTCGTCGGCGTCCCAGCTCTGGTCGACAACCTCAGCCTCGTCTACAACAAGAAGCTGTTCGCTGCCGCTGGCGTCGCAGACCCGACCGACGACTGGACGTGGCAAGACTTCGAGGCCGCCGCCAAGAAGCTGACAGATGCGTCGAAGCAGCAGTTCGGTTGGGCCTACGTCAACGACGGGAGCGAAGACACTGTTTGGCGCTACCTGGCGCTGCTCTGGCAGGCCGGCGGCGACTTGCTGACACCGGACAACAAGGCACCGGCGTTCGACTCCGCAGCTGGGCTTGCCGCACTGCAACTGCTTCAGCAGATGGGCGTCACCGACAAGTCTGTCTATCTCGACAGTGGCAACGACAACTACCTGAATCTCTTCAACAGCGGCAAGATTGCGATGTTGTGGACAGGCCCTTGGGACCTTTCCAGCATCAACTCCGATGTTTCATACGGAGTTACGTTCCTGCCCGGCGACAACGGCGACCACGAGACAATCTCCGGGCCTGACCTTTACATGCTGTTCGACCACTCGAGTGCACGCGCGGCGACCGCGCTGAAGTTCGTGCAGTGGCTGACCTCGCCCGCCGTCAACCTGCAGTTTGCGATCGCGACCGGAGACCTGCCGTTGCGGCAATCGGAGACGACGCTGCCGGACTATGCGAAGTTCCTGTCGACTTACCCGTCCGACAAGGTGTTCGTCGATAACCTGAACAACGTGAAGCACGTGCGGCCCAACATCACGTCGTACGCGCAAGTCTCGACGGCGATTGGCCAGATGGTCCAAGCAGTGCTCCTGGGCCAAAAGCAGCCGCAGGCGGCCCTCGACGCGGCTAAGTCCCAAGTTGAGAGCGCCCTGGCGGGTCAATGAGCCAAGCAATTCGGCTACCGTCCCGCCGATCAGCGGGCGGCCGCCGAGCGGCGATCCTGCCGTCGTCAGCCCGTCGACGCGATCCGCGGAGACGGGCTGACCAGTTCGCGGGTTGGGGCATGATCAGCCCGAGCGTGCTGCTTCTTGCCTTGTTCGGCATGGTTCCGGTCGTCTGGGCTTTCGTCTTGTCGTTTCAGCGCAACGACTTGCAAACGCCGGCGCGATGGGTGGGACTGCACAACTATCAGCAACTGCTCCACGATCCGATCTTTCGTGACTCCATTCGCCACACGATCGTCTACACCGTGCTGTTCGTGCCCATCACCTTGGTGCTGTCGCTCGTCGTCGCCGGTGCCCTGAACCGCAAGATCCGCTTCATTACCCTGTATCGCTTAGCCGTGTTCGTACCCGTCGTCACCTCGACGGTGGCCACTGGTGTGATCTTCACCTGGCTCCTCGATCCGCAGTACGGAATCGTCAATGCGACGTTGCACAAGGTCGGACTGCCGACGTCCGGCTTCTTCTCGTCGCCTCATGACGCGTTGTTTGCCATCATCGCGATGACCGTCTGGGGCTGGGTCGGCTTCGGCGCGCTGATTTTCCTGGCCGGCCTGCAATCCGTACCGCGCGAACTGATCGAGGCTGCGCAGATTGACGGCTGCTCCAAGACGACGGCGTTCTGGCGCATCCAGGTGCCCCTGCTTCGGCCAGTCTCAGCGTTCTTGGTGGTCTGGCTGACTATCAACGCACTCCAGCTGTTCGACGAGGTCTATGTCACGACGAAGGGCGGCCCGTTGGACTCAACGACGGTCGTCGTCTATTACCTCTACCAAGAAGCTTTCGCCTACTTCCACGCCGGCTACGCCGCGGCGATCGCCGTCGTATTGTTCGTGGCCATTGCCATCGTCACCGTCGTGCAGCTGAGAGTCGCGCGCGACCCGGCCGCCAAGACCGACGCATGACCACACTCGCCCGGGGTCGGCGTCCATCGCCGTGGCATCTGGTACTGGCGCCACTTGCGGCGCTGATGCTGGTGCCACTGGTGTGGATGCTCATTACGAGCCTGTCGACGGAGGCCGAGACCCGCAGATTTCCGCCTGGACTGCCGGCGACGCTGCGATGGGGCAACTTCCGTCAGGCCTGGGATCAGGCACCGTTCGGCCACTGGCTGCTGAACAGCGCGGTCGTGTCGGGAACTTGTGTCATCAGCAATCTGCTCTTTTGCAGCCTTGCCGGCTACGCCTTCGCCCGCATCAACTTCGCGGGCCGACAGCTCGCGTTCTTTGCGATGCTCGCGACGCTGATGGTGCCGTTCCAGGTCGTGATGATTCCAACACTGCTGATCGTGAAGCATCTCGGCCTCGTTGACACATTGCCGGCGTTGATCGTGCCGAACCTGGTAACACCCTTCGGCATATACCTGCTGCGCCAGTTCTTTCTAAGCCTCCCTGTCGAACTGGAAGATGCCGCGATGATTGACGGCGCCGGACGAGTGCGGGTGCTCACCCGCATTCTGTTGCCGCTGATGGGGGCGCCGCTGACGACTGTCGCGGTGCTGACATTTCTCTCCGTGTGGAACGACTTCCTTTGGCCGCTTGTGGTCACGTCAACGCCGAGCACGATGACCGTGCAGCTCGGGCTCGCGACCTTCCAAAGTGCCCATTTCACCAACTGGCCCCTACTCATGGCAGGCACGTTGATGAGTCAGCTACCCGTGTTGTTCCTGTTCGTCATCGGCCAGCGCTACTTCGTCAGCTCGATCGCGACGACCGGCCTCAAGTAGCGCGCCTCTCGTCAGCGCGGACGACGTCGGGCAAGGTTGGCGCATGACGAAGCGTCGACGGATGTGGTTGTGGGGCACGGCGATCGCGGTAGTTGTCGTGGGCATGGTCGCGGCGGGGGTGGCCATCGGCCGTGCAACCGCACCTGCTCATGACCCCGGCTTCGCGCAGGGCAATGCCGCCGGCTACGCGGAGGGCGTCGCCGCGGGCAGGTCGTTGCAGATCGGCGACACGGTGCCGAGCGGGTCGAAGGGCGCAGCGCAGGCCGCGTTCCAAGCTGGCTATCGAGCGGGTGAGGCAGACGCCTTCGGCGCCTATGACGGCGGCTGGAAGCTGGGTGCCCCCTACGTCGTCATCCTCGGCAAAGGAGCCGCCGGTGCGGCTTACCGCTTCGTCGAACGCGACGAACTCACGCCTGGGCGGACCTACCAGCTATGCCCCAACGGCACGAGCCTCTGTCATAACTAACGGCAGGTCATAACTAACGGCAGGTCACAACTAGCCCATGCCTGGCATTGCTGACGGATCGAGGTCGGATGCCTTTGCAGTGATCAGGAAGATGCTCGCGAGCATCGCCCCGACGCCGAACACAACCGAGACCTGCAACGCGGTCGAGATCCCGTGCGCGAGCTTGGCGTTGCCGGTCGCGCCATGGGCGGCCGCGTGGCGCTGCGCGGTTGCGAACGCCGTGGTCAAAATCGCCAATCCGAGCGAGCCACCGACCTGTTGCATCACGTTCAGCAATCCCGACGCCGAGCCGGCTTCCTCAGGCTCAACACCGGAGACCGCGATCATCGTCAACGGCACGAACAGGAAGCCCATACCCAAGCCGAAGATGATGAGCGGGCCGAGCAAGTTGGCAAGGTATGTGCTGTGAACGTCGATGCGTGATAACCAGTAGAGGGCGCCCGCGGACATGACCGCGCCGACGACCATGAACGGCTTCGGCCCGACCTTCACCAGCTGCTTCGCGCAGATCTGCGCGCTGATGATGATCGCGATACTCAGTGGCAGATACATGAACCCGGTCTTCAGTGGGCTGTAGTGCAGGATGCTCTGCACGAACACGGTGAGGAAGTAGAACATCGCGAACAGGGCACCGGCTAACAGCAGCATCACGACGTAACTGCCCGTTCGATTTCGATTCTTGAACATGTGCAGCGGAGTGATGGGCTGCGGGCTGCGCATCTCGTTGAAGAAAAACCCGCCGAGCAATACTGCGGCCGCGACGAAGCACAAGATAGTTAGCGAGTCGCCCCAGCCGGCTGTCCCCGACGCTCGAATGAACGCGTAGACCAACGACGTCATACCGAGTGTCGAGAGGACTGCTCCGACGAGGTCGAACCGGCCAGGCCGAGGCTCCGACTCGTTGATGTACTCCCGCGCGATAAGAGCGATGAAGATGCCGATCGGCACGTTCACGAAGAGCACCCAGCGCCATGAGACCCACGACGTCAACATGCCGCCGGCGAGCAGACCGATCGCAGCACCAGAGCCGGAAACGGCAGCAAACACACCGAAGGCGCGGTTGCGCTCTTCGCCTTCTTCAAAGTTCGTCGTAATCAGCGAGAGCGCGGTCGGTGATGCGATCGCACCACCGACACCTTGCAGAGCCCGGGCGGCCAGCAGCCACCACGACGCGGTCGCGAGCCCCCCGAGGAAGGACGCGAACGTGAACAGCGCGATGCCGAAAATGAAGACCCGGCGACGGCCGAGGATGTCGCCAGCGCGGCCACCGAGCAGCAGCAGGCCACCGAAGGTCAGCGTGTAGGCGTTCAACACCCACGTGAGGTTCGTGTACGAGAAGTGCAACGCAGTGCGCATGGTCGGCAACGCGACATTGACGATCGTGGCATCGAGCACCACCATCAACTGGCTGGTCGCGATGACCGCGAGTGCGAGGCCTGGGTGGTGGCCCCGTCGGGCGGCACCGGGCGTGCCCACGGCGACTTGCGTCGAGGTCGTCATGAATCTCCTCATTTTCCTCGAAGGAACGCTAACGTTCACTATCTCACGACGCTACAGTTCTTAAGATAGAGAACGCAACCGTTCCTTGTCACTGAGATTTGGCGGGAGGAGGCAGCCGTGCACTCTGCACGTTCTGCACGTTCGCGGGTACCAACGACGCTAGCAACGGCCGCTGACAAGACTGCACCGCCGCCCCTGTTTCGCTGTCGGCGCCGCGGGGCGGCACTCGAAACTGCCATCTACGACGCCGTCCTTCAGCAGTTGAGCACCGTCGGATTCGGTGCGATGACAATCGAAGGTGTTGCTACCGCTGCGCGCACCGGCAAAGCCGCTATCTATCGCCGGTGGCCGTCAAAGGAAGAGTTGGTCGCCGACACCCTCGACAACGTGCTGCCATCGTTGAAACTTCCGCGCGATACCGGCAACGTTCGCAGTGACCTTGCCGAGATCTTCACCAGGATGCTCGAGATGATGGCGAGCCCCGCCGGTGGTGCGATGCAAGCGCTGATGGGCGAACTCGGGCACGACCATGACTTCATCACCACCTTGCACGAAAGAGTGCTGGCCCCCCGCAAGGCATTGATGACGGAGATCTTGCTGCGCGGAGTCGCCCGCGGCGACGTGCGCGCCGACGCTGTCAAACCAGTCGTGGTCGAAGCCGGTCCCGCCCTATTGGTACATCGGCTGCTGACGTTCGGGCCGCCCGTCGACCCGGCCTACATGGAGGCGGTACTCGACGACGTCGTGATGCCGCTGATCCGCCCTCTGGCTACTGCAGTCGCGCCGGGCTAGTCGCGCCAGATAAGTACGAGCGCACGGTCGTCGCTGCCGTCCGGCGCCACTCTGTCGACCAACTGCTTCGCGCCGTCCCGAAAACCCTGCGTTACCAGGCGTTCTGCTTCGCCGATCAACTTGTCGATGCCGACGGCAATCTCACGTTCTGCAGTCTCGACAACGCCGTCGGTGTACATCAGCATCGCGTCACCCGAACCAAGTACGCCGGTCGCCGACGTGTAGCTGGCTTCAGGCAGCACACCAAGTACGGTCCCTTCACTGTCGATGAGCCGCCACGTGCCACTGCCCTTCACAAAATGCACCGCAGGCGGATGCCCAGCAGATTCGACGATGTAGTTACCAGTGCTCAGATCAACAACAAGATGGACGGCGGTTGCGAACCCCTCGCTCCACCCTTGGCGCAGCAGATAGTCGTTCGCTGCGGGCAAGAACCGCTCGGGTGGAACGGCACCGAGCAGACCCCCAAGTGCGCCAGACAGCAGCAACGCTCGGGTGCCGGCGTCGACGCCCTTGCCAGAGACATCGACGAGAACGACCTCGAGAACTGCGCCCTGACCGGTGCGCGCCGCAACCAGGAAGTCACCGCCAAACGAACCGGCGCCAGCAGAACGAAGGACGATCTCGTGCTGCCAGCCCGGCGGCAGCACCGGCATTTCGCCCTGTGCACGCAATCGGTCGCGCAACTCCAACAGCATCGATTCGCCGCGTAACCCCTGAACTCCGAGCGTTTCGCGGGTGCGAGCCAAGCGATAAGCGAAGATGGCCACTGCCAGGACGACGACAAGCTGGCCGGCCCGCACGACGTGCCAACCCAGGATCAGCTCGTCATAGAGGATCCCGAGCACGGCGACGACGAGCAGCGCGAGCAACTCACGCCGGCGCAGCAGCAACCCGCCACCGAGGATCGGCAACGCCTCCGCGACCGGCGGCAGCCAGTATGCGCCAACGACGGGACAAAGCAGCCCGATCGCGACGGCGAGCGCGAGCAGCCACCACACGGCGGTGGCGGGCGCCAACCAGCGGCTCGCGCGCACCCTGGCCCAGCCACCGTGCCCCGATGCCGCTGAGCGCCTCTTTCTCATGATCGGGCAGCGTAACGGGCCGTAACGGACAAAGCAGTCTGCAACGATCCACCCCCAACCTGTGGAACAGTTCGGCCATGCCCAGACGTCACGAGCCCAGCGCAGGGCCTAGTGCGGGAAAACCTGCGGGTAAAGCTGCGGGCGGAGCCGCGGGTACGGCCGCGGGTTCAGCTGGAGGTACGGGTACGGGTGCGGGCGCCGGTACCGCTGCGGGCGCAGGCGCCTTGCGCGGGCTGGTCGGTGCAGGTCCGTCCCAGGTCGGCATCGTCGGCGCCTTGCGCGCCCGCGACGTCTCGCGACCAACGCCGGACGATGTCGTGCGCGCATTGGCTAAGCCGGAGCCGACAGCCCGACCAACGATCCACAGTTCGCCGCAGGACGCTTCGCCTCAGGAAGTAGCTGAATCCGGCAACGGTGGCGCGACGTCGGTTTCCTCGTAGCGAGTAACTTCCGCGAGTCGCCGCACATGCCGTTCCTCGCCCGAAAAGTCGGTAGCGAGGAACAGTTCGACGAGTCTGGTGGCTTCGCCGATGGTGTGCTGCCGAGCCCCGATGCTGACCACGTTCGCGTCGTTGTGCTGGCGCGCAAGGGTCGCAGTGTCGTCGTTCCAGGCGAGTGCCGCTCGGACCCCCTTGACCTTGTTCGCGGCAATCGCCTCGCCGTTGCCGGAGCCCCCTATGACGATGCCGAGGCTGCCCCGATCGGCCACCGTGGCGATCGCGGCGGCGATGATGTAGGGCGGGTAGTCATCGTCCTCGACGTAGGTCGGTGGACCGCAGTCGACCGGCTCGTGGCCGTTGTCTGTCAGCCAGCCGATGAGGTGGCTCTTCAACTCGAACCCGGCGTGGTCAGAACCCAAGTAGACGCGCACCTGCGGCAGTCTGCCACGCCCGCCGTGCGCACCACACCCCTGCCGCGCCACACGCGCCATACCCCTGCCGCGCCACACGCGAGACACCACGCGGGTACGTTTGGCAACTGCCATCCCGATCGTGCGAAGATCGTTCTACCGCACGAATGACAGAAAGGCTCCCGACCGGTGCCAGGCAACAACCTGAGCCGTGACGAGGCGACCGAACGGGCGCGCCTCATCGGCCCGGTCTCGGGCGAGGCAGAACCGGTGCCCGCTCTCGAGACGATCGTTTTCCTTGACCTCACGTCCGGCGCCGCGAAGCCGGACCACTTCCTCTCATCGACCACAATCCGTTTCAGCTGCCGCGAACCGGGTGCTTCGACGTTCGTCGATCTGGTGGCAGACGAGATCCGGTCGATCACCCTGAACGGGGTGGCGATCGAGCCCGCGACGAACCGTGAGGCCGACCGGCTTCGGTTGAGCAATCTCGCCGAACACAACGAACTCGAGATCGTCGCCGAGTGCCGCTACATGCACAGCGGCGAAGGGATGCACCGCTTCACGGATCCGGTCGACGGACGGGTCTACCTCTACACGCAGTTCGAGACGGCCGACGCGCATCGGGTCTATGCCTGCTTCGACCAGCCCGATCTGAAAACCACCTTCGAACTCGACGTCATCGCTCCCGGCGACTGGCAAGTCGTCTCGGTGACAGCGCCTGACGTCGTGCCCGAGCAGCTCGCTGAAAACCCAGACACCACGACGTCCGGCCATTGGCATTTTCCGCCCACGCCCCCGCTGTCGACGTACGTCACGTCTGTCATCGCGGGGCCGTATCACGTGGTGCACGACGTCCATCACGGCGTTACCGGCGACATCCCGCTCGGCGTGTATTGCCGCCTCTCGCTGGCTACTTACCTCGACGCCGACGACGTTTTCCTGGTTACCAAGCAGGGTTTCGCGTTCTTCGAACAGCAGTTCGCGCGCCCCTACCCGTTCGGCAAGTACGACCAGCTCTTCGTGCCTGAGTTCAACGCGGGCGCGATGGAGAACGCGGGCTCGGTGACGTTCCTCGAGGACTACGTCTTTCGGTCGCGAGTAACCGACACCGCGTACGAAGGCCGCGCGGGCACGATCCTGCACGAGATGGCGCACATGTGGTTCGGCGACCTCGTGACCATGCGCTGGTGGGACGACCTGTGGCTCAACGAATCGTTCGCTACTTACATGGCGAACCTCGCGACGGTCGAAGCGACCCGCTGGCCAGATGCCTGGACCACCTTTGCCAACGAGGAAAAGACCTGGGCCTGCCGTCAGGACCAGCTGACCACGACACACCCGATCGCTGCCGACATCGTCGACATCGAGGCCGTCGAGACCAACTTCGACGGCATCACCTACGCCAAGGGGGCAGCTGTCCTCAAGCAGCTCGTCGCATGGGTCGGCCGCGACGCTTTCTTCGCGGGCCTGCGCCGCTACTTCGATGACAAAGCCTGGGGGAACAGCACGCTGCACGACCTGTTGCGCGCGCTCGAGTCGGCCTCCGGCCGTGACCTCTCGGCGTGGTCAAAGGAGTGGCTCGAAAGCGCGGGCATCAACACGCTTCGCCCCGAAATCGAGACCGACGCGCAGGGGCTGATCACGTCGTTCGCGGTGCTGCAAGAGGCACCTGCGGACCATCCGACATTGCGGTCGCACCGGCTCGCGATCGGGTTCTACAACCGAACCGACGCCGGGTTGGACCGCACCAACCGGATCGAACTCGACGTCGTCGGAGCACGCACCGAGGTCGCCGAGCTCATTGGCACTCCCCGGCCTGACCTGGTGCTGGTGAACGACGACGACCTGGCCTACGCCAAGATCCGGCTCGACGCGCGTTCGCTGGTCACCGTCACCGACGCGATCGGCGAGCTCAACGCGTCGCTGCCCCGCGCGCTGTGCTGGGCGGCTGCGTGGGACATGACTCGCGACGCCGAGATGGCCGCGCGCGACTACGTGCGCTTGGTGATCCACCTGCTCGACACCGAGACCGACATCGGAGTGCTGCAAAGCGTGCTGCGGCAGGCGCGGCTGGCCGTCGAGCGATGGTCCGACCCTGACTTCCGCGACACCGGCCTCGACGCGATCGCTGCCGCCTGCCACGCCCACCTGCATGGCGCCGAGCCGGGTAGCGACTACCAGCTGACGCTGATCCGGGCGCTGGCGGCGACTGCCAACTCACCCACCTACGTCGACGTCGTCGCGTCGGTGCTCGCCGGCGAGACCGAGTTCGCCGGGCTGGCGCTCGACACCGACCTGCGGTGGTCGTTGCTCGGCAGGTTGGCAGCGCACGGTCGCGTGGGCACCGCCGAGATCGATGCAGAACTCGAGCGAGACAACACGGCAGCCGGACGACGGCATGCGGCCGCCGTGCGCGCCGCGCTGCCTGATCCGGCGGCGAAAGAGCTGGCTTGGGCCGCGGTCATGGAGAACGACGACACCCATAACGCGGAACTGTCGGCGATCATCATCGGCTTCCAGCAGCCGAGCCAGCTGGCGCTGCTGGCGACGTTCAGGCAGCGGTACTTCGACGAGCTGGCCGCCGTCTGGCGCGATCGAACCGGCGACACCGCGCGCACGATCGCCGAGGGCATGTTCCCCTACCTGGTCATCGACCAGTCAACGATCGACCTCGTCGACAACTATCTGGAGACCAGCAAACCGCCGTCCGGCCTTCGTCGCATTTTGCTCGAACACCAAGACACGATGGCCCGTGCGCTACGAGCACGCGCACGCGATACTGCAGCAGCAACAGCCGCCGCACCAACTCACTAGCAAGTCACGTCCCGGGACGGCGAGGGGTTGAGCTAGTCGCCGTCGTGTTCGTGGAGCACGGGTGGCCGCGCGGCGGCTTGCGCCATCATCCGGATGCCGTTCACGATGCCGCCGGTGAGGTCGCCGCCGGCAAACGAGGTGGCCATCGCCAGGCTGGCGAGTCCGGCCGCGCGGTCATCGAGGCGGCGGCGGGCCGTGTCACCAGTGACGATCTCGACCCGGCGCGCATTGGGCTCGACGAGTACGAGGATCGCGAACTCAGCAACGGCACCGAGAGCGGCGTGCCGACGCAGGGCATGGGCGCGAACGTCACCGGTTACCTGACCGACGTAGACGAAGAACTGCAGGCCGGTCTCTTGGCCGGCCGTGACGACTGCATGCCGGATTTCGTCGCTCTGGTTCGACGTGAAGGCGCTACCAGCGGGCACTTGCGCCACCCCCGTCGAGAGTGGCCGGCGGCAACGTGGTGATGGAGGCCGCGGCGGTCTCGCTGCCCAGCGGCTCGCCGAACCAGCTCGAGGTGGCGGTCCATGGGCGACCCGGCCGATAGCGCGGGCCGCTCACGATGGAGGGAAGGAAGACGAGGAACGCGATCACGGCGGCAACGCCCACCGGAATGCCGACGAAGATTGCAACGGTCTCGATCGCAGGGAGCTTGTGACCGGGATCGCCACGCTCGCCGATCGCGAGCGCTGGCCCCGCCGCCAGCACGGCAGACCCGAGGGCCGCAACGGCGACGCTCGCGATGGCTGCACATCGAAGTGCCGCTCCAGCAGCGACCGGTCGCAGTCGTCGAGGCGTCCTCACAGCTGCCACCGTAACGGATACCGGCTGCACATTCAGCACGCGGGTTCGCCCGGGCATCAGCTCAGCACTCACCCATTGCCAGCTGCTGCCAGCTGCTGCCACCTGCGGGGTTCACGTTTTGAGGCCGCTTACCAAACGCGCCAGCCGCGCGGCGCGGGGCGACGCCATTAGTTCTTCGAGCAGCACCGGCCGTTCCTTTTCGTCAGCCATCGGCACCCGCCAGTTCGGATACTCATCGACCGTCCCTGGCTGGTTCACCGGGCGACGGTCCCCCACGACATCTGGCAGGTAGATGCCGATCAGACGGGCCGGCGTCGCGGCCAAGTACGCGTACAGCCCGTCCACGATGCGATCGACGTATGGCTCCACCCTGGTATGGAAGTTGTCGCGTCGCGGCGACACCGTGCCCGGCTCGGCGACCTTCGTCACCGCGGCCACGACGTCTGCGTCGAGAAGGTCCGCGTCGACCAGTGCATTCAGCCATGCGACCCGCGCTGCCTCGTCAGTTCGGCGCTCCTCTTCGATCGGGCGCTCCAACAGACCAAGCTCGTAGCGCAGTTCGACGTGTTCACCCGTGAGGTACCCAGCGGTCGGAGGCAGGTCGTGCGTGGTCACACTCGCTAGGCACAGTTCGCGCCAAAGCGCCGGTGCACGCGGCTGGCCGGCGTCGTCGTGCTCGAACCACAGAATCGAGGTGCCGTACACGCCTCGCTCGCGCAGATAATCGCGCACCCACGGTTCGACATTGCCGAGATCCTCACCGATCACAACCGCGCCCGCTCGCGCCGCCTCGAGCATCACGATGCCCACCATCGCCTCGTGGTCGAGCCGCACGTACGTGCCGTCGGCCGGCGTCGCGCCTTCGGGCACCCACCACTGCCGGAAGAGGCCGATGATGTGATCGATGCGCAGGCCGCCACCGTGCCGAAACGATGCGCGCACCAGATCGCGAAACGGCGCGAAGCCCAATGCGGCCAACACGTCCGGGCGCCACGGTGGCAGGTTCCAGGTCTGCCCTTGCTGGTTGTACATGTCCGCTGGCGCCCCCAGTGCAACACCGTGCGCGAGCGCGTCCTTGTAGGTCCAGGCGTCGGCGCCCTCGCGACTCACACCGACTGCGAGGTCGTTCACCACACCCATGCCCATACCGGCCGCGCCGGCGGCCGCCTGCACTGAGTTCAGCTGTTGTGAGCACAAGAACTGCAGCCAGGCATGGAACTCGACGAGGCCAGCCTCAGCTTCACGGAAAGCAGCGACCTGCGTCGACCGCACGTCCTGCAGCTCGACGGGCCACTCGCGAGTTGCTGCTCCGTGCCGATCGACCAACGCGCACCACGTTGCGAAGTCGCGCAACGCGTCACCCTGAGCGGCGACGAAATCTTCGAACGGACCGCGACCATCGTCGTTTCGGACGGCGAACGCACGTTCAAGAATCTCGCGCTTCCCTGACCACACGACGTCCCGATCGAGGTCTTCGTCAACGACGTTCTGAGCACGTAGAACGCTTGCGACCGCCTCGACGTCTTCCGGTGGTAACGACGCAACCTCGGGCACGTCGTCGACGCGCAGATAGATCGGGTTCACGAACCGGCGGCTCGACGGGTAATACGGCGACGGCTCCATGGGCGCGACCGGGCCGGCCGCGTGCAGCGGATTCACCAGTACGAAGTCCGCACCAAGATCGCGCCCGCTCCACGTCACGAGGTCGGCGAGATCGTGCAGGTCGCCCATGCCCCACGAATCGCGCGATCGCACCGCGTAGAGCTGCAGCATGAATCCCCAGTGCCGCCCGGGCGGGTCAACGAGCCGATCCGGGACGACGATGAGCTGCGACCGCGCGCCGCGCTCCCCCGATTTCGCGTGCAGGTAGTGATAACCGAGCGGGACGTCGTCCGGAATTTCGAACGTCGCCTCGCCGATCAGCTCGCCGTCGAGGTCATGCGGATCGACCCAGATCA
Source organism: Acidothermaceae bacterium (assembly GCA_036501485.1). Lineage (GTDB taxonomy): Bacteria > Actinomycetota > Actinomycetes > Acidothermales > Acidothermaceae > PALSA-607. The sequence goes on along the minus strand of DASYAG010000091.1, from coordinate 15,991 downwards.
TCAACTGGGTCAGCGAAATCAGAACGCCGCTTTCGAGTTCGAGGTCGAGCGTGACGGATTCACCGTGCGGCACGTGCACCGCGACTCTCGCTGTCGCGCCGCCGCGCACGACCAGGTAACTCGCAAGCATGTCGCGCCACTGGCCATCACGGGTGCGGGCGAGCGCGTCGCGGACCGCTTCGGGTGTGCTCGCGTCGACGCCAAGCGCCGCAAGCACAGACACGACAGCAGCCTGCGAGACCTGCCGCTCGCCACCGCGCCAGTCGTGAAAGAAAGCGGCTACGCCATGGGCTGCCGCGAGCTCGGCCAGCACCGGATCAAGAGATGTCACCAGCACTCCGGGTGGCGGTCGATCCATGGTCGGGCGGCTTCGAGCTGACCCGCGAGCGCGAGCAACCCAGCCTCCCCTGCGGGGCGCCCCGCAAGCATCACACCGATGGGCAACCCGGTCGGCGTAACACCGAGAGGCAAGGTGATGGCGGGCTGGCCGGTGAGATTGGCGACCGATGTGAACGGCGTAAATCGCTTCTGGTTGTCGAAGTCACGCGCCGGGTCGGCGTCGTCGCGCAAGGCACCGACGGCAACCGGCGGCATCGCGAGCGTCGGTGTGAGTACCGCGTCGTACTCGACGAGGTCGACCAGCATCCGGCGCGCGGTCGCTTGCAGCGCCGCCATCGCGAGCGCATATTCGTGGCCGGTCGCGCGACCGCCGCGGTCTCGCAGCCATCGCGTCAGCGGCCGCAGCTTCGCCTCGTCCGCAGCACGAACGGGCGTCAACGTCGACAGCACCGACCACACGGTTTCGAAAGCAGGCACGATCGATATTCCAGCCGGTGCGGGCACATCGTCGACGCGATGGCCGAGCTCGAGCAGCAGCTTCGTCGCGTCGTCGTAAGCAGCCAGACAACTCGGGTCGACGGCTTCGTCCATGATGACGGGGTCGGCGTAGCGCGCGATCCGCAGCTGCTTGGGTTCGCGATCAACTGCGGCAAGGAAGCTTTGCCCCGCAGGTAGCGGTGGCGCCCAATGCGGATCGCCCGGCATCGGCACGGCGGTCGCGTCGAGCCACGCGGCCGCGTCGCGCACCGTCCGGGTCAGCGGGCCGTGCCACGCGAGGCCGCTGACGTCACCCGAGACCGGGCCGTTGCTAACCCGGCCGCGGCTCACCTTCAGCCCGACAAGCCCGCAAACGCTGGCGGGGATCCGCACCGAACCGCCGCCATCGTTGCCCTGTGCGAACGGCGCAAGCCCGGCTGCGACGGCAGCGCCTGCACCACCGCTCGAGCCACCCGCCGACCTAGACATATCCCACGGCGTGCGAGCAGGAGGCGCGACGTCCGGCTCGGTGTAGCAAGGTGTGCCGAACTCGGCGGCATTCGACTTGCCGAGGATCAGGGTGCCGGCCTTGCGCAGCAAGGTGACGACGTGGGCGTCGACAGTGGCGACCCGGTCAGCGAAAGCGGCAGAGCCAAGCGTGCAACGAATGCCCGCGACGTCTGTCAGGTCTTTGATCGCAATCGGGACGCCGAGCAGTGGCGGCAGGTCGTCGGCGTCGGCCTCCCGCAGCGTCTGTTCGGCCTGCCGGGCCTGCTCGCGAGCGAGGTCTGCAGTCACCGTCACGTAGGCGCCTACGGTGTCGGACCAGGTCGCGATGCGGTCGAGGTAGTGCTCGACGAGCTCGGACGGCGACACCTCGCGATGTCGCACGGCAGCCGCCTGCTCGAGCGCCGAGAGATCATGCAACGCGGCCATGCCCGGAGCGTACGCGTGCCGCCCTCAGCTAGCGCCCGCACCCATCGCGGCCACTGGCTGGGCACGCACCCACGCTCCGTCGTCGGTGAGGTACACATCGTCGAGACGCAGACCGACAGCGGCGAGAGCCGACCTGAGGCTGTCGTCGTCGAGTCGGCGGGCGACGAACGTCTGCGTCCAGTGCCGCTCGCCCACGAGATACTCCGCGGTCGCAGCCACCAGATTCGGCGCCGGGCGCGAGATGCCGTCGAGCACGAAGGTCACCGGGTCGCCGTCACCGGTTGGCCTCGAGCGCCTCGTCGGCTCCAACGTGTCGAACCAGCTGAGCGGATGCCGCTGGATCACAACGCATCCGGTGTCGAGAACATGGCGCGCACAGGCCGCCAGGAAGGCCGCACGCTGATCGTCGTCCGGCACGTTGACCAGGTGCGATGAGAGGAGAACAACGTCGAAACTCATCCCCAGGTCGAGACCCTCGATGCTCGCTAGAACAGTGCGCGCGCCACGAACGTGGGCGAGCATCTCGGGCGACTCATCGACAGCGACGACGGAGTGGCCGAGCGCGATCAAAGGGTGCGTCACCCGGCCGGCGCCACACCCCAACTCGAGGATCGAGGCGTTGGGCGGTCCGGCGCGGTCGATGATCTCCGGCTCGTCGCGCGCGGGCATCATGGCGTAGAAATCCACGGCGCAGCCGTCGGGGGTGATCGCACCGGGACCGCTGCCCGAACTAGCGGTGCCTCCCGAACTAGTGCTCACGCGCTCGCGGACTGGTCGATCGACCACCCAAAACCATCGCCATCGAGGTAGGGAATCCACTTCGGGTCACTGCGACCGGTGCCGAGGATCCGCCACGCGATCCCACTGGGAGCGCGCGGCGCACGGCGCAGCCGCCAACCAAGCTCGGTCACCGTGCGGTCGGCCTTGACGTGATTGCACCGCCGGCAGCACGACACGACGTTGTCCCAGGTGTGCGTTCCGCCGCGGCTGCGCGGGACTACGTGATCAAGGCTGGTCGCCGGCGCCTCGCAGTATGCGCACCGGCCGCCGTCGCGAAGGAACACGCCGCGACGGGTCAGCGGAACGACGTTGCGGTAAGGGATCTTCACGAACCGGGTGAGCTTGACCACGGCCGGTACGGAGACCGCCGCGGCCGCGCTGTGCACGACAACGTCTCCGGCTTCGAGCGAGATGGCCTTTGCCGCGAGCACCAGCAGCAGGGCGCGACGGTCAGGCACGACGCCAATCGGTTCGTACGTCGCGTTGAGAACAAGCGCGTAGGCCACGCCGCCCTCCTCCGCCGTTGGGAGCCTCTCCGACAGTCTCGCCGGTCGGACGGTCTCGGCGCCAGCAATTCAACCCGCGGCGTGGGCGAGATCGAATCTTGACCGGGCGCGTTGGTTAGGGTCGCTTCATGACGAAGCCGACGTATCCCGCCGCGCACCGCCTCGACCTGGTGGAGAAGCTTCCTGTCGCGGCGCCGACATATGAGATCGCCGACCCGTACCGGTGGCTTGAAGACCCGGCGACTTCCCAGTCATCGAGCTGGCTGGAAGGACAGGACGCGCTCGCGCACGAGCAGCTGTCGGGCCTGGCTGGCCGCGACGAGCTGCGCGCGAGGCTCACGTCGCTGATGGCCGCCGGCGTGGTGACCGCCCCTGCTTGGCGCGAGCAGCGCCAGTTCTTCATGCGTCGAAGCGCCGAGCAGGAGCACGCCGTTCTGGTGACGGTCGATCCCGACGGAACCGAGCGCACCCTGCTCGACCCAATGCAGCTCGACCCCTCGGGCACCACGACTCTCGATGCGTGGCAGCCGTCGAAGGAAGGCGAGTTGCTGGCGTACCAAATCTCCGAGGGCGGCGACGAGGAGTCGATCCTGCGGGTGATCGACGTCGAAACGGGCGCGATCATCGACGGCCCGATCGACCGGTGTCGCTACTCCCCCGTCGGATGGCTGCCCGGCGCTCAGGCCTACTACTACGTGCGACGGTTGCCGCCATCAGAAGTGCCGCCGGGTGAGGAGCAGTTTCACCGCAGGGTGTGGCTGCACCGGGTCGGCACCGACCCCGACACCGACGTGTGCGTGTTCGGCGCCGACTTCGACAAGACGACGTTCTTCTCCGCATCGGTCAGCCGCGACGGCCGCTGGCTGATCGTAAGCGCGTCGCCCGGCACCGCACCGCGCAACGACTTGTGGATCGCAGACCTCACAACGTCCGACTCCACGTCGCCGGACCTGAAAGACCTCCAGGTTGGCGTCGATGCGCAGACCTCCGTGCACATTGGCCGCGACGGTCGCGCCTACATCTATACCGACCGCGACGCACCGCGGGGTCGTCTCGTGGTGACGACGCCGGAAGATCCGGGCCCGGAAACGTGGCGCGATCTGTTGCCCGAGGATCCCGAAGCCGTGCTTGAAGACTTCTCGATCCTGGACGGCGATGAGCTGGCGCGCCCGGTCCTGCTCGCGTCGTGGACACGGCATGCGGTTAGTGAACTGACCCTGCACGACCTGGCGACCGGCGAGCGCATCGGTGCGGTGCCGCTGCCAGGTCTTGGCTCGATCGGAGGCTTGTCGGAGCGGCCCGAAGGCGGCCCGGACTGCTGGTTCGGTTACACCGACCACACGACGCCTTCGAGTGTCTTCCGCTACGACGCGCGCAGCGGCGAGACGATCCCGTGGGCAAGCGCCCCCGGCACGGTCGAGGTGCCCACAGTGCACGCGCGGCTGGTGACCTATACCTCTCGCGACGGCACGCCGGTTCGCATGATCGTGGTGTCCACGAAGGCCGAGCCCGACCATCCCCGACCGACGATTCTCGGCGGTTACGGCGGTTTCGGCGCATCAATGACGCCTGGCTACTCAGCCACCATGCTGGCGTGGGTCGAGGCCGGCGGCGTCTACGCGGTGGCGAACCTGCGCGGCGGCGGCGAGGAAGGCGAGAGCTGGCATCGCGACGGTATGCGGGGCAACAAGCAGAACGTGTTCGACGACTTTCACGCGGCGGCCGACTGGTTGGCCGCCAACGGGTGGACGACGCCTGCACAGCTGGGTATTTCCGGCGGCAGCAACGGCGGTCTGCTGGTCGGCGCTGCACTAACGCAGGCGCCCGAGAAGTACGCCGCGGTTGCGTGTTCGGCGCCGTTGCTCGACATGGTGCGCTACGAGAAGTTCGGCTTCGGCCAGTTATGGAGCGAGGAGTACGGCAGCGCCGAGGACCCAGTCGAACTGGGCTGGCTGTTTGCATACTCGCCGTACCACCATGTCGTCGAGGGCACGGAGTATCCCGCGGTGCTTTTCACCGTCTTCGACTCCGACACCCGCGTCGACCCCTTGCATGCGCGGAAGATGTGCGCGGCTCTTCAGTTCGGCACGTCGGCGAGCAGGCCGATCGTCTTTCGCCGCGAGAGCGACGTCGGGCACGGCGCGCGAGCAGTGAGTCGCAGTGTCGACCTCTCTGTCGACACCCTCGCTTTCCTCGCCACTCATACCGGTCTGATGCTCGGCTAGTCGGGCAACGCACCAATCCAGCTAGTCGGCCGGCCCCAGCCGCATCATCATCGCCGCGCCGCCCGTCGGTGAGGCACCGACCCCGAAACTGCCGCCCGATCCTTCGGTCGTGCGTCGCACGATGTCGAGGCCGAGGCCGGTCGAGCCGCCTGCACTGCGGCCCCTGTCAACGGAGTCGGGCCCGATGCCAGGACCTTCGTCGGACACCGTGATCCACGCATCGACTCGGTCGAGTTCGACGGCCACTGCCATAGCAGTGCCTTCGGGGGTATGGGCGAACACGTTCTCCAACAACGCATCGACAGCTGCAGCGAGGTCGTCGGCGGATACCCGCACGAACCGCGACACCGCCGGCAACCGCAACTCAACCCGGCGTCCTTGATCTTCGGCGAGCACGGCCCAGAACGCGACGCGCTCCTTCACGACACTGACGACGTCGCAGGCCGGCGCAGGTTGCTCGCGCACGCCCCGCCGAGCCTCGCGGATGACCGAACCGACAGTTCGCTCGAGCGCCTCGACGTGTTCGGTGAGCCGCGTCGCTTCGGGTGACTCAGGTAGCGCCTCGACGGCGAGCTTCACGGCAGCCACCGGCGTACGCAGGCGATGCGACAGGTCCGCAACCTGCTCGCGCTCGTCGTCCAGCAGCTCATTGATCCGTTTTGCCAACCGGTTCATCGCAACGCCGACCTCAACAACTTCGCGCGGGCCGGTGACGGGGGCGCGCGCAAGCAGCTGACCGGACGACAGCCGGTTGGCCGTCGACGCGAGCGCGGCAACCGGCCGCACTGTCCATCGCGCCAACTGGTCAGCGATGATCATCGCGACCGCCAGGATCGCGATCCCCACAAGCACCAGGATCACGATCGCCGAAAAGACTCCCTTGTTGAACAGCGAAGCCGAGACGAACGTGCGGATCACGATGGGTTTTCCGGGCGCATCAGTGACGGGATGCCAGATCTCGAGACCGCCCTTGTAACGCACCTGAACCTCGCGCAATTCGGTGCCATTGGGTCCCACTGCGAACTGACGCGCCGGCGAATCCGGATCGGGCGGCAGCCCGCCGACCCATTGCCCGTTTCCAAGCCGCACCGAGACGACAATGCCGGCCGGTGAGCCTTTTACTGCCTCACCGATCGCCGCTGGCGTCCGCTCGATGGTTTGCACGGCGTTGACGACGCGCTGCGACTCTTTCAATCCGTCGTTCAATGCTCGCTGGTGCGCGAGGTTGCGCACGAGCACCGACAGCGGAACGAGAAATGCCACGATGACAAGCGTCGTGGTCGCCGCCGCAAGGATCAGTAGCCTTCTGCGCACAGAGAGTCGGGCTAACTGTCAGGTTCGGACGGACCGACGAGTTTCACGCCGACACCGCGCACGCTCAGCAGGTAGCGCGGCGCGGCCGCCGACTCCCCGAGCTTGCGGCGCAACCACGACAGGTGGACGTCGACGGTCTTGTCTGCGCCGCCGTAAGCCTGCTGCCACACCTCGGCCAGCAGCACTCGCTTGCTCACGACCTCACCTTCGTGCTCGGCGAGATAGAGCAGCAGGTCGAACTCCTTGCGGGTAAGTTCGAGCTTTTCGCCGTCGAGACTGGCTTCCCTGGTGCGCTGATCGATGCGCAGACCGCCGACCACCACTGCCTGGGCGGCGTCGCCGCTGGCCATCCGGCGCAGCACCGCCCTGATGCGGGCCTCGAGGTGGTCAGACGCGAACGGCTTCACCACATAGTCGTCAGCGCCCCAGTCGAGAATCCGGACCATCTCAGCCTGGTCGTCACGAGCAGTTGCCACGATGATCGGCACCTTGCTGACCGCCCGCACCATCTGGATGAGCTTGCCGCCATCGAGATCCGGCAGTCCCAGATCCAACACGACCAGGTCAGGAGCGGTGTCGACGACAGCCTGGAGGCCGGCCATCGCCGTCGGCGCGGACGCCACCGCGTGGCCGCGCTCAGACAGCGAGCGGGTCAGCGAGGTCCGGATCGCGGCGTCATCCTCGATCAGCAGCAGACGGGGCACGTGACTGACCGTACTCAATGCAGGCCCCGAAACCGCATCCGCTGGGCCAAGATTCGGCCGCCACCTTGAGAGGGCTTTAACTCCGGATCGACCCAGATCGACCGAGAATGGACACGTGTCCGAGCGCAACGGCCCCAACGGCCCCCCTGAGCAGGCCACTGGCCCACGTGGCCGGTGGTCGCAGCGGTGGCGAGGGCTCGCGTCCGCTCTGTTCCATGCGCCCGCTGCTATCAGTCGGCGGCTGCCCGGTCGCCCACTCACCCTGGCGCTCGGCTGGCTGCTCTCCTGCGTACTCATCACCGCCGTCACCCTGACCGCCGTCGAGCGGGTTGGCCGGGAAGTCAGTGGCAGCCAAGGACTGATCACCACGCAAGGCGTCATCAAGCAAAAGGTTGCCGCGCAGTCTGCATCGGCAGCATCTGAGAGCTCTGCGTCACTCACACCGATCCCGATTGTCGTTGCGTCCGCCATCGGCGCACCGACGGTTCGGCCGGCTCCCCCAACTCCGACGCCTTCTCACACACCCCCGGTGAAAAGTAGCGTTTCGCCCACAACCACGCCGCCCACAACCCCGAGCGTCGCGGCGCCGCCCGCATCGCCGAAGCCGGTGATCGTGATCCCGCCCCCAGGTGCGGTCGAATACATCTACGTGTGCCGCGACGGGCTGGCCGTCGGCGGAGCTGTGACGCCAAGTTCCACCCCGACGCCTACGCCGACCCCGACACCCACTGCGACGCCGTCGACTTCGCAATCGCCGCCGTCACCGTCGGTCACCCCGACCAACTCCGCCACGAGCTCACCATCGGCCAGCCCCACGACGTCCCCCCCAGCGACGACGTCTGCGTCGGTCTCCTCGTCGCCGGTAATTAAGAAGAACTTCCTTCCGGTGCCGCCGGCCACCAGCCCGCAAATTGGCCAGATCAATATCACCTGCATCGGCGACTCGATCGCGGTCGCGAACGCCACGACCCTGCTGCAGGGCTACACCCTCACCGTGCGGTCAACCACGAATCCGCGGGTCGACGTGTTCTTCAGCAAGAACTGATTGACAGCCTTCGAGCCAGCGCACTAGCGTAGTAGGCAGGAAAGTTTACAATCCTACGTACGTGATCTGCCGTCGACGCTGCCCTCAGGAGGGCCCCATGAAGCTTGCCGTCGTGGGTGGCGGTTCGACCTACACGCCCGAACTCGTCGACGGCATGGCTAGGTTGCGCGACCAGCTCCCGCTTGAGGAACTCGTCCTGATCGACCCTGATCCGCGCCGCCTCGAACTCGTCGGTGGCGTCTCGCAGCGCATCCTGGCCGCCTACGACCATCCCGCCAAGATCTCGTGGACGTCCGACCTCGACGCCGGCATCGACTCGGCCGGCGCGGTGGTCCTGCAGCTGCGGGTGGGCGGGCAGGCGGCGCGCCATCGCGACGAGAGCTGGCCACTCGATTGCGGCTGCATTGGCCAAGAGACGACCGGCGCAGGCGGCCTGGCCAAGGCGCTGCGCACTGTGCCCGTCGTGCTCGACATTGCCGAGCGCGCCGGCAAGTACGCGGCACCGGGCGCATGGATCGTCGACTTCACCAACCCGGTGGGCATCGTCACCCGCGCGCTGCTCGACGGCGGGCATCGGGCGGTCGGGCTCTGCAACGTTGCGATCGGGTTCGAGCGCTCTTTTGCACAGCTGCTCGGGGTCGACCCAGGGCAGGTGCAGCTCGATCACGTTGGGCTCAACCACCTGTCGTGGGAGCGGGGCGTGATCGTCGACGGTGTCGACGTGCTGCCGCAATTGCTAGCCGACCACGGTGACGAAATCGCCAGCCACATCGAGCTGCCGGTTGACGTCGTACGCGAGCTTGGCGTCGTCCCGTCGTATTACTTGCGGTACTACTACCAGCACGACGCGGTAGTCGACGAACTGCGCGGCGCACCGACGCGGGCGCAGGTTGTTGCGGGCGTCGAGCAAGAGTTGCTCGAAATGTATGCCGACCCGACGCTGTCGAAGAAGCCCGACTTGCTGGCGCAACGCGGTGGCGCGTACTACTCCGAGTCGGCGGTCAACCTGATGTCGTCGTTGGTACGCGATACCGGCGACGTGCAGGTCGTCAACGTCCGCAACGCAGGCACGCTGCCGTTCTTGTCCGACGACGCGGTGATCGAGATGCCCGCTGTCGTCGATGCGCGCGGCGCGACACCGCTGCCCGCCGCACCTGTCGCGCCATTGTTCGCCGGTCTCATCGCGCACGTCACCGCCTACGAGGAACTAGCCGTTGACGCAGCGATCCGCGGAGGTCGCGAACGGATCTTTAAGGCACTCCTTGCGCATCCACTCGTCGGTCAGATCGGTCTCGCCAACGGACTCACCGACCGGTTGCTCGCCGCGAACCACGAGTACCTGCCCTACCTGCCAGGGGCGGACGCCGAGCGGTGACGGATCGACCGACCGCCGCCGTCCTCGCCATCGACGGCGGCAACAGCAAGACCGAAGTGGTCTTGGTAGCAAGCGATGGCACCGTCCTCGCACGTGGCCGCGGCCCACGTGCCGTGCCGGAGGCGGTCGGGATGGCCGGCTCGCTACACGTCATCGGCGAACTCGTGGCGCAGGCTGCGCACGACTGCGGCCTCGCGCTGTCGGACGCGCCGATCGCCCAGCACACCGCTGCCTACCTTGCGGGCGTCGACCTGCCCTCCGAAGAAGCAGAGATGCACGCCGCGCTGACGGCGCAGGGCTGGAGTGCGACCACCAAGGTCGACAACGACACGTTCGCGATCTTTCGCGCAGGCACTACGCGGCACTGGGGCGTCGGAGTGGTCTCCGGCGCGGGGATCAACGCGGTCGGCATCGGACTCGACGGTAGGGTCGCCCGCTACCTCGCGCTCGGCCCAACCACCGGCGACTTCGGCGGCGGAAACGACCTAACGAAACAGGTTTTCTACTGGGCGTCGCGTGCGGAGGACGGCCGCGGTGGGCCGACGGCGCTAGCGGCCGCGCTCTGCGAGCACTTCAACCTGCCGACCGTCTACGACGTCGCGGTCGCCCTCCACACGGGCGAGATCACGCGAGACCAGCGACTTGACCTGACGCGGTTGCTGTTTCGCGTCGCCTCGGAGACCGGCGACGAGGTGGCTGTCTCACTTCTTGATCGACAGGCGCACGAGGTGGCTTTGATGGCACGCGAGTTGCTGCGCCAACTTGACCTGCAAGACACCGAGACCGACATTGTGCTCGGCGGCGGCTTGCTGACCGCCCGCGATCCACTGCTCAGCCGGCTCATCCGCGAAGCGATGGCGATCGAGGCACCCAAAGGCGTCATCACGTTCAACGACGTCCCGGCGATAGCGGGCGCAGCGCTACTCGGGTTCGACCACCTCGGGATGTCCCGCGATGCCGAGGATCGGCTGCGGTCGCAACTGCGCCTCGCCTCACCGCTAGGCGGCCACAGCACGGACGTTTACGTCCCGCGGGGGGCGGTAAACGTCCGCGCTGCGGGCGCGAGTTAGGCGAGGCTCGACTCGTGGGTGATCGTGGTGCCGGCCAGCGCCTTGCTGACGGGGCAGTTCTGGCGGGCGCCGTCGGCGAACTCGTCGAACTCTTCGGCGGTGATCCCAGGCACGGTGCCGCGGACTGTGATGTGACTGCCGGTGATGCCCTCGCCGGGCTGGAAGCTAACGTCGGCCTTGGTCTCGAGCGTGATGTCGGTGTGGCCGGCTTTCGCGAGCGCGTTCGACAACGCCATCGAGAAGCACGCCGAGTGCGCGGCGGCGATGAGCTCCTCTGGGCTCGTCTGACCGCCCGGACCCTCGGTACGCGCGGCCCAACTGACCCCGAAGTTGCCGAGACCCGACGAGTCAAGGCTCACGGTGCCCTTGCCGCCGTCGAGGAGCGGGCCCTCCCAGTCGGTGTGTGCGGTGCGGGTGGTAGCCACGGCTGCCAGTCCTTCCTGGCGCCTTGCGCCGGTGGAGTTGATTGAATGCTGGGGTGACACAAACGGCTGATGAGAGCTTCTACGACCAGATCGGTGGCGCCGAGACCTTCCGCCGCCTCGTGCATCGTTTCTATCAGGGTGTCGCAGACGACCCGCTCTTGCGTCCCCTCTACCCCGATGCCGACCTTGGCGAGGCCGAGGTTCGGCTGCGGATGTTTCTCGAGCAGTACTGGGGCGGCCCGAAGACTTACGGCGAGCTCCGTGGGCACCCCAGGCTGCGGATGAGGCACGCGCCCTTTCGCATCGGGCCTGCCGAGCGAGACGCCTGGCTCCTGCACATGCGAGATGCAGTCGACGACTTGGAGCTGGACGCCGACCACGAAGCAACGTTGTGGGGATACCTGACGAGTGCCGCCGACAGCCTGGTGAACACCGTCGAGGACGAATACGAACCGCTGCCCACCGTGAGCCGCGACTAGGGTTCGGGATGTGGCAAGGACGGCCGTGGCAAGTACCGCGCAGGTTCGAGAGATCCTTCGCGCACGGAACTTTCGCCGGCTCTACAGCACTCGGCTGTTGTCGGCCGCGGCCGACGGCATCTTCCAGACCGCCCTGGCCAGCTACGTCTTCTTCTCCCCGCAAAACGCGACGACGCCCGGAAAAGCGGCGCTGGCGTTTGCTGCACTCCTGCTGCCGTACTCGATCGCCGGACCGTTCGTCGGTGTGTTCCTCGACCGCTGGCGGCGTCAACGAGTGCTGGTGGTCGCCAACACGGTGAAGGTCGCCCTCGTCCTCGTCGTCGCGGGTCTCGTGCTCGCCAGCTCCGACGGTGTCGCCTTCTTTGTCACGGCCGTCGTGGCGCTCGGCGTCAACCGGTTCTTCCTATCGGCACTGTCGGCTGCGCTTCCACACGTCGTAGAACCGCATGACCTAATCGCCGCCAACGCATTGTCGACGACGTCAGGTTCGGTGATCACCATCGTCGGCGCTGCGATCGGCGCCGGCATCCGGTTGGGCACCGGTTCGAGCCCGGCCGCTGTCGCGTCGATCGTCGTGCTCTCGGCGATCGTCTACGGCGGGTCGGCTGCAGTCGCTTCGACGATGGGCTCGGACTTGCTGGGCCCGGACGACGATGAGCGGGCGTCGTCGATCCCGCGCTCCCCGTTGCAAGCCATTGCTTCCATGACCCGCGAACTGGCGGACGCCGCTCGCTATGTCGCTCGACGCAAGCGTGCGGCCCACGCCCTCGAAGCCATCAGTGCGCACCGGTTCTTGTTCGGGGTCGCATCGCTGACGATCGTCTTGCTGTTCCGCAACTACTTCGCGACGCAGGGAAACGTCAACGGCGGCATCCTCGGACTCGGAGCATCGATCGGGGCCGTAGGCGTCGGCATAGTGGTGGCAGCTCTGATCACCCCGTCAGCGACAGGGCGGTTCGGTACAACGACGTGGATCACCGTCATGCTGCTCATGGCCGGCGTTGCGATCGCGGCCTTCGGGCTGCCGTTCCAGCGCGACCTGCTGATCGTCGGATCATTCTTCCTTGGGGTGTCGGCGCAGTCCGTCAAGATCTGCGTCGACTCGACAGTGCAGCAGCAGGTCGACGACGCCTACCGCGGCCGGGTGTTCTCGGTCTATGACATGGCATTCAACGTCACCTACGTGGCCGCCGCCGCAGTCGCGGCAACCGTCCTGCCGAAGTCAGGGAAGTCGTTTGTGGTCATGGCTTGCCTGGCCGGCGGGTACATCGTGGCGGCCGGGATCTTCGCCTGGTTGTCAGTCGGCACGCCGGCTGACGCGCCGGCAGGCCCGACGGAAGCGCCGGCAGGCCCGACGGAAGCGGCCGGCGGCCCAAACACGCCACGGCAGCCCGTAGGGATCGAAATCGGAAAATCCTCAAGTGGGGGGTACCCCCAGCCGTAGTTCGACTTAGATACGCATCCGTCGGGTGCCACGCGAAGGTGGAGGAACCGGCTGTGGAGCCAAGCGCGCTGACAGCCACCGAGTCGCTGTTCGCCGGGCTCATGCCCGATGACCCCGAGACGATCATCGACCGACTCGAGAACCGGCTCGCCGGCCAGACCTCTGAAGTCCTGCGGATGCGCAAAAGCGCGCAGACCAGCCAGGCCCTCCTCGACCTGCACACCGCCTGCACCCGCCAGCGCACCGTCGCCGGCACCGCCCGCCAGATCGCCGCAGTCGCCTCAGCCATCACCGGCTCAGAGGTCGTGATCGTCAGCGTCTTCCAGGTGGCCAGCCAGCAGCCGTTGCTCGCGGTGAGCCTGAGCGACGGCGTAATCGACGAGGAGCACATCGGCAATCTGGTGTGCGACATGGCGACCCAACCCGACATGCAATGGCTGCGCACCGAGAACTCCTTGCGGGTCGTCGATCGCGACACGGCGACTCCGTCGACCGCTCTCCTGCTTGCCGAGCTGCACGCCGACCGGGTGCTCATCACGCCGGTGTTCGGCCAAGGCGAGTTCGTCGGTTGCATCGTGGCGAAGCTGCCGCACCTCGCGCCGGAGCACGACGACCTCGCCATCACCGATGGTGCGACGGCGTTACAAGAACACGCCGGTGACCTGATCCACCTCGCACTCGTCCTCGACGAGTTGCGTCGGCGCGCCCTGCACGACGCCGTCACCGGACTTCCCAATCTTTCGGTCTACGAGCAGCGCCTCGTTCGCGCGCTCGCCCGACGCACCGCCGCACAGCCAGGCCACGCCGAGGTCACCGCGATCCTCGTACAGGTGGTGCAGCTAGGCCGCATCACGGAGATCCACGGTGCAACCGGCGTCCAGGAACTCCTTCGCGAGATCGCGAATCGGCTTGGCGAACTGGCACCTGAGCACGACCTCGGTCACCTCGGCGCGAGCCACTTCGCGCTCATCGCCCACGGCGACCCGGGCGCCGGGATCGACCTGGCGCGCACGGTGATCGAGGCGCTCGAGACACCCTTTGACGTCAGCTTCGGCACGCTGCGAGTGTTCTGCCACGTCGGCGTTGCCGTGGCGATCGACGGCGAAGGCGCCGGTTCACTGCTCCCGCGGGCAGAGGCCGCCGCACGCCAGGCTCGCGACAGCGACGAGCCCATCGTCACCGCCTGACGCTTCAGGGCTCCAGGTACCGCGAGAGAAAGTCGCGCTCTGCCTGCGACACACGTCGCGGTCGGCCGGCATCGAGATCGAACGGCACCAAGACCGTCATCGCTTCGGCCAGCACAACGCCAGCGAGCTGATCGCGCATCTCGTAGCGCAAGACGAACGACGACGACTTGACCTCACCTGTCCAGACGTCAACCTCGATCGGCTCCGGCCGCCATTCCAGTGGTCGGCGGTAGTCGATCTCGTGCCGCGCGACGACGACGCCCTTGATGAGATCAGGGATGTGCTCTGCCGCCTCGCCGGCGAAGAGCATGCCGGTACGAGACTCCTGCATGTAGGTCAGGAACGTCACGTTGTTGACGTGCCCGAACGCGTCCATGTCGTCCCACCGAACGGGACAGCTGAAGGTGAACCGCACGCTAGCCGCGGGTGAGCTTGCGGTAGGTGGCGCGGTGCGGACGAGCCGCGTCGACCCCGAGCCGGTCGACCTTGTTCTTCTCATACGACTCGAAGTTGCCCTCGAACCAGAACCAGTTCGAGTCGCCCTCGTAGGCCAAAATGTGCGTCGCCACCCGGTCAAGGAACCACCGGTCGTGGCTGGTGATCACCGCACAGCCGGGGAACTCGAGCAGCGCGTTTTCGAGCGACGCCAGCGTCTCGACGTCCAAGTCGTTGGTGGGCTCGTCGAGCAGCAGCAAGTTGCCGCCTTGCTTCAGGGTCAGCGCCAGGTTCAGTCGATTGCGCTCGCCACCAGACAGGACGCCGGTTGGCTTTTGTTGATCAGGGCCCTTGAAGCCAAAAGCCGACACGTAGGCGCGGCTCGGCATCTCGACATGGCCGACCTTGATGTAGTCGAGGCCGTCGGACACGACCTCCCACAGGTTCTTCTTCGGATCGAGGCCCGACCTGCTCTGGTCGACGTAGGAGATCGTGACGGTCTCGCCGATCTTGATCGTGCCTGCGTCAGGCTTCTCTTCGCCGATCAACATCTTGAACAGCGTCGTCTTGCCGGTGCCGTTCGGACCGATGACGCCGACAATTCCGTTACGAGGAAGCGAAAACGAGAGACCTTCCATCAGAAGTTTCTCGTCGAACCCCTTGGTCAACCCTGATGTCTCTACGACGATGTTGCCGAGCCGAGGGCCGGGCGGGATCTGGATCTCGTCGAAGTCGAGCTTCTTGTACTTGTCGGCTTCGGTGGCCATCTCTTCATAGCGATCAAGACGCGCCTTGCTCTTCGCTTGCCGCGCCTTCGGGTTCGACCGCACCCATTCGAGTTCGTCCTCGAGCCGCTTGCGCATCTTCTGATCTTTCGCGCCCTCGACCTTGATACGAGCGGCCTTGGCCTCGAGGTAGGTCGTGTAGTTGCCCTCGTAGGGGAAGCAGCGGCCGCGGTCGATCTCCAGGATCCACTCCGCGACGTTCTCCAGGAAGTAGCGATCGTGGGTGACGGCGACCACCGTGCCCGCGTACTTCTCCAGGTGCTGCTCCAGCCACTGCACGCTTTCGGCGTCGAGGTGGTTGGTCGGCTCATCGAGCAGCAACAGGTCGGGCTGCTGCAGGAGCAACTTGCACAGCGCAACCCGGCGCCGCTCGCCACCGGACAGCACGCTGACGTTCGCGTCGGGCGGCGGGCACCGCAACGCATCCATGGCCTGCTCGAGTTGAGCGTCGAGATCCCAAGCGTT
>DASYAG010000090.1:0-44314 GCA_036501485.1 Acidothermaceae bacterium | reverse complement strand
AAACAACCCAACCCCGGCACCTTCGTCTGGACCATGCCCACCGGCCACATCTACACCACAACACCACCCGCGATCGGCCCACCCATCAAAGACGAGAAACTCGCGACACCGCCAGCGGACAACGACGAACCACCGTTCTAGCGCGATCGGCGACGTCGGCTGCTTGACGCCACGCACGTCGCCCAATCGACTGCACTAGCTCGTCTGGGCGAGCAGTCCGACCAGTGTTGGTGCTGGGACGACCTGACCGAACAGGGTTGCCTGCAATGAGTGGTAAAGGTCGCCCTTGCCGGCCCAGATAGTCGTGGCCGGATGCCCCTCGGTGTCGAGTTCGTGCCACCAACTGCCGTGCTCGTAGTCGATGTAGGCGCTGTCGGCGATTTGCCAGAACTGCTCATACCAGTCTGCATAGGCGGCCTTACCTGTAGCGGCGTAGAGGTAGCGCGCTGCGCCGATCGCCTCCGCTAGCGGCCAGTGCAATCGTTGCTGCGCGACGGGGTGGCCGCTCCAGTCGACGGTGTAGGCGAACCCGTGTTGCGCGGGATCCCACGCGTCGCCCACTGCCCGCGCGAACAGTTGCTCGGCCGCGTCGAGCAGATCACCCGACATCGGTCCGCCCTCCATGTCGAGGAGGTCGGGGGACTCCGGTGCGAGTAGACGTAGCTGTAGTAACAGTCGCGACCACTCGATGCCGTGGCCTGGCGTCGCACCGTAGGGCTTGAACTGGTCGCCGGGATTGTCACGGTTGAACTCGGGAAGCGGCGTCCAGTCGGCGGTGAAGTGCTCAGGGATCCGCCAATCAGACGCCCGCGCGAACTCGATCATTCGTGAACTGATCGCGCGCGCCCGCGACAGAAAGATCGGATTCGAGGTCGCGCTGTACGCGCCGAGGAATGCTTCGACCGTGTGCATGTTCGCGTTCATGCCACGGTACGAATCGCAGTGCGCCCACTGCCGGTCCCATGTGTCGTTGCACAGGTGGTAGCTCTGCTCGTACAGATAGCGGTCGAACATCGCGCTCGCTTCGGCGATTAGATCGGCGCTGTCGAACCCGGCCTGCGACGCGGCCGAGGCCGCGAGCAGCACGAACGCGTGACCGTAGGTGTGCTTGGCGGAGTCTTCGATGGTCGTGCCGTCTGTGGTGAGCGACGCGAACCACCCGGCGTCCACGTCGTCGTGAAAAAGCGTTCGCAGTGCACGCAACCCATGCTCGACGAGTCGATCCGAACCCGGATATCCCAGCAGGTGCCCAAGTGAGTAGCCGTAGGTCATGCGCGCCGTCAGAAATAGCGGCTTGGGTTGACCAAACGGCGAACCTACCGAGCTCAACTCGTCGAAGCCGCCGTGCTCAAAATCTGCCGACCGCTCGTAGAACGACAGCAGGCTCGTGGTCTGCGACTTCAGCCACGCGGTGTGTTCGTCGGTGCCGAGCACGAACGTCACGGCGCGATGACTGCCTTAATGCAGTTCGAGTCGTGTGCTACCGCGTCGATGGCGCGACCGTAGTCGGGCAGGCCGAAGCGATGGGTCACCAGTCCATCGACAGATACGCGGCCGCTGCCCAGCAGCGTGATGGCCCGATCGAAACTGAACCCTTGTGAGAACGAGCCCTTGATGACGAGTTCGCGGCGGAAGACGTCGTAGGGGCTGACGACGAGCTGTGCGGCCTCTTCGGTCATGCCGTACACGAACAGTGTCCCGCCGATGCCCAGCAGCGACAGGCAATCCTGCAGAACTTCGACCGATCCGGTTGCATCGACCACGACATCAAAGCCGTCAGGCGCGAGCGCGTGTAGCTGCTTGCGCCAGCCTTCGTCGTCGTCCTGCTTGATCAGCACCGTCTCGTCTGCGCTCTGCGCAGCGGCGAGTTCGAGCTTGAAGGGCGTTCGAGCAGCCACGGTCACTCTGCCCGCACCCGACTGGCGAAGCAGCTGTGACAGGATCAGGCCAGTCGGTCCGGAGCCAACGACGAGCACGTCACTTCCGGGCCGCAGCTGCAAGACGTCGAGGCCGTGGACAACGCACGCGGTCGGCTCGACCAGCACAGCGACGTCAGCACCGAGCGCGTCGGCGTTGTGACACTTGGCCGCGGGCGCAATGACGTATTCGGCGAAGCCTCCAGGGTCGGTCAACCCGAGAGCTCGCATCGTCGCGCAGAACTGGGGCCGCGCCCGGCGGCATTGGGTGCACACGCCGCACGACACCATGTTGTCGAGCGCGATGAGTTCACCGTCGACCCGACCTACCACTCCTTCGCCGACGCCGTCGATCACTCCGACGATCTCGTGGCCAGGCGTTAGGGGATACGTAGGCCCGAACTCGCCGGCGTGCAAATGAACGTCGGTGCCGCATACTCCGCTGGCGATGACCTTCAGCCGGATCTGACCTGGCCCAGGCGTCGGATCGGGTACGTCGGTGTAGCGCCATTCGATCGGCTTGTCATAGACGATGGCTTTCATGACGCTCCTTGTGAAACGCGAACACGAGTCTTGAGGCCTTCGCCTTCGTGGGCACGCCGCAGTGCCTCAGCGGTTTCGCTTAACGGCAACGCGTCTTCGTGCAACAGCTCGGCCGGTATTCGGCCCGACGCTAATAGTCGCGCAGCGCGCCCGAACGTATGCCGTACTGAGTTGACGCCCAGCACCGTGAGTTCGCGAGCGACGATGTCGAATGGTTCGAACGGGAACGAGTTGCCTGGGCCGCTGACGCCGAGCAACGCGATCCGCGCGGTGCGACGCGCAAAGACGAAAGCGTCGCGCACCGCCGCCGGATTGCCAGTCGCATCGACGATGACCGACCAGTTCGGCGCGGCCAGCTCAGCGGCCGAGCCGCCGACGCGAGTGGCGCCAAACTTCGGTGCGAAGGCGAGCCGGTCAGGGTTGCGATCGACGACATCAACCGTCGCCCCCGCGAGAGATAGCAACGAGGTAAGTAGCAGACCTATAGGGCCCGATCCGAGGACGAGGGTGTCGGCGCCAAGCACCGGGCCCAGCCGATCGAGGGCGTGCAGCACGCACGACAGTGGCTCGACGAGGCTGGCCAACTCGAGATCGAGTCCGGGCGGAAGCGGTTCGCAGCGTGCGCCGTTGACCGCCACATACTCGGCAAGTGCGCCGGGCGCGGTGGTGCCCAGGCCGCCACCGTTGATGCACATGTTGGTCCAGCCCGACCGGCACATCTCGCACGCGTCGCAGTAGTCCATCGGATCGACCGCGACCAGCGTGCCGACCTCGAGTCCGCGAACTGCTGCTCCGACGGCGGTCACCGTGCCGGCGAACTCGTGACCAGGGATCACCGGATAACGAACGACGCCATAATCGCCGTCCAGCACATGAACATCGGTGCCGCAGATTCCGCAGGTGTCGACCTGCACGATCGCCTCGTGATCCCGCGGCACCGGCATCGGCACATCGCTAATGACAAGCACGCCGGGCTCGGTGACGACGGCGGCCTTCACGGCGACACCTCCTCACTCCAGAACGCGGACAACACCTGACTCGCCGCGCCAACCTTGAGGTTGGCGATCTCGGATGCGGCTCTTCGGGGATCGCGGTCACCGTAGACGAGGGCGCCGGGGATCACTCCGTCGGCACCCGCGGCGGCGAGCATGGGCGCGGTGTGTTTGCGGATCCCGCCGTCGACAATGATCGACGGCCAGCCGCCGGCCAGCTCGCGCGCGGCGATCAGTGCGGCAATGCGATCGGCGGTGGCGGCATCAAGATCGCGACCCTTGACGCCGATCGGGGTGCCAAGCAGCAGGACACGAGACAGGACGTCGAGGAAGGGCACGGCGACGTCGATCGGCTCGTGCACCTCCACTCCGAGCCCAGGGTCGCAGCCGCGCTCGCGGATGTGCGCGAGCACCTCGCCGACATCGGGGCACGGCCCGGACTGCACCGTGATGCTGTCGGCACCGGCTTCGGCAAAGCGGTCGACCCACCGGGTGGGGTCGTCGACGTTCAGGTGGACGTCGATCGTCTTCTCGGTCGCTTGTCGCAGGGCGGCCACGACGTCGGGGCCGAACAGCAGGTGGTCGGCGTTGTGCCCGTCGAAGACATCGATGTGAAAGCCGTCGACCACGTCATCGACCTGCCTCACGGCGTCGCGCAGCGCGAGAAGGTCGGCGGACCACAGCGACACGAACGCCTGCACGCCGCCACCTTTCGACGAGGTCCCGCTCAGACAGCCTTGCTCGGACGCACACGATTTGATTCGAGTCGGCTCGGCTAGCTATACAAACGAGCCGAAACGAAAGTAGCCTGTCCGCCGTGGCGACGGTAGGGGTAGACATCGGCGGTTCCAAGATCGCCGCTGTGTTGCTCAATGAATCGGGCGAAATCGGCGGTTCCGTGTGGCGTCGCCACGACGGCCCGGTTGACGTTGTTGATCTCATCGCCGGCACCGTCGCCGAGCTCAGCGCCTCGTCGTCCGCTTCGATCGATTGCGTCGGCGTCTCGATCGCGGCGTGGCTTAGCGCCGATCGCCTGAGGGTTTTGGTGGCCGCGAATCTCGGGGTCACCGACGCGCCGTTGGGACAATTGCTGACAGAACGGCTCGGCGTCCCGGTGTTCCTGCAGAACGACGGCGACGCGACCGCCTACGCCGAGTACGCCCGTGGTGCGGGGCAGGGTGCTCGCACGCTGGTGGCCATCGCACTTGGCACCGGCGTTGGCGGCGGGGTCGTCATCAACGGGCAGGTGCTGGTTGGCGCGGGCGGTCTGGGCGGCGAGCTCGGTCATCTCCAGGTTGAGGCCGACGGCCCGCGATGCACCTGCGGCGGCGTCGGATGCCTTGAGCTCTATGCCAGCGGCCGCGCTGTTGCCGAGGCGGCGCAGGACAGCCTCGGGAGCGGGAACACTGCGGCCGAGGTGGTGGCCGCTGCCCGCTCCAACGATGGCGACGCCATCGACATCCTCGCGGCCGCGGGTCGGGCCGTCGGGCGCGCGATCGGCCGGATTGCGGCTGTCGTCGACCCAGATCTCGTCGTGCTGTCGGGCAGCCTGGCCGAATCGGCCGGCGACCTCATCATCGAGCCGGCAGCCACCGAACTGCGCCAGTGCTGGCCATTGGCGGCGGTCAGCGATCCGGTGCCGATCCGACTCGGGTCGTGTGGACGCACGGCCGCCGCTCTCGGGGCGGCAGCGATGGCGCGAGTAGCGCTGGAATCGCAGGCCGCCCATGGCTAACAGCGAGCCGATGCTTCGCGGTGATTCGGTGCTTCGCCTTGGCCTGATCGGGTGCGGACGCATCGCGCAGGTCGCGCACCTGCCGGCGATCAGCAAGGAACCAACCGTGCAGCTCGTCGCGGTCAGCGATCCGAGCTCGGTGTTGGCGGCGCAGGTCGGCGCGCGTTACGGGGTGCCGGGCTACACCGACACCGCAGAGCTGCTGCGCGAAGACCTCGATGCGGTGCTGATCGCCGTCCCCGATCGCTTTCATTTGAGCCTCGGCACACAGGCGCTCGAGGCGGGCCTGCACGTACTGATCGAGAAGCCGGCGGCGCTCGACAGTACGCAAGCGATCGAGCTCACGAAGCTGGCCGCCGAGCGGGGCCGCAAGCTGCAAGTAGGCGCGATGCGGCGTCACGACCCCGCATTGCGCGACGCCCAGCAGGCCGTCGCGAGTATCGGACCGATCCTGTCGGCGTCGTTCTGGTACCGGCTGCCCTCGGTTTTGCGCGGTAGTACGGAGGCAGCGCTGTTCCCGCCTGTCGTCGTCGATGAAGCCGTTCGGTCGACCGAGGCCGAACACAAGGTCGACCGCGAGACCTATCTCCTGCGCACCCACGGCGCGCACGTCTTTGACTCTGTTCGTTACTTGCTCGGAGAAGCGACAGCAATTCGCGCTGAACTCGTCCGAAACGGGGCTGACCTGCACTGGCAAGGGTCGATTGCGACCGCGTCCACCGCAGCAGCTGCGTTCGCGATTACCGCAAACGTGCACTCCGAATACTCCGAGGGCGTCGAGATATTCGGCGCTCAAGGACACCTCCGGATTCGTTCGTACTTCCCCTTTTACCGCCGAGCCAGCAGCGTGCGGATCTTCAACGAACGAAGCCTGCAATGGCACGGCACCGACTACGGCGCAATTGATCCCTACCAACGTCAGCTCGCTGCCTTTGCGGCCGCGATTGCCGACGATGGCGACACCGACCCCTCCGGCGCCGACGGGGTAGCTGCCTTGCAGCTGATCGAGGCGACCGCGCGCAGCGTCGCGAACGACGGTATGCGAGTAGCGCTATGACTGAGTCCGTGCAGTTCAGCCGTCCGGCGGGGCAGCTCGGCATCTTCGCCCGCACGTTCATGCGCGACAGTCCGGCTGCGGTGGCACGCGCCGTTGCCGACGCCGGCTTTGATCTCGTGCAGCTGAACTTGAACAGCTTTGGCCTGCCGACAATCCCTGACCGAGACCTGCTCGCCAGCACCGATTTCGGGGCGGTCCGTGACTTATTTTCCGAGCAGGGGATCGCAATCTGGGGTGTGTCGGTTACCTACAACACGATTCATCCGGACGCCGGGGTGCGGCGCCGTCTCACCGAAGCCGCCTGTCAGCTGATCGCTCGGGTGCCAGAACTTGGTGCGCAGTTCGCGACGTTGTGCACGGGTACGCGGGACGCCGGCAACATGTGGCGATCGCACCCAGCAAACGGCGAGCGCTCGGCGCTGCGCGATCTGCGAGCGACGATCGATCGGTTGCTCGAGGCGGCGACGGACGCCGGAGTCCGGCTCGGCATCGAGCCCGAACCCGCGAACGTGATCTGTGATGCACGCACCGCAGCCAGTCTGTTGCGCGATCTAGGGCCGGACGCCGAGCACGTCGCGATCGTGCTCGACCCTGCCAACTTGATCGACCCAGCCAACCTCGTCGATGCGACGAGGGCCGCATCGCAGCGGTTCGTTCTCACCGAAGCGTTCGAAACGCTCGGCATGAGCATCGAGTGTGTGCACGCCAAGGACGTCGCGTCGGGCTCCGCCGAAGGCAGTGGGCACTTCGTGGCCGCAGGTGCTGGCTTGCTCGACTACGACCTGATTTTCGAACTACGTAGCCAGTTGCCGAGGCCGGTACCGGTCGTCGTCCAAGATGTGGCCGAGCACGATGCTCGCCGGGTGCGCGACATGCTGATCGATCAGTTCGCTCGACACCCGGTTCGAAGTGACGCGGCATGACCGACGGTATGCGCGGAGACCACGCGGGTGATGCGCACTTTGCGTATGCGCAGGCCGCGCACTACCGGCTGGTCAGCTCCGAGAGCGGGCCACCGCTGCTGTTGCTGCACGGTCTTGGGGGCACCCGCGACCAGCTCGCGCGCTATTCGACGAGTCCCCAAGTCGGGTCGCTACTGGCGCCTGACTTGCGAGCCCACGGCGAGACCATGCTCGTCGGTGGACCAGATGCATTTCACTTCAACGGCCTTGCCGACGACGTGGTCGCACTGCTCGATCGGCTGCACTATCCGCGCACTGCTGTCGTCGGCGTTTCCATGGGCGCGGGTGTCGCGGTCAATCTCGCACTTCGGTATCCGGAACGCATCAGCGCGCTGCTACTTATCCGACCGGCGTGGACCGACGAGCCGAGTCCGGTTCACCTCTCGGCTTTGAGCCACGCGGGTGATCTCCTGCAGCGTATGGGCAGCGTGGTTGGTGCGCGGGTGTTTGCCGATTCGCCCGACTACAAGCACGTCCTTGGCGCATCGGCCGCCGCAGCAGTCAGCTTGCTTGAGCAGTTCCGCGATCCGAAGGCCGCACAGCGCGCTGTCCGGCTTGTGCAGATGCCGCTCTCGAATCCATTCAAGCGGCTCGCAGACCTCGGCGCACTCGACGTCCCCGCTACCGTTGTCGCGGCCCCGGCTGATCCGCTGCACCCGGTCGAAGTCGCCGAAGCGTGGGCGGCTCACATCCCGGGCTCGGGGTGGTTGCAGACCGCGTCGCGTGACGTTGATCCGGCCGCTTATCACCGCGACGTCACTGCGTCGGTGGATCGGTTTGTCGCGTCGCTCGTACCGGCGGGAGGGCTGCAGCGTGGCTGACACTGGCGATGGTTATCGCGCGACGACCGCCGAGTTGCCGTCGGAACTGCCCGCCGAATTGCCATTACACAACGCATTCAGCGAAGAGCGACGCGCAAAGATCCTGGAGATTGTCGCGTCGCGCGGCCGGATTCGAACATCTGAACTCGCAGAGTTGCTTGGTGTCGCCGAACCGACGGTGCGGCGCGACGTCGCGGATCTCGATCGTCAACGCCTGGTGCGACGCACGCATGGCGGCGTTCTCGCATTGCGGCCGGCATACGAGCCCGAGTTGGCTGCTCGTGCGCAGCTCAACGTGCCTGGCAAGCGGGCGATTGCCGATGCCTGCCTGGCGTTGATCGACGACCGCGACTCCGTTTTCTTGGACAGTGGCACCAGTATCGAAATGATTGCGGAGGCCCTGCGGCGAGCGCTGACGGAGGGGCCGCCTGGCAGCGTGCCCCGACCGGCGCACGTGACCGTGTTGACGAACGCCATCAAGATCGCGGCGTTACTCAGCGACGTGCCTACAGTTCGGCACACCGTTCTCGGCGGCCAGTTCAGGGCACTCGGTGGCTGCATGGTTGGTCCGCTGGCGCTGGAGAACCTGCAGCAGTTCACGGTCAACACCGCGTTCATCGGTGTCACCGGGCTGTCCGACAACGGCTTCAGCGTCTCAGATCTTGGTGATGCGCAGTTGAAGGAAGCGATCATGGACCGCGCTCGTCGGGTGATCGTGCCGATGGATTCCAGCAAGATCGGCGCTGACGACTTCCGCAAGGTGTGCGATCTGGATCGGGTGCAGACAGTGGTGACCGATCAGGCCGACCCATGGCTTCGCGCGCAATGCGACCTGCACGGCGTCGAAGTGATCGTTGCGCCACCGTGATCGTCGCGCATGTGATCGTTCGCTTACGTTGATGCCCGTTTACTCGACAAGGTTGGAGCACTGTGATTCAGGATTTGTTCGTGCCGAGCGTGACGCCGTTCGGTGACGATGGCTCGATCGACGTCGATGCGCTGATCGCCCACTGCGACTGGCTGCTGAGCAGCGGTGCATCCGGTCTGATGCTCTTCGGGACGACCGGCGAAGGCTCGTCGCTCAGCGTTGCCGAGAAGGTCACGACGGCGAAGGCAGTGGTCGCAGCGTTTCCGGATGTTGCGGTCATCGCTTCGGTGATGGAAAACGCGCTGCCTGACATCGCCGACGCGGTCCGTGCATTCAACGAACTGCCACTCGCGGCGACCCTCGTCCTTCCGCCGTCGTACCTTCGGGAGAGCCAGTCCGACGGTCTGCGGGAGCTGTTTGAACTCATTCTTGAGGTCTGCGAGCACCCGCTGATTGCCTACCACATTCCAGGGCTTGCGCCGGCGGTAGCGGCATCGATCGTCGTCGACCTCCCGATGTGGGGCGCGAAGGACAGCGGCGGCGACATCACCTATACCGACGCCGTCTTGGCTGGCGGCAAGCCCGTGATGGTGGGTGCCGAGCCGCTCCTGCTTGCTTCGATGCAACACGGGGCGTCGGGCGGGATCTGTGGTGTCGGCAATGTCGCCCCAGCGCTGATAGCAGAAGTCTGCCGCGCAGCCCGCGACGGTCGTATCGACGACGCCCAACGTGCGCTCGATGTCGTTGTCCGACTGCAGCGCGCAGTTATCGACGCCGCGCCCGACATGGAGTGGATCGCCGCGTTCAAGGCGATCGCGGGATCGCTGCACGGCACCGACCTGGGGAGCGTGCGACTGCCGCTGAAGAGCCGGCGCAACTATCTGACGCCGGAGGTGCTGGCGGCGCTCGAGGAAGCTGCGAATCTCGGGATGGCAGAAGAGTCTTGACATCTAGTCACCTGGCGACTTAGCTGTGCCGTCTTAGTGACCTCAACGCCTGCAGGAGTGGCCTCGTGGGAAGCATCCCGATCGATCGCCCCGGCAAGATCATCGCCGTCGGTCTCAACTACCGCGACCATGCGGGGGAGGCGACAGTTGCTGCACCGACTTCGCCGATCCTGTTCGCGAAGTGGGGCACCTGCCTGATCGGACCTGACGAACCAATCGTGATTCCGGCTGGGATCGACGAAGTCGATTGGGAAGCCGAACTCGCCGTCGTCATAGATCGGACGGCGCGCAACGTCAGCATCGATGACGCCCTCGACTTCGTTCGGGGCTACACCTGCATGAACGACGTCAGCGCCCGCAAAGCCCAGCGCGACGACGGCCAGTGGACTCGCGCGAAGTCGTTCGACACGTTCGGCCCGGTCGGGCCGAGACTTGTCCCGGCCAGTGAGATCCCCGATCCGCAAGTGCTCGGCATTCGCGCGCGGGTGAACGGTGAGCTCATGCAAGACAGCAACACGAGCGCGATGATCTTCTCCGTCGCGTACCTGATCTCCTACATCAGCGCCGGCATCACGCTGGAGCCCGGAGATCTCATTACTACCGGGACGCCGAGTGGTGTTGGTGCGTTCCGCCCGACGCCAATCTTTTTGCACCCCGGAGACCACGTCGGCATCGAGATCGATGGCATCGGAACCCTCACCAACCCCGTGACCGGCGCTTGACCCGTGCGCAGCGACGACGTCACGAAAGGTAACGGTGCCGCCGCTGCGCGCGCGATGTTACGGGCGACCGGGTTCGTTGACGCGGATTTCAGCCGGCCACAGATTGCAGTCGCGAATTCCTGGAACGAAGTAACCCCGTGCAACATGCCGCTGCGATCGCTCGCGACTGACGCCAAGGCGGGGGTGCGATCCGCCGGCGGAGTGCCGATCGAGTTCTGCACGATCGCGGTGTCCGATGTGGTCGCCATGGGCCACGAGGGCATGCGCGCATCCCTGGTGAGCCGCGAGGTCATCGCCGACTCGGTCGAGACGATGGTGCACGCAGAACGGTTCGACGGCATGGTGACGCTCGCCGGGTGTGACAAGTCGCTGCCGGCGATGATGATGGCTGCGGTTCGGACGAACATCCCGACGGTCTTCTGTTACGGCGGCAGCGCGATGCCGGGTTGCATCGACGGGGTGCGGGTCGACATCAAGGACGTCTTCGAAGCCGTCGGTGCAGTAGCGGCCGGACGACGGACCGCAGCTGATCTCGATGCGCTCGAGCGACAGGCATTTCCGACCATCGGCTCGTGTGCGGGTCTCTATACGGCGAACACCATGTCGTGTTTCGGTGAAGCGATAGGCCTGGCACTGCCAGGGTCGGCGACGGTACCCGCGATCGATCCACGCCGAGCCGAGTTCGCTCGCCGCAGTGGTGAGGCGGCGGTCGCACTCGTCGCGGCCGGAATTCGGCCTCGTGACATCGTCACGCGCAATGCTCTCGAGAACGCAATGACCGTCACGATGGCGTTGGGGGGCTCGACGAACGCGGTGCTCCACATACTCGCGATCGCGTGGGAAGCCGAGCTGGAGTTCGACCTCGACGACATCGATGCGATCGGACGACGCACCCCGCACATCGTCGACACCCGCCCTCATGGTGAGCACTTCATGACGGACATCGACGCAGCTGGCGGCGTGCCCGCCGTGATGCTGACACTTGCCGATGCCGACTTGCTGCATCTCGACGAGTTGACGGTGACTGGTGCCACCATCGGGGACAACCTCGAAGCGTTCAAGCGCGGGTTCGTGGCGAATCCGGAAACTGCAGCAACGATCGCACCTATTGATCACCCTCTACACGCCAGCGGCGGCACCGTGGTGCTGCGCGGTCGGCTCGCGCCAGACGGGGCGGTCGTCAAGGTTGCGGGCACCGAACTCACCTCGTTTCGCGGACCCGCTCGGGTGTTCGACAGCGAGCAGGATGTGCTCGAGTACGTGCTCGGTGGCCGGTTGTGCGCGGGTGAGGTTGTTGTGCTGCGCTACGAAGGACCGGCCGGGGGCCCAGGCATGCGCGAGATGCTCGCAGCAACGGCCGCGATCGCGGGGTCAGGTCTCGGTAGTGAGGTCGCACTGGTCACCGACGGTCGGTTCTCTGGCGCCACTCAGGGATTTTGCATCGGCCACGTTGCACCTGAAGCGGCTGTCGGCGGGCCACTTGGCGTCGTCCAGAATGGCGACATCGTCATCATCGACGTCGACGCGCGGTTGCTCGACATCGACGTCGACGATGCCGAACTGGCGCGACGGCGAGCGGGCTGGAAGCGGCCATCACCGCGTTACACACGCGGCGTCCTTGCTAAGTACGCGGCCGCGGTGTCGGGTGCAGATCGCGGCGCTGTCACCGGTGCGAACTTCTGAGTATTAACTGCTCGCGATGACGACTAGGAGAATCCCGTGACGCCCGCAAAGGTAAGTGGCACTCGACGCGCAGTCGTAACCGGCGCTGCGTCGGGCATCGGCCGCGCGGTTGCTGTGTGCTTCGGACAAGCCGGCTACGAACTGGTGCTGGTTGACCGCGATGCAGCCGGACTCGCTGACGTGGCTACCGAGATCGGCAACTCGGTTTCGACGGTCGTCGCCGACTTCTCAGATCCCGAGGCCGCGGCCGCAACGGTCGGGGCGGCGAACGGTGACCGGCCATTCGACGTCCTCGTCAACTGCGCGGGCCTGGGATTCGCCGCAACTGCACCAGACACCACTGCCGAGCAGTGGGATCTGACGCTCTCGGTCAACCTGTCGGGCACGTTCTATATGTGCCGGATGGTGTTGCCGGGAATGCTGGCTGCGGGTCACGGGGTCATCGTCAACATCGCGTCGGCCGGCGCTGTCGTCGGCTTGCGCAATCGGGTCGCGTATTGCGCGTCGAAGGCGGGTGTCCTTGGACTTACGCGGGCGCTCGCAGCCGACCACGCAGCGCAGGGGATCCGGGTGAACGCGATCTGCCCTGGCACAGTCGACAGCCCGTGGATCGGCAAGATTCTCGCCGGAAATCCCGATCCGGTGGCGACCCGACACATGATGGAGCAACGCCAACTCGACGGCCGCATGGGCACCCCCGAAGAGGTGGCGGAATGGATCGCGTTTGTCGCCGATGACACCGGCAGATTCATGAACGGCGCGTCGCTGATCATTGACGGAGGGCTGACCGCTGTCTAGCCGTCCAGCAGCAGGTCGGCCAGCAGCAGGTCGGCCCGCAGCAGGTCGGCCAGCAGCGACGCGACCGGCAGGGCGTCTCCCGGCGGCGGCCGTCGAGTTGTTCACCGATCCGGCGCGTGCGCCTCGTCGCCGAGCGGCGGAAGATGCGATGACCCGGCTGAAATCCATGATCCTGGACGGCGAGTTGAAGCCGTTTGATCGGCTGCCCGGCGAGAAAGATCTTGCCGCGGCGCTGGGAGTAAGCCGGCCGACTGCGCGAGAAGCGGTGCAGGCGCTCGTGGCGCTGAACATTCTCGACGTGCGTCACGGCGACGGCACGTATGTGACATCACTGGAACCGCGACTACTCGCTGCACCAATGGACTTCCTGCTGAGTCTCGATCACGGGAGCCAGCTGGTTCTCACGGAGTCGCGGCGAGTGTTGGAGTCGGGGATCGCAGCCCTCGCGGCCGAACGCGCTGCCCTTGCAGACGTCGCGAGCTTGCGCACGATCGCTGATCTGTACACGACGAGCGTTGGCGATGTCGACGCGTGTATCGCACTCGATCAACGGTTTCACGATGAAGTGACGCGGATCGCCGCGAACCCGATCCTTGCGAGCATGCTGTCGACGCTGGCGATGCTCACGCAGCGCAGTCGCCAGCACACTGCGCGAAGTCTGGCGGTCCGCAGGCGCAGTGACGTCGATCATCGGGAGATTCTCGATGCCATTGCGAAGCGAGATCCAGTCGGCGCATCAGCGGCGATGTCGGCGCACGTGAGCCATGTCGCCAAACGCGCTCGCTAGTGCGGGCGGCGCGCTAGTCGATGCCGCTGATCCAACGCCGCGGATTGTGCACGGTGATCGTGTCGATCAACTCGTCGGTGACGCCGTAGCCACGCAGCGCCGGCAGGATCACTTCCGAGACGAAGGCGATGACGCGCGGGTTGGCCTCGAGGTGGCGTCGCTGGTCGTCGTCGGTCAACAGCCCTGCCCAGATCGGATCGTCATGCCCGACCAGGATTCGGTTCTCATACCCCGCGTCGATCAACGCGACGATCATCTTGACCCGGTCGTCAACGGACTGCCCGCCGTACTCGGGCAATGCGCCGTTGGGCAGCCGGTCCATCGCGATGTAGTAACCACGCGCGGCGAGGCCACCCAGGTAGTCGAACTCGGTGCTGTCGTCGGAGTGGCCGATCGCCACCCGCGACGGGTCTACGCCCGCCTCCTCGAGGATCACCGCCTGCGCCTCACCGGTGCGAAACGCGGCGGCCGTGTGGGTGATGATCGGCGCGCCGGTTTCAACGGACGCTTGTGCGGCGGCCCGAAGGATCTGTTCGCCAAATCCTTCGACGCGCTCATCGTGCGCGACCTTGATCACGGCGGCCCGAATCGTGCCACCGTCAATGCCGTCTTGCAGGTCGGTAAGAAAGAAGTCAGTCAGTTGTTCGACACTGCGCGCGCGCAGCGTCGCGGAGGGATCCACCCAAAGACCTGTGCACGCCAAGATCGTGACACCGGATTCTGCGGAGACCTCGGCGAGCAACTGCGCGTCGCGTCCGAGGTCGAATGTCGTGCAGTCGACGATGGTCGTCACACCCGCGGCCTTGGCATTGCGCAGCGCATCGACGCCGCGTTTCTTCAATGCGTCGCGACCGCCGTACAGCGCTGGCCAACTGCGCACGATTCCGGGCGAGCACGCGACAACGTGCTCGTGTGCGAGGACGAATCCGAGGTCCGATGCGGCGACCGGGCCAAGCACACTTTGCACGTCGGTCATTGGAGAGATTCCCCTCGCGTCACTGTCGACAGAGCACGAAAATCTCGCATATGATATCTCACCTGTTGGCTCTTCGGTGCACGTGAAGCGAGGACACATAGTGGCCGTACAGGCGTCGTCCGGAGTGGCTGTCACACCTGGCCCGACGGTCTCGATCGACGCGCTCAGCCGGCTCTGCTTCGACGCCTTCGTCAGTGCAGGCATGTCGACTGACGATGCAGCTGTCGGCGCTCACGTGCTCAGCATGACCGATGGCTGGGGCGTGTTCACGCACGGCAGCAAAGCGTTGCGTGGCTATGTGCGCCGACTGTATGCCGGTGGCCTCAATCCGCACGGCAGTCCGTCGATCGTTGCCGAAGGTGGCGCGTGGGCGGTCGTCGACGGCGATTCGTCTCTGGGCATGGTGACGTCGACGTTTGCGATGAAGACCGCAATCGAGAAGGCGCGGTCAAGTGGGATCGGCTACGTCGGGGTTCGCAACAGCTGTCATTTCGGCGCCGCCGGGTACTACGCGTGGCTCGCCGCCGATGCTGGTTTTATCGGCATGAGCATGGCCAACGACATCCCGTCTGTCGCCGCACCCGGTTCGCGCGGTGCGATCACCGGCAGCAATCCACTTGCCTACGCGGTGCCCGCAGGCCGCTATCAGCCGATGCTTCTCGATATGTCCGTCGCGACGGTCGCCGGCGGCAAGGTGTATGCAGCCCGTGAACGCGGCGAGTCGATCCCGCCGACCTGGTTGATCGGCCCCAATGGATTGCCGACCGACGATGCGAACACTTACCCAGAGTCGAGCACGCTCTCGCCCGCCGCGGGCCACAAGGGGTACGGCATCGCTTTGCTCATCGAGACGCTCGCGGGCCTCTTGAGCGGCGCTGCCAGCACGTGGGGAATCCGCAGTTGGCTTGGTGACGACCCCACCCTGCCTACTGGCCATGGCGCGGCGTTTCTCGCGATCGACTGCGCGACGATCGCTGGTGAGGCCGCGTTCACCGCGCGGGTCGAGGAACTGATCGACGAGATCCATCACGCGCCGACCGCTGACGGCTCCGATCGCATCTACGTTCCGGGCGAGATCGAGTGGGAGAAGCACGCCACTGCGCTCCGAGATGGCATCCACTTGCCGTCTGACGTGATGGCGAGCGTCGCCGAGGCTGCGCAGATCTGCGGGCTCGACCTCGACTCGTACTTTTCTTAATAAGTGACAGGTTCTTAAGCGAGTCACAGGCTGGAGCGACGATGAAGATCACCGCGGTCGAGACGATTCGACTCGACCGATATCGCCAACAGCTGTGGTTGCGCGTGCACACCGATGAGGGCTTGATCGGTCTTGGCGAGACGTGCATCGGACCGCTTGCGGTCGAAGCGCATGTCCACGAGACGATCGCGCCGCATCTGATTGGCAAGGATCCGCTCGAGATAGACAAGCATTCGCGCACGCTTTACGACCTGTTCGTCGGCTACGCCGGAACGGGTGCGGAGACCCGCGGGAACTCGGCAGTCAACATCGCGCTCTGGGACATTGCGGGTCAGGCGAGCGGACAGCCGATCTACAACCTGTTGGGTGGCGCGAGCCGCGAGAACATTCGCATCTACAACACCTGTGCGGGCTATGAATACGGGCGCGGCAACAAGGGTGCGCTGCTTGCGAGCGACCGGGCGTCGTCCGGCGACCGAGGCCTGCCCGGTGCAGTCGCGCCGGGACCGTACGAAGATCTGTGGGCGGCCATCGATCATCCTGCCGAACTCGCAGAAAGCCTGCTCGATCAGGGCATTACCGGCATGAAGATCTGGCCCTTCGATGAATACGCTGCAGCGACCGGCGGTCAGTACCTCAGTGCAGACGATCTGCGCGCCGGGGCGAACAAGCTTGCGGCAATCCGCGACGCGGTCGGGTCGAAGATCGACATCATGCTCGAGATGCATGCCGTGTGGCATCTACCTATGGCGTTGCGGATCGCGCGCGCAACCGAGGAGTTCGACCCGTTCTGGTTCGAGGACGCGATCAAGGCCGACAACATGAAGGCAGCTGCCGAGTTCGCAGCGGCGACGCGGGTGCCCACCGCGATGGGTGAGACCCTGGCTGGCAGGTGGGCCTTTGCCGATCTGATCGAGGCCCGAGCTGCGCAGGTCATCATGTTCGACATCGGTTGGGTCGGCGGCCTTAGCGAAGCAAAAAAGATCGCCACGCTTGCCGAAACCCACCACCTGCCCATCGCGCCACACGACTGCACGGGCCCAGTGGTTTTGACGGCGTCGGCACACCTGTCGATCAACGCACCAAATGCGCTAGTGCAAGAAACAGTACGGGCGTACTACACGGGTTGGTACACCGAAGTTGTGACGGCACTTCCGCACATCGCAGGCGGTCTCATCACACCGCCGTCAGCACCAGGTTTAGGCATCGCGCTACAGCCCGATGTGGCGACGCGAGACGGCGCCAGTGTGCGCATCACGTCTGCAGGGGATCTCTAAATGGTAACGTTTGCAGCTCAACCTCTGGAATATCATATTCGAGGTATTGCTATCTCAAGCTCGCGCGTGTAATGCTTCGCCAGCATCGCGGAACGGCTCGAAATTACGGGCTGCACAACAGGGATTGACGGTGTCGGAAGGAGGCGAAACGCCGACCATCTGAGGCCTTGTTTGTGCCCGGAATCCAAGCCAGCTGCTTGCCCTGCTACGACTCCCTTTACTGCCTAGACATGTACGCCGCATCGCGGCCCACAACCCGCGTGGCCATGACGGATCAACGTGGATCTTGTTTGGTCATGCGTACCGGAGATGGAGACACCAATGTCACACCGGTTCAAAAGAGCATCGGCAGCAACCGCTTGCGTTGCCGCTGCGTTAGTCCTGGTAGCGGCGTGTTCGTCGTCGAGCAAACCGACGGCGGCGGCCAGCTCGACGACCCCAGCGGCGTCGAGTGCAGCCAGTACCCCGAGCACTCCGGCGAGCGCAGCTCCGGCAAGCACGCCGGCCGCTGCCGTATCAAGTCCCGCCGCACCTGTATCGAGCGCCGCCGCAGCCAAGCCGTACGCCGGCCAAACGGTCACGATCGAGGCGTATTCGGCGGTCGCCGAGTTCGACTACTACAAGACGCTGATGCCCGCCTTCACTGCCCAGACTGGCATCAAGGTCAACTACGTCCAGCTGCCCGTTGACGCGATGGACCAGAAGATCCCGCTCCAGCTCAGCGCGAAGGACAACGGGCTGGATGTCTTCTTCACTGGTTCCGAGAAGATCACCGCATTCGCCGGCAGTGGTGGTGCCGAGCCACTCGACCCGTACATTGCCGACACGACCCAGACGCCGGCTTCGTACAACTTCACCGACATTGCGCCGGCAGTTGAGACCGCCTGCCAGCAGGACGGCAAGACGTACTGCATCGCGACCCACACTGGTGGTGCGGTGCTCTACTACAACACCAAGTTGTTTGC
Source organism: Acidothermaceae bacterium (assembly GCA_036501485.1). Taxonomy (GTDB): domain Bacteria; phylum Actinomycetota; class Actinomycetes; order Acidothermales; family Acidothermaceae; genus PALSA-607. The sequence continues at coordinate 26,067 of DASYAG010000090.1, read as the reverse complement.
GGCCGCCGGCATCAGCGGGCCCCCTCAGTCGCCCGCCGAACTGTTGACCGACGCACAGAAGCTGACCAAGGGCGGCGTGTCCGGATTCTGCATCCGGGCCGACAAGTCGCAGACGTTGTACGACGCATTCCAGCTCTGGAACTGGTTCGTGCCGTGGAACAACGCGGTCACCGGCACCTACTTCGACAAGAACTGGAACTTCCTGATCGGCAGCGAGCCCCAGGCGAGCAACTTCGGTACCTTCTACCGCACGTTGCTGAAGACCGCGGCGCCTAAGGGAATCGCTACCTACCTCGTCACCAACTGCCTCCAGGACTTCCAGCAAGGCAGAGTTGCGATGTGGCAGGACGACTCCGGCACGATCCCGCAAGTGCTTGACCCGACGCAGTCCAAGGTCGCCACTGACACCGCGTTTGCCGCGATGCCATGCCAGGCCGTCAACCCCGACCACTGCGAACTCGTGCAGCCGTTCGGTATCTGGATGAACAGTGCGTCCAAGCACAAGCAGGCGGCGTGGCAGCTGATTCAGTTCATCACGTCAGCCAGCACGCAAAAGCAGGCGGTAGCGGCGAAAGCACTGCTGACACCGTCACGCCTGTCAGTACTGTCGGATCCTGCAACGACGGCCGTATTGCCGCCGAGCTTCGCAACCGCGCTGACCTACGTTCTGGGTCACCCGGACGTCGCGTTGTTGCCCTTCATTGACGAGGGCGTTGCGATCATCCCGCCGATCTCAAACGGTCTGTCGGATCTGATCACGACGAACACTCCCGTCGCAAAGGTGATGGCAACGATGAAGAGCGGCGTCGACACTATTATGAAATCCGCCGGCTACCCGAAACCGTTCCCATCCAGTTAAGGCAACGATCGGCGGAGAAGATCTAATGCTCGATTCGGCAGGCACGACTGAACACAATGCCGCCGGAGCTGCGCGGCGCGGCCCTGCAACACGCAGGGCCGCGCCGATCAGGTCCTTCATCGATCGTCACTTCTTGGTTCTGGCGAGCTGGCCAGCGCTTCTTATCATGTTGTTCGTTACGGCGGTACCGTTCGCCGTAAGCATCGGCTTGGCGTTCACCAACTACGACCTCGTTCGGTCGCGCGAGTGGAAGTTCATCGGTCTCCAGAACTTCGACCGGATGATCCACGACCCGCAGATTCCGCAAATCATCTGGAACACCGGGTATCTGGTGATCGGGAGCACCATCCTCGACACCGTCTTCGGACTGGCACTAGCGGTGCTGCTCGACTCAAAGATCCGCGGGACGGGCTTCATCCGAAGCCTGTTCATGTTGCCGATCCTCACCGCGCCGATCGTCGTCGCGCTCACGTGGCGCGCGATGTTCAACAACGAAGCAGGATGGATCAACTACTTCTTGCACAAAGTGCACCTGCCGCAACCGCTGTGGCTCGGCGACCCGCACCTCGCGATGCCGGCGGTACTGATCTCCGACATGTGGACCGGTATTCCGTTCCAGGCGATCTTGCTGCTGGCCGGTCTGCTCGGTGTGTCAAACGAGCTGCGGGAAGCGGCGATCTCCGAGGGGGCCAATCGCTGGCAGGTGTTCTGGCACGTCACGCTGCCCGGCATCCAGCCGGTGCTCTTCATTGCCGTCCTGCTTCGCTTCATTGATGCCTTTCGCAAGTTCGAAGGCATTCAGATCCTGACGACCGGTGGGCCTGGCATCTCAAGTACGCCCCTGAACCTGCAAATTTACGACACAGGGTTGTTCTACGACCAGGTCGGCTATGCGGCCGCGATGGGTGTGTTGCTCATCGTGATGATCGCGGTGTCGGTGGGTGTCCTGTACCTCGTTGCCGGACGACGAAGGGGCCGATGACATGGCGAGCATGACCGAAAGCCGAAAGCGATGGGAAGTCGCGCGGTTCTGCCTGCTCGGAATCGGGCTGGTGCTAGTTGGGGTGCCCTTCCTGTGGATCCTCCTCACCGCGTTCAAACGGCAAGTTGACGCTGCGTCAGTGCCACCTAAGCTTTTTAGCCCATTTACCAGCCAGAACATTCGCGCGCTCAATCAAAACGGCTTTGTACACTCGCTCAAGGCGTCGGTAATCCTCACGACGAGCACCACGGTGTCGACGCTTGTATTCGGCGTACCGGTCGGCTACGCGTTCGCTCGCGGAAAATTCAAGGGCCGCCGATTCCTCGGCGCATTTCTGCTGTTCAGCCGCATGGTCCCACCGGTCATTTTCATCATCCCGCTGTTCCTTTTCTTTCACGACCTGAACCTGGTCGGCAGCTACAAAGGCCTCACGCTCGCGTATATGACCGGCTTGTTGCCATTCGCTGCGTGGATGAGCGCGTCGTATTTCTCCGACGTGCCTATCGAGTTGGAGGAAGCAGCTCGGGTTGATGGTGCTTCGCGGCTGCAGTCGTTCCTCAAGATTGCGTTGCCGCTCGCCATGCCAGGCGTGGTCTCGGTTGCATTGCTCATCGGGATCGCGGCGTGGAGCGAATACTTCATCCCGCTGATCCTTGCTAGTCCCGCGACCACACCGGCGACTGTCGGCATCGTCAGCTTCATCGGCGTCGACTCGATCAACTGGGGGGCAATGGCTGCCGGTGCGCTGGCGCTCATCGTCCCGGTGTTCATCGCCACGTTGTTAGCCCAACGCGGACTCTTGCGAGGTCTCACAGCAGGGGCGGTGAAGGGCTAACTCGCTACCACTCGAGGCTGGCGCGCTACCACTCGAGACTGCCGCCGGGATTCATCGCGAGGTTGCCGCCGTCGACCGGCAGTGCCACACCCGTCACCATCGACGACGCATCGCTCACGAGGAACAAGACGGGTCCGACGATCTCGCTAGGCACTCCCATGCGACCGAGTGGGATGCCGGACAGCACCCGCTCGACGACCGGTGTGCGCTCCTGGTCTTCGAGCGCGCCTGACCACATCTGGTTGACAAATTGGCACGGCAGTATGGTGTTTACCCGAATATTGCGGTCTGCCCAGGCGTATGCAAGCTCACGAGTGAACTGCATGACCCCGCCCTTCGCGACCGCGTAAGCAAGGTTGCCGCGGCCAAGCGCGGAGACACCCGCGATTGAGCCGAAGTTCACGATGCTGCCGCCGTTGCCGCCCCTCATCATGATGCTGCCTGCTGCCTGCGCGCAGAGGAAGTAGCTCGTGAGGTTCGAGTCGAGCATCGTCTGCCACTCGTCGAGTGGAAACTCTTCGGGCTGGAAGCGGTTCACCGGTGCCGAGATCGCGTTGACGAGTATGTCGATGCGGCTGAACTCAGTGTCGATGTTGCTGAACACATCGGCGACCGATGCCGCCTTGCTCAGGTCTCCCGAGTAGCCGACTGCGCGTCCGCCGCTGGCGTTGATGGACTCTGCAACTCGCGTCGCGTCCTCGATGCGCAGATCGACGACGGCCACCGATGCACCTGCTTCTGCAAGCGCGACCGAGATAGCCGATCCCAGTGCACCGGCGCCTCCCGTGACAACAGCAGTTCGGCCGGTGAGATCGAAGAGTTGGGGAAGTGAGGCCACAGAGTTACTCCACCTAGGAACGAATATGATGTATCATCTTGTGTTGCCGCCTACCCGCTGTCAATGGCGACAATCAAGCCTCAAGGAGCTCGCCCGTGACGTCATTTCGTGTTGTCCTAACGGATTTCACGGACCCGCATCAGCATATCGAGACCGACGTCTTCAACCGGTCGGGACTTGACATCACTTTGGTCCGCGCCGAACCCGGAACCGACCGTGACTTGGCGATACTCGCTCCGCTCGCCGACGCATTACTTGTACAGTTCGCGCAGGTACGCAAAGACGTGATCGATTCGTTGCAAAACTGCAAGGTGATTTCGCGTTATGGCATCGGCGTCGACATGATCGACCTCGAGGCTGCAGCAGCCCGTGGCATACCGGTGGCGAACGTGCCCGACTTCTGCATCGACGAGGTCAGCACGCAGACCATCGGGTTCCTTGTCGATCTGAATCGCCACACGTTCGAACTCGACACTTACGTGCGTACGGGCGGATGGGGACATCGCCCCGTCACTGTCACAGCACCGCGCCGCCTCGCCGGTCAGGTGCTTGGCATCGTCGGGCTTGGCGCGATCGGCCGCGAGGTCGCCCGCAAGGCCAGCGCACTTGGTCTGAAGGTTCTTGCTCACGACCCTTACGTCGAGTCTGCGCCGGCTGACGTCACGCTGGTTGATCTCGACGCGCTCTTGCAGCAGTCCGACTACGTGACTCTGCATTGCCCATTGCTGCCGCAAACGCGTGGGTTGATCGATGCGGCTGCCTTCGCGCTGATGAAGCCCACCGCGTATCTGCTGAACCTGTCACGGGGCCCGGTCGTCGATCAAGACGCGCTGCTCTCGGCGCTGACTCACGGTTCGATCGCGGGTGCCGCCGTCGACGTTCTAATGACCGAACCGCCTGCTGTCGACGATCCGCTGCTTCGTCTGCCGAACTTGCTCGTAACCCCGCATTCGTCGAGTTGGTCCGCCGAGTCGAGTGACCAACTGCGTCACGACGCGGCGGAGAACATCGTCGAGGCGCTGTCGGGTCGGCTGCCACGGTCGATCGTTAATCGCAGTCTGTTGCGGCTATGACGTCGACGATGTCAGCGATCAGCAAGTTCCGAGACGACCTGCGAGTAGGCAAGATCCTGCTCGGCCCGAGCGTCTACTTCTCCGACCCTCGCGTCACCGACGCGCTTGCGGAGTCGTGCGACTTCGTCTGGTTCGAGACTGAGCATGCACTCGTTGGAGCTGAGGCGCTGACCGGTCATCTGCTGGCTGCACGTGCGCACGACTTGCCGTTCCTGCTCCGCATCCCGGTCGGGGTGACGAGCTTGATCAAGCCGGCCATCGACGCCGGGGTGCCTGGTCTGATCATTCCCCAGGTACGCAGCGCCGCCGAAGTGCGCGCGGTCGTCGACGACTGCCGTTATGCTCCGCAAGGCCGGCGCGGCCTGGGTCCGGTTTTCGCGAGCTCGTACGGTCGCCTTCCGCTCAGCGTCGTCGTCGATCGCAGCGTCGATGACCTCTTCATTGCAATTCAGATCGAGAATGTCGACGCGCTCGCGGTCTTCGAAGACATTGCCGGCGTCGAGGGCATCGATGCGTTAGTGGTTGGTCCGACCGACCTCTCAGACTCTCTCGGCCTGCGTGGTCAGTTCGAACACCCCACGGTCACCGCCGCAATCGATCGCATCGTCGCGGCCGCGCGTAGTCATGGCCTTTCGATCGGTGCGGGTGTCGGTGACGTGGCGCACGCAGTTGCGATGATCCGCCGTGGTGCGCAGTGGATTCAGCTCAGCGGCGCGGACGCGCTGATGTGGCGACACTTCGAGCAACTAACGAGCCATGTCCGCGTCGAGCTCGCAAGCGTCGGGCAGGCGTGAATGAAGGATCAGTCGGCAGGACCGAAGTATGGAGCGACGAGTTCGTGCGTGATCCGCGACTGGTTGAGAGCGCCGATCTGTTCGCGGCATTCGAGCACGGCAGTCACGGCAGCCTCGGCGTCGCCTTCGGCGACCGCTTCATACCGGCGAACGGCCAGCTCAAGCATCAGGTCCCAGGTGTCGTCGAAGTTGTCGACGAAGACGCGGTCGTACCGAAGACCGACCGGACCAACCAAGATGTTGACGAACTTCAGCAGCCGCGGGTACCCGACTGGCGCGAACAGCAGCGCGTGCGTCTCTGCGGTGAGGCGGCGGAACTGCTTGCCGTCGCGCCGCGCCCGCGCCCGCTTCATCTGCCGCACGACCTTCGCGAGGTTGGCGAGCTCGGCCTTCGTGATCCGCTCGACGACCAACTCCAGAGCCGGCAACTCGATGCCGTCGATCAAAAACCGTTGCTCTGACATCTCGTTCGTCGACAGCCACCGAACCGTCGCGCCCCGGTACGGCGCGAAGTCGACCAGGCCGTCGCCCTCGAGCGAGGCAATGGCCTCGCGAATCGGCGTCTTCGAGATGTTCAGGCGAGTCGCGAGGTCCTTCTCGACCAAACGGGTGCCCGGTGGCAGCTCGAGCTCGACGATCATGTCGCGAAGCGCGAGATACGCGGCCCGTCGGTATGTCGAGAGTGCGAGGTCGACCGAATCAAGCATCTCGGCTGGCGACTTTGCCGTTGCCACGTTGGCTTACTCCCCGTCCACCGAACCTCTGCTCCGGGAACAGTCAGCCCGTCATGCCGAGATCCATGACCCGCCGAAACCGCCGGAGTTGCTCGATCCTAGCGCACCGCGGAATCTCGATATTCCAGCAAGCGATGCGTTCGCGGGCCACATCTTGGCAACAATTCGAGCCCGATCTGGTGCCCTAGATTTGGAATATGCTATACCAAACGTTCACAGCTTCTGTCGGCCCTCGCGACCTGAAGGACTTCCCGCGTGAGAGACGTGACCATCCCAGCCCTCGGCATGGCGATGACCGAGGCTTTGCTGCTGGCGTGGCTCAAACAGCCGGGCGACGCGGTGGTCGAAGGCGAGCCGATCGCTGAGATCGAGACCGACAAAGCGACGATGGATCTCGAGAGCCCGGCGACCGGTTTACTTGGTCGGCACCTGTTCGATGCCGGGGCGCTGGTGCCAATCGCTTCGCCGGTGTGTCGCATTCTCGACACGGGCGAACTCGAGCCCGGTGGCGACGGTCCGCCGAGTGTCTCGACTGCGCCGAGCGCCGAACCTTCTTTCGCGGGCATCTACGACGAGCTACATCCAGTAGAGACCCTCGCGCCGTCAGTGTTCGACGCGCCCGCAACGGCCTCCCGTACCACGACTGCCCTTCCGACGACTGCCCTTCCCGCAACTCCCCTTCCGACAACTGCCCCTGCGACCGCGGCTTCTTCAAACGCCGACCTTTCAAATACGGCCCCGACGGCTAGGCCGCAAACCGCAGATGGACGGCGCGCGCCTCACGAGATGTCGCCCCGTCAGCGGCGTCTGGCTCGCGAAGCGGCGGCCGTCGGGGCAACAGCATCAGTCGGGACGACGGGTGGTGCGGTCTCCTCGGTAGCGGGCCGCCGTCGCGAAGCCATTGCCCTGCGGGTCAGCGAGTCGTGGCGAACGATTCCGCACTTCGCTGTTTCGCGCGACGTCGATGCAAGCGCCGCCGTCACCGCACTGAAAGCGCTGCGCGGTGAGCGCGCCGACGCGACGATGACCGATCTGCTGCTGCACGCATTTGCGGCGGCGGCCGACTGGCTCCACGTCACAACGGGCTTTACGTCAGGGCCCGGTTCGACATCGAGCGATGTCGGTCTAGCGGTAGCAACGCCCGAGGGCGTCATGATTCCGGTCGTCACGGGCGCGGCGCAGCTCCCGCCGTCCGACATGATTGCCGCTCGCCAAGACGCGACGCGTCGGGGCCGTGACGGACACCTCTCGAAGACCGATGTCACGGGCACGCCGGTCGGTTCGCTGTCGAACCTCGGTGCATTGGGCGTCGACTCGTTCACCGGCATCATCCCGCTTGGGCAATTGTGCCTGCTGACCATCGGTCGTATCGCTGCGCGGTTGGTTCCCACCGACAGCGGAATCTCTACTGCACAGATTTTGCAAGCCACGTTGAACGTAGATCACCGGGCAATCGATGGTGATGTTGCGGCACGTGCACTGGATGTCTTCGCGCAGACTCTCGGGTCTGTCCAGACGTGGGTGAATGGTGGTTCGAAATGAGTACGTCCGATCTGGCCGAAGAATCGTCTGTCGCTGCAGCGCCGGCCATGGCGCCGCCGCCGGAAGTGCTACGCGAGTGGCTCGGCGCGATGCTGACTATTCGGCGCTTCGAAACCGAATGCGTGCGGCTGTCGTTCGCCGGCAAGATCCCAGGCGGGATCCATTCCTCCGAAGGGCAAGAGGGCGTTGCCATCGGCTCGATTCGCGCCTTGACGCGTGACGACGTCGTCTCCGGCACTCACCGCAGCCATCACCATGCGTTGGCGAAGGGCTTGTCGCTACGTATCGTGATGGCTGAGTTGTTCGGGCGCGACGATGGCCTGTCGGGCGGCCGTGGCGGCAGCATGCACCTCGTCGACCGGTCGCTGAACTTCCTCGGCTCGAACGGGATTGTCGGCGCCGGTCTCGGCATCGCGATGGGCGCGTCGCTTGCGATGCAAATGCAGGCGCAACCGTTTGTCGCGGTCGGGTACTTCGGCGACGGCGGCGCGAACAACGGCCGGGTGTGGGAGAGCATTAACATGGCCGCGATCTGGAAGCTGCCGCTGATCGCGATTTGCGAGAACAACCTGTACGCCGTCGAGACGCACATCTCCAACTCGATGGCCGGTGATTCGATCGCGGGCCGTGCAGCTGGGTTCGGGCTGCCGACGGTGACCGTCGATGGCCAAGACGTCATCGCCGTCTACCAGGCCACCCGCGCGGCCCGCGAGCGCGCTATTGCCGGTGGAGGTCCCACCTTCATCGAGGCGCAGACGTACCGCTACGAGGGACACAACGTCGGCGACGTCCAGAACTACCGCGAGAAGGACGAGGTCGCGCAGTGGCGCGCCGAGCGTGACCCGATCGCGCGGCTCCGGCAGCGAATGATCGACGACGCGATGCTTGACGATGCGCAGTACGCCGGGCTTGAAACGGCCGCGGAAGAAGCTGTGGCCGACGCGATCGCTTACGCCGACGCGTCGCCGTGGCCAACAGGCGCCGACGCACTGACCACCTACCCGACTAACGTCTGAGGGCATCTGATGCCAACCGTGCTCACCTACAGCCAGGCTTACCGCGAAGGTGTCGCCGAAGAGATGGCGGCGAACGAGAAGATCTTCATCATGGGCACGGACATCGTGCTCCGCGGTGGCCACTTCGCTCAGGTCTTCGGGCTCGGTGAACAGTTCGGTGCCTCCCGAGTTCGCGACGTTCCGATTTCCGAAGCCGCGATGCTCGCAGCCGGAGTCGGTTCGGCGGTGTGCGGAATGCGCCCCATCGTCGACCTCAACTTCTTGGACTTCTCCTTCGGCGGCATGGACGAAATCTGCAACCAGGCCGCAAAAATGAGCTACATGTTCGGCATCCAGGTGCCGTTGCTTATTCGCGCGACGAACGGCATCGCCCTAGGCGGCGCGCAGCACAACAACGTGATCGAGTCGTGGTTCGCGGAGCTGCCCGGACTCAACGTCGTCACACCCTCAAACCCGGCCGACGTCAAGGGCCTGATCAAGTCGTCGCTACGGATGAATGACCCGGTGCTGTTCTTGATGCACAAGGCACTGTCGGGGTTGCGCGGCAATGTCGGCGGCCCAGACGATTTGATTCCGCTGGGCCACGCGAACATCTCTCGTGCTGGACACGACGTCACCATCGTGACTTACGGCGTGAACGTGGCGAAGTGCCTTGAGGCAGCGGAACGTCTTGCAGCCAACGGGATCGAGGCCGAGGTGATCGACCTCCGCACGCTGTACCCACTTGACCGCGACACCGTTGTCGAGTCAGTTCGCAAGACCGGCCGGGCCATCGTGGTCGACGAAAGCGCGGCATACGGCGGAGTCAGCGCAGAGATCGTGGCCTCCATTCAAGAAGCCGCATTCGACTACCTCGACGCCGCTGTCGTGCGGATTACCGCGCCACACGCCCCGGTTCCGAACAGCCCGGCGCTGCTCAGCGCGATCCTGCCCAACAGCGCGGGTATCGAAGCGGCCGCGCGCAAGCTGGTCGAAGTTGCCTAGCGCGTACCCGGTGCCCGATCCGACCACCGCGTATGCGGTGCCGCTCGACAACCCCCTGTACGGCGCGCCGCCCGCACGGTTTCGCGACGGCGAAGTGTTGACGATTCAGTACCGCACCGACCCGGCCGCGATTGCAGCCTTGGTTCCCGCGCCGCTCGAGCCGACCAGTGACGTGGTCATGGTGCAGGTCGCCCGCTGGGGCGACGTGCCGGGTCTTGGTCGCAACACCTATGAGGCCAACGTGATGGTCGGCGTTTCGTTCACCAGCGGCAATCGCGTCGTGACGGGATCGTATTCGCCGTACTTCTACGTCGACAGTGATCGTGCGATGGCGGGTGGCAGGGAGTTCCACGGCCAGCCAAAGCGCATCGCCGAGGTATCGCTGACGACCAACGGCGATCTCATCGTCGGGTCGGTCTCCCGCAACGGGATCACCGCATTCACCGGCACCCTGCCCTACAAGACGCGGCAAGCCACCGTGCAAGAGATTCGTCGCGACGTCGACTTCGTCACCAACATCAACCTGAAAATCATCCCGCACATCGACGGGCGTACGGCGGTGCGGCAACTCACCTCCCGCGACTTGACCGACATCGATGTCACCGGTTGTTGGGGTGGCCCGGGTACCGCCGAGATCCGCCCGCACGCACAGGTGCCGCTCTACCGGCTGCCCGTGCTTGAGCATCTGGAAGGCTTCTACTGGTTGGTCGAGTTCTCGTTGGTGGGTGGCATCGTGTTGCACGACTTTCTAGGCGTCGAAGACATGAGCGTCGAAGCATGAGCGTGCCTATTCCGCGCGGCGTCGTCGCGGTCATCCGCACCGCGGACGCTAGTCACGCACTCACGTTGGCCCGCGGGCTAGCAGGCACGTCGGTGGCAGCGATCGAGGTGACCATGACGGTTCCCGATGCGATCGACGTCATCGCCGTGCTAGTCGCCGAGGGTGTGACGCGGGTGGGTGCTGGCACGGTGCGAACCGTCGAGCAGGTCGAGCGTTGTATTGCCGCGGGCGCCGAGTTCATCGTGTCGCCACACCTCGACCCCGAACTGGTCGCTACCGCTGTGCATGGTGGCGTTGCTGTCGTGCCCGGCACTTTGACTCCCACCGAGATCATGACCGCGATGCGGCTCGGCGCATCGGCTGCGAAAATCTTTCCGATCCACTCCGTGGGCGGCCTGCGCTACGTCGAAGCGATTCACGAGCCGCTTCCCGACGTCTGCCTTGTTGTCTCTGGTGGTATCGCTCCGGCTGACGTTCCCGCCTATCTCGAAGCGGGCGCGTGGGCGGCGTGTCTTGGTTCGTCGTTGTGGCAACGTGAAGACGTCGAGCGAGGGGACGTCGAAGCTGTGCGCGCGTTCGCGAGCGCGCGGCTCGATGAGGCCTCGGCGTGTGGATCGGCCTAGATTTCGGCACCTCGGCGACCAAGGCGGTGCTGGTCGATTCGACCGGGACGGTGCGCGCTCGCGGTTCGGCCGCGATGACCACGACGCATCCGGGCGCCTCGATGGCCGAGCAGGACGCCGACGATTACACCAGTAGCGCGCGGGCGGCAATCGCCGGCTTAGGCCCGCTCGATGGCGAGTTGCTAGGCATCGGCTTGTCGGGCCACACGCCGTCCGTCGTGTTGGTCGACACCGCTGGCCGACCCTTGCGGCCGGTACTCACCTGGCAGGACACCCGCGCAGAGCTCGAAGCAGTTGAACTCGCCGCCGAACTCGGCGATCCGGTGCATTTGGTGGGCACCTCGTTGCCATGGGCGGCGAGCGCCTGCCCTGCAAAGTTGCGGTGGTTGGCCGAACACGAGTCGTGGATCGTCGACGAAACGCAGTGGGTGCTGCAGCCCAAGGACTACGTCGGTTTGGTGCTCACGGGCTCTGCGGTCTCCGACCCGTGGTCGAGCAAGGGCCTGTGCCACGTCGGTTCGCGCGCGCCCGCTGCCGAAGTCATGGCCGCTACAGGTTGGCCGACTCGCGTGGTGCCGACCATCGCTGACGGTCAATCGTCGCGCGGTGCACTTACTGACGCAGGCGCGAGACTCCTTGGCCTGCCAGCGGCGGGCGTTGCGGTCAGTGTTGGTTGGTCCGATGCGATGGCCGGCATGCTGTCGGTCGGTGCGTTGACGAACCCGTCGGCTTTCGTCTTGGCGGGCACCTCGTCGATCGTCGGCATGAGCGTGCAGCAGGCACCAGCAGACGCCCACCCGCTGTACGTCATCCCCGACACGTGCGCGCCGAGTGCGGTGATCTACGGGCCAACGCAGGCCAGTGGCGCATCGATCGAATGGCTGGCCCGGCTCTTCGACACCACGCCCGACCGCATTCTCGAGGCGGCGTCGGTTGCCGTCGGGCCGATTCCGATATTCGTGCCGTACTTGGCCGGCGAACGGGCGCCGGTGTGGCGCACCGACGTCCGCGCGGTTTTCGCGGGCCTGGATCTCGCGCACGGGTTCGAACACCTCGCGAGTGCCGTTGTCCATGGCGTCGCGTTCGGCGACCGCCACGTTCTTGAGGTCGCTGCGAAGTTTGCGGGCGAGACTCCTCGTACAGTTCGGCTCGGCGGGCACACCGGTGCCGATCCACGGTGGCACTCCGCACGGCTGCGCACACTCGGGACGCCGATCCTCGCGTTCGACGACGTCGACCCAGCATCGCGTGGCGCCGCAATGCTCGGCATGGCCGCATCGGGCGTCGACTTGGCCGAGGCGGTCGAACGAGTAGCCGCACCGGCCACCTTGATCGAGCCGTCCGCCGAAGACCGCGAATACGCAACGCGGGAGTTCGCGTCGTATCTGCGGTGGGTCGCCGCGACACTCGGTTAACCGCGCGACACTCGCCTAACCCCGGCGCGACATCTCGGCAAGCCCATCGACCGATCTGAAAAGGTGACCGTATGGCGGTGCCGCGTACTCGTGGACGGTTGTTCGTCGTCGGGTCGGCGAACGAGGATCTCGTGGTAACTGTCGCGAGTCTTCCGGAACCTGGCGAGACGGTGCTTGCCCATGGGCTTGTGATCACGCCCGGAGGCAAAGGCGCTAACCAGGCCGTGGCCGCTGCCAGGGCTGGCGCCGATGTGGTGTTTGTCGGCTCGGTCGGGCGCGACGCCGCTGGCGGGCGAACGATTGCCGCGTTGCGCACCGAAGGTATCGACGTCAGCCGCGTGGCCGTCGACTCGTCGGCGCCGACCGGTGTTGCTCTCGTGACGGTCGCCGATGACGGCGAGAATCACATCGCGGTTGTCGCGGGCGCGAACGATCTGCTGAGCGGTGCGCAGGTGACCGCGGGGCTCGTCGAACTTGGCATGGACTCCGGTGACGTCTGCCTGATCTCGTTCGAGATCGGTGATGAGGCGGTCGCGGCTGCTGCAACGTATGCGGACCAGGTCGGCGCAACGGTGCTGGTGAATCCCTCGCCTGCGCGCACCCTTGTCGCGCAGGTCTTGCAGGCGCGGCCGATGCTGTTGCCGAATGCTTCGGAGGCAGCCCACCTGTCAGGTCTCACCGGAACGCCCGCCGCGCGTTGGCTACATGACGCGACCGGTGCACCTGTCGTGATGACGATCGGCTCGGGCGGCGCAACGATCGTCGATCAGGGTGAGATGTACTTGATAGCGGCGCCCGTCGTCGACGTCGTCGATACGACGGGTGCTGGCGATACGTTCGCGGGGGTGCTCGCCGCGATGCTCGCCCAGGGGCACGAACTGCGCTCGGCAGTGGAACAGGCGGTCGTCGCCGCGGCGCTGTCTGTTAGCTCACGCGGGGCGCGTTCGTACGTAACCGACGAGAGTTACTTCGGCGGTAGTGAGCGGGCGTAGGTGGCGCCGATCGTGACCCACTTCTTCAGATCCCGCGAGGTCTTCACGCCTTCGGCGTCGATGCGCAACCAGCCGTCCATCTCACGACCGCGCATCTCGAAGCGTCGCGCGTGCGGCTTAGCCACGAGAGACTCGGTCTGTGAGGGATCGACTCGCAACAGCAACCCGCCCTGGCCACTCGCGCTGACCGCCATGTTGCCGTTCACCAAGAATGCGAGCCCGCCGAACATAGCCTTCTCGGTGACGCCCGCTTCGGCTTGCAGGCACTCTCGAAGCCGATTCGCCAACACCTCGTCGTACGCCATGGGGTTGATTATCTACGACCTTGCCGTGATCGAGTGACGCTATTGCAGGCGGTGCTCCTTGTTCTAGCCGGCATCGGTTCAGGGTTGGCCGGCAGCATCGCGGGTCTCGCGTCGCTGGTTAGTTACCCTGCGTTGCTCGCGGTCGGGCTCACGCCTGTGGCGGCGAACGTCACGAACACGATGGCGTTGGTGTTCAACACGGCCGGGACGATGGCTGGTTCACGTCCCGAACTGCGCGGGCAACGACCGCGGATACGCGAACTCGGCGCGATCGCTGTCGCCGGCGGGCTGGTCGGCGGCGCGATTCTGCTACTTACTCCGGCTGGCTCGTTCGAGCGCGTCGTGCCTTGGTTGATCGGCCTCGGCTCACTCACGATCCTGGTGCCTCGTCGTCCAACCCTGCATCTCGAGGAAGCACCCGCACCTGCCTCGCGGGTGCTGTTCGCGGGCATCTTCTTGATCGGTGTCTACGCGGGCTATTTCGGAGCCGCCGCCGGCGTGCTCATGCTCGCGTTGTTACTGATCACGACACCGGACACGCTCGCCCGCTGCAATGCACTGAAGAACGTGGTTCTCGGCATCTCCAACGTCGTCGCCGCAGTCATCTTCGCCATCTTCGGCCCGGTGCACTGGCTTGTTGCGCTGCCACTTGCGGCTGGCGTCCTGGTCGGTGGACGGATCGGACCAGTCATCGTCAGACGCTCACCGACCCGCGTTCTTCGCGTTCTGATCGCCCTCGCCGGCCTCGGACTGGCCATCCATCTTGGCCTCGACGCCTACCGCTGACTCGCGCTCGGCCCATCGCAAACTACGGAGGCGTCGCTCCAGGCGTAGCGATGCGCCCATGCTTTGCCTCCCCCGGGGAACGGGCCGGCAAGGACTCGCTCGACATCGATTCCGCCTTGGGCACGATAGAAACCCTGCGCCGCGACGTTCTGCTCCAGAACCCAGAGGTGCATCCCGCCTGAACGGTCATCAACGACGACCGATCGCGCGGCCTCCACGACGAGGCGGCGACCGATTCCGTGACGCTTCATGTCCGCGCGGACGTGAAGATTGTCGAGCAAGGCTCCCCACTGCGGGTCGCTGCCAAAGACCGTGTGAACGAATCCGACGATGACGGAGTCGGTGACGGCTACCACCGTGGACGTTCCACCGGGCGAGTTCGAGAAGCGCTGACTCCACACTTTCTTGCGTTCAAGGAAGACGTCACCGTCCAGAAACTCGTCGGAGTAAGCGCCGCGATAGTGCAGGCGCCAGCTCTCGGCATGCAGGTCAGCGATTTCTTCCGCATCGCTCGCGACAGCAGATCGGTACTCCACGACAGAATCCTCGCACCACGACGCAAGGCGATTTGCCGCTTCGCCGGTCAGCCGGCTGCGTCGAAGTCCGCCGCTGCGACCTGCAAGAGGAACCGGTCAACCAGGCGCACTGCACGTTCGCGCGCTGCGTCGGCTTGCATGTTCGTCGTGACCATCAAGGCGTCCGGGTCGACGCCGCGCGCGAGCAGGTAGTCGCGGTCGCCGCTATCGAGCCACGCCTGCAGGATGGCCGGCGTCAGCTCGGGGTGGAACTGGACGCCCATCGAGCGCCCGAGCGCGAATGCCTGCGATGCAACTCCGGTCGTGGCCAACTCGCGTGCTCCCGGCGGCAGTTGCCACCGATCCTGGTGCAACTGAAACCACGGCCCGACCTCAACTAAGTCTGGCTCCGTCGACTCGACGAGTGTCCAGCCCAACTCCGGTTCTGGACTCAGCTCGACGGCCCCACCAAGCGCTGCCGCAAGTGCCTGCCCGCCGAAACAGATTCCGAGCACCGGCACTCCGGCGTCGTGTGCAGCCCGAAGAAAACCGAGCTCTTCACCGACCCACGCCCCGATGGTCTGTGCGTCGTACACCGACCACGGCGCACCAAGCGGAACTATGACGTCGTACGCGAGCGGGTCAGGAAAAACGACAGACACAGAGGGGACGGCGAAGTGTTCGGCCGGCACGACCTGCAGGGTCTCGACATCGAAACCTCGATCGGCAAACGCCTCGCCGACGTAACCCAATGAGGAGACGTGGTCCTGCTGCACGAACAACACTCGCATCGCGGACCACCACCCCAGGTCTTGAATCTGCGCAGTCGGTACGCGCGCTACGTTGCCGGTGTCTTCGGGGCGGCCTGTCGACGTCCCTCTTCGAAGAACGCGACGACCGCTGCGGCGTCGGCGAATTCTGTCATCGGCCGAGCGGCGCCGAAGGGCTGGTTCCAGAACTTGCCCTTGCGCGCGGTGTGCGGGCCGACATACGCGTACGCCTCGGGGATCGAATCGTCACCGGGCGACACCCCGTAGTTGACCTCGCCAAGAGTGATGCCAACGTCGAAGTGCTCAGGCCACAGGATCGGCTCGGGAGGGTCCGCCGGCGCGTGTGCTGCGGCCATCGCCTTGCACGCCGCGTGGCCAATCGTCAGTGCCCGCAGCAAATCCGTGGCTGCGGTGTGGTCGATGTGCATGCGGTCGCCGGGCTTGCAGCCGCTCGCAGGCGGATACGCATCGGCCGGCGGCGCACAGGCAACTCCCGCATTAGCAGCGAGGTCGGCGAAGGTGCCGTGCAAAGGCAGCACCAGGAAGTCGTCGCCGACAACAAGATCGGTACCCCGGACGGCGAGCCGCCACGGCGGGCGCGGAAGTGGTCCGGTCGCAAAGCCGTCGTCAGTGACGACGAGCTTGATCGAACGATTGGCGCGGCGCTGCGTGCCGGCGAGCACCAGTTCGGCGACGCCGTGCAACCACATGAGCGTTTGCATGTAGGCGGTACGAGAGGCGACCGCGCGGTCGGCGTCCGCGAGGTCGTGCGATCCCGCGACATGCGAGGCGGTGGGCCGCGACGGCGTCGTAGGTACCGCGGGTGCAGCCGGTGCCGCAACCGGAGCTGCTGGTGCCGCAACCGGAGCTGCCGGTGCTGCTGCCTTGACCGGCGCTGCCGGAGCCGCACTCAACACAGTCCGCGATGGCGCCGCAGTCACCGTGCCTTCAGCGGTAGCAGCGTCGCTGGTTCGCAGTTGGGCGGCCGGCGTTCTCGGCTGCTCGGCTTCGCGGCGGTTGCGCATGACCTTGCCCCACGGGTCGAACTTCACGTCGACAACCCGTTCCTTCATCGGGATGATCGCGTTGTCGGTGATCTTGATGTGCTCAGGGCAGACCTCGGTACAGCACTTGGTGATGTTGCAGAGACCGAGTCCTTGCTCTTCCTGCAGCATGTTCTTGCGGTCGACCGTGTCGAGCGGGTGCATGTCGAGTTCGGCGTACCGGATGAAGAACCTAGGCCCTGCGAACGCGGGCTTGTTCTCCTCGTGGTCGCGCACGACGTGGCAAGTGTTCTGGCACAGGAAGCATTCGATGCACTTGCGGAACTCCTGCGACCGCTCGACGTCGACCTGCTGCATCCGGTAGTCGCCGGGCTTCAGGTTTGCGGGTGGTGTGAACGACGGCACCTGGCGGGCCTTCTCGTAGTTGAACGAGACGTCGGTGACCAGGTCGCGCAGCACCGGGAACGTGCGCATCGGTGTCACGGTGATGGTGTCAGTCGGTTCGAAGATCGAGAGTCGCGTCATGCACAGCAGGCGCGGACGTCCGTTGACTTCGGCGCTGCACGAGCCGCACTTACCGGCCTTGCAATTCCATCGGACGGCGAGGTCGCCGGCTTGCGTGGCCTGCAGCCGGTGGATCGCGTCGAGGACAACCTCACCCTCTTCGACTTCGACCGTGTAGTCGACGAGGTCGCCACCGTTCTCGTCGCCCCGCCACACCCGCATCTTGAGGTCGTAGCCCATCAGTGGCTCTCCTCGAACAGTGCCTTGAGATCGTCGGGCATGACCGGCAGATCCTGGTGGAACACTTCGACGCCGGTGCCGGCGTCGTCCAACTTGCACAGCACGTTGATCTTCCCCCAGGTCGGATCGGTCGCTGGATAGTCTTCGCGCGTGTGACCACCGCGGCTCTCTTTGCGATCCAGAGCAGCCCGCGCGACGCACTCGGAGACCAGCAGCATGTTGCGAAGGTCAAGTGACAAATGCCAACCGGGGTTGTATTGCCGGTGACCCTCAACCGATAGGGCGGCGACGCGGCGCTTCAGGTCTTCGATAGAAACAAGCGCCTGCTCGACCTCTTCGGCTTTGCGGATGATGCCCACCAGGCTCTGCATCGTGTCTTGCAGATCGTGCTGGACGCTGTAGGGGTTCTCGCCACCCTCACGTTCGAACGGCGCGAGCGCAGCTTCGCCGGCAGCCGTGACGTCGGCTTCGGCGATAGCAGGGCGTGCGCCAGCGAGTGACGAGGAGTACTGCGCCGCATGCTCGCCCGCCCGCTTACCGAACACGAGCAGGTCACTGAGCGAGTTACCGCCGAGGCGATTCGCGCCGTGCATTCCGCCGCCTACTTCACCGGCCGCGAAAAGCCCTGGCACCGTGGACATTTGCGAGTCGGCGTTGACTTCGACGCCGCCCATGACGTAGTGACACGTCGGCCCGATCTCCATCGGTTCTTTCGTGATGTCGACGTCGGCGAGCTCCATGAACTGGTGGTACATCGACGGCAGCCGCTTGCGAATGAACTCCGGTGAACGACGCGAGGCGATGTCGAGGAACACACCGCCGTGCGGCGATCCACGTCCCGCTTTGATCTCGGAGTTGATCGCTCGCGCGACCTCATCGCGGGGCAACAACTCGGGCGGACGACGGTTGTTGACGTGGTCGTCGTACCAGCGGTCGCCTTCTTCTTCCGTGTCGGCCGTCTCGGCCTTGAAGAACTCCGGGATGTAGTCGAACATGAACCGCTTGCCTTCGCTGTTGCGCAACACCCCGCCGTCCCCTCGCACTGATTCAGTGACGAGCAGGCCGCGAACGGACGGCGGCCAGACCATGCCGGTCGGGTGGAACTGCACGAACTCCATGTTCACCAGCGGTGCGCCGGCGCCCATCGCGAGCGCATGGCCATCGCCGGTGTACTCCCACGAGTTCGAGGTGATTTTGAACGACTTGCCGATGCCGCCGGTGGCCAGAATCACGGCCGGCGCTTCGAAGGTGATGAAGCGACCTGACTCGCGCCAGTAGCCGAACGCGCCCGAAATGCGGTCGCCATCCTTCAATAACTGCGTGATCGTGCATTCCATGTAGACGTCGATGCCGATCGCGACCGCGCGCTGCTGCAGGGTGCGAATCATCTCCAGGCCGGTGCGGTCGCCAACGTGCGCGAGGCGGGCGTAACGGTGGCCGCCGAAGTCGCGCTGGGAGATCTTGCCTTCCTTGGTGCGGTCGAAGAGTGCGCCCCAACTCTCGAGCTCCCAGACCCGGTCGGGCGCCTCTTGCGCATGGAGTTGTGCCATGCGCCAGTTGTTGAGCATCTTGCCGCCGCGCATCGTGTCGCGGAAATGCACCTGCCAGTTGTCTTCGCTCCACACGTTGCCCATCGCCGCGGCGATGCCGCCCTCGGCCATGACGGTGTGCGCCTTGCCTAGTAACGACTTGCAGACGACGGCGGTCCTCGCGCCGGCTTCGTGCGCACCGATCGCGGCACGCAACCCGGCGCCGCCGGCCCCGATGACGACGACGTCGTAGGAATGCCGCTCAGTCTCTGTCATGTTTAGAAAAACCTCACGTCGGTGATCGTGCCGGACGCGACCAGCCGCACGTAGACGTCCGAAAATGCCACCCACAGCAGCGAAATCCAGGCGATCTGCATGTGGTAGCGGTTCAGTCGGCTGACCTGACCCCACATCCAGTAGCGCACCGGATGCTTGGAGAAGTGGTTCAGGCGGCCGCCGATAATGCTGCGGCATGAATGGCACGACGCCGTGTACGACCACAAGAACACCGCGTTGAGGACGAGCACTAGGGTGCCGAGCCCGGCGTGACCCCAGGCGCCGTGGTGGTTGCGAAAGGCAATGACCGCGTCGTAGGTCAAGATGATGTTGAGCAGGATCCCGAGGTAGAAGAAGTACCGGTGGATGTTCTGGATGATCAGCGGAAAGCGCGTCTCACCGGTGTACTTAGCGTGCGGCTCCGCAACAGCGCATGCGGGCGGGGACAGCCAGAACGACCGGTAGTAGGCCTTGCGGTAGTAGTAGCAGGTCATCCGGAAGCCGAGCGGCACGATCAGGATGATGATCGCGGGCGAGGTGAACCACCAATGCCCGAAGATGCCCAGGTGCGGGACGCCCTTCGAGCCGGGCACCGTGCCGCACTTGATCGCGAGGCACGGGGAGTAGAACGGAGAGATGTACGGCTCGGAGAAGTAGTCGCGGTCGATGAACGCGGCCCACGTCGAGTAGATGATGAAGCTGAACAGGACGACGAAAGTGACGACCGGCTGTATCCACCACCGGTCGGTGCGCAAGGTCTTCGCACTGATGGCCGCTCGGCGTCCGACCCGGCCCTCCGGGGGTTCTCCGCTACCCGCAGCCGGGGCCTTGCTTTGGACGGTCATCGGCCCGCCTTCTCGCTGCTGCCCGCGTCGTTGCGGGTCGTACGCGAGCACAACCTACGCCCGGCGCTGGCTCCGCTCCCAGCGGAGGCGGTGTGGCATCCGTCACTGTTCGCCCGGCGACTCCAACCCGGCTGTATCTCTGAGCAGTCGACGCGTCCATGTAGACGCCGAAGCTCAGTCGCCGCAGCCCTCGCTGGCGTACATGTACCAGCCGGGTCGGGCTGCTGGCGCGACGATCACCGTGATCTCGGCCATCTCAACGGCGGCCGGAATGCTGACAGTCCCAGGGTCAGTGGCCGTGCCGTCAGGGGTTGGGCTGACGGGGTCCGGACTGCCGGCTGCGGCCGTCGGGACCATCGACGTCATGTCGAAGGTGCAGATGTAGTCGCCTTGGGTGCCGTCAACGGCGCAGTTGTCGAAGCTGAACGTGTTGACCCACTGCCGCTCGGATTCCAGTTGGGTGCGGGCGTCCGGTGTCGTCACGTGCATTTCCGCGGCAATGTCGTGGCGGTTGTAGGCGGCGACCAGGTAGCGCATCGCGTCGGACGGCGTCGTGAAGTGCGGACTCGAGCCGGACGACGGGGTGCTGGCCGACGGCGATGCACTGACGGACGGCGGGGTGGCGAGCGGCGTCGTCGCGGCTGGCTGCCCCGGAGGAGTACGGGCGGGAGCGGCCGGGGCGACGGGAACTGTCTGCACAACGGGAACGGCCTTCGCAACAGGTGCGGCCTGCGCAAGACGCGCGGCCGGGGCCACTGGCGCGGCCGGCGCCGAAGACGTCACTGGGGAAGCTGACGTTGCGGGAGCCACGGGAGCCGCGCTCTTAGTTCCCGGACTCGCGCATCCTGCGAGCAGGAGCCCAACGCCGACAACAGCGACGCCAACTGTGGTGATCCGAATGCCTGTCATGTTTCCCCCGACGACGATGTGAGTGCCAGGTAGACGCCGGCCCAGGGGAATTGGTTGACAGGCTGCAACTACACGGGAGCCGCAGCTACACCGGAACTGCAGCTACACCGGGACTGCAGTTACACCGGAACTGCAGCTACACCGGAACTGCCGTGCGCCGCGCGAGGTACAGGTCGCAGCGGCGATGCACCTCGAGCGCGCCACCCGCGTCGTCGATCACCTTGGCGACATCGGCGTAGATCGCTTCACGTTTTGCTGGCTCGAGGATCAGCAGGTTCGATGTCGACGCCGCGTACGCCAGCCAGGCGGCTGTCGAGTAGGTGTGCACCGAGTAGTAGGTGCGCACCTCGACGTCCGTGAGGGTTGGCTCCTTCTCCATTTCGTCGCGTGGCCAAGCGGGCGGGGTCACATCGGGGCTCTGCTGGTTCGAGTCGTGTAGTCCGTGGCGACGGTAGACGTCAGCGACTGCTAGCAGCAGTGGAGTGGCGTGCGATTGCTCGCGGTTCCAGAACAGCGCGATCACGCCGCCCTCACGCAGCATGCTTGCGGCCTTCACCCACCGATGTTCGCGCGACGTCCAGTGCCACGACTGCGCGGCGAGCAAGCCGTCGTATAACTCTGCCGGCTGAAAATCCTCGAACGACGAAACCGTGACACTCACGTTCGGCAGCAGTCGTGTGTTCTCCGCGAGAACCACCGCCATCTCGGGATCAGGCTCCACGCAGGTCATCTCAAGCCCACGCGCTGCGAACAGCACCGTGGCCTTACCAGTGCCCGCGCCTACCTCGACAACCTCGCGCCCTGGCAGCAAACCGACGATGTCATCGACGAGCTCGGTGGCGTACGACGGTCTGGCTCGGTCGTAGTCGCGGGCTACTGCGCCGAAGCTGCGTGCACGGATCGCGAACTCGTCGGACGGCTGGCTGCTCACACACTCAAGTCTGCCTTACGTGGCACCCTGGTCCGCGATCACCTACTGCCCGAGAAAGCCGAGGACAGGAAGGGCGGAAACGACCGCGGCAATCGGGGGGTTGACCACCGATTCGATCGGATCTGTCAGCTCGGTCGGTAGTGCGGTAGGCAGCGGGACGGCGAGGGGCAGCGGTGGGTTTGTCAATGCCGGAATCGGAATCGGCAGCGGCGAGGTCGCGGGCAACGCGGGCAGCAGGTGCTGCGCGACGGTGCTGTCTCGCGTTGGTTGCGTGGCCCTGGCGCCGCCGTTCGCCGTCGGTGTCGCCGCGGGCGCGGTGGTAACTGACAGGGGGCTCGGCAGCGCGCTCGGCGGTGGATCCGTTGGTGACGGAGCGGTTGGCGGGGGAGTGCTCGACGCGACATTGGCCGGGTCGTTGCGGACGTCAGGTTGCACCGTCCCAGCGCGCGCTTGAGCTGCGGCGCCTTGGGTGGCCGAGCCCGCATGCTGGGCCGTCGAGTTTGAGTGTTGACTGACTCCCGAACTTGGCGCGGTTGCTGTGACGCCGACGACGCCGCCAGCGACGACGGCCGCCCCGGCGAGGCCGGTCGCGACAGCCGTGCTGGCTCCGCGGGCCGCACCGCTCGCCAGCACCGGGATGCTGCTGGCGGGCGACGTCACGATGACCGGGAGCTGACCGACCAAGCTGGCCGGGCCGAGGGCGCGGCGCAGCCGGGGCATCGACACTGCGAGGAACGCACGCGAGACAACCGGGTCGAACTGGCTTCCCGCGCACTTGATGACCTCTTGCAATGCGGCGCTGCGCGTCATCGCTCTCTTGTAGGGGCGTGATGCCGTCATGACCTCGAACGCGTCGGCGAGACCCACGATGCGCGCGCCCAGACTGATCTCGTGACCGCGCAGTCCAGCCGGGTAGCCAGTGCCGTCGTAGCGCTCGTGGTGTTGCACGGCGACCACCGAATACGGTCCGAGCCAATGGGCGAGGGGCTCTGTGAGGTCGGCGCCTGCCTGCGGGTGCAGGCGCAGCGTCTCCCACTCCTCTTCGGTCGGCTTGCCAGGCTTGTTCAGGAGCTTTGCCGGCACCTCGAGCTTGCCGACGTCGTGAACAAGGGCGGCCCACCGGAGTCGGTCGCGATCCGCTTGCGGCAACGCCATTTCCTCGGCGATCAGGTCCGTGAGAACGCGAACCCGATTGCTGTGGCCTCTCGTCAGGGGGTCGTGCCGCGCCAAGGACGCGACGAGCGCGAGGATCGTGATCGCCGCCCTGCTCGACTCGCGGTCAGGCACGCCGGAGGCCACCAACTCCAGATGCTTTATCGAGCCGGCCTCGCGGGCGACCTTCCACCGGGTCGGCATTTCACCGGGAAACAGCAGCGACATCTCGAACAACGCAGCCAAAGGGAGGAGCCGGCGCAACAGTCGGCGCGCGGGCCATGCGAGAAGGCTGCAGACGACCACGATGCCAATCAGCCACGCGATCCGCTGGCCGTGATGAGCCGGGGCGGGGACCACTCGGGTGATCGCGAGCGACACTCCGACGGACACGGCGACGGGGGCGAGCAAGACAATGAGGCGGATCGCAGCGGCGGCTGTTCGTCGCTGCTTCCACCGGGCGGGTTCACGATCGGCGAATCGCGTCAACCGGCTACTCCTGACGGGTCAGGCCGTGGTCTGCATCGGGCTCCGAGGGACGGGTCTTTAGGGCCGAAAGGGTGGGACTTGGCGCGACTACGGCCCTGCGGGTGCGGAAGAGCGAATTGCGAGATATCGGTGGTGCCCATGTGGCAGTTGGGTCAAACGGGATAATAAGGGTGGATTTGCCGCTTCGCCCGATTGGCAACCTTTGCCCCCCACGTCGCGAATCTCAAGGGATGAGATTACTGTCTCGGTAGGCGAGATCGGCGCGTTACGATCCTGGCGTGGGAACGTCGCGTCGCCGTTGGTTGATCCTGGGCTTGGGCTGGTCAGCCCAGGCGGCGATGTGCTGCTACGTCTACGGGCTTCCGATGCTCGTCCCCGCAATCCGACACACCTACGGCATCTCGTTGGCCAGGGCTGGAATCGTCGTCGCATCGCCTGGGCTCGGCGTCCTGTTCACGCTGTTTGCTTGGGGTTACGCCGCGGATCGATGGGGCGAACGACTGGTGATCACGATCGGGCTTGCGGGCGCGGCGACCTTTCTTACCGCCGCGTGCTTGGTTCACGGACTGACGGCGCTGTGCGCGTTGCTTGCACTGGCGGGCGCGGCAGGAGCGTCGGTGAACTCAGCCAGCGGGCGCGTCGTGCTGGGGTGGTTTGACGCGCACGAACGCGGGTTTGCCATGGGGGTGAGACAAACCGCGCAACCCCTCGGAGTCGGGCTCGCCGCATTGACCTTGCCTGCACTGGCTCGCCACGGATTGTCGACGGCGTTCGTGTTCCCCGCAGCACTGTGTGCCGCAGTTGCGGTGCTGGTGCTCGCGCTGGTCACGAACCCGCCGCGTGCGACAGCGAAGGCATCGGACGACACCCGATCGCCCTACCGAACCGCGCAACTGTGGCGAGTGCATGGATCGAGCATGTTGCTGGTCGTTCCGCAGTTCGCGGTCTCTGCATTCGTCCTTGAATACCTCGTGAACCAACGACATTGGGAGGTCCTCGCGGCCGGTCGTTTGGTCTTTGCGATGCAGGTGGCCGGCGCCGCTGGTCGGGTGGGCGCAGGCGCGTGGTCCGATCGCGTTGGTAGTCGCTTGCGACCAATGCGTCAGATCGCCGTCGCCAGTGCATTAGCGATGCTGGCCATCGCAATCGGAGATGCGCGTCATGCGGCATTCGTCGTCGTCGCATTTGCAGTCGGTGCTGTTGTGACGGTGACCGACAACGGTCTCGGGTTCACCGCAGTCGCAGAGATCGCCGGGTCGGCGTGGGCGGGGCGCGCGCTCGGTGCCCAGAACACGGCACAAAACATCGCTGCGATTCTCACGCCCCCGCTGCTAGGCGTCCTGATCGAAAGCACTTCTTACAGCACTGGCTTCCTGGTGGCCGCGATTTTCCCGGTCGTTGCAGTTTTGCTTACGCCTGTTCCGGCCCTGCCACGCCACGGCGTCGCAACGCTTGTCGAACCTTCGGAAGTGGAACACTTGCAGGCATGACACTCGAACCGGTGAACCTCACAACCGCATTGGCGTCGTTCGACGAGGTGTACAGCCCGCGGATCGTCGCGCGCGTCAATGACTACGACGTGCGCATCGCCCATGCCAGAGGCGAGCACGTATGGCATGTGCACGAGGACACCGACGAGTTCTTCCTTGTCCTCGACGGGCAATTCGAGGTAACGGTTCGTGACTCCACCGGCGCCGAGACCACCATCTTGTTGCGAGAGGGAGACACGTTCGTCGTGCCGAAAGGCACCGAACACAAGCCCTCGTCGTCCGGCGGCTCGATTCTGATGTTCGAACCCAACGGCACAGTGACCACCGGCGACCGCCACGATGGCGATATTCCCGTTCACGTCGACAGCACGACAGGTCACGAGCTTTAGGCTGGTTCTGCTCAAGGGCCGTTGTGCCCTGATCGGGGCGAATACCTCATATAAGCGTGCGACCACGTACCATGGGGTAATCCCAACGAGACTGCGTTTGGGAGCCCCACCTTGGTCTGGAGCACTTCCTCATGCCCATGAGTACCCGCGACGATCTGCGCAACGTCGCGATCATCGCCCACGTCGACCACGGCAAGACCACGCTGGTCGACGCCATGCTCTGGCAATCCGGTGCATTTTCCGAGCACCAGGCCGAGAACGATTCGGTCCGCGAGCGGGTCATGGACTCCATGGATCTCGAGCGTGAGAAGGGCATCACGATCCTTGCGAAGAACACCGCTGTGCTGCATAGCGGTGTGACGATCAACATCATCGACACACCGGGCCACGCCGACTTTGGCGGTGAGGTCGAGCGCGGCCTCGAAATGGTCGACGCGGTGTTGTTGCTCGTCGACGCATCTGAAG
>DASYAG010000089.1:0-4509 GCA_036501485.1 Acidothermaceae bacterium | reverse complement strand
CATGAGCATCTCGTCGTCTTTGAAGACGGGTCGGAGGATGGCTTCGTACTGAGCGGGAGACAGCTTGTTCATCTTCTCGACGATCAGGTTCTCGATGTCGAGCGTCTTGGCGGTGTAGTCCTTGGCTTCCTGCATCGTCTCCGGTAGACGCTCAAGAAGCATCTGCACAATCGCGTCTTTGGCCTGACGGTAGCGCTTGGTGCCGATCGCGAGCGTGATGAGCGGTTGCGCGATCCCGGCCTGCGCGTCGAGTGCTGCCGAGACCTCTTTCTCGATCGCTGCGAAGAGCCGTTCGGCGGTCGGGCCGTGCAGGATCGCGTCGAGCAGCACATCGGCGGAGAACAGGTCGTTAGCCAAAATGCGCGCGTAGTCGCGGGTCACGTTGTCGCGCTGCGCGTGCAGGACGCCCTGCACCGGGATGAAGCCCAAGAGCTTCTTCGGCTCGCGGGGAATGAAGATCAGGTTGAGGGCCAGCCAGTCGCTGGCGAAACCTGTGACGAAGCCAAACCCGGGCATGATCCACGGGTTGTGAAACAGGCCCCAGGCGACCATCTGCACCAGGCCGATCGCGAAGCCGAAGTAGATTCCGCTGCGGCGGATGAACTTCATCGCCGCCCCACCCATGCCCTTCATCAACTCGTTGAGTTGGGCCTTGTTATTTACCAGGGTGGTGATGGCGAGATATTGCAGATCGACGAACCGCGGCAAATCGGACTTCATTTCCGAAAGCAGGTTGTCGACGACTCCAGGGGCGGTCGCGTGCACGCGCGACAGCACAGCCTTACGACCGGCTTCCGGGATCGAGTCCCACAGCCCGGGGCGCACCTGTTCGGCGAGGTCGCGAGCCATCTCGTCGACGGTTCGGGTGAGCGGCTCGCGGAGCTCCTCGACGGCCTGCTTGGCGTCGATCTTGTCCAGGATCTCCTCAGGTCGCAGCAGCTTGTCGGTGAGCATTTGGATGGTCATCGCCGCGGTCTTGCCGGCGCGGCGCGGTACCACGCCCTGCCAACCGAACGGTCCGATGCCCACGAACTCGATTGGCCGGTAAAGCATCTGCAGCGCAACGAGTTTCGTTGTGTAGCCGACAAACGCGGCAATCAGCGGTATCGACAAATAGATGAACCAGTTCAGCTTGACGTCGGAAGTGATCTGACCCCAGCTCTGCCCCCACGCGATGAGCGAAGACGTCACTCCCGCTCCCGTGGGACGCTCGCCGCGGCCCACAGTTCCAGACCAAGCCCGGACAACTGCAGCGTGTATTTCTCGATGCGCGCCGGGATCGGGCCACGGCTGGCCGCCTTGATGGCTTGAAGCACCGCTGTGTCGGCGGCGAGGATCTCGTAGTCGTCCTTCATGGCGGAGTCCTCGGGGCCGGACTCGACTAGCCCGAGTGACAGGAGATGACTGACGTACATCGGGGTCAATTGCGGAAGCGCGAGGTTAGCGGTCTTTCCGATCAGAGACATGTTTTCCAGCACCACCTCGACCCCCAGTCCCGCACGTGTGCGGGCGTACACGTTCAGCAACGGGGACGTGGAGCCGTCGGACAGGGCGCTGATGATGCGCGCCTCGTCGGGCACGATCTGGTCGAGAATTTTGTGGAACAGCTCCTGGCGGCTCGACGCCGTGTTCTGCCCGACCGCGCGATCGAGCAAGCCGTGCATCTTGGCGTCAAGGCTCTCGGCGTCGTCATCTGAGCGCTCGTCTATCTCGGCCTCAGACTGGGGTAGCGCCGGCACCGCCGCAGTGGACACGTGCATCCTGGACCGGATGAGTCCAAAGACCTGACGTTCGCCCCAACTCGCGGCTTTGATGTACGCGCGCACCGTCTGCTCCGCGAGGTCGACGAGGCCGGTGGGATTGAACAGGGACGCCATGGCTGAACGGTAGCCAACGCGTCGCCTGGTTTTTGCGGATTTCAGCCGGGGTCCGTCACTGCTTGCCGCCGCACCGGTACCCAAACATGGCTAACCCGCGCACTACGCTGACCAGGGTGACCACCTCGGTTGACGACCTGCTCGCATCGCTGCGGGTACTCGATCTGTCCGACGACGGCGATGCGGTGACCCGGCTGTTGGCCGACTTGGGCGCCGATGTCCTCAAGGTGGAGCCGCCGGGCGGCAGCCCGTCACGCACCCGGCGCCCGACGCTGGGCGGCACCGGAGTGCGCTTCGCACTGCACAACGCGAACAAGCGCAGCACGGTGCTCGACCCGTCCAACCCGCAGGACTGCGAGCGGTTGCTCGAACTCGCCGGCGGCGCCGACATCGTTGTCGACAGCGGGACTCCCGGCCAAGCCGCGGCCTACGGAACCTCGTGTGAAGACCTGGCGGATCGCCTTCCGCAGCTGGTGGCGATGTCGGTGACCGATTTCGGCAGAACGGGGCCCCGTTCGTCGTGGCGGGCAACCGATCCGGTGTTGTATGCGCTGTCGGGGTCGTTGGCGCGGTCGGGTCCCAGCACGGGGACACCGGTCTCGCCGCCGGACGGTATTGCGTCGGCCACCGCCGCCGTTCAGGCCACCTGGGCCGCACTAGTCGCGTACTACAACCGACTGCGTTGTGGAACAGGCGATTACATTGACTTTTCCCGGTTCGAGGCTGTCGTGATGGCGCTCGATCCGGCATTCGGGGCGCACGGCCAAGCCGCTGCGGGCATCCGTCGACCGGATCGGTGGCGCGGACGCCCGAGGAACCAGGACGCCTACCCGATCTACCCGTGCCGGGACGGCTACGTCCGGCTGTGCGTGATGTCGCCTCGACAGTGGCGCGGGCTGCGGCGCTGGCTGGGGGAGCCCGAAGACTTCCAGGACCCCAAGTACGACGTGATCGCTGCGCGGTTCGCGGCCTGGCCGCAAATCGGCCTGCTGGTCCAGCAGCTTTTCGCCGGGCAGACGATGAAAGCCCTGGTATCTGAGGGCCAATCGCACGGTGTGGCGATATCCGCCGTGCTGGATCCCAGGCAGATCCTTGCGTCCGACCATTTTCAGGCGGTGGGCGCCGTCGCCGACGCCGAACTCGTCCCTGGCGTGCGCACCCGCATCCCAACCGGCTATTACGCCGTCAACGGTCAGCACGTCGGCTTCCGCACTCCCGCTCCGAGCGTCGGCCACGACCAGACTCGCTGGCTCGCCGAGCGGGCCCAGATCGCCGCGCCGGGCAGTTCCGGCCCGCGTCCGTTCGACGGGCTGCGCATCATCGACCTGGGCATCATCGTCGCCGGCGGCGAGCTCAGCCGGCTGTTCGGCGATCTGGGTGCTGAGGTCATCAAGGTCGAAAATGCGGCCTATCCGGACGGATTGCGACAGGCCCGGGTCGGCGAAGCCATGAGTGAGTCATTCGCCTGGACGCATCGCAACAATCTGGCGTTCGGCGTGGATCTGCGCGATGAAGCCGGCAAGCAGGTCTTCAGCCGACTAGTTGCCGACGCCGACGCGGTGTTTGCCAACTTCAAGCCCGGAACGCTTACGGCCCTTGGGTTTCCGTACGACACCCTGCGTTCGCTGAACGAGCGGGTGGTGCTCGCCGAAAGCAGTGCCTTCGGCGACAGCGGGCCGTGGAGCAACCGGATGGGCTACGGACCGCTGGTTCGCGCCACCGCCGGCGTCAGCAAGCTGTGGACAGACCAACACCCTCCGCCGGGCCAGGCAGACGACTCTCGGCACCGGTTCTACGACGCGACCACGGTCTTTCCCGACCACGTGGTCGGGCGTATCACGGCGATCGGCGCGTTGGCCGCGCTGATCCATCGCGACCGCACCGGCACGGGAGCCCGCGTGCACGTCTCGCAAGCCGAGGCCGTCGTCAATCAACTCGATGCCCGTTACGTCGCCGACGCGGCACGGACCGGCGATCACGCCGAGTTGGTCGACGGCACCAGCGTTCATCAAGTTCTTCCGTGCGCAGGTGACGACGAATGGTGTGTCATCTCGATCCGCACCGACACCGACTGGCGTTCGGCCAGTGCGGTTTTCGGACTACCCGAGCTGGGCGACGATGCGCGGTTCGCGACCGGCCATGCGAGACTGGCGCACCGGGGGGATTTGTTCGAGCACGTGTCGGCGTGGACTCGCGGTCGGACCCCGTCGCAAGCCGCCGAGGCGTTGCAGGCAGCCGGCGTCCCGGCCGGTCAGATGAACCGTCCGCCGGATGTGCTGGAAGACCCGCAGCTGCGGCAGCGAAAGCTGTTCAGCGACATGCGTCATCCGCTGTTCGATCACTCGCTGCCGGCTGAGACCGGCCCGGCGCCGTTTCGGCACATCCCGCCGGCACCGCAGCGGCCGGCGCCACTGCCTGGGCAGGACACCCGCGAAATCTGCCACAAAGTCCTCGGGATGAGCAGCGAGGAAACCGAGCAACTGATCGACGCTCGAGTGCTGTTCGCATCCACCGAAACCGCCTAGCATTCGCCCGGCGCCAACCGCGGAAGGTTCCGTCATGCCCGTCAACCCCAGAACGCCGGTGCTAGTCGGCTACGGCCAGGTGAACTATCGCGAGACGGAAGGGCCGG
>DASYAG010000088.1:0-2400 GCA_036501485.1 Acidothermaceae bacterium | reverse complement strand
CGGGTGATGGTCCAGCGTTGTTCGTGGACGAGTTTGTGGTGGGCCCAGCAGAGCATGCAGCCGCGGTCGAGGTCGGTGTTGCCGCCGTCGGTCCAGGGGTCGATGTGGTGCGGGTTGCATTGGCGGACGCTCCGTGAGCAGCCGGGGAAGCAGCAGCCCTGGTCGCGGTAACGCATGGCGCGGCGTTGCGCCCGGTTGAACAGGCGGCGGGTGCGACCGAGGTTGAGGATCTCGTCGGCCTCGCCGACGAGGATCCGGCCGATCTCGCCATGGCAGCAGAACCGCCGGACCGTGTCGATGGGTAGCGGCGTGCCGCGGTCGGTCTCGCACAGGCCGGCTTCGATGTTCGCGAGGGTCGGGAGCTCGACGATGACGTTGACGACCGGCGGGCACTCGGCGTCGGGGTCGGTGTTGCCCGAGTATTTCTGGAAGATTCCCATGACGGCGTCAGCGCGTTGTTGTTCCAGGGTGCGTTCGTCGCCTTCGACGTGCTGGAGCGCGACTTCGTGGTCGATCGCGTCGAGCATCATGTCGAAATCGGCGAGGTCGAAGCGGCCCTCGACCATGCCGACACCGAGGCAGCGACTGAAGATCAGCATGCGCCGCGCGACCGCGTCCGCCGCGGCTGGAGGGACGCCGGCGTCGTCGGGGCGGGTGTTGTCGAGCCGGTCCACGAACCCTGCGAGCGCTTTGCTCAACAGGTCGATGTCGTGGCGTTCGCAGAGCTCGAGCCATGTCGCTTCGAGCTGGTCGAACAGGTCGTCGGCTTTGGCGTGATGTCGCACCCGCCGCACACGATGCACATGCCCGGACGTCGTACGCCCGGCCTCCCACGCGGCTTTGATCGTCGACAACTCCCGCAACGCCCGAGCCGTATGCACCGCGGCCGAGGCGTCGCGGGCATCCATGCGGCACGACCCCGCCAGCCACCCCACCGTGGAGCGATGACCGTCGGCTTTGCCGTCGCCGCGGGCGTCGAACGCGGCGAGGCGCCGCGACCACTGCGCCTCCAACCGATCGATGAAGCCCCGCATCGCGATCAGCTCGTCGCCCAACCAACGGCCATCGACATCATCCGCCGCCAACGCATCCACAGCCTCGGCGATCAGCTCCACCCCACCACTAGCCATAAACCGATGTTATACGAACAGATGTTCGTAGTCAAGCGGAATTCCCACCTTCGCCCGGGATCAGCGAACGACCGTGCCGACGACCGCCTTGTTGGCGAACCCGTCTCGCGAGTCCCGGAACGACACCCAGAGTCGATCGTCGCCAGAGTGGACGGCGTCGTCCGAGCCGTTCCAGTAGTCGACCCCAGCAGTGACCGCCGAGACGACGGTCCAGTGGACGCCATCTCGCGACGCGATCAGAGCACTACCAGTCGTGTGACCCTGGAGCGTCGCGACGGCGGCCGTGAAGCCGACGCCACCCCCGAGCGGCCGGCTCAATGGAGATATTCCGGTCGCGTCCGGGACGACACGCTCAACCGCGGTCGAATGCCATGTGTAGCCCGCGTCCGTCGAAGTCAGAACCGTGCATGCGCCCGGCGTGCACGGCAGCGGGTGTGGGCCATCGATCATCATCACAAGGCGCGAGGTCGCGTCACCAAACGCGATGAAGGACGCCTGGCCGTATGGCGTCCTGCGCCAAACGCCGTCGACCAGTTCGTAGTACGTCGGCGTGTCATCGCCTTCAGCCGTGGGGCTGTGGTACGGCTGCGTGACCATCACGAAGCGATCACGCAGCGCGACGAGCGACTGTCCCTCGACGATGGAGCGGCCCCAATCCGACCAGGCGTCGAGCCCACTCTCGACACGCCGCCAACGTTTCGTGTCACTCGAGAACCACACGCCCTGCTCATCGAGCGCGTGCGGTGACAGCACGCCGAGCGCGAGCCAACTGAAGTGGCGCACCGTTTTGGGCGTGCACGTGTCGCGCGGGTTCGGCGCGTAGCAGCGCGTGATGTCCACACCGTCGTCATCGATCTGTGCGGAAAAGCCAACATGCGGCTCCGCGCCCTGCAGCGATTGCAGCGCATCGACCACGGGCTGAGCCTGAAACTGCGAGTTGGCAACGACCAGCAACCCCTGACCATTCACGGCGAACGTGGCGCTGGCCTTGGTGACGGTCCACGCCACCGTTGTCGACGGCGGCGAAAACGCGATGGGGAGGGTTGTTCGCTTCCACGCGCTTCCGCCGTCGGTGGACTGTGCGAGGGCATACTTCGCTGACGACCCGTCGCTCGGTGACGCGAGCAAGGCGTACAGAGTGTTTCCATAGCCCGTGAACTCACTCACCGAGCGACCGAGATCGATGCGCCGAACCTTCCAATTGCCATCGGTGGTCCAGTAGAAGAGCTGTTCGGGGTACGGGTTTGCGTTCTGCATCGCGTAACTCACG
>DASYAG010000087.1:0-42652 GCA_036501485.1 Acidothermaceae bacterium | reverse complement strand
CCCAGAGCGAGTCCCAGAGCGAGCCCCCGAGCGAGCCCCAGAGCGAGCCCCTGAGCGAGCCCCCGAGCGAGTCCCCGAGCGAGCCCCAGAGCGAGCCCCTGAGCGAGTCCCCGAGCGAGCCCCTGAGCGAGTCCCAGAGCGAGTCCCCGAGCGAGCCCCCGAGCGAGCCCCCGAGCGAGTCCCTGAGCGAGCCCCTGAGCGAGCCCCTGAGCGAGTCCCTGAGCGAGCCCCTGAGCGAGCCCCTGAGCGAGCCCCTGAGCGAGCCCCTGAGCGAGCCCCCGAGCGAGTCCTTCGCTATCGGCGACTTCTCTGACAGAAGCCAAATCGCGAGCTGTGCCGTTGCCGGCGAGTCGCACCAAACGAAGTTTGGAGCGACTCGTCCCGTGATTTCGTACATGCGCGTGATCGCGCGTTCCGTTGTTACACGGTCGGCGGGCGCGGTGCTGATGCCGTGTTGGAACCACTGCGCGTGGAAGTCGCGCAGCTGTATCTCTTGCGTCGGCGTGAGGGTGAGGAGCTTGTCTGTCATGGTGTCGCCTCGAGAACCCGCTCGATGGCTTCGCTTGTGACATCGGCGAGGCTCATCAGCGATGCGGTGGACCAGCGTTCGACCGCGCGACGTTCCCTCTGCTCGTGGCGTGCTTCGAGACATGTCGTGCACAACTTCGTTGACGGCGGGTCGGACTCTCTACGCAACAGCGTGAGATCGGCGACGAAGGTGATGAGGCCGCAGCCTTCGCCGTCGCAGCGGCCCATGCCGGTCGCCGGATTGATTCGCTGCGGACGGAGTGCACGGCGCCGGTCCGTCGCGATCTTCTGTCGTTCGGTGATCGTCATCGCGCGACCGCCGCATTGTCACGCGGTCCGCCCGTGCGACGCGCAGGCTCACGCTCAACAGCAGGAGCCTCGACCTCGGCGACCTGCTGCTCGTCGAAGACGTAGCCCTGCGGCGCGCCTTTGTCATCTTTCGCGTCAAGCTGGTAACGCACGCACCCGTTCAGGTATTCGTAGCGGGCTGTCGCGATGCCTTCCCAGCCCGACACCGTGTCCCGGTATTTGCGGCCGAGCACGATGCGCGGCCGACTCATGCGGACACTCCGCAAAAATCTGTGTCGTTCATGTTTGCGTCCCTTCATCTGAGAGCATTCGGAGTGCGCGTCCCGATCCCGTCCGGCTGCAACCGGGCGGGATCACGCTGTTACTAGGTGCGAAGTGCTTCGATCTCGTCGGCGTTGACATGCAGCCCGAAGCCGCGCGACGGCAGCCGCAGGCGGTAGGACAGTTGCTTGTCGTTGTCGGGTGCGATGACCTCAGCGACCCGTGAGATCGCTCCGGCTCGGTGGAGTCCGGCGTCGTGACGCAACCGGACCCGCTGCCGGACCTTGAAGGCGTTGTCGATCATGACGTCACCGGTTCCTGGCGGCGCCGACGAGTGGCCAACGTGGCCATGACAGGCAAAGCCGCCTTGACTGGCGTCGTGTTGCGCGCAACCCACGCTTCGACGGCGGCTTCGCTGAATGCCCAGCCATGGCCGATGCGTGTACCGGCGATCTCGCCCTTCTGCCGAGCCTTCAGCACCTTGCGGGCGCCGCAGCGCACGATCGCGGCGACCTCGTCGGCAGTGAGCAGCGACTCCATCAGGCGACGCGACCTTCGCGGCGACCGTCAAGTAAAACGCGAAGCTCGGCTTCCTGGCGGACGTTGAGCGGGCTGATCTTCAACGCGCGGGCCCATGCCGTCATCAGGAGCGCACTCGCCTTTTTGTGGCCGAGTTCGATGTTCGACACCGCAGATGGGGTGATCTGCTGACCGTGCTCGGCGATCTTCTCCGCCAGTTGCTCGCACGTCAGGCCGTGAGCTACGCGCAACTCCCGCAGAGGTACATGCGGCGCGATTGTCGGCGTTGGCGAAGGCATGTCCCCATCTTGGGGACAGGTGGGGACATTGTCAAGCATCTATCTGAAGAATGGCCCCAAATCATGCCGCATTGGCGCCCTACACGCTGAAAGACAAGCGTGTAAGTCGATTCGGTGATCGCCAGAGCGGGGCCAACCTGTCCCAAGTGGGCTGGACGTGTCCCCAGTTGTCCCGCCATGCTGACGGCCATGTCCCCAGAGCTAGCCGAGACGCCCGAGCAGCGCGTCGGACGGATCGTCAAAGAGCGCCGCGAACGACTCCGCCTCAGCCAAGAAGAGGTGAAGAGTCGCGGTGGGCCGTCGACCACGAACATGACAGCGATCGAGAACGGCGCACGCGACTTCTCCACCTACACCGGCAGGACCATCGCCGGGCTGGAAGATGCCCTCGGTTGGGAGCAAGGGTCGATCGACCGGATCCTCGAAGGCGGCGAGGCGGCGCTGCGGACATCGGCTCCGGCGACCCCTGGGCTTCCTGTCGGCAGTCGGGTAGACCCTGACGCATTGGCCGATGCGCTGAAGCAGATGCAGTCTGGGCTGGACGCCATCGCGGCCATGCTTCAGGAAACCCGAGGGCCCGAGGGGAAGTGAGACGTGTACGACCCGTGGGCGGATCTGAAGTCACGGCCGGGCATCGTCTTCAACATGGCGAGCCTGCCGACGGGTGACGCGTGGTGGCTGCCCGGCATCCAAGCGATCGCCGTGAACCGTGGCCTGTCCCGCATCGAGCGCCGCTGCGCACTCGCGCACGAGCTGGCCCACGTCGACCTCGGCGACGTTCACATGGACGGCCGGGCGGGGCGCCGCAACGAGGACGAGGCAGACCAGTTGGCCGCGCGCCGGCTCATCACGATCGAGGAACTCGCGGCAGTGATCTTCGCCGACGACTACCAGACAGCGGCTGACGCCCTCGATGTGTCAGAGCACATCCTTAGAGTGCGGATGAAGCACCTGCACCCCGCCGAACGCGGCGCGTTGAAGCGGGCGAGATCCATGCGGGAGGAAACAGCGTGAACGACACCGACCGCGCGATGCTCGAACTCGAGCGCACCTGGTGGAAGCTTCCAGGCGGCAAGGAGCAAGCGATCCACGACCGATTCGGCATGACGCCGACCGCGTACTACCAGCGGCTCAACGCGCTGATCGACACCCCGGGAGCGTGGGAGACCGACCCGGCACTGGTCAAACGACTCCAACGGATTCGGTCGCAGCGATCGGCCCTGCGGCGGTGACCGCATCCAGTGCGGCGAGGATCGCCACGTCACCATCCGCGCGCAGGTGTCCGTACACACCCTCGGTTGTCGTAATGGACTCGTGGCCCATGCGGCGCTGCACTCGGTACATCGAGACCGTCGGGTCGTCGAGCAGCCACGACGCGTGGGTGTGCCGAAGGTCATGGACCCGCGGCGCTTTCTCGAGCATCCCGGCGCCGACGAGGCCGGCCGGTTCCCGCGTCTCCCCCGGCTTCGGCCGCGGGCCGTTCAGCACGGTGGACCAGTGGCGGGCGAACGTCGTGCGCGGGAGCCGCGACCGGCCATCGGGCCCCGGTACCAGCCACGCAGACGCTGCGCGTCCTGCGACCCGGCTGGCGAGCAGGTTCACTGTGGCGGCGTCGATCGAGATGGTGCGACGCGACCGCTTCGTCTTGGGCGCCCCAACCGCGTAGCTGCCATCCGCCTGCCGCTTCCACGATCTGGCCACCGTCAATGTCGCCGGCGAGCCCATCAGGTCCACGTCGCCGACCTGAAGGGCCGTCAACTCCGACCAGCGCAGCCCGGTCCGGGCGAGTAGCCACGGAATGTCGGCGCACCACGGCGCGAAGCGCTCGAGCTCGCCACAGATCAGGCCGACTTCGGACGGCGTCAGGTAGCAGTGCTCCTCGGCAACGGTGTGGTCGTCTCGCCTCGGCAGCCGGACCCCGCGGCACGGGTTGGTCGGTAGCTTCCCCAGCGCAGCCGCTTCGCCGAGGGCAGCGGAGAGCACCGAGTGATGGTTGGATATCGACTTCGGGCTGAGCGTTCCTTCCTGGCTACGCACCCACAGCCGCACATGCTCGCGGGTGACGTCGGCCAGGGCGATCCGGCCCAGCGGGCGGCCGGCAATGTGCTGGTCGATGATCCGCTCGTACTCACCGCGGGTCGCGGGCTCGATGCCGGTGAGGCTCGTGACGAACCGTTTGCACCAGTCGGTGGCGGTGATCGACGTCTGCGGGGTGGGGTCGATAAGTTCTCTGATCTGGTCGGCGGTGAGCCGATGCCCGTGCCGTTTCGCCAGTGCGGCGACGTCGTCGGCGTCCGCCTTCGAGGATGCGACGGTCAACGATTGCCAGCTGCCGTCGCGGCCACCGCCGAGCCGCCACGAGACTTTCCACGTCGAACCGGTCTTGTTTTTGCGTTCCCAGACCTTTGCCACGGCCTCGTCATCCCCTCAGTTTCGTGGGCCCCCAGGGCCCACCATTAGCCACCTAGGTACTGACAGATTCGGCTTAGTACGGCGTTGACCTGCGGCGATGCGATCTCGCGCTCAATGTCCACAGGTTCAATCCCTGCAACGCCCACAAGAAATCACCGGAGACAGCGCGGGGTCACGTCGCGTCGCCTGCGCCAGCTGCAGCGGCGACCACGTCACGAGGTTCGGCGCCGTACCGTGCGGCCGCCTGTAGCACTCGGCGGATGAGCGGTTGGCTCGTTGCCAGCGCCTGCGCCGTCCCGAGGCAAGCTAGGGCGGCCGGAAGGTCCGCCTGCGGCCACGGCACCGCCACGCAGTGGATGACAGGATCAAGTGAACCGGCGTCGATAGAGACACCTTCGCGTCTCAAGGCGCCGAGTTGAATCTCCAGCTCCTCTCTCGTCGTTGCCAGCCCATTCGCATCGGGCTGCGTGGGGTTGGTTCCTGGGGACCGGAATGCGCTGAAGATCGGTTCGGCGGTGGTCCCGGTCATCACCGCAACCAAGGCTGACGCGCCCGGGTACGGCTCGAGCGGCAGCAGCTCCGACAGGTGTGCCGGGGCCAACTGCACCGCGATCGCACGTCCCGCCGCCGTGGCGTAGAGCGGGGCCTTGAGCGCAAGGCCGACCGGGGCTGATCGGCCGCGTCCAGGCGCCTCCGCGATCAGCATCGATTGGTTCCCCACCAACCCGAATGCCTGTGTGAGCAAACCCGTCACCCCTGCGACGGCATGCACCAGCGGTGCCGCAGCCGCGATCACCGTCGCCGTAGGACCACTGTGCCCGAGCAAAGTACTCCGCGGGCCGAGCGCGATCCGGCCGCCCACCCTCATCAGCCAGCCATCGGGGATGCAGGCCGAAACGGTGCGCGAGACCACCGTGACATCGAGACCCGACCGTTGGGCTAGCTCAGTCAGGCTCAGCGACCCGTACGCGTCGAGCGTCTCGAACATTGCCAGGCGGCTCAACAGTGTCTTCGACATCTTTACTCGCTCTCGATCATCTCTTTAGCAATGGCGTGTCATCATGCCAATGGATCTGAACGTCCTTGCATTAATACTTGCTATTTTAGCAACTATAGGAGCCTGAGATGGCCCTCGGTCGATCGAGATTCCGTCGCGGCAGCGGGCTGATCGCAGCGAGCGTGGCGGCGATAGTCGTGCTCAGTGGGTGCACTGGGTCCAGCTCTGGTCACCCAAGCGCGACCGGGTCCCCGTCTGCGGGGTCGTCAGCTCCTCCCGTGACATCCGCGAGCGCACCGGTGCACCGCTCGGCCTTCACTGCATCGACGCTCGCCGCGACGGAGCAGGCGCTCGCAGCCGACGGGATCGCTACCGTCGCCGGCGAATCGACGATGACCCCCCTCGTTACAGTCACCGGCGCTATCCGGATGACGTTCACGCAATCCCAGGTCCGCGCCATGGCCCTACAGGAAGCCGACGGCGGCGGCGTCAGTGGTCTTTCGCTCGACGCCGCCTCACCCTCACCGACCGGCGTGGTGCCGTTCAGCTATCTCCTGGCGTCGTGGGTCAGCACAACGTCAACACCAGCTGCTGCATCTGTGCGCGCGGCAATGGGTTCGAAGGACTGGGCCGACGCCCCGTCGGTCGTCTTCCCGACCATCGCGTTGCCCCTGTTCGCTGCTGACGTCATCGCCTCGCTGCCACCCGCCGCCGCGGCGACGCCTAACAACACGAGCGGGCCCATTGGGAGTGCGAGCACCGCGGCGTATCGCGACTCGCAGCTCGCAAGGGCAGGCGGCTCCGTGCTGGATCACGGCTTTCGGCTCGCCGGCCTGGTCACCGCACCCTGCTCCACGGTGTCGAACTTCATCCAGAACGTGTTGAACACCGTGTTCTCTGCGCTCCAGTTCAACTCGTCGTCCTCGAGTGGTGTCGGCTCGACGCTGATCGGGATCCTCAGCGGTGCGGTGAACCTTGCTCGGCAAGCCATCCAGGGACTCGTCGACGCCCTCACCCGTCCCGTACTCAACGCGATCAAGGCCATCGCCGGAACGGCGGTCGTCATCGCCCAGGTCGCTAGCTACCTAACGCCGTGGTCGATCGCCGTCACGCCCGACCCGGCCAGTGTTGACCCCGGCGGCGGCGGCACGTTCAATGCCACCGTCGACTCCGGGCCGGGCGGCGCCACCTACCCCCCAGCGATCACCGACTGCGCCGGTCCGGGTGGACTCGACCTCACGCTGCCGTCGCTGACCGGCGCGAACGCAGCCGGCACGTGGCAAGTGAGCGGTCCCATCACGGCCGGTGGATCAACCACCGTCACGTTGGACGAACACGGCACGAACTCGCTGCCCTTCAGCGCAAACCCGGCAACCGCGTCGTGCACCACGGATGACGAATCAGCGAGTTCTGGGGCCGCCGCGATCACCATCACGCGCCCTGGTGTCGAGAACCTCGTCAAGCTCGCCACCACGATGTTGACCAACGGCCTCGGCGTGGTGGGGAACATTGTGGGGCCAGTGATTCTCGCCTTGCTCTCACCCATCCTCGATAGCGTGACAAGCAAGCTGAGCGCCCTGCTGACGGTCACCGGCTCGGGCACGGTCGCGATCAATGCGCCATCCAAATCCGACTGCACTAGCGCGACGCCAAGCGCCACGTCGAGCTCGCCGAGTGCCAGTGCTTCCGGGCAGCCGGTGGCGTTCGTCTGCCCAAGTGCGTCGCTGTTTTCCTCGACGATCGGCGAGCCCCAACTCGTAACAGTCTCCGTCGCGAACAGTGTCCCCGGCACTTTGTTGAACTGCATCTACCTTCCCTCCGCCAGCGCCGCGAACTGCACTCCGGCCGCGCAATGTGTGGGCCAGGCGGTGTTCATCGGTGGATCGACCGATGGCCCATCGAACTTCGATCCACCGACCGTCGTCATCCCCGGAGGCGCGGCGCTGTGCAACTGCTCGGCGGCTGCCTACAACTTCGTGGCGGCGACAGGATTCGCCGCGAACAGCGTAATCACCGTCCTGGGCGTGAAAAACGGCGTCCAGATCGGCTTTAGTTATGACAAGACCCTCGGGACCGCACCGGGCCTGGCGCTGTTGCGAAAAGTCTTCTCGCAGTGAGCGCTGCCTCCTCTACATAGCAGGCACTCGTCCAGTTTCAGGCACGCTCGCGCCAGCTCGCCGTGCGGCGAAGATGCCCAACGCGAACAGCAGCAAGGCGTTGGGACCGTGCAGCCAGCCCAAAGCGGCGACTCCATGGGCTGCAAGCCCCAGCACGACCTGCACCACGACGTCCAACAAGATGAAGCCGGCCCATTTCACGCCGTCCGGGACATGCGCCATGAACGCAATGACAAACAAGGCGATCGCGACGACTGGAATCACCAAGGTTCCGATCAATGCGTGCAATCCGTACCCGGCACCGCCGTCCAGCTTCGACGACGCATCGGTGATGGTGTTGCCGTGGTCGTTCGCCTTGTCGATCACCTTGTCGATCGCGAACGCTCCGTAGGCGATCGCCGCGGCCTGCACCACGACCAGGGCTGAGATCAGCCGAGCCAGAACTCGATATGCCTTCTTCATGCGTCCTCCAGCGTCGACGGCACCTGGCGACCGAAGCTAGTGAGCGATCGTTCCGGAATCGCTACGAACCTCGATCCCGCAGCTGGCGAGCGAGAGTGCACGGCAAAACCGGACGAACCGGACCGTAGGACGCGTTCACGCGCACATCACCGACGAAAAGGTCAAGTCCTTTCGAATAAATAGCCCGAACGGACGCACCGTTCGCAACCAATCGGCGTCCGTTGAACTGTCGAAGTGGCCGATCCGGAATGCGCACCTGGTCCTCTTATGGAACCCCGGGAATTGCGATTGAACTGGGTATGGACATCCTCCCGAGGATCGGCATGACCAGCGTGGAACCCACCGCTGGACGGCCCGCGCGCATCGCAAGGGTGCTGGGCGGCCGGATTTCCAGCCGCGCCGGGACAACCGGGTTCTACATCTTCATGATTGCCGTCTTCGCGGTCTTCGGGATCTCGACAGTTCCCGGCGTCCGACCGACCGGCCACACCGGCTACAACCTGATCCTCGACGGCATCTTGAACAACCTCGCCTACGCGTTGAGCCCGATCCTCTGTTTCATGCGGGCCCGTAAGGCCACCTCGAACCGGTCCAGCTGGCTCATCCTCGCCCTCGGCCTCGCGCTGTACGGCTTCGGCAACATCTACTGGACGATCTTCATCCGGCCGCTGGCCGACCCGCCGTTCCCGTCCGTCGCCGACGGCTTCTGGTTGTCGTTCTACCCGTGCGCCTTCATCGCGCTGTTGCTGGTCATCCGCGACTTCGCCGGCAAGCTCCCGCTCAGCCTCTGGCTCGACGGCATCGTCGGCGGCCTCGCCGTCGCGGCGGTCGCCGCCGCAGTCGTTGGTCCGGTTCTGAAAGCTGTGCACGCGAACGGCGACAGCACCGCGGCGATCGTCACCACTGAGGCCTACCCGTTACTCGACGTCCTGCTCCTCCTGGTCGTCACCGCGCTGCTCGCGCTCTACCACTGGCGGCCACCGGCCAGCATGTGGTTCCTCGCTGGCGGACTCGCACTGTTCTCTGTGGCCGACTGCATCTACCTGGTACTGGTTGCGCACAACAGCTACCAGCCGGGCGGTCTGGACGACACCACGTGGGTCGTCGCCACCGCGGTCGTCGCACTCGCCCCCGGGTGGTCGAAGAAAGCGGGCGGCGCGACATTGCCCGCATGGGTGTTGCTCGGCATTCCCGTCGTTGCCACGCTATGCACGGTCGCACTGCTGGTCTATGACCACGGCCACATGCTGCACCCGATCGCAGTCGCCCTCGCTGCGGCAACGATCGTGGCGGCGATCGGCCGACTCGTCGTCAGCTTCCGCGAAGTCACAACTCTGGCGCACAGCCGACAACTCGCTCTGACCGACGAACTGACGGGCCTCGGTAACAGGCGCGCGTTCTACGAGCACGTCGACACCTACCTCGCGGCTGACCCCGACCGCAGTGGCGCGCTCTTCCTGCTCGACCTCGACCGCTTCAAGGAAGTCAACGACTCACTCGGCCACCACGCCGGCGACGACCTCCTGCTGCAGGTCGCGACCCGACTCACGCAGGGACTCACACACGAAGACGGGTTGCTGGCACGCCTCGGCGGCGACGAGTTCTCGATTTTCGTGCTGGACGTCGACCGCGACGGCGCCGAGATGTTCGCCGAGATGGTCCGCCAGACGCTTCTTGCACCATTCACCATCGACGGAATCACCGTGCGGGTCGCGGCGAGCGTCGGCATCTCCCTGTTCCCCAAGCACGGCCTGGAAGTCTCAACGCTGCTGCGCCGAGCCGACATCGCGATGTACCACGCCAAGGACCTGCGCACCGGGTTCCGCGTCTACAGCGAGTCTGACGACTCACTCGGTGGTCAGGACCGGCTGCGCACGCTAGAGGAACTGCGCCAGGTGATCCAGGCCCGCAAGCTGGCGATGCACTACCAGCCGAAGGTCGACTCGCAGACCTCGTACGTGTCCGGCGTCGAAGCACTTGTTCGCTGGGACCACCCAGTGCATGGATTGCTCCCACCCGACGCGTTCCTCCCGCTCGCCGAGGACGCGGGTCTCATGCGCGACCTCACGATGGCCGTGCTCGAGCAGTCGCTTGACCAGGTGGCGCTCTGGCGGGCTGGCGGCCGGATGCTCAGTGTCGCCGTCAACCTCTCGGCATCCTCGCTGGTCGACCTCGAACTGCCCGAGCGGGTGCATCAGCTCCTGGTGAACCGCGGGTTGCCGGCGTCGGCTCTGGAACTGGAAATCACCGAGGACTTCCTGATGGGCGACCGCGAAAGAGCCCGCGAGATCCTCACGCAGCTGCGCACGCTCGGCATCCGCGTCGCGGTCGACGACTTCGGTACCGGTTACTCATCGCTCGCCTACTTGCGGGAGCTTCCTATCGACGAGCTCAAGCTTGACCGTTCGTTCGTGCAGCCGATGGCCGACGACCCGCGGGCCGCCGCCATCGTGCGCTCGACGATCAGCCTGGCCCACTCGCTGGGCATGCGTCTGGTTGCTGAGGGCGTCGAGAACGAGATCACCGCCGGGCACCTCGCGCTCTCCGGCTGTGACGTCTCGCAGGGATTCTTCTTCTCCAAGGCGCTGCCCCCGCTCGAACTCGAACGGTGGCTCGACGACCGGCCGGACATGGCGGGCATGGAAGTCAAAGCGGCTCACGTCGGTTCACGCGCCGCGGACGGACTGGCCTCGTGACCGCTGCGCCACTCATGGCAGCCAGCACGGATCTGCTTTCCGGAACGACGGGGGTTCAGATCGTCGTGGGGATCGACGGTATGCGCGCGCACCGTGGCGAGCTCGAATCTTTGGCTCAACGATGCGGCGCGGCGATCACGGCCCGCAGCACCTGGACGCTAGCCAACGCCGGTACTGGCGAACCGTGGGCCGTGCTGGTCCGCGACCCCTCCGGCTTCTTGCGTGCTGGGTCGGTTCTCGTCGAGGTACGCGGTGCCGGGCGCACGTCGCACATTGTGACCTTCGCTGGGAGCGATCTCGGCCACCGCGGCGCGGTGCTGGCCGACGACAAGCTCTGGGCCCGCCGGCTCGGAATTGCGCTGTCCAGGACGCTGCCGGCACGCACGAGCGGGTGGGCGATCGAACTCGGCCCGCTCGATCCCGAGTCGACCACTCTCGCCGGCTTCCTGGCGGGCTTCCCGCAACTCGTCCCCGTCGACGTTGACCCGATACCGATGATCCGGCGGGAGCCCGGTCTCGACGAGGCCACCGACTACTTGACACCCGCCATGCGTCGCACGCTTCGCAAGGCGACGAATCGTTTGACGACCGACCACCGCACGTTCGAGGTGCACTTC
Source organism: Acidothermaceae bacterium (assembly GCA_036501485.1). Taxonomy (GTDB): domain Bacteria; phylum Actinomycetota; class Actinomycetes; order Acidothermales; family Acidothermaceae; genus PALSA-607. The sequence continues at coordinate 31,435 of DASYAG010000087.1, read as the reverse complement.
ACTCGGAGCCAAAGCGAGATCCGCGCCCTCATGCCTGCGCTCGAGGAGTCGCACCGAAACCGCGACCACGACCGCGGGCGGTCGAGCGACCTCGATGACGATGAGACGCGACAGACGTGGCGAAGCCGGCTCACTGATCTGGCGCTCGACGGCATGCTCGAGGTGGCGACAGCTCACATCGACGGCACGCTCGCGGCGCACGTGATCGGCATCCGCGACGGCGACACCTACCGCGTTCTCGAAGGCCACTTCGTCACGGCGTGGGCCCGCTACGCGCCCGGCCGCTTGGTCGAAGCGGCCGTCGTGCAGCGCATGCTCGACGAGCCGCAGATGGTCGCGCTCGATTGGATGACCTCGGTTGCCCCGGAATCGCTGCTGGCAACGAACGCGGCCGCGCCAATGGTGATGCTGCGGGCTGGCCTGGGGCAACGCCGCTAAGTCGCGGTTACGACGACGCTGTCGGGCTCGCGCTCGCTGGCGGAGTCGCGGTCGATCCGTACGACGAGGCGGGCGTGGGCGAACTCGACGCGGCAGCGACACCGGAGCTCGCGGTCAAAGCGCTCCCTGAGATCCACTGCGACCAGCTCATGTTCCAGTCTGTCCAGCCATTGCCGGATTCGAGCGGGCGAGGGGTCCCTGTCACGGTCACAATGTCGCCGCGCCGAGACAGGTTGTAGAACCACTGCGCGTCGGCAGGGCTCGCGTTGACGCAACCGTGGCTGACGTTCTCTCGACCCTGTTCGCTCACGGACCACGGTGCCGAGTGCACGTACTCACCCGACCACGAGATGCGAACGTCCCAGAGAACCGTCTCGTAGTAGTAGTCGGGATTGCCCTTGGGAATGCCCACCGTTGCGGAGTTCATGATGACGCTCGGCGCCTTGTCGAGCACCACGTGGATACCGGATGTAGTCGGGTACTTGTCGCGCCCGGTGCTGACCGCCATCGTCCTTGCGACCACACCGTTCACGACGACGGTCATCTGATCTGTGACCGCATTTACCGTCGAGATCTGGGAGGCACCGATGGTGAAGTTGAGGGTCCGGTTCTCGGTGCCCCACACGCCCTTGCCGGCGTCAACGCCTTTCAGGTTGGCATGCAGGGTGACCACATCGCCCGCCGGCCAATACTGCATCGGGCGGTAGTGCACTTCCTTATTGCCGTACCAGTGCCAGGAGCCGACGATCGGTACCGCTGAATCGACGACCAACGCTTTCTCGACGGCCACCTCGTTGGTGACTGCCGAGGTGAAGTAGACGACGATCGGCATGCCGACGCCGACAACCTCACCCTCGAGGGGCGCGATCTTCACACCAAGAACGTTCGCCGCCGCGGCGGTGGTGAAGCTGCTCGAGGTCTCCGTTGAGGTGCCGCTCTGAGAGACGGCAGTTGCGGTGACCAGGTACTGGGTGCCAGGCACGAGGGCGCCGGTGCTGTCCCACGAGTGCGACGTGGGGTCGAGTGAACCGACCACCGTGTCGCCGCTCGAGTCGGCCACGGTGACTGTGGTGAGGGTGCCGTCAGCGGCGGAGACGGAGACGTGCGAACCGAGGGCCACGGCGGTCGCGCCGTCGGCGGGAGCCACGGTCAGCTGGACGGGCGGCGATACAGAAGGTGAGGCGGGGACGGCGGGTGCGCTGCCAGCCGGTGCGGTCGTGGCCACCTGTGAGGGCGGTGCACCAAGGCTGTCGATGGCCACGGCGCGCTCGCAGGCCGCCAGCGACGACAGCGCGAGAACGCCGACGACGCCAACAATTGCTGCCTTAAGGCCGCCCCGCGAACTCAAACCCTTGCCTCCCGGACCCGATCCGGCGTGAGCCGGAGACCTCCTGCGATGCTCAACCCTGGCGCGAGCCGGGAACTTCCAGTTTGCGCCTAACTCCCGCTGCACGGGGGTATTTGGCACTATTGGTCGCACATGTCGCGTCGTCATATCCTCTCGGCACGGCCGAGGGGCGTCTGTAGCGGGTTGGTGAAGGCCCCCTTCGGGGCCCTCGCAAATCATGACGCCGTAGTCGCCTAGTTCGTTCACTCCCTTGCCGCCCTAACTTTGCGGCGACTCTGTCTTAGTAAGTTTGGGGCCGCGTCAGAACACGCAGGAACTACCCAAGTGTGCGCGAGACGCAAGACAACGACGGGACGACATGACCGAGAACACGATCGAAGTCTGGCCAGGCACGCCCTACCCCTTGGGCGCTACCTACGACGGGGCGGGCACCAACTTCGCCGTCTTCTCAGAGGTCGCCGAATCTATCGACCTCTGCTTGTTCGACGACGCTGACGTCGAGACAGTCCTCACGTTGCCCGAGTACGACGCCTTCGTCTGGCATGGCTACTTGCCGGGCATTACGCCCGGGCAGCGTTACGGGTTCCGGGTTCACGGCCCCAACGACCCTGCGTCAGGCAACCGCTGCAACCCCAGCAAGCTCCTGCTCGACCCCTACGCCAAAGCAGTTCAAGGACACGTCGACTGGGACGAGTCGCTGTTCGGGTATCCCTTCGGTGACCCGGACGGCGAGAACCCCGCCGACTCGGCCCCACACGCGATGAAGTCCGTGGTCATCAACCCGTATTTCGACTGGCGTAGCGACCATCAACTGCGCATTCCCTACCACGACTCGATCATCTACGAGGCTCACGTCAAAGGGATGACGATCCAGCATCCCGACATCCCAGAAAACATCCGCGGCACCTACGCCGGCTTGGCGCACCCAGTGATGGTCGACTACCTGACCAAGCTCGGGATCACGGCCGTCGAGTTGATGCCCGTGCACCAGTTCGTCAGCGACAGCGGCCTGGCCGACAAGGGCCTATCGAACTACTGGGGATACAACACCATCGGTTTCTTCGCACCGCACAACGGCTACTCGGCGGCGGGCGATCGCGGTGAGCAGGTTCAAGAGTTCAAGGCGCTGGTCCGCACCCTGCACGAGGCGGGCATCGAGGTCATTCTCGATGTCGTCTACAACCACACTGCCGAAGGCAACCACCTCGGCCCGACCTTGTCGTTTCGAGGCCTCGACAACGCCGCCTATTACCGACTGTCCGAAGACGACCCGAGCAAGTACATGGACTACACGGGCACCGGTAACAGCCTGAACGCGCGTAACCCGCATGCTCTGCAACTCATCATGGACTCGCTGCGTTACTGGGTCCTGGAGATGCACGTCGACGGGTTCCGGTTCGACCTCGCCTCCGTGCTCGCGCGCGAGTTCTATGACGTCGACCGGTTGTCCGCGTTCTTCGATCTCGTGCAACAGGATCCGGTGGTGAGCCAGGTCAAGCTCATCGCCGAGCCGTGGGACGTCGGCGAGGGCGGGTACCAGGTCGGCAACTTCCCGCCGTTGTGGAGCGAGTGGAACGGCCAGTACCGCGACACGGTTCGTGACTTCTGGCGCGGCGAGCCGGCGACCCTTGGCGAGTTCGCGTCGCGGCTGACCGGTTCGAGCGACCTGTACGCCAATTCGGGACGTCGACCAATGGCCTCAATCAACTTCGTCACCGCTCACGACGGCTTTACCTTGCAAGATCTGGTGTCTTACAACAGCAAACACAACGAAGCGAATGGTGAGAACGGCAACGACGGCACCGATGACAACCGCTCGTGGAATTGCGGGGCCGAAGGACCCACGAAGGACGTCGACATCGTCACGCTGCGCGAGCAACAGAAGCGCAACTTCCTGACGACACTGTTCCTGTCGCAGGGCGTGCCGATGCTCTTGCACGGCGATGAGTTCGGCAGAACGCAAGGCGGCAACAACAACGGGTATTGCCAGGACAACGAGATCTCGTGGGTCGACTGGTCCCTGCAAACCGTGCACGAGGTGCAGCTCGCGTTCACCCGCGAGTTGTCGGCGCTGCGCCGTGATCACCCGGTCTTGCGTCGGCGACGGTTCTTTGACGGACACCCCGTGCGGGCGGAGGGTGAGGACCTTCGCGACATCGCGTGGTTGACCCCGAACGGCACCGAGATGTCGGACAAAGACTGGTCCACCGGCTACGCCAAGTCAGTCGCCGTGTTCTTGAACGGCGACGCGATCGGCTACCCCGACCAGCGTGGCCAACCTGTCGTCGACGACTCCTTCCTGCTGCTGTTCAACGCGGCCGATACTGGCATCGACTTCGTCATGCCGGGTGCTGATTACGGCGAGCGCTGGGAGATTCTGATCGACACGACAAAGCCGCTCGATGTGGAGCAGCCGTCGATCAAGGCCGACACCCCGGCGCACGTCGAGGGTCGGGCCGTGCTGGTTCTGCGCCGTGTCGTCTAACGTGCCAGGGTCGACGTATCGCCTGCAGCTCGGGCCCGACCTGACGTTCGCGGATGCCGCGAAGCTCGGCAACTATCTCGCCAACCTTGGCGTCACACACGCGTATCTGTCACCGATTCTCGGTGCGGGCAAAGGATCCACGCACGGCTACGACGTCGTCGACCACTCTAAGATCGACGGTCAACTCGGTGGCGCGCGGGGATTCGCCGCGCTACGCAAGGCATTCGCGGCCGCGGGGGTGGGCATCATCGTCGACGTCGTCCCCAACCACATGGCAATCCCCGTCCCTGAATACCTGAACAAGGCACTGTGGTCGGTGCTGAGTCAGGGCCAACGGTCGCCCAACGCGTCGTGGTTCGATATCAATTGGGACGCCGACGGCGGCCGCATCCTGATGCCGGTCCTCGATGGCTCCCTTGAGGACAACCTCGACAAGCTGTACGTCGTCACGCGTGCAGGCAAACTCGAGCTCGCCTATTTCGACCATCGCTTTCCGCTCGCCGCCGGCACGCCGGCCCTTGCTGCAGAAGACGGCATGCAGGCGCTGGTCGACGCACAGCACTACCGGCTCGCCGACTGGCGCACCGCATCGACGCAGCTGAACTACCGGCGCTTCTGCGACATCACCACCCTGATCGGGTTGCGGGTCGAGGATCCGACGGTTTTCACCGCGAGCCATGCGGTGCTCATCGATTTGATCCAGCGCGGGGAAGCCGATGGTTTGCGCATCGATCACCCCGACGGCCTGGCGAATCCCGCGGGCTATCTGGCCGACCTTGCGCGCGCAACCGACGGCACCTGGGTCGTGGTCGAGAAGGTGCTCGACGCCAGCGATCCGGGTGAGCCCCTACCGCCCGACTGGCAAACCGCAGGCACGACTGGGTACGAAACTCTGACTGTCATCAACGGGTTGATCGTCGACCCCGCAGGCGAGGGGCCGCTCAGCCTGCTCTATACCGACCTCACCGGTGAGACCGCCGATTTCGCGGCAGTCGCCGAAGAAGGCAGGCGACTGATCGCTCGCGAAGTGTTGGCGACCGAGGTAACGCGGCTGACCGCTCTGCTCGGCGTCCGCCTTGATCGAAGTGGTGACCCCGCGACCGAGAGCGGATCGCAGTTGCGCGATGCACTCGTCGACGTGCTTTGCCGACTCGAGGTGTATCGGCCGTTCGCAAGTTCGCCGCAGACGCTGGCCGCACTCGACCACGCGACGGAGCAGGCGTTGGAGCACACGCCGACGTTGAGCGCGGAGATCGACGCCGTGCGTGCTCACGCCCTCGACGCCGACGAGTTCGGCATCAGGTTCGGTCAGCTCGCGGCCGCGCTGTATGCAAAGGGTGTCGAGGACACAGCGTTCTATCGCCACGCGCGGCTGTTGTCGCTGAACGAGGTCGGCGGTGATCCCGGCAGGTTCGGTCGCAGCTTGGCGAGTTTCCATCATCACGCCGCGGCGCTGCAGGCTGATTCGCCTACAGCCATGACGACGCTGTCGACGCATGACACCAAACGAGGCGAGGACGTTCGAGCCCGGTTGGCGGTGTTGTCGGAGCTGTCGGGTGAGTGGGAGCAAGTGATCCGTCGGTGGCTACCAGCGGGTAGCGGGCTCGGATGTCCCGACGAGCGCACCGGCTACTTCTTCTGGCAGACGCTCGTCGGCGCCTGGCCGCTCGACGTCGAGCGCGCGACGCGATACATGCAAAAGGCGATGCGCGAAGCAAAGGTCACGACCTCGTGGCAATCCCCCGACTTGGGTTACGAAGAGGCGGTGGATGCCTTCGTCACTAACGTGCTCACGGCCGATGACGTGCTGGCCGAGGTGGCTGCGTTCGTGGCTGCGCTCGAACCATACGCACGCGCGAATTCCCTTTCACAGAAGCTGATCCAGCTCACCATGCCCGGCGTGCCCGACACGTATCAGGGGTGCGAACTCGATGCGTTCACGCTCGTCGATCCCGACAACCGCGGCGCCGTCGACTTCGCAATGCGGCGAGCCGAACTCGAGACCATGTTTGACCCGAAACTGCGGGTGGCCGCAACAGCATTACGGCTACGCCGCGACCACCCGACATGGTTTCGCAGTTATTCGCCGATCACCGCGACTGGGCCGGGTGCCGATCATCTCGTCGCCTTCAGCCGCTCGCCCGAGGTCGCGGTGTTTGCGACGAGGTTCTCCGCCCGACTCGAGCGTGCGGGAGGCTGGCGCGACACCGTTGTCGAGTTGCCTGAGGCCGTACCGTCCGGAGGAGAATGGGTCGATGCGCTGTCGGGCCGTGAGCACGAAGCGGGCGACATCACGGCGGCGCAGCTTCTACTAGACAGCTCTGTCGCGTTGCTCGTACCCGCGGTTAGCGTCTCGTGAGGTCGACGACCCTGCGGGTGTGGGCGCCCGCTGTCACGCAGGTCGACGTGCAGATCGACGGCGAACGCCGCCCGATGGCGTCGAGCGCGGGGGGCTGGTGGACCGCCGACGTCGAGGCGAACCATGGCGCCACATACGGATTCTGTCTCGACGGCACTGAGGCGCGCCCCGACCCGCGTTCGGCATGGCAACCCGATGGCGTGCATGGGCTTTCCCGTCTTGTCGACCACACAGAATTCAGCTGGCACGCCGACGAGTGGCGAGGTCGGGAGTTGCTCGGAGGGCTCGTCTACGAGCTGCACATCGGCACGTTCACGGCGGCTGCTACGTTCCAGGGCGCGATCGAGCGGCTCGACCATCTCGTCGAGCTTGGGGTCGACTTCGTCGAGATACTGCCGGTGGCGGCCTTCCCCGGTCGTAATGGCTGGGGATACGACGGGGTTTTCCCTTACGCGGTCCAAGACAGCTATGGCGGACCTGATGGGCTGAAGCACTTCGTCGATGCATGCCACAACCGCGGGCTCGGGGTGATCCTCGATGTCGTCTACAACCATCTCGGGCCTGATGGCAATGTGCTGCCCGCATTCGGGCCGTACTTCACCGACTTCTTTTCCACGCCATGGGGCGACGCATTGAACTACTGCGGGCCGGGATCCGACGAGGTGCGTCGATACGTCATCGACAACGCACTCATGTGGCTGCGCGACTACCGGATCGACGCCCTACGCCTCGATGCCGTGCAGGCGATCCTCGATACATCTGCCACGCACGTACTGGAAGAACTAGCAGTCGACGTTGCCGCGCTGTCTGACGAGGTTGGGCGACCGCTCGCACTGGTCGCCGAATCCGATCTGAACGATCCGCGACTCATCTCTGCGCGCGAGGCCGGCGGCTATGGTCTCGACGCACAATGGAGCGACGACTTTCATCATGCGCTACACGCGGTCGTAACCCGCGAATCCTTCGGCTACTACGAGGATTTTGGATCCTTGGGCCAACTAGCGACCGCCCTTACCCACGGTTACGTCTACGCCGGCCAGTACTCGCGGCACCGCAATCGCCAACATGGGCGGCCGTTACCTGCCTCGATCACCGGCCATCAACTGCTCGGATACGCACAAGACCACGACCAGATTGGCAACCGCGCAGCTGGCGAGCGACTGTCCGCGCTGGTGTCCCCCGAGCTCGTGAAGGTCGCCGCCGCGCTGGTCTTGACTGCGCCGTTCACGCCAATGCTGTTCATGGGTGAGGAATGGGCAGCGTCGACACCCTGGCAGTACTTCACGGACCACGAGGATCCCGAACTTGCCGAAGCCGTCAGAGTTGGTCGGCGCGGCGAGTTCAAGGCATTCGGCTGGAAGCACGAGGACGTGCCCGACCCTCAGCATCCAACGACGATCGAGCGATCGACGCTGAAGTGGGACGAGGTTGATGTTGCACCGCACGCCGACGTTCTTGCCTGGTACCGCGAACTGATTGCGCTGCGGCGGAGTCGACTCGACCTCGCCGACGGCCGGTTCGATCAGATCGAGGTCGACTTCGACGAGGAAGAACGATGGCTGGTGATCCGGCGTCCCTCTACCGTCGTCGCGGTGAACTTGGCGACACAATCGCGAGCGCTCGAGATGGAGGCCACCGCCGTACTCCTCGCATCAGCGGACGTCGAGTTGCGCGCCAGCGTTGTGACGCTTCCACCCGAGTCCGTCGCAATCCTCGCCCGCTGATTGACTGTGCCGGTGCCTCTTCGCCGACTGCTTCCGGATCCGGTCGACGCCGTCGATCTGATCGATGCATACGACTACCCGCCGGACACCACGTGGCTGCGCGCGAACATGATCGCGAGCGCCGACGGCGCGGCGACGATCAACGGCCGTGCCGGCGGGCTGGGCACCCCGACCGACCAGCAAGTGCTCGGATTGTTGCGCGCGTTGGCCGACGTCGTGATCGCCGGTGCAGGCACGGTGATCGCCGAGGGTTACGGGCCGGCGAAGGCTCGCCCGCAATATCAGGAGCTGCGCGCGGCAGCGGGTCAGCCGCCCGCGCCAAGGATGGTCGTTGTATCGCAACGCTTGCAGCTCGACTTTGAGTCGAAGTACTTCACGGAGGCGTTGCACACGCCGATCGTCGTGACGTGTGACGCAGCGCCTGCGGACCGCCTACTCGCTGCCCGCAAGGTGGCCGAGGTAGTGGTGGCGGGCGACAGCGTTGTCTCCCCCGCTCGCATGGTCGACGCGCTGGTCGCTCTCGGCCAGCGACGGCTCTTGTGTGAGGGCGGCCCGACACTGCTGGCAACGGTGGCGGCCGACGGCGTCCTGGACGAACTATGTCTGACAATCGCGCCGATGCTCGTCGCCGGACCATCGCGACGCCTACTCGACGGACCGCTACTCGACCCGGCGTCGAAGCTGGCGTTGACCCAGTTGCTGCAGGATGACGACGACCTGCTGTATGCGCGCTATGAGGTGCGGCGATGAAGCTCCCGGTGATGCCGCCTGTCAAACCGATGCTGGCGAAATCGCAACCGACGATTCCGGCGGACATGGTGTACGAACCGAAGTGGGATGGATTCCGCTGCATCGTGTTCCGCGACGATGACGAGATCGAACTCGGTAGTCGCAACGAAAAACCTTTGACGCGTTACTTTCCCGAGGTTGTAGAGGCCGTGCGCGCGAGTGTGCCGCTGCGATGCGTGCTCGATGGCGAGATCGTGATTGTGTCGGGGAAATCGCTCGACTTCGAAGCGTTGCTCCAACGCATCCATCCGGCCGCGTCGCGCGTGAAGAAGCTAGCCGTCGAGACTCCCGCAACCTTCATCGCGTTCGACCTGCTCGCGCTCGGCGACGAGTCGTTCGTGGAAGAGCCGTTCGCGCGACGTCGCGAGGTTCTGGAAGAAGTGCTTGCATCGACGTCGTCCTCGGTATTGCTGACGCCAGCCACCGACTCACTCGAGCTTGCGAATCGATGGTTCGAGGTCTTCGAAGGTGCCGGGCTCGACGGTGTCGTCGCGAAGTCGCGCGACCTCCCCTACCGTCAGGACCAGCGCATCATGGTGAAGGTCAAACACGAGCGCACCGCCGACTGCGTGGTCGCTGGCTTTCGCTGGCACCGGGCATCACCGGAAGGCACCGCGGTCGGCTCGCTGATGTTGGGGCTGTACGGCGAGAACGGAGTGCTCCAGCACGTTGGCGTTTGCGGTGCATTCTCAGCCGTCCGGCGACGCGAACTCCTCGCGGAGCTCGAGCCGTACCGCACCGACGACATCTCCCATCCATGGAACGGAGCCCCGGGCTCGCAGACGGAAACGGCCGAGCCGGGCGAACCTGATCGACGTCCCGGCGGTGTCACTCGCTGGAACGCCGGGAAAGACCTCAGCTGGGTTCCGCTGCGTCCCGAACTCGTGTGCGAGGTCGCCTACGACCACATGGAAGGCGGCCGGTTCCGGCACACGGCGCAGTTTCGGCGCTGGCGCCCCGACCGCGAGCCTGCGTCGTGCACGTACGACCAACTCGACCGTCCGGTGAACTTCGATCTCGCGAGTGTGTTCAGCGGCAGCTAGAACAATCCTTCGAGGTAGTCGTCGAGGTCGCCCGCGCCCGAAAGCGTCGGCAACGCCTGGCTCGGCGCGCTGACAGTAACGGCGTCGTAGAAACTGCCGGCGACGACGTACTGCGTTCTGCTCGGATCCCCGTCGAAGGTGACGGTAATCGTCGTGTCTGCACCGCCACCAGCGCCAGCTGGTCCGCCCGCTTCAGACGGCAACGCATCGAGCAGTGCAGCGATGTGGCGTGCGACGTCCGCGTCGACGTGAATGGTGACCGTTGTGGGCGGTGGCGGCGATGTGGTGACGCCGGTGCGCCGCACCACCGTGGCCCCAGTCGCCGTCAAGGGCGCCTGTTCGAGGGCCGGGCGTAACGGCTGCCAGGTATCCTCGACGTCCACCCGCAGATCAGTGCCACCGGCCGGATCGGAAGCGACCGCGACGTAGACCATCGCGCCCTCGTCGGCAGGCCCGGCCGGCGCCCGATAGAAGACGACCTCGGCGCCGGCCTGGCCGCCACCGGCCCCGTCCCACGTCAGGCCAGCGGGCAGATGCTGCCGGACATAGGAAAGGACTGCGTCGGCGGTTCCTGGTGACGTCCAGGAATCGGCAACATCGATCACGTCGTCGTCCATCGATGTGTCCTGCGGCGCGCCCAACTGCCCGGCCGGCGGCCCACCCAACTCCTTCGAGCCCTGCGGCACCGCCAGCACCAGCTCGCCGAGGAGTCGACGGGCCAGTTCGGTGACGGCGGCTACCCGTTGCCGCTCCGCAGCGTCGGAGGGTTCAGGGCTCCCGATGCTGACCAGGGGCGTCGGACTCGAAATCGCGCTCGTGACCGAGCTGCTGCCAGCGTGTGCCGATCCACCCGACTCGCAGCCAGCCAACATCAACCCGCCGGCCACCACGATCGCCAGTGCTCCGAGACCTCGCACGACCATGAGACGCCGACGCGCACTGTGCGGTTTCACCAGGGCGCAGCCGAGCAATGTCAGTTGGGTTCGGGTTCGGCTTTAGGGCGGCGCGCCCGACTCGGTTGCACCCGCGACGGCTCCCCCTCCATCTTTGGGAAGTTCGGCGGGTAGGGCGCATCGCCAAGCCCACGGTCGCGCTCGTCGCGATCGGCCATCTCGATCAACGGCGTGAGGTCGTGCGCGACATCGTTGATGCCGGCGTGCAGGTCGCCGATCGCCGCAAACCGCTGCGGCACCGAATCAATCGTGAAGTCGTTGGGGTCGACCTCCGCCAGCTCCTGCCACGTCACGGGCGTCGACACCGTGGCGCGCACGTTCGCCCGCACGCTGTAGGCGGCGGCGATCGTGCGGTCGCGCGCGTTCTGGTTGTAGTCGAGGAACACCTTCGCGCCGCGCTCTTCCTTCCACCACGCGGTCGTCACCTCGTCAGGAATCCGCCGCTCGATTTCGCGCGAGAACGCCAGCACGGCACGTCGGATCTCGACGAAGGTCCACCGCGGCTGCAGTCGTACATAGATGTGGATGCCGCGACCGCCTGAGGTCTTCGGGAACCCGATGTAGCCGACTTCGTCAAGGAGTTCGTGGACGGCGACGGCAACCGTTCGTGCGTCGTCGAAGTCGGTGCCGGGTTGCGGGTCGAGGTCGATCCGGAGTTCGTCAGGGTGCTCGGTGTCCGCTCGCCGGGAGGGCCAGGGGTGGAAGACGATGGTGCCCAGATTCGCGGCCCAGGCGACAGACGCCACCTCTGTCACACACAACTCGTCGGCGTGGCGCCCGGACGGAAACGTGACCCGCGCGGTCTCGAGCCACTCGGGGTGGTGCTCGGGGACCCGCTTTTGGTAGATCGCCTCGCCCTCGACCCCGTCGGGGAAACGCTGCAGCGTGCACGGGCGCTCGAATAGGGCGTGCACGATGCCCGGGCCTACCGAGAGGTAGTAGTTAACGAGGTCGAGCTTGGTCTGGCCGCGGCCGGAGAAGTAGACCTTCTCGGGGTTGGAGACGCGGACCGTACGTCCCTCGATCTCGAGCTCTATTGCGGGGGAAGGAGCCACGAGAAGACGCTACCGCCCGTCAGCTGTTCGTAATCTTCAGCGACCCGCCCCGAGCGGCGCACTCAAGTAAACTTAGGGGCATGTACAAGGTTGAGAAGACAGACGAGGAATGGCGCGAGCAGCTCACGCCCTCCGAATATGCCGTGTTGCGCAAGGCCGCGACCGAGCCCGCATTCGTCGGGGAGTACACCGACACCAAGACCACCGGCGTCTACCACTGCCGAGCCTGTGATGCTGAGCTGTTCCGCAGCGACCACAAGTTCGACTCCCACTGCGGCTGGCCGTCGTTCTACCAGCCGACCGAGGGTGACGCGGTCGAACTCCTCGAAGACAACAGCTACGGGATGCGCCGGATCGAGGCGCGCTGCGCCCGCTGTGGATCCCACCTCGGCCACCTGTTCCAGGGCGAGAAGTACGGCAACCCGGTCGACGACCGCTTCTGCATTAACAGCATCAGCGTGAGGCTTGAACCAACCGAGTAGCGGAAGCCGCGCCACGCTGCTTAGGGCAGGGTCGCGACGAGCTCGGCTACAGCGCGGCGCGGACCGGTGAAGAACGGCGTCTCGAGGCGGGTGTGCGCCCGTGCTCGAGCGCCACGGAGGTATCGCATGAGGTCGACGATCCGATGCAGTTCGTCGGCCTCGAACGCGAGCAGAAACTCATAGTCGCCAAGGGCAAACGCCGCGACCGTGTTCGCCAACACGTCGGGATACTCCCGCCCCATCACGCCGTGCTCGCGCAGCATGGCGCCACGCTCGGCGGGGTCGAGCAGGTACCACTCGTTGGTTCGGTTGTACGGGTAAACGCAGACGTACGCCTTCGCCTCCATCCCGGCAAGAAACGCCGGGATGTGGGCCTTGTTGAACTCAGCATCGCGATGGACGCCGATTACTGACCACACGGGATCACTGGCCCGACCTAACCGGGTACGCAGGAATCGCAGATACGCGTCTTGCAGATCTTCGGAGTTCGGCGCGATCCACCAGATGAGGTAATCGGCGTCGTGCCGGAAGCCGCTGACGCTGTAGAACCCGCGCGTGACGACACTCTTGCCGGCCAACTCCGCCAGCAGGTCGTCGACTTCCGCTGCGGCCAGGTCGCGACCCGAATCGGCCAACTCCCCAGGGCCGCGACGTGAGCGGAAGACCGCGTACATGGTGTAGGCGGTGAGCGGCGCCTCAGCGTCGGCACCCGCTACCTGCGACTCATGGCTTGCCGATTCCGTGTCGCTCATGGTGCCTATTCTCCCTCGCCGAAGAGCTTCGCGAGGACCTGGGTCGCCGCCGCCGTCCCGCTGCCGATGCACGCCGGAATCCCGACGCCGTCGAACGCGGCTCCGCAGGCAGCCAACCCGGGCACAGCCGCCAGCGCTGCCTTGATGCGGGCGACCCGGTCGAGGTGCCCAACGCTGTACTGCGGCAGCCCGCCTCCCCAGCGCGTGACGACTGCGTCGCGCGGGACGCCTCGCACGCCCACCGCCGCGGCGAGATCACGCACCGCACCCGCGACCAACTCGTCGTCGGATCGCTGCAGGTCACCGACATCGCCGTAGCGCCCGATGGAACACCGCACCAACAACACGCCGTCTGCGTCGTCGTACCAGCCCCACTTCTCCGTGGAAAATGTCGCAGCCTTGATCAGCCGGCCGTCGACAGCTGGAACGAGAAAACCGCTGCCGCTTAAGGGTTTCTCGAACGATGCTGCCGTGAATGCGAGCGTGACGATCGCCATGCTGGCGTACTCGATAGCGGCGAGGTCGTGCGACGCGCTTGGCGCCACGTCTGTTAGCAGTCGACCGGCCGGTGTTGCGGGTAACGCCAGCACCACGGCGTCGGACGTGATTGGTTTCGCGCTCGCAGCCGAGCCGGTCACCAGTTGCCACCCGGTAGGCAGCCGCGCGAGCTCTCGCACCGTCGTATCGAGCACAACGTCGGCGCCTGCGGCCGTCAATGAGGCAGTCAGTGCTTCGGCGAGCTGCCCGACTCCCCCGACAAGGCCGGCAAAGACCGGTCCAGCCGGAGGTTGAGCAGGGCGCGAGCTCAACGCGCGAAACAACGACCGCTGGTCAGCCACCGCCGCGATCTGCGGCAACGTCGCTCGCAGAGACAACTCGTCGGCGCGACCGGCATAGACGCCGCCCAACAACGGCTCAACCAGCCGATCGACGACCTCGTGCCCCATCCGGGCGCCAATGTAGGCGGCAACGGAAATGTCGGACCCGATCGACGTCGAAGGCAGCGTCCGGTCGAGCGAAGCCCGCGCGACGCCGGCGCGCGACACCACGTGGGACGCCGCCAGCGACCGCAAGCTGGCCGGCACTCCCATCACCTGGTCGGCAGGCAAGCGCCGCAGCTGTCCACGGGACCAGATCGCCGCTTGCGTGGTGACCGGCGAAATCGGCTCGAGCCCGAGCGACTCGATCAATGCCACGCCCTCGGGACGGCGAGCAAGCACCGCCTCAGCGCCGAGGTCGGTCTCGACTCCGGCGACCTCACCACGCAGCAACTTGCCGCCGGTACGCGGCGAACCCTCGAGTACCGTGACCCGGACCCGACCGTCGAGCACCAGCGCGCGGGCCGCTGCGAGGCCGGAAATTCCCGCCCCGACCACTACGACGTGCCGTCGCGAAGCTGCGGCACCGACCGGCCGTGGGGTGTCTGGCGAGAGAGCGCTCACTCGGTCACCATCGCAGACCGTAGCCCGATCGTGATCAACGGGCGGGAACCGCGCGTTCGCAGCGGCGATCTCATCGCTACCGGAACTTACCGGCCATCGGGAGGACGCCATGCGCCACGTCAAGGGTTCGCGAATCATGACCGTCATGGGTGTCACAGCTGTGCTCGCGATCCTCGCTGCCGGCTGTTCAAGCTCAGAAAAGCGGTCGGCGTCGGCACCTGCAGCCGCGACCACCGCGGGATCCGCCGCCGGCGACGACTTAACGGACGTCCCGGCGTCGGCGCCCGGCGGGGCTGTTGCGGCCGCACCGTCGAGCGCTGCCGCCCCAGCGGCAGCCGCGTCGAGCGCGGCCGCGGCGCCGGCCGCGGCAGGTACCGGCGAGACCGTTTCGCAGCCGCTGCTCACTGGTCGCCAAGTCATCTTCACCGCCGATATCACCGTGCAGACGAAGGACATCAAGACGGCGGTAGATCAAGTAACCCAGATCGCCAACAGCCAGGGCGGCGTCGTCTTCGGCGAGCAGGTCAACCTTGCGTCCAAAGACCCCAACAATCCCGGCGCCGCAAGCGCGACGGTCACGTTGAAGGTGCCGCCGGACACCCTTGAGCAAGGCATCCTCGATCAGATCGGTCGCCTGGGTACCGAGCTCAGCCGCAATGAGACCGCTAGCGACATCACCGCGCAGGTCGTCGACGTGAACTCACGCATAGCAGCAGCACAGGACAGCCTGACCAGACTCCGTCAGCTGTTCCAGCACGCGGGCAACGTCGCCGACCTTGCGACAGTCGAGAACGAGATCGCCCAGCGCGAGGCCGATCTCGAATCACTCGAAGCGCAGCAACGCACGTTCGCTGCACAGACCGCACAGGCCACCATCACCGTGAACCTGGTGGCAACGCCGAAAGTCGCGCCGGTCGTCGCACCGGTCAAGAAGGCGCACGTCGTCGGGTTCGTCCGCGGCTTGCGCGGCGGCTGGCACGCATTCACCCGCACCGTGACTGGCATCACGACCGCGGTTGGAGCGTTGCTGCCATTCCTCATCGTGTTGCTCGTACTGGGTCTCGCGGCATTCATCGTGCGACGCCGGCTGATGACGCCACCGTCAGACGACGCGACTCATGCTCCGAGCGCAGGCCCGGCAGCGTGATGAACGAACTCGACGAGCCGCGACAACACGTCGGGGTCGGTCGTCGGTAGCACACCGTGGCCAAGGTTGAAGATGTGACCGCGCGCGGCTCGGCCGCGCGCGATCACGCCAGCCGCGGTCTGTTCGATGACCTCCCACGGGGCGAAAACCATTGCAGGATCGAGGTTTCCTTGCACCACTTGGTCGCCCACGCGTTGTGCAGCAACATCGAGCGGTACCCGCCAATCGACCCCAACGACGTCGGCCCCTGCTTCGCCCATGAGCGCAAGCAGTTCACCGGTGCCGACGCCGAAGTGAATGCGCGGCACGCCCAGGTCGGCAAGTTCCGCAAGTACGCGCGCGCTGTGCGGCAACACGTACGTGCGGTAGTCGTCCGGCGACAAGATGCCGGCCCATGAATCAAAGAGCTGCACAGCGCGAGCTCCCGCACCAACCTGAACGCGCAGGAAGCCAACGGCGATGGTCGCCAACCTGTCGAGCAGTTGATGCCACAACGCGGGCTGCGAGTACATCAACGCCTTGGTCTTCAAGTGCTCGCGTGACGGTCCGCCCTCGACGAGATAGCTGGCCAGCGTGAACGGTGCTCCGGCGAATCCGATGAGGGGTATGGCGCCAAGCTCAGCCACCGCCATTCGTACTGCGGCGTCGAGGAAATCGACGTCCGCAGGCTCGAGTGGCCGCAGCACATCGACGTCCGCGCTGGTTGTGAAAGCCGAGGCGACGACGGGACCGACGCCCGGAACGATGTCAAGGTCGACGCCGATTGCTTTCAACGGCACGACGATGTCGCTGAAGATGATTGCTGCATCGACGCCGTAGCGGCGCACCGGCTGCACGGTGATCTCCGCAACGAGCTCCGGCGTCACGCACGCCTGCAGCATCGGGATGCCTTCGCGAACCGCGCGATATTCAGGCAGCGCGCGACCCGCTTGCCGCATGAACCAGACGGGCGGATGCGGTACCGGTTCGCCACGACACGCGCGCAGGAAGACGCTGTCGAGCAGCACATCGGAGGTCACCAGACCCATGCTCCCATTAGCCGGCCGCAAGCAGCACGACGCCGCACATCGCCAAGCCCACGCCGATGTCTTGAATGCGCCGCATCCGCTCGCCCTCGATGAACCTCGCGAGCAACACGGTGACAGCCGGATAGAGCGAAGCGAGGACTGCGGTCACGCTCACCAGGCCGTGGCGGCTCGCGTAGCCGTACAGACCGTTCGCGCCCAGGTCGGTCCAGCCGACCAGCGCGATAACAGGGATGGTGCGCCTGCGAAGACCGCCATAGCGCGGTTCGGCCGGCGCCGGAGGTCGTGCGAGACCCCCGTACCTCAACAGATAAGCAAGCCCGAGCAGCGCGACAATCGACACGCTTGTCACGCGCATCGTCAGGAGCGTCATGACGACGTTGTGTCTAGACCCCTTCTCGATCAGCACGAAGACGAAGCCGAAACCCACGGCGGCGACCAGCGCGAGCACGAGCGGTCGGCTACCGCCCCCATTGGGTCCGCCCCGCCCGGAAATCTCCGGTCCACTCGCGAGCACGACGCCGCCAACCGCCGCGGCGATTCCGGCGATCTGCAGGCCCGACGGCGACTCCCCGGAGGCGATCCCGAAGATGACGGGCACCACCGCGCCGGTACCTGCGATCGGCGCAACGATGCCCATCGTTCCCGTCGAGAGCGCTCCGTAGAACGCGACCAGCGCGACCAAACCGACGGCGCCAGCGGCCATTGCCCAAGGCAAATATCCACGAGGGACGCCGAAACTGTGCGTCGCGGCGGCGATGATCACCATCGTCACAGCGGCAATCAGCTGCGCCACGGCCACCACGACGAGCGGGCGCACCCGCCGACTGACCACGCCGCCCATGAAGTCGGAGGTGCCCCAGGCGAGGCTCGCGAGGAGCGCAAGCAGGGCCGTCACGAAGCTGAGGCTACGGGAGCGGGCCCGCCCAGCCGCCGGTCGGCGCGCCGTCTCCCGGGCCAGTCCAATCCCACCTACGCTGCCAGTGTGGTTGCCAGAGATCCGCACAGCGAACTGCCCGCAGGCTTTGCGGAGGCGGTCGCCAGCCTGCAGCCGGTACGGCTGCGCGCGGAGATCAAGTTGTCCGAGGCACCCGCCCCGCAGCGGCTCGCGCCGTTCGCGGTCGCGCTCACGGCTGACGTCACCGGCGCGAATGGCGATGACGAAGCCGCCACGGGTCGTTTCGTCGTCCTGCATGATCCGGCCGGCCAAGAGGCCTGGCAGGGATCGACCCGCATCGTCGCTTACGTCCGCGCCGAGCTCGAGCCGGAGATGGCCAGCGACCCATTCCTGGCCGACGTCGCCTGGACCTGGCTTACCGAAGGGCTGTCCCGGCGGCTCCCGGAGCGCGGTTACCGGGCGCTCGGAGGCACAGTCACCCGCGTGACATCGGACTGCTACGGCACGATGGCCGGTCGGCCGCTCGTCGCTCACGTCGAGTTACGGGTGTCATGGACGCCGGACACCGACGGCCTCGGTCCGCATCTGGAGGCGTGGGCTGACGTCCTCGCGGCCGCCGCGGGGCTTGCGCCGTTGCCTCCGGGGGTTGCCGCACTCCCGAGCCGCCGCCGCTAGACAGCGGGCCCTTGTCGAGCAGTGTCGAGCAGTGTCGAGCAGTGTCGAACTAACCCGCGATGGCCGGACGGTTCGTTGATGCTGCTCTGACTTCACCGGCAGTTGGCACGCTCGCGAGAGCACCGCGGCCCATGCGTAGGGTCAGTGTCGTTCCCTGTCCCGGCCACGAGGCGACGTCCAGCGAGCCGCCGGCGAGACGAACCCTTTCGCGGAGCAGCCCGAGGCCTACGTGGCGGCCGCGCTCCGGCCGCACCTTGTCGGGCTCGAAGCCGGGGCCCTTGTCCTCGACGACAGCAATCACACTCTGCTCATCGACCGACAGCGACAGCCGTGCGTCGTCGACGTCGGCGTGCTTGATGACGTTGAGCAGCGACTCCTGGAAGAATCTGTACAGCGTGACCGCGGTGACCAGCGGCAGCGGGTATGGCGAGTCGGGCCACTCGACGTCGACCCGAAGGCCGTAACGCAACTCCATGTCGTCGCGCAAGGCGATGACCGCCTGTGCGAGGTCACCGTCGCGCAACGCCGGCGGACGAGTCCGGGCCATGACGGCACGCACCTGATCCTCTGCCTCGGCGACGAGGTTGCCGACATTCTCGAGCTCGCCCGCGTCGGCGGGACCACCCGACAGCACGCTGCGGGCAAGCATCAGGGTCTGGGCGACGGTGTCATGAAGCTCAGCGGACAACTGCCCGCGTGCGGACTCCTCGGCAGCGACCATGCCCGAGAGCAGATCGAACATGCCCGCGCTTGCCGTCTCCGCGGTGCGCCGGTGTCGCGCGGCCACGTCGTCGGCCACCCGCACCCGCAGGTGCAGGGCGTCGAGTGTGCGGGCGAGTTCAAGCAGCTCGACGCTTGTCGCTACCGCGATCCGGTCCTCGGCGTTGCCGATCGACGTCGCCGACGGATCCTGCAGACGGCGGACCGCCTCGTCGCGCAACTGGCGAACGGTGTGTGCAAACCGGCGTCCGGCTAATGCACCGACTGCGGTCGCGACGGCGGCGGTGAAGACCGCGACGGCCAAGGTCAGCACAGCGGCGCTGTCCAACCGACCTGCTGCGTTCAAGCCGACGGTGACGACACCGAGCGTCGCGATGCTGCCAACGCCAACGAGACCCCCCGCCCAGACTGCGAGCGGAAGGCCATCTTTGATGCGCGGCAGTCTCACCTTGCGAACTCCGACTTCGACACGAGCCCGGTGGTGGTCCAGTCCTCGACCCGACGAGCCGGTGCCATGTCTGCGGCATCCATCTCGGCGTCAAGGTCACGAAGCGACGGGTCGGCGGCGAGTGCGATCGCTCCGAGCAGCGATGCAACAGCACGCTCGACGGAGTGCAGCTCGTCGACGATGTCGGTGACGGCGTCCTCGCCAGCATTCGCGCTGGCCAACCGGGCAAGCCGGGTTGCCGATTCGCGAAGCATGCCAAGCGCAGGAGCGGTGTCGGCGCCGATGTCGCCCAACGAGCGGGCAGCCATGTCGGCGGCGTCAGCGCGAGCTAGCGCCTCGTCGCGCGATGCCGAGAGTTCAGCAACTGAAAGCCACGACTTGGCCTGACCGACGAGCACCGCGGCAAGCCCGGTCTCGCGACGGCCGAAACTGCCACCGCCGACCGCGCGGTGGGCGATAAGGACGGCCATCGGCTGGTCGGCGTTGCCGACGACTGCCGAGCAGAAGGGGCGTTCGCCATCGGTTCCGATGAGTACGCCACCAGCACCTAGGGCACGCAGCACCCAGGGCGCGTCGAACGCCGTGGCGTCGTTGCGCCTGTTGGTGTGGCCGCTCTCGTCGCCGGTGTAGACGACCGGACCTTCGTGCTCGACGACGACCAGCTCGACATCAGCGCCACCAAGAACGCGGGCGGCTGCGGTGAGAACAACACGAGCCGAGACATCGATCGAGTGTGAGATCGCCTGCTCTTGGCCGCGAGCGAGCTCGGCGAAGAGCCTGGCCTCGGCAGACTTGGTCGTCTGCTCGTCGAACGACATCCACAACACCAGGACTGGTACGAGCAGACCAAGCAGGCCAAAGGGCGCGTGCACAGCAAGCCAGGCACCGAGCAGGCCGATGCTGGTGGTCGCGGCGGCGTGCACGCTGTGCAGACCGGCGTCCTCGAAAATCATTGGTACGAAGCGCTCGCCACCCATGATCGACAGCGGGATAGCCGACAGCACCTGGTTGCAGAACCACCACACGACCATGCCGATGAGTGCAGCGCCAACACCACCGCCAAGATGGACAACGACTAGCGCGCCCATCATCGTGGCGACGAAGTACTGCGTGAGGTTGTACTGCACCTTCAACGCGGACTTGCGGGTGATCAGCAACGTCGGCAGCAAACCAGCGACCACGGCGACAACCGACCACCAGCCCGGTGCGAGCAGGAACGCGGCGGCGACTACACCGTCGGTCAACGAGAACGTCACCCGCTGCCGGGCAACCGTCACGTTGATCAGTGCGGTCTCGCAGATCGCGACAGCGATCGCCAGCATCGGCAGGCCGAACCAGCCCGGGCTACCCCAGGGCAGGTGCGCGGCAAGGACAACAGCGCCGCCAAGGAGCGCGACGCTGATGCACCGGAGCCGGTTAGCTGGGCTCACGCGCTGTCACCCCAGTACGAGGCTGACCACAGCCGCGAAGCCCACATCCGCGAGCCCCACATCCGAGCACTCCAAAGACGAGAGTCGAACGTCACGTCTGACCAAAGACGGGCGTCGAAGGTGACCGAAGCCCAACGTCGGGCGTCCCATCCGCTTGCGCTCCAGCGGCGAGCGCTCCAGCGGCGAGCGTCGAAGGCGCCGCCGGTGAAGAGGTTGCCCCACAAGGGCGCGGTCGAGAACCACTGGAAGAAGTTCAGGTTCTGCTCGCCCGTGTCGTTCGAACCGTAGTTGCCGGTCGGGATCGTCACGAGGCCTTGGCCATCGGACTTGCCGCTCGCGATGCTTGAAGCCGAGTCGCGGATAGCCGACTTGACCTGTAGCGGGCTGGCCGACGGGTGCGACTGCAGGTACAGCGCCGCAAGACCAGTGACGATCGCGGTCGACTGGCTGGTGCCCGAGCCACGGAACAAACCGTTCGCCTGACGCGCGTTCGGGAACTCTTGGGAGATCTCCGAGCCCACCGGCATTTCGCCGAGGATGTTTACGCCTGCCGCAACGACGTCCGGCTTGCTGACGCCGTCGACGTTCGCGAACCCACTGAACGGGGCGACGATCGGCGACGCCCCGGTCGTGTCTGCAGCGCCAACCGTGATCGAGGCTGGGCCAAAGCCCGGGTCACCGACAACGCCTGGGGTGTTACCGGCGGCCACCACAACGGTGACACCAGCAGCGCGGGTCAGGAGGACGGCGAAGTTCAACGGGTCGATCCCGTAGCGGGTCGCCGGCGGGTCGACGCTGAGCGAGAGGTTCGCGACATCGACTTGGTCGGAGTGGGTCGCAACCCAGTTCAGACCGGCCATGACGGCGGCAAGGGACGTGTTGCCGTCTGCGTCCGCAACCTTGACCACGTCGACTGTCGCGCCAGGCGCGACACCGAGACCGTTGCTGCCACTGCCGGGGACTTGCCCGCCAGCGATCAGCGAGGCCATGAAGGTGCCATGCCCGTAGTTGTCAGTGAAAACGCCGTTGTCCAGCACTTGCCCGTTCGGCGTGTTCAGGCCTGACGTGTCGACGGCGTCGACAAGCCGACCCGACGCGCGGTTCAAGGCAGCGGTGTCAGCGACGCCGGTGTCGATGAGAGCAACGGTGACGCCGCGACCAGCGCGCGGGCTGCCGGCGAGGCCGCCGAGCGTGCTCGAGGCAATGACGCCGACGCTAGGGACGGCGATCGGCGCGAGAGGGCCGGCCGTGGTAGCCGATGGGTCAGTGTCGGGAAGTGTGATCGGTCCAACGACCGGCGGGACGACGGGGGCGGTGGTCGGCGGAATGATCGGCGCGGTCACCGGCGGCAGCAGGGTCGGCCCGTTGCCGTTGCTCGAGCCGTTCGAGCCTGAGCTGTTAGAACCAGAGTTGCTGGAGTCCGACACATCGCGGTCACCGAAGGAGTTGCTCTCCAGGTGAGCGGTCACGTTCGGCTCTACGCCAAGGACGCCAGGAGTCGCGGCGAGCTGCGCGAGCTGCGCCGACGTTCCGTCGACGATCTCGCTGTTCACGCCAGCAAGCACTGCCTGAACGTGCAGGCCTGGGACGGACACGGCACCGTCGCCGGCGAGCGCGACGATGGCCTGCGAACGAGGTCCGGTAGATGTCGCAGCGCCCGCGGGCACTGCGGAGGTGACAGCAAGAGCACTGATGACACCCACTGTGGATGCAAGAGCAAGCAACTTAGTGGCCGCTCGATCCAGTCTCACTACTGTCTCCTCGCGATACGCAAATCTCCCCGACACACAAATGCTTGTATGCCTACCGGCACAGACGTGCCCACGTGCTTTGTCGGCACCGCGATTGGCCATCTGTTGTGACGGCGCCATAGACCGCCCACTTGGCCTAATGGTCCGATGTCGCCGCCGGGCTAGACCGTCTGCAGCTGCCGCGGCGAATGGCGCAGTACATAAGAGCCTGATAGCGCGTGGCGCGCCTGCCCGGGAGTACGGGATTCCGGCACCTGGCCGGGGAATCGATCAGGTCCGTAGCAAACGGACTAGTCGGAAGCTTCAGCCGCGCCCCACGGCGTCCGATGCATTGGGGCAGAGGTGGCTACAGACCGTAGTCGCACGACGCACGAATGGCCGCGCAAGCGGCCCTGACGCTAGGAGGACCGGGGTGACGGCGTTGGTAGAGCACGTGCCGCCCCAGCCGGAGAACTCCGCGGGATTCACTGCCATGGTGGTCGACGACCACCCGCTGGTCCGCGAGTCAATGGTTGCCCGCCTCACGGCTATGGGAGCCCGCGAAATCGTCGAGGCTGCCAGCTGTGCCGAAGCCAGGGCCCGGGCCCGCGCAAGCGGTCCGCGTGACCTCTGCATCGTTGACGTCGGCTTGCCCGACGGATCAGGTCTTGACCTGCTCGCCGAGCTCCGCAGCGCGGGCTGGCCCCGCCTCGTGGTGCTGTCGGCTGCCGATGACCCTTACTCCGTGCGTGCCGCATTCGTTGCTGGCGCGCAGGGCTATCTGCTGAAGTCGGCGTCGCCGGTTGTTGTGGCCGATGGTGTCCGCCGCGTCCTTGACGGTGGGGTGTACGCCGACCCGTCGGTGGCCTCCCTGCTTGCCGCAGGCCTGCGCAACAGCCCCACAAACGAAGGTGTTGGCGAACTGTCCGGTCGCGAAGTCGAAGTGCTGCGCTTGGTCGCCGACGGCCGGTCCAACAAGGAGATCGGCGACGAACTCGGTCTCTCCGCACTGACCGTCAAGAGCCACCTGGCCCGCATCGCTCGCAAGCTCGGTACCGGTGACCGCGCCGAAATGGTCGCGCTCGCAATGCGCGCCGGCGTGATCCGCTAGCGGTTCAACCAACGAGACGTTCCAACCGCACGCGCTACCCCCCGGGCGCACGCGGCACGAAAGGTAAGACCGCACGGCGCCACCCCCCAGGTGTCGCGCGGGAACACAGAAAAGGGCGGCTTCTCCCCCAGAAGCCGCCCTTTCTGCGTGTGCAATGCTCCGACGCGCAAGCGCAAGGGTCCCCGGGCGTAGCACCCGACGAGACAGGTCGGCCGTGTCAGGCTCCGGGGCGCTACGCGTGGTCGTACGGTGGAGGGCATGTCTGAGTCGGCTGCGCCCTCTGCTCCGGTGTTCCTTGAGCCGGTCGACTCCGCACTTGCCGACGAGCCAGCCGATGAGCCTGAACTCCCCGAAGACGTCGAGCCCAAAGAATTAGCGCCGCTGTTGGAGCTACGCGACGGCGTCCCAGCAGTGATCGATGACGAAGGCAGTCTGCTGGCGGCGGTTGAACGGCTGCGCGCAGGTGCCGGACCGCTCGCGGTCGATGCCGAGCGGGCATCGAGTTATCGCTACGGGCATCGCGCGTATCTCGTCCAACTGCGTCGCGAGGGCACCGGCATCCTGCTGATCGATCCGATCAGCTGCCCGGACCTGTCGGCGATCGGGGCCGCCGCGAGTGACGCCGAATGGATCGTGCACGCGGCAAATCAAGACCTGCCATGCCTGGCCGATCTCGGCATTTATCCCGGCACATTGTTCGACACCGAACTGGCAGGTCGGCTGGCTGGCTTCCCACGGGTCGGCTTGGCCACGATGGTCGAGAATCTGTTGGGCTGGCGGATGGAAAAAGACCACTCGGCCGCCGACTGGTCGAGTCGACCGTTGCCGCAACCCTGGCTTCGATACGCCGCGCTGGATGTCGAGTTGCTAATCGAGTTGCGCAACGTGCTGGAGGCAGAACTCGAAAGGCAAGGCAAACTCGCCTGGGCGCACGAGGAATTCGAGCATGTCCGCACGGCGCCCACGGCAGCTGTGTCGGTGGAGCGCTGGCGGCGGGTATCCGGGATTCACAAGATTCGGCAACGGCGACAGCTGGCGATCGTTCGCTCGATGTGGAATACCCGCGACGAGATCGCCCGTGAGACCGACATCTCACCGAGCAGGCTGCTGCCTGATCTGTCGATCGTCGGAGTCGCGACCACGACACCCGGCAACGCCCGCGAACTCGCCGGTTCACCAGACTTTCACGGTCGCGGAAGCCGTAAGTACCTCCAGCAGTGGTGGGCAGCGATAGCCGACGCACAGCAGCTGCCTGACGACGAATTGCCCGAACTGACGAGGCCTAGCGAAGGACCCCCGCCGGCACACCGGTGGGCCGAACGCGACAGAGCGGCCGCCGACCGGCTCGCGGCCGCGAAAGCCGTGGTCGCTGCTCTGGCCGACGAGCACGGGCTGCCCGCCGAAAACCTGCTTCAGCCCGACGCCGTCCGCCGGCTTGCGTGGCGACCACCGTCTGACCTGCTCGCCGGACCAGTCGGTGCCGACCTTCGCGGGTTTGGCGCTCGCGAGTGGCAAATCGCACTGACTGCGGGTCCGCTCGCCCGAGCACTGCTGCGGGCAGCAACTCACGACGCCGTCGCCGATTGACCCAATTCAGCTCAACCCCGGACTCAACCACCCGCCTTTTCGGCCAGCAGTTAGTCATGTCGATTCACCCAGGTGCGCTACCCACTGCCGCCCACCCGCAGGTACCGTCTGTTCATGTCAACGCCCGTGGGGGGCACGCACATCGACGCCCTCGAGTACGTCACCGCGCTTCGCCGCTGCACGCTCGCGGTCAGCGTGATTCACGAGGTCGACATGGTTCCGACTGATGACGGCATTGTGCTGCAGGGCGTTCCTGACATTCCGGTCAGTTTCGATCAGCTCGCTGAGGCCATCGCCGGCGCCGACCCAGCCGACTCCGTTGCCCAGGACCGCCTGCATCGGTGGGTGCGAGCTCGGCGCGCCATTGCAGACAAGTCACTCGACGAGCTTTCGGAAACGATCAGGCCCGTTGCGCTGCCGGTCGGCCACGACCTGCACCCAGGCCCGGGTTGGGTTCGGCAGCCGGTTCTTGGCGGCTCGCTGGATCTCGGCATCGGCTTCGTGGGCCTGCTCCCCGATCAACCAGAGCTGGTATTTGTGACGCCGCCCAGCGTCCTTTCGGCGGCCGGCATCGACCCGAGCCCATGGTGGCGGGGCGCGATGGAATACCTCGAGAACATGGGCGCACTGGCAACGACGCGTTGGCGCCGCGACCCGCGGGTGCCGCTACGGCCGATGGGCGACTGCGACGTCCTCACCCTGCTCGCGTCGCGCGTTCTACGCGGCGCGTTGTGCGCCGATGCCGGAGGCATGCGGGCGATCGCGGCTCCGGTTCGCACCCGAGGCTGGCTCGACCTGTCGCGGATCGACGCTGCGTTTGCCCTCACGGCCGCCGCAATCGCGGACGACGAGAGCCGCGGCTTCCCGCGGCCGGTGCTGCTGACGGTCGACGAGGTGTCGATGGTGGCCGAAGGCGGCCATCCAGCCGAGATCGTGCTGCGCGACCCGGCGAGCGACGAAAAGGTTTGGCTGCGCGACGTTCTGTACCACTGACGTCCTGTACCACTGACGTCCTGTACCACTGACGTTCTGTACCACTGACGACGAGCGGTTA
Source organism: Acidothermaceae bacterium (assembly GCA_036501485.1). GTDB lineage: Bacteria > Actinomycetota > Actinomycetes > Acidothermales > Acidothermaceae > PALSA-607. Next base: position 4,740 of record DASYAG010000087.1, on the reverse strand, counting down.
GTCGGTCACCGGCTGCGGCTGATCGAGCGCGTCGATGCCGGCCACCGACTCGACGACCTGACGGGCAATCTCTTGCGCCGTCAACCCGATGTCGATGAGCACTTCGCCACGCTTGCCCTGCGGTAGGAACCGCTGCGGGATCGACTGCACTTGCACGGGAGTCATGACTCCCGCCTCGCGCAATGCCATTGCCACCGTTGAACCCGCGCCACCTTGACGGCCGTGGTCTTCGATCGTCACCACCAACGAATGGCTCGCGGCCAGGCCGGCAATTACCGGGTTGACGGGGAGCACCCACCGCGGGTCGAGCACGGTCGACGAAATGCCCTGGTCGCCCAGCCGGCCGGCTACGTCGAGAGCGACTTCAGCCATCGGGCCGAACGCCACGATGAGCACGTCTGCGTCGGGGTCGCGGCGCAAGACGTCTAGGCCACCGATCCGGTCGACCTGCTCGATGTCGTGCGGCAGCGCGCCCTTGGGGAATCGGATCGCCGTCGGGCCGTCGTCAATCGCAACGACCTCGCCCAGCAGCTCGCGCAGGCGTGCGCCGTCGCGAGGCAGAGCGATGCGCATGCCGGGGACCAAGGACAGGATCGAGAGGTCCCACATGCCGTTGTGGCTCGCGCCGTCGTCGCCCGTGACGCCAGCCCGGTCGAGCACGAACGTGACCGGCAAGCGGTGCAACCCGACGTCCATCAGAACTTGGTCGAACGCCCGGTTCAAGAACGTGGCGTAGACGCAGAACACCGGGTGCAGACCACCCATGGCCATTCCCGCCGCCGACGTCACTGCATGCTGCTCGGCAATGCCGACGTCGACGATGCGATTCGGGTACGCCTGCGCGAAAGCCGCGAGGCCGACCGGATGCAACATCGCGGCGGTGATCGCGACTATGTCGGGCCTGGTCGCGGCAATCTTGACGATCTCGTCGGAGAACACACCCGTCCAGCTGGCCGGCTTCGGCAACTCGACACCGGTCACCGGGTCGAACGCGCCTGGTCCGTGCAAGTGGTCGAGTTCGTCGTCCTCGGCCGGACCGTATCCGTAGCCCTTGCGAGTCACGCAATGCACGATCACCGGACCGCCGAACTTGCGAGCGCGCGCAAGTGCAGCCTCGACAGCGGCGATGTCATGTCCATCGATTGGTCCGACGTATTTCAGGCCCAGATCCTCGAAAAGTCCTTGCGGCGTAAGGACATCCTTGAGTCCACGCTTGATGCCGTGCAGCGCGTCGAACAGCGGGTCGCCGACAAGTGGTGTGCGGGTGAGAACTTCTCGCACTTTCTCAAGTGCCTTCTCGTAGCGCGGATTGGTGCGCAGTGTCGTCAGGTGCTCGGCGAGACCACCGATGGTCTCGGAGTACGAGCGGCCGTTGTCATTCACGAGCACGACAACAGAGTGATCCTTCGCCGCCGCGATGTTGTTGAGCGCTTCCCAGCACATACCACCGGTCAAAGCGCCGTCGCCGACAACCGCCACCACTGTTCGCTTTTCACCGCGGACGGCGAACGCCTTCGCCAGACCGTCGGCGTAGCTCAGTGCGGTCGATGCGTGCGAGTTCTCGACCCAGTCGTGCTCGGATTCCTCGCGGTTGGGATAACCCGACAGGCCGCCGCGCTGGCGCAGCTTCGCGAACCCTTCCCGGCGTCCGGTCAAAAGCTTGTGCACGTACGCCTGGTGACCGGTGTCGAAGATGATCGGCTCGGTCGGTGAGTTGAACACGCGATGCAGCGCGATCGTAAGCTCGACCGCTCCGAGATTCGGCCCGAGATGTCCGCCAGTCTTTGCGACCGCGCTGACCAGGAAGTCGCGGATTTCTTCGGCGAGCTGGGGTAACTGGGCGACGTCGAGTCGCTTGAGGTCGTCAGGGCCCTCGACAGACTCGAGGAGACTCACGTGGACCTTCACCTCACCCTGTCGACGCCTGCGCCGTTCGCACTAGCCGCGCTGGGCGCTGCGCGCCAAGCGATCGGATCAGCCTATAACGGAGTCACAGCCGTCACACAGTAGCTCCGGATACAGGCGCTCCGGGTACAGACGTGTGCTCGTCAGGCGGGCTCGAGCAGCGAGCGCAGCACGAACTGCATGATGCCGCCGTGGCGGTAGTAGTCCGCTTCCCCCGGCGTATCGATCCTGACTACGGCCTGGAACTCGACCGTGCCGCCATCGTCGGTACGGGCCTGCACCGTGACCTCTCGGGGCAGCGGATCGGCGCCGGCCAGCCCGGCAATCGAGAAGGTCTCCTCGCCGGTCAGACCCAACGACTCACGGGTGTGTCCGGCAGCGAACTGCAACGGCAGGACGCCCATGCCGATCAGGTTGCTGCGGTGGATCCGCTCGAAGGATTCGGCAATCACCACCCGCACGCCGAGCAGCGCAGTGCCCTTCGCCGCCCAGTCACGCGAGGACCCTGAGCCGTACTCCTTGCCCGCCAGGATCACGAGCGGGATACCGTCGGCGATGTAGCGGGTCGAGGCGTCGTAAATCGTCATCGCTTCACCGTCGGGCAGATGCCGAGTGACGCCGCCTTCGGTGCCGGGGGCTAGCTGATTGCGAAGCCGGATGTTGGCGAACGTGCCGCGGATCATCACCTCGTGGTTACCCCGGCGCGAGCCGTAGGAGTTGAAGTCGCGGGGCTGCACCCCGTGTTCCTGCAGGTAGGCCCCGGCCGGCGAATCCTTCTTGATGTTGCCGGCCGGTGAGATGTGGTCGGTCGTCACCGAGTCGCCGAGCACGGCAAGCACCCGGGCGTCGGTGATGTCGGTGACCGGTGCCGGCTCTCTGGTGATGCCCTCGAAATACGGTGGGTTGCGCACGTAGGTTGACGCGTCGTCCCACTCGAAGATGCTGCCTTCGGGGATTTGCAACCCCCGCCAGCGCTCGTCACCGCCAAAGACGTCTCCGTAGCTGTCGGAGAACATCTGCGACTGGATCGCCTGACCGACGACGTCGGCGATCTCACGTTCGCTCGGCCAGATGTCGCGAAGGTAGACCGGTTGACCATCGGAGCCGGTACCGAGCGGCTCGGTCGTGATGTCGATGTCAAGCGAACCGGCCAACGCGTAGGCGACGACGAGTGGTGGCGACGCGAGGTAGTTCAGTTTCACGTCGGGATGGATGCGTCCCTCGAAGTTGCGGTTTCCCGAGAGAACGGCGGCGGCCGCGATGTCGTGGTCGGCGATGCTCTTCGAGATCGCGTCGTCAAGTGGGCCGGAGTTGCCGATGCACGTCGTGCAGCCGTAACCCACGAGGTTGAAGCCGAGCTTCTCCAAGTACGGCGTCAGACCGGCCGCGTCGTAGTAGTCGGTGACCACTTTCGAGCCGGGAGCAAGTGTTGTCTTCACCCATGGCTTTCGAGAAAGCCCCTTCTCCACAGCGTTTTTCGCCACCAGAGCCGCACCGATCATTACGGAAGGGTTCGATGTGTTGGTGCAGCTCGTGATCGCCGCGATGACAACAGCACCGTGGTCGATCTCGCAGACCGTGCCGTCGTCGAGCGTGACCATGGCGCGGGCACTCAATCGACCACTCCCCCCCGACGCCGCGCTGGGCACTCCCGCTGGCTTGTCTTCCGCACGGTCGTGATCGATCGCCACCGGGTCGCTTGCGGGGAACGACTCTTCGGAACCCTCGTCGAGCGAGCCGTTGCCGCCGGTTTTCTGCACATAGCCCCCGAGCACGTTTCTAAACGAAGCCTTCGCATCTGAGAGCGACACGCGATCCTGCGGCCGCTTCGGGCCGGCCAGTGATGGCACCACTGTCGAGAGGTCGAGTTCGAGACGCTCGGAGTAATCGGGCTCGGCAGCCGGGTCGTGCCACAGGCCCTGTTCCTTGGCGTAGGCCTCGACCAACGCAATGCGCTCAGGTGCGCGGCCGGTGAACTTCAGATAGCGCAGGGTCTCGTCGTCGATCGGGAAGATGGCACAGGTTGAGCCGTATTCAGGGCTCATGTTGCCGATAGTTGCGCGGTTGGCCAGCGGCACGTTGGTCACACCCGGTCCGTAGAACTCGACGAACTTCCCGACGACGCCGTGAGTACGCAGCATCTCGGTCACGGTCAGCACGAGGTCTGTTGCCGTCGCGCCGTCCGGCAAGACGCCCGACAGCTTGAAGCCGACCACGCGAGGAATCAGCATGCTGATCGGCTGGCCGAGCATGGCGGCCTCGGCTTCGATGCCGCCCACTCCCCAGCCGAGCACCGCGAGCCCGTTCACCATCGTGGTGTGCGAATCGGTGCCGACGAGTGTGTCGGGGTACGCGACACCGTCACGGTCGAAGACGACCCGCGAGAGGTACTCGAGATTGACCTGGTGGCAGATCCCAGTGTCAGGCGGTACGACCTTGAAGTCGGCGAATGCGCGCTGCCCCCAACGCAAGAACTGGTAACGCTCGGCATTACGTTCGAACTCCAGCTCCGCGTTGCGCACGAACGCGTCTTCGCGACCAAAGACATCGGCGATCACGCTGTGGTCGATCACCAGTTCGGCAGGGCTGAGCGGGTTGATCCGCTCGGGGTCACCGCCGAGGGCGACCATCGCCTCGCGCATTGCGGCCAGGTCGACCACACACGGGACGCCGGTGAAGTCCTGCATGAGCACGCGGGCCGGGGTGAACTGAATCTCGGTGTCGGGCTCGCTTTGGGAGTCCCACCCGGCGAGCGCACGCACGTGGTCGGCGGTGATATTCGCGCCGTCCTCGGTGCGCAGCAGGTTCTCGAGCAGCACCTTCAGCGAGAACGGC
>DASYAG010000086.1:0-3981 GCA_036501485.1 Acidothermaceae bacterium | reverse complement strand
GCGCGCGAGCTTTGGGTTGAGCACTCTTCCCGGGGCGAAGACGCCGACCATGCGCCGGACACGCACAAGGCCCAAGTCCGGATCGGCAGCGACCTCCGCGAACTGCGCGCCGAACGTCAGCAGCCCGCGCGGGGTGTCGAGCGGCGGCGGCCTCCAGCGACCGACCGCTTCGGCGTAGGTCCGTCGGTTGCGAGAGAGCAAATCGGAATAGCTCTCGCCGACATCTTGCGTGTCCCGCAGTGTTAGCCGCCCATCCTTGACGTCGACGGAACTCAGATCGGCACCATGGAGCGGGGACTGCTCGTCAGAGACGGCGAGAGCCATGACCTGTCGGCGCAAGTCGTTCGCCGCCTCATGCACAGCGGCGCTGACCATCATCGAGCCGGCAGAGCCGACGGCCGCGGTGATGTTCGGCAGATCGCTGTCGCCGAGCTTGTAGCTAACAGCTTCGAGCGGCAGCGCGAGCGCGTCGGCAGCGACCTGGGTCATCATCGTCCCGACGCCGGTGCCGAACTCCGGCGTTCCCGCTTCGATTACAGCACTGCCATCGCCGTAGATGCGGGCCCGCGCATGCTGTTCGGGCATGAACAGCGCGACTGGGTAGCCGGCGGCGGCCACGCCGTGCCCGATCAGCCAATCGCCGTCCCGTTGCGAGCGCGGCGCAGGATTGCGCTTGTCCCAACCGAACAGCTCTGCGCCGCGGCGCAGACACTCCGGCAGGCCGTCGCTCGACCACGGGTTGCCGCGCGGGTTTTTCAGACCGTGGTTCATCAGGCGCAGCTCGACGGGATCTATCCCGACCTCATGGGCGAGTTCGTCCATGCACGACTCGAGCACGAACGCGGCGACACTCTCACCCGGACCACGCGTGAAGGTTGGCGTCATTGTGTTGCCGCGAATCAGCCGATGCGCGCCGGCGAAGTTCTCGAGGTCGTAGATCTGCGAGCTGACGCCGGTTGCCGGTTCGGCCCAGTCATCGAAGTGCGATGTCACCGAGAGCTTCTCGTGCCTGATCGCCGTCAGGCGCCCGGTGCGGGTCGCGCCGAGCGTCAGACGGTGCTCCTGTTCCTCGCGCTGACCGGTCGCTGAGAATGCTTGCGGGCGCGTCAGCGCGAGACGTACCGGCCTGCCGACTTCGCGAGCTGCGAGCGCAGCGAGCGTTACGTGAGGCCAAATCATTGCCCTGGAGCCAAAGCTGCCGCCGACGAAGTTCGAGACGACGCGGATCTTCGACAGCGATAAGCCGAGAAGATGCGCAACGGTCAGCTGCGTGGCCCTCACACCCATGGTCGCGTCGTAGAGGGTCAGGCGATCCTCATCCCAGACCGCCGTCGTCGTCGGAGCTTCCAACGCGTTGTGGTGATTCGCCGCCATGTGGAAAGTGCCGTCAACGACAACGTCGGCACTCGCAAGAGCCGCCTCGACATCGCCCCGCGCGTCCTGCGCGGGCATCAAGCCACCGAAGAGCCTCTCGGGCACGTAGGCCAGCTCGCGCCCTTGTTCGATCGTCGTGATGGACGGCGTCTGGTCGAAACTTGCGTCGACGAGCCAGGCCGCGTATTGCGCGCGTTCGTAGCTGTCGGCAACGACGATCGCGATTGGCTGGCCGTAGTAGTGGATCTCGTCGTCCTGCAGCGGGAAGAAGCTCTGCCCGGGGGCGGGTGCGCCGACGAGCGATGGCAGAAGCTGTGGCTGGCCGGGGATCTGCGGCAGGTTGTCGTGGGCCAGGATGGCGATGACCCCGTCGGCATCGAGGGCGGCGCTGCGATCGATTGTTTTGATCATTCCGCTGGAGATCGTCGCGCCGACGATCGCCAGGTACGCCATGTTGGGCAGGAAGATTTCACCCGTGTAGCGGGCGTGGCCCATCGTCTTTTCGTAACCGTCGAGACGGGAGACGGATTTGCCGATCGAGCCGGTCACGCTGCCTGACCGTTCAGCGCGTGACGTAGACCGCGGACGATCGCGCGCTCGGCGAGGACGACCTTGAAGGCGTTACCGGGCCGTGGCGCGGCGACGGAAAGCTCTGCGGCCGCTGCCCGGGCAAAGGACTCATCGCTCGCCAGCGCACCGCGCAACTCCTCTTCGGCGCGGCGCGCCCGCCAGGGCCTGGTGCCGACACCGCCGAGCGCAACGCGCGCATCAGCAACAACGCCGTCTTTGACTGTGAGTGCGGCGCAGACGGAGACCAGGGCGAACTCGTACGACTGCCGATCGCGAAACTTGAGGTAGAGCGATCCGGCCGCCAGCGAAGAGGGCGGCAGATCAATCGCCGTGATCAGCTCGCCGTGGGCCAGCGGATGCTCGATCTGGGGTGTGTCGCCGGGGAGGAGGTAGAAGTCGTCGATCGGAATGGTCCGTTCCCCGTCGGGTCCGGCTGTGTGTACGACCGCGTCGAAAGCCACGAACGGAACGGCGACGTCGGATGGATGCGTGGCGATGCAGCTCTCGCTGACGCCGAGAATGGCGTGGCCGCGATTCAAGCCCTCGAGCGCTGAGCAGCCGGTCCCCGGCTCGCGCTTGTTGCAAGGTGAGACGCCGTCGCGGAAGTACGTGCAACGAACTCGCTGGCAGAGATTCCCGCCCATCGAGGCCATGTTCCGAAGCTGCGCGGAGGCGCCGAGAAGGAGGGCTTCCGAGACGGCCGTGAACTGCTCTTTGATGATCGAAGTTCGGGCAACGTCGCTCATGCGCGCCAGAGCACCGATCCGAATCGTCCCGTCTGCCAGCTCGTCGACCGCCGTCAGGGGGAGGTCGTTGATGTCGACAAGCCGGTCGGTGTGGTCAACGCCCAGGCGGAGCAGATCGACCTTGGTCGTGCCGCCTGCGAGGAAGCCGCTGCCGGGGTCGCCAGCGACGAGCGTGATCGCCGACTCCACGTCGGTCGCCCGGGCATAGCTAAGCGGCTGCATCGCGCACCTCGCGAATCGCCGCTCGAATGTTGGGGTAGGCCGCGCAGCGGCAGATGTTGCCGCTCATGAACTCGGCGATCGCCTCGTCCGTCGAGGCGTTGCCCTCTTCGATCAGGGCGATTGCCGACATGATCTGACCGGGTGTGCAGTAACCGCACTGGAACGCGTCGTGCTCGACGAACGCGCGCTGCATCGGATGCGGCTCGCCGTCGACGCCGACGCCCTCGATCGTCGTTACCTCATGGCCCTCACACGCGACGGCAAGCGTCAGGCAGGCCAGGACCCGCCGCCCGTCAACCCAGACGGTGCAAGCGCCACAGGTCCCCTGGTCGCACCCCTTCTTCGAACCGGTGAGTTCGAGATGCTCGCGGAGCGCGTCGAGCAGGCTGGTTCGCGGCTCCAGATCGACCAGACGCTCGGTTCCGTTGACCCGAAGCGCGACGTGCGCGCCAGTCGGCCTACGCTCAACCTTCGTGGCGTCGTGGTAATGGATGTCGATGGGCGAGGTGTTCTCCTTGCCGACGTTGATGTATGGCATTGCGTATCCGTTGGGGGCTGTAGTTGGCGACGGGAGCGTAGGTGCGCCGCGGGTTTGCTCGAATCACGCAAACGCATAGTCCGCGACGACACCCCTCGTAGTCACGAAGGTGTCGACAGCGCCCGAGGCGCGGTATGGTCGGTGCTGCCATGGTCACCGAGGGGCCGGCGGAGGTGTTGCACGGCCGGCGCGTCGAGCGCGAGGCGCTGGAGCGGTTGCTTGCGGCGGTGCGGGGTGGGCAGAGCCGGGTGCTGGTGGTGTGCGGCGAGGCTGGGATCGGCAAGACGGCGCTGCTGACCTCGGCAATCCGGTCCGCGTCGGGGGTCCGGGTTGCGCGTGCGGTCGCTGTCGAGTCGGAGATGGAGCTGGCGTTCGCGGCCCTGCAGCAGTTGTGCGCGCCGATGCTGGATCGGCTGGATCGGCTGCCTGCCCCTCAGCGGGATGCGCTTGCGGTGGCGTTCGGGCTGCGGGCGGGGAACGCCCCGGATCGGTTTTTGGTGGGGTTGGCGGTGCTGAGTCTGCTGGCCGACG
>DASYAG010000085.1:0-4830 GCA_036501485.1 Acidothermaceae bacterium | reverse complement strand
CCCGCACGGTGGCCCGACGCGCTGAGCGTGCGGCGTGGGATGCGATCGAGGAGCACCCTTCAGACGTCAGCCCGCTGCCCGCCAAGTACCTGAACCGCCTGTCGGACTTGCTGTTCATCTTGTGCCGAGTGGTCAATCCCGACGGCGACGTCCTCTGGCAACCGGGCGGCGGACGATCCGACCAGCCGAAGAAGTAAGCCCCGACGTCAGGTGGTGCGGCGGCGTGCGCGCGGCGACGGACGTGACTCCAACCATGACTGGAATGCAGTCAATGCGCCTCGGTCCAGCGCGATTTCGTAGCCCGCCCTGCGCTCCTGCGTGGTATCGCGCAGCTCGAGCACGATGATCTCTTCGGTCATGATGTCGAACTCGTCACCCCGCGGTGGACGTCGAGAGACGACCTCCACTCCACGCCGGTTAAGCTGACGGTCCGGCCACAAGCGAACACTGGACAGTCGGTAAAACGCGGCATCCGCACCGCGGTAACGAATTACGCCGTGACGCCAGCCGTGGCCCCCGACCGCGGGTATGTCCCGCATGATCGCCGCCGTCCCACCTTGACGCAGCTTCCACAAGCGATAGCTCAGGGCGACGACCGCAAGTCCCAGCAGGGCGACGAGCACGACCATCACGGTCATAAGCGTGCTCATCGCACCGGTCGGCTAGTCGAGCGCGCCGACAGCACGCAGTCTGCCACGTCCCCTCGCGGCAATGCGGGGGTCGTCTGACTCCGAATCCTCTTTGGCCGCAGCCTCGTCGATCTCCGATTCGAATTCTGCGGACTCGGCGAGGATGCTGACACTCTCCTCGGTGACCGACAGGAAGCCGCCTTCCACGGCCACCCGCAGGTCGCTCTCTCCCTCACGCTCGACACGGACCATGGCGTCGTCGACCAGTTGCGCGACAAGCGGGATATGGCTTGGCAGGATGCCGATCTCGCCCACCGTGGTGCGGGTAAAGAGGAACGTCGCCTCGCCCGACCAGATCTTCCGGTCGACGGCAACGATCTCCACGTTCAACGTGGACATTTCACACCTGCCCTTCCGCGCTCAACTTCTCGCCACCGGCAAGACGCATCACAGCTTCGCGCCGAAGCTTTCGGCCTTTTTCGCGAGGTCGTCAAGACCACCGATGAGGAAGAACGCCTGCTCGGGAATGTGGTCGAAGTCGCCCTTGGCCAGCTTGTCGAACGCCTCGATGGTCTCCTTCACCGGAACCGTGGAGCCAGGCTGGCCGGTGAACTGCTCGGCCGCCATCATGTTCTGCGAGAGGAAACGCTCGATCCGGCGTGCCCGGTTGACCTGCTGCTTGTCCTCTTCGGACAGCTCGTCGATACCCAGAATCGCGATGATGTCCTGAAGGTCCTTGTAGCGCTGCAGGATTCGAATGACTTCCTGCGCCACCCGGTAGTGCTCGTCACCGACGATCGCGGGGTCCAGAATGGTGGAGCTGGACGACAGCGGGTCGACCGCGGGGAAGATGCCCTTGGAGAACACATTTCGCGACAGCTCGGTGGTGGCGTCCAGGTGTGCGAACGTCGTTGCCGGTGCTGGGTCGGTGTAGTCGTCGGCGGGCACGTACACGGCTTGCATCGATGTGATGGACTTACCGCGGGTCGAGGTGATCCGCTCCTGGAGCTCACCCATCTCGTCGGCCAGGGTGGGCTGGTATCCCACCGCCGACGGCATCCGGCCGAGCAACGTCGACACCTCGGAGCCAGCCTGAGTGAACCGGAAGATGTTGTCGATGAACAACAACACGTCCTGGCCCTGCTCGTCGCGGAAGTACTCGGCCATCGTCAGTGCCGACAACGCAACCCGCATACGAGTGCCGGGCGGCTCGTCCATCTGACCGAACACCAGCGCGGTGTCCTTGAGCACGTCGGCCTCGCCGAGCTCCACCCACAGGTCGTTGCCCTCACGGGTGCGCTCCCCGACACCGGCGAATACCGAAGTACCGCCGAAGTTTCGGGCGATGCGGTTGATCATCTCCTGGATCAGAACGGTCTTGCCCACCCCCGCACCACCGAACAGGGCGATCTTGCCACCACGCACGTAGGGCGTCAGCAGGTCGACGACCTTCAGCCCCGTCTCGAGCATCTCGGTACGCGGCTCCAGCTCGTCGAATGGCGGCGGCTTGCGGTGAATCCCCCAGTGGTCGAAGTCTTCTCCGTAGCCTGGCTCATCCAGGCAGTGGCCCAAGGCGTTGAACACGTGGCCCTTGACGCCGTCGCCGACCGGCACGGAAATCGCATCTCCGGTGTCGATCACCTCGACACCGCGGACCAGTCCGTCGGTCGGCTGCAGCGAGATGGTGCGAACCAGGTTGTCACCGAGGTGCTGGGCCACCTCCAGCGTCAGCGTCTTCGCGAGCGCTTCATACGTGACTTCGGCGTGCAGAGCGTTGAACAACGCCGGCACCGAGCCGCGGGGGAACTCGACGTCGACGACGGGTCCGGTCACCCGCACCACGCGGCCGTTGGTGTCGCCGCCCTTCGAGTTCGTCGACTTCTCAGCCTGTTTGGTGGTAGCAGCCATATCCTCTTCGCTTCCTCAATGGGCCTATTTAGCGTCGGCGAGCGCATTTGCGCCACCGACGATTTCGCTGATTTCCTGGGTGATTTGAGCCTGCCGCTCGCGGTTGGCCTCGAGCGTGAGTGCCTTGATGAGATCGTCGGCGTTGTCGCTGGCCGATTTCATCGCCCGTTGACGCGACGCCAGCTCTGATGCCGCGGACTCGAGCAACGCGGAGTAGACACGGGTGGTCAGGTACCGCGGCAGCAGCGACTCGAACAGCGTCGTCGCATCCGGCTCGAACGAGTACAACGTGTGCGGCCCGATGTCGTCTTCGACGTACTCCACGATCATCGGGGCAATGCGGTGCGCCTCGGCGGACTGCGACATCATCGACTTGAACTCGCTGTAGACGATGTGCAACTCGTCGACGCCGGCCTCCTCGTCGGACCCGCCGTCGTCCCCGGCACCGGCCATGAACGCACTCACCAGAGTATCGGCGACTTCAGAGGCGTTCTCGTAGCTGGGCCGCTCCGAGAAGCCGGTCCACGACTTCTTGATGTCCCAGTTCCGGAATGAGTAGTAGCCCTGCGCTTTTCGGCCGACAGTGTAAAGCTCGGGGGTCTTGCCGCTTTGGCGCAACAGCGAGAAGAGTTCCTCAGCCCGTCGAAAAGCACTGGAGTTATATGCGCCACAGAGGCCTCGGTCAGACGAGACCACCAGCACCCCGGCCCTTTTCGGCTCGGGATTCTCAACCAGCAACGGATGGTCGAGTGCGGACTCCGCGGCGAGCGTGGTGAGCACACGGGTGATCTCGACGGCATAGGGCCGGGCCTGCGCCAGCCGGGCCTGCGCCTTGCCGATACGCGACGTCGCGATCATCTCCTGGGCCTTGGTGATCTTTTTGATCGACCCAGCGGAACGGATCCGACCCCGCAATTCGCGAAGTGTGGCAGCCATACTCGATTACTTCTTCTGCTCCGGCGGCGCCGGCTTGTGGACCTGCACTGCCTCTTTCGCTAACTTGTCTTCGTCGAGGGGTTCGACATGCTCGTCGGGCACCACTGAGCCGCCGCCGGTCGCCGCGAAGCCCTTCTTGAAGTCGTTGATCGCCTCGACCAGCTTGTTCTCGGTTTCCTCGCTGAGCTTCTGCGTCTCCCGGATGTCGGACAGGATGCCCTTGTCGGACGCCCGAAGGTGATCGAGCAGCTCGGTTTCGAACCGGTGCACATCTTCGGTCGGAACCGAATCCAGGTGACCGCCGGTGCCGAGGAAGATCGAAACCACCTGTTCCTCAACCGGTGACGGCTGGTACTGCGGCTGCTTGAGCAGCTCAACGAGCCGGGCGCCGCGCTCCAGCTGTGCTTTCGACGTGGCGTCGAGGTCCGACGCGAAGGCCGCGAACGACTCCAACTCGCGGAACTGGGACAGGTCCAAGCGGAGACTTCCTGCCACCTCTTTCATTGCCTTGATCTGTGCCGCACCTCCGACTCGGGACACGGACACACCGACGTTGATCGCCGGCCGCACACCCTGGTTGAACAAGTCGGACTCCAGGAAGCACTGGCCGTCGGTGATCGAGATGACGTTGGTAGGGATATAGGCCGAGATGTCGTTGGCTTTGGTCTCGATGACGGGCAGTCCGGTCAACGAGCCGCCGCCCAAGTCGTCGGAGAGCTTGGCGCAGCGCTCCAGCAGACGCGAATGCAGGTAGAACACGTCGCCCGGGTAGGCCTCGCGGCCCGGCGGGCGGCGCAGCAGCAGTGAGATCGCGCGGTACGCCTCGGCCTGCTTGCTCAGGTCGTCGAACACGATCAGTACATGCTTGCCCTCATACATCCAGTGCTGAGCGATCGCCGAACCGGTATATGGTGCAAGCCATTTGAAACCGGCAGAGTCAGATGCCGGTGCCGCGACTATCGTCGTGTAGTCCATCGCGCCGCCCTCTTCCAACGTGTGGTGGACGGAGGCGATCGTGGTGCCCTTTTGCCCGATGGCTACGTAGACACACCGCACCTGCTGTTTCTCATCACCGGTCTCCCAGTTCTGCCGCTGGTTGAGGATGGTGTCGACGCAGACGGCAGTCTTGCCGGTCTTGCGGTCGCCGATGATCAGCTGACGCTGTCCACGGCCGATCGGCGTCATCGCATCGATGGCCTTGATCCCGGTCTGCAGTGGCTCTTTGACGCCCTGGCGCTGCACCACCGACGGAGCCTGAATTTCCAGCGCCCTGTGGTCGGCTGCTTCGATGTCGCCGCGGCCATCGATCGGGTGGCCGAGAGGGTCGACTACGCGGCCTAGGAAACCATCACCGACC
>DASYAG010000084.1:0-4923 GCA_036501485.1 Acidothermaceae bacterium | reverse complement strand
CGGCGCTCGGCTGTCGGCTCGGCACCGAGCTTGCTCAGCGTCGAGGTTTTGAACTCGATCACATTCGGCATGTCGACCTCGTAGACGACGGTGCCCTCCGGCCAGGGCAGCCGATAGGCCCGCGCGTCCAGGCCGGCCGCGACGATGACCGCCTGCCGGATGCCACTACGCGTCGCGTCGACGAAGAAGTTGTCGTAGAACCGGGTCCGGACCGCCATCCCCCGGCCCATCCGAGACGGATCGAATTCGGCCTCGTCGTCAACCGGGATCTCGCCGTTCACCAGTCGCGTGTAGACATCGATGCCGACCGTGCGCACCAGCGGTGCCGCGAACGGGTCATCGATCAACCCGGCGTCGGACGCCAGTGCCCGCTGAGCGGCAACCATGGTAGCCGTCGCGCCGACGCTCGTCGCAAGATCCCAACTGTCGCTTTCGCTGCGTAAAGACACCAGGACTCCTATCACGCGTCTCAAAACAATATAGATGATCTAGTTATTGCCACTCTGGCGGTTATGCCTTAGTATCTGCGTATGCATGCAAGTAATGAGGAGGTCCGACTGCCCGATGATCAGGTCCGCCTGGTCGTCGAGGTGTTCCGGATGCTTGCAGACGCCACCCGCGTGCAAGTGCTGTGGTCGCTGGCCGACCGTGAGATGTCGGTCAACGAACTCGCCGAGCATGTGGGCAAGCCCGCGCCCTCGGTGTCGCAGCACCTGGCCAAGTTGCGGATGGCACGACTGGTGCAAACCCGTCGAGAGGGCACGACGATCTTCTACAGCCTGGAGAACAACCATGTTCGGCAACTCGTCGTCGATGCCGTTCACAACGCCGAGCACTCCGGCCCCGGAGTTCCCCGGCATCACCGTGGCGACGACGGGTTGCGGATAGTCGAGAAGCGGAGTTAGACAAATTGTTTCGTAACAAAGGAGATGATCAGAGATGACCGAAAAGCACACCCACGAGGGCCCGCATTCGCACCAGCACGAGCACGGCGGCGTCGAGCACACGCATCCGCACACCGATCACGAGCACGAGCACGTCGAGCACGAGCACACCCATACCCACCATGACGGGACCGAGCACACCCATTCGCATTTGCACCAGGCCGGGCTCGAGGAGGTTCACCAGCACGCCCACCACTAGAAGCACCCGTGATGGACTTCGCGCAGCGGACCATCGACCTGGCTCGGCAGAACGTCATCGAGGGCGGCCGACCGTTCGCGACGGTGATCGTCAAGGACGGCGAGATTCTGGCCGAAAGCGCCAATAAGGTTGCCCAGAGCCATGATCCGACCGCACACGCCGAAATCCTCGCCGTCCGCGAGGCGTGCATGAAGCTGGGGACCGAGCATCTGACCGGCACCACCATCTACGTGCTGGCCCATCCGTGTCCGATGTGTCTGGGCTCGCTGTACTACTGCTCGCCTGACCAGGTCGTCTTTCTGACCTCACGCGACCAGTACGAGCCGTACTACGTCGACGACCGCAAATATTTCGAGCTGACGACGTTCTACGACGAATTCAGCAAGGACTGGCAGCAGCGGCGACTGCCGATGCACTACGACCCACGCGACGAGGCGGTCGAGGTGTACCGCTTCTGGCGCGAGCGCAATGGCGGCGAGCGGCGGGTCGGTGGCGCCTGACCGTCAGACGACGTTGGGGCAGTAATGCTTTGGGTCGCCTCGCTCGTCGAGCGGCGGCAGGTTGCGGGCCGGCGTCTGCACCAACGGGGTATCGGCCGGAATCCGGCCGTTGGCCCGGTCGAAGCCGGCCCGGGCTCGTGGATGCTTGCGGTAACGCGACGGCACGACGGCGAAGATCAGGCGGACGACGTCGCCGAAGCGGCGGTGTAGCCACTCGTCACGACGCGACCAGCTGTAGCCCATCAGCTTGCGCACCGGCGGGTCGTACAGACCAACCGTCACCCAGACGAAGAACGGCGAAAGCAGTTTGCGCTGCAGCGCCCACAGCCGATCCGGAATCCATTGCGCGAAAGGCGGTTTCGGCAGCTCGGTCAAGTTGAGCACCTCGCGCGCGGCGAAGTTGTTCTCCAGTACCTCGCTGCACATGTGGTCCCAATACACCTGGAAGTCTTCCCAGCTCTTCGGCACCGGGCGCATGCTCATGCCATACATCCGGTACCACTCGATGTGCTCGTCGAACAGCTGGCGCTTCTGTGCTTCGGTCAGGCCGCCGCAGAACCGTTCGGCGACATGGATTGTGCCGACGAAGAACGTCGAGTGCGCCCAGTAGAAGACGTCGGGGTTCAGCGCGTGATAGCGGCGCCCCTGACTGTCCGTCCCCTTGATCTCGATGTGGTAGTCGCGAACTTCGGCCCCGGTGGTCGGCGCGCGGTCGCCATCGAAGACCACCCCGCCGATCGGGTACAACGACCGCAGCAACCTTGGCCATCGCTCACGGAAGAACGTCGAGTGATCTTCGACCGCCGCGCCCAGCTGCGGGTGCATGTTCTGCATCGAGCCGGCCCACGGGCCCTGCAGCATGCCGCGCCAGTCACCGAAATACCGCCAGGTCAGCGAGTCGGGGCCGAGTGGTTGAGGCGGGGCTTCATATCCCAGCGGCGAAACCGGGCAACCCGACGCAACCGGGAATGCCGCAGACGTATCTTGGGTCACTGGTGCAATTTCCTGTCCGAGTCAGGCAAACTGACTACATGCGTTGTCACCATGAGCTTAGGAGTGAAGTGCCGTCCGGTCAACGTTCGCGCCGCTGGTCTGGTGTCCCCTTGGAGGACCGCCAGGCCCTGCGGCGCGATGATCTCGTCGCCGCAGGCGTACAACTACTCGGCCAGGCGAGCGGTCCGGCGGTGACCGTGCGGGCGGTATGCCGGCAGGCCGAACTGACCGAGCGCTACTTCTACGAGAGCTTCTCCGATCGCGACGAGTTCGTGCGTGCCGTCTACGACGATGTCTGCGCCCGAGCGATGTCGGCGCTGAGGTCGGCGACAACGCCACGCGAGGCCGTCGAGCGATTCGTCGCGCTGATGGTCGACGATCCGGTGCGGGGACGGGTCCTTCTGTTAGCGCCGGCAGTGGAGCCGGTGCTGGTCCGATCGGGCGCGCAGTGGATGCCCAACTTCATCGACCTGTTGCAGGACAAGCTGACGCAGATCGGCGATCCGGTGCGACAGAAGATGATCGCCACCAGCCTGATCGGCGGCCTGACGGCGCTGTTCACCGCCTACCTGGACGGGAGACTGGCCGCCACTCGCGAACAGTTCATCGACTACTGCGTAGACATGCTGCTCAGCAGGGCCACAACGCACTAGCGACCCCAGCCGTGGGACGACGCGAAAAGTCCCGGCGGGATGGAACTTGAATGTCACCGGCATAAACAGATATATTTACTGAAACCGACAGACACAGATAACTGGGGGACACCGTGCCAGATCCACAAGACCTGGACCTGTTGAGTGAGCTCGAGCCGGTCGTCGAGAAGAACATGAACCGGCACCTGAGCATGCACAAGCCCTGGAACCCGCACGACTACATCCCGTGGTCGGACGGCAAGAACTTCTACGCATTGGGCGGCCAAGACTGGGAGCCTGGGCAGTCCAAGCTGACCGACGTCGCGCAGGTGGCGATGGTTCAGAACCTGATGACCGAGGACAACCTGCCGTCGTATCACCGCGAGATCGCGATGAGCTTCGGCATGGACGGCGCCTGGGGTCAGTGGGTGAACCGCTGGACCGCCGAGGAGAACCGGCACGGGATCGCGCTGCGCGACTACCTCGTGGTCACCCGCGCTGTCGACCCGATCGAGCTGGAGAAGCTGCGCTTGGAGGTGGTGAACAGGGGTTTCAGCCCCGGCCAGAACCAGCAGGGCGACCTGTTGTCCGAGAACCTGTTCGACTCGATCGTGTACGTGACGTTCCAGGAACTGGCCACCCGCGTCTCACACCGCAACACCGGAAAGGCCTGCAACGAGGCGATCGCCGATCAACTGTTGGCCAAGATCTCGCAGGACGAGAACCTGCACATGATCTTCTACCGCGATGTCACCGAAGCCGGCCTGGAGATCGCGCCGAACAGGGCGATGCATGCCGTGCACCGGGTACTGCGCAACTTCAGGATGCCCGGATATAGCGTGCCCGAGTTTCGCCGCAAGGCCGTGATGATCGCCGTCGGCGGCGTCTACGACCCGCGCATCCACCTCGACGAGGTCGTGATGCCGGTGCTGAAGAAGTGGCGCATCTTCGAGCGGGAGGACTTCAGCGGACAGGCTGCGCGGGAGCGAGACGACCTTGCCGTGCTGATCAAGGAGCTCGAGGCGGCCTGCGACAAGTTCGAGATCTCCAAGCAGCGCCAGCTCGAGCGGGAAGCCCGCAGGGGCGACCTGCGGCTCACCGCCCGACAGCTGCACAACACTGAGGGCAAGCTGACCCTGAGCAGGCGGTAGCCGGTCTTGCGCATCGGTCCTATCACGCTGGCCAGTCCGGTGGTGCTGGCTCCCATGGCCGGTGTGACGAACGTCGCCTTCCGCACGTTGTGCCGCGAACTCGAGCAGGCCCGCGTCGGCACCGTCAGCGGGCTCTACGTCTGCGAAATGGTGACCGCGCGTGCCCTCGTCGAGCGGCATCCGGTCACCATGCACATGACGACGTTCTCCGCCGACGAGACGCCACGTTCGCTGCAGCTCTACACGGTCGACCCGGCCACCACGTATGCGGCCGTGAAGATGATCGCCGACGAGGGGCTCGCGGACCACGTCGACATGAACTTCGGCTGCCCGGTGCCCAAGGTCACCCGTCGCGGCGGCGGCGCGGCGCTGCCCTACAAGCGGCGGCTGTTCGGCCAGATCGTCAACGCGGCCGTGCGCGCCACCGAGGGCACCGACATCCCGGTCACCGTCAAGTACCGGATCGGCATCGATGACGACCACCACACCCATCTCGAGGCCGGC
>DASYAG010000083.1:0-16632 GCA_036501485.1 Acidothermaceae bacterium | reverse complement strand
CTGAGCAGAAGACGAACCCTCCCGCGACGATCGCCTGGCTGTAGGGACCAAGGGCCGCTGGAGCGGCACCGGTCGCGACTGCTTGGCGAGCTGACTGACCACGCGCATCCATGAGCCTGAAGGCTAGAGCAGTCCCCCCTCGGTCACCGAGCGGGTCCGGACCTGGCGCACAACGAACCACACTCGGACCCCAAGACCGAGGCACTCACATGGCTCGATGACGCGCATTCGGTCCGACGCCGCCTCAAGCGTCGAACCACCGAGCCTGTCCACGGTAAGTCCCTCGGAGATGACCTCTACGACGCATTCCTTGAGTCGCAGAACGTGGTGAACAAGGCCCTGAAATCGGGTCGGATCCAGCTGACGTCGTAACCGGCCTCAGTGCTTGGCGACGGACTTGCGGGTGCGGCGGCCACTGGCGAGCATGATCGTAGGTGCACCGGAGGAGTTCACATCGGGAAGCCAGTTGCCCGATCCGGCAACGTCCTTCTGCTTGTTCCCGTCATAGCCGTAGGCGTAGTAGGAGTAGGCGTCGGGACCCTTGGTCGGCAGGAAGTTCAGGATCAAGCCGTGCACCGGCGCATCGACAGAGGCCAGCGTCTCGAGCGCCCGACGCAATTGCTCACGCCGAATCTTGCCTGAGCCCACGACGATGATGGCGCCTTGCGCGATGCGGCTGAGCACCGTGGCGTCGGTCACCGGGAGTAGTGGCGGCGCGTCGATCAGCACGTAGTCGTAGTTGGCTTCGAGCTCGCGAATCACCAACTGCATTGCCTGCGAGCCGAGCAATTCGCTGGGGTTCGGCGGAACGCGGCCAGCGGGCAACACATGCAGTTGCCCGTTGCCCCACGACTGCATCACGTCGGTGATGGTTGCTTGGCCGATCAGCACCGTGGTCAGCCCGACTGCACGCTCGAGCCCGAGGTAGTCCGCAACTTTGGGCCGTCGAAGGTCGCCCTCGACGAGTGCGACTCGACTGCCCGTAGCGGCGAGCGCCACTGCGAGGTTCGCGCACGTCGTGCTCTTGCCCTCGCCACCGATCGACGACGTGATGACGAACGACTTCGACTCATTCATGATGTCGAGGAACTGCAGGTTCGTCCGCAGGTGCCGGAACGATTCAGCGCGACGCGACTGCGGATCCGCATGGGTGATGAGTGGCCGCTTGGGTACCTCCGGGTCGAACACGATGCCACCGAGAAACGCTGCCTTCGTCACGAGCGCGAGGTCGGACATCGTCTTCACGGAGGTGTCGAGGGTGTCGCGCAGCACCGCGATGCCGAGTCCGACTGCGAGCCCCAGAAAGAGCCCGAGGGCGATGTCGAGCTTCTTGTTCGGAGACACGGGTACCGCGGCGACGCTCGCTTGCTTGACTGTGGTCACCTTGATCGGCGACACGCCCCCGGTCGTGGGCTCCTCCAGGACGGCGACCACGCTAGAGAACGACGCGCCGACCGCGTTGGCGATGCGCGATGCCGACGCTGGGTTGGCGTCAGTGACGGTCACATTGATGAGGACCGTGTCGAGCGGCGCGGAGGCGCTGACGTGGCGCGCCAACTCGGTGTCGCTCTCGGTTAGGTGAAGCTGCGCTATCACCGGGTCGAGCACCTTGGGACTCGACACGATCTCGGCGTAGGACTTCACCCGCTCTTGCGTGAAGGTGTTGCCCTGCTGAAGGCCGGTGGTGTCATCCCCGCCCGACGGGGTCGTGACGAAGAGCTGGATGTGTCCCGCGTAGACAGGAGTCGTCCGGAATGCATAAGCGGCTGCCGCTGCTCCGGCGATGACGAAGGCCGCAACAATGATCGGCCAGCGCTTTCGAAGGATGCGCACGTAGTCATGCAAGTCCACCGGATCGATCCTTTCGCTCGCCGCACAAATGCGGTCACGGTGAAGTCTCGGCGGAAATCGGCCGGGCATAAGCCCGAATGGGCTAATGGTTGGGGCCGTTCGCCCCGGGCCGGTCTGCGGGAACGCCTTAGCGTCGCGGAACCTCATGAGAACCGTGCTGCGTCACAGCGAGCAGACCTTCTGAGTTCGGCATAATTGCTATATTCCTGGCATTATCGGTACGAATAACCCGAACGGCGATTGCGGACAATGCAGTCAGCACCATCGCCGACGGGTCGTGTTGGCTGTTGCCGCGAGCGACCGAAATGATCGCGACGCCCGGATGAACGGCATCAAGGAACGCGGCGTCCTGAGCGGCACCGTGATGCGGGACGACGAGAACGTCGGCACTAAGCGAAGCCGACGTTGACGCGAGTTCGGTCTCATCGACCGCGCTGAGGTCGCCCGCGACCATCAGGCTGATACCCGCCACGTTGACAGCCACAACACGCGCCGATGCGAGCTCCGCGACAATCTGCCAACGCACGGTGCCCACGATGTTGACGACCCCGGGCATCGCTGCGGCAACTGCGACGTGCGACGCCAGTGCCCACCCTCGAACACGAACATCAGCGTCAGCCGCCAACTGCGACCCAACGTCGATCTCGCCGACGGCTCGACCGTGCAGCGCGCCGGGCAGGCCGCCTACCGAGGTCGCCGTCCCGCCGGTCAGCACAATCCCGGCCAACGTTCGAATACCGAGCGCATCAAGACAACCATCGACCAACGTCGGCGAAGGCCCCGAATCGACAAGAAGGCCCGACTGCGGGCCGGCGCGCACGACGATGGCCTCGCCTTGACCTACATCACACGCCGCGAGCACCCAATCGGACGGCGGCCACTGTCGCGTTGCGAGTCGACCATGAATTGCGAGCGCGCTGGCAACCAGCGCACCCACGAGAACGAGGCGAAAGACCACGCCTCGCCATCGCGCCGACCAAAGCAGAAGACCGACTGTCGAGCCGAGTGCCAACAGGGTTAGCGCGCCGGAAGCCCCGTCGCGCCAGGGCACCGCAGCGCCTGGTAACCGCGAGAATGTGCGCGCGACAAAGACCAGCCACCAACACGGAATGCCGGCGACGCGAGCGACGATTTGGGCCGCTCCAACCGAAACTGGCGCGAGCGCGGCAGCCAGCACGCCGAGGATCGTCGCCGGCGCAACCGCTGGCTCGGCAAGCAAGTTCGCCGGGATTGATGCAAGGCTGATCTGGCCCGAGATCGATGCGATGAGCGGCGCGCATGCGAGCGTCGCTGCAGTCGGGACGGCGAGTGCATCGGCCAGCCAGCCCGGCAGCCTTCCGGCCATCCACGTACGCAGTGGTGGCGCGATCAACAACAAGGCCGCGGTCGCAACGACGGAAAGTGCGAAGCCCACACTGCGCGCGAGCGTCGGATCGATGTAGATCAAGCACAACACTGCGGCGCACAACGCAGGCAACGCACGCCGTCGTCGTCCGGTCGCGAGGGCAAGCACCGCAACGAGACCCATCGCAGCCGCGCGCAACACCGATGCCTGTGGTCGCGCGACGATCACGAAACCGACGATCGTCAGCACACCGACCAGCGCTTGCGCACGTAAGCCCGCCCGCATCCGTCGAGCGATCACGAGCGCAGCACCGAGAACGATCGCGACGTTCGCACCTGAGACAGCAACGATGTGGGTGAGTCCGGTGGTGCGAAACGCAGCAACCAGATCGGGCGAGAGCCCCGACGTGTCACCATCGACGAGACCTGGCAGGAGGCCGCGTGGTCCCGCCGGCAGCGGTGCTGCAGCTGTTCGCAAGCCGTCTCTAATGTGACCCGCGACGCGCTCGATTGGTGATGCGGCGCCGACCACTGTGGGCGATCCGCGTGCATCGAAGAGCGCGGTCACTAACTCACCGGGGTCAGGCATGCTCACACGACCCACCGCGGTGACGCGTTGCGTGGGTTGCAGCGTGAGCCAGCCCGGCGCGGTCGCGAGCACCACGATCGGTGAACTGATTGTGGTTCTCAGCACGTCGTCGCTGCTTACCTCGACGGCTTTGGCCAACAACACGACAAGCGGGGCGCCGGCACCGGCCGACAAACCAGCCGACAGGTGCGGGTCGCTCGTCACAGTCAGTTCGAGGGTGACCATGGCGTGCGCACGAGCCAGCGCCGGCAAGGGTCCGCGCTGCACCGCGGCCACCCGCCAGGCTGCAGCAGCTGCCGCACCTGCCGCGCACAAAAGAGCGCCCGCAACGACGCGTTTGCGCACCAGGTGTCGAGGCCGCCGACCTCGAAACATCGGTGCCGCGACTGCGACACCCACGACAACGAGAACGGCTGCAGCTATCAATCCGAGCGCTGGCGACGTCATCAGTGCGATCGCGGCCGTCAACCACGCCGCCGCAGCCGGGCTGAGCAGCCTGAGCTCGACGGGCTCGCCGGGCATCAGCTCGACCGGCGCATCTGCAACGCGAGGAGGCTTCACACCTTCACCCGACCCGCGAGCACTGCGTATTTCGCCGGTCCGACACCCGACACCTGCTGCAGCTGTGTGACGCTCGTGAACCGCCCGTGTTGGGTTCGCCAGGCGAGGATCTTCTGCGCCGTCACAGCGCCAACACCGGGCAGCGTCTCGAGTTCGGCCTGCGTTGCGGAGTTGATGTCGACGACTGGGTCGGTGCTGACCGCGCTGGTATCTCCGCCGACATCGGTGTCATCGCCGACCACGCCGCCTGCCGACATCGCTGCCGATCCGGACGGCGGCGCAACTCCGACGAAGATTTCCTGGCCGTCGCTCAACTTGCGGGCCAGATCAAGCGCCGTCAGGTCGGTATGCGGCAACGCGCCACCCGCGGCGGCAATCGCGTCCACGATCCGCGAGCCGGGCGGCAGCGTGAAGACGCCTGGCTTCGCGACCTTGCCGACGACATCGACCACAAGCTCACTTGCTTTGGACGGCGACGGCGAGCTTGACGGAACGACGCCAACCGGTGCGAATCCGCCGGTGGGCGACGCGCTTTCTGTGGGCGACCGCGCCGAGCCACTCCCGATGGTTGGACAACTGCCGGTCTCTTGACCGGTAACTGTCTGACAGTCGCCCGCAGGGTCAGCCTCTGCCGGCTGAACATGTGGAGCTGCGCGCAGGAAGTACCACGCTCCCCCAGAAGCACCGACGACCGCGACGACGAGGAGGACCGCCACCCCCCGCCGTCCCGGATCGAAAGCAGTGACGTGCAGGCGCGCCGGAACCAATGCCCGCAACCTGGCCCGCCAGCCATGCCGGACCGGCGCAGCCGTCGGCGACTCCGCGGGTGGGGCAGGCGGCAACCACCCGGTAGCCGCGGGTTGTCCGATGATCTGCAGTCGTTCGAGCCGGTGCAGCACACTGGCCAGCTCGCGCGGGTCCGGCCTGCGACGGAACATCGGCACACACCGAGCTAAGCGGCCGAGCCGGCCTAAGGGTGCACCTCAACCAAGCCTGTGCACCACGCCCGCTAAGGCCGACAACTGTGGAAAGCAGTCAGCGCGTGCAGACGACGATGGCGAGCATGCCGGGGCCGGTGTGTGCGCCAACGACGGCGCCGACCTCGGTCGTGATGATGTCGCCCGCTTTCGGCAGGCGCGTCTCGAGCGCCTCGACAACCTGTGCGGCGCGCGGCGATGCGTCGAGGTGATGCACGGCGATACTCGCGGGTTCATCGGCGGCCATCGACACCGCGAGCTCCTCAAGCCGAGCAATCGCGCGCGAAGCCGTCCTGACGCGCTCGAGCGGTTCGATCCGGCCATCACGAAGACAGAGCAGCGGCTTCACGGCGAGCGCCGAGCCGACCAGTGCGCGGGCCGCACCGATGCGACCGCCGCGGCGCAGGTACTCGAGAGTGTCGACGTAGAAGATGGCCTGCGTTCGCTCGAGCGTTTGGATAACCGTGTCGACTACCGCTTCGACATCGGCGCCCCCGGCCGCGGCGTCGGCGGCGGCCAACACGGCGAAACCCATGCCCATGCCGACCGAACGGGAATCGATGACTCTGATGTCGCCACCCACGTCGGCGGCAGCGAGCCGGGCCGCATCGACAGTGCCCGACATCGCGGCCGACAACTGCACCGAAACGATCGAGGTTGCACCAGCAGCAAACGCCCGGTGGTAGGCAGCAGCGAACAAACTCGGCGACGGTCGCGAGGTGCTTACGGAGTGCCCACGATGCAGGACGGCGGCAACTTCGCTTGGTCCGATCTCCTCGCCTTCGGCTCGCACGACGCCACCGACGATGACCTGAAGCGGCACCATTTGGACGCCGAGCAACTCCGCCGACCCCGCCGGTAGGTAGGCCGTCGAGTCGGTGACTACCGCCACCGCTGGCGTGCCTTTGCGCGCGCGCGACATAGGCGGACCCTAGACCACGATGTTGACGAGCTTCGGTGCCCGCACGATGACAGTGCGGATTTCGCGCGCGTCGACGGCCTTCACCACGGCAGGTGCAGCGAGCGCGAGTTCGCGCAGCGCGGTCTCGTCGATGTTCGGTGCCACGTCGAGGCGCTCGCGGACCTTGCCATTGATCTGGACGACGCAGACAACGGACTCCTCGACGAGCAACGTCGGATCGACTACCGGCCAGCCCGCGTGGAACACGGTGGGTTGATGCCCGAGCCGGGCCCACGCATCTTCGGCGGTGTAGGGGGCGAACAACGACAGCATCACCGCGACAGCTTCGACCGCTTCGCGCACGGCCGGATCGGCTGGACCGGGACCGACGTCGACCGTCTTGCGAATCGCGTTGACCAACTCCATGACGCGCGCAATTGCGACGTTGAACCGGAACGTGTCGAGCAGGTGCGTGACGTCGTGCACGGTGCGATGGGTTACCCGCCGCAAGGCGACATCGCCCGCCGTCACGTCGACGCCGATTTCGCTGCTGACCTCGTCAGACAGCCGCCATGCCCGCGCGAGAAACTTGCCGAGTGCCGGCACGTTCATGTCGGCCCAGTCGATGTCTTCTTCGGGAGGTCCGGCGAACAGCATCGTCATGCGCACCGCGTCGACACCGAAGGCTGCGAGCTGCTCGCCCAGGTCGACGCCGTTGCCCAGTGACTTGCTCATGGCCTTGCCCTGGTTGATAACCTGACCCTGATTCAGCATCGCCTTGAACGGTTCGTCGAACTCGACGAGGCCCATGTCGTGCAGCACCTTGACGAAGAACCTGCTGTACAGCAGGTGCAGAATCGCGTGCTCGACACCGCCAACATATTGGTCAACCGGCATCCACATCTTGACGTCGGCGGGGTCGAAGACCACATCGTCGCGATGCGGAGAGCAGTAGCGCAAGAAGTACCACGACGAGTCGACGAAAGTGTCCATCGTGTCGGTGTCGCGCGTTGCCGGACCGCCGCACTTCGGGCACGTCGTGCTAACCCACTCGGTCGCTGCGGCGAGCGGTGACACGCCTTTGGGCTGCAGGTCTGCACCGCGCAGGTCGGGCAGTCGTACCGGCAACTCGTCGTCCGGCACGGGAACTTCGCCGTCGACAGGGCAATGCACGATCGGGATCGGCGCACCCCAGAATCGCTGCCGTGACAGCAACCAGTCGCGCAACCGGTAGTTGATCGCGCCCTTACCGACACCCCTGGCTTCGAGTTGGGCGACGACGCGATCGATGCTCTCAATCTTGTCGAGACCGTCGAGTGGACCTGAATTCACATGGACGCCGTCACCTGGCGTCGCAACGCCAGTCTCGGTCGGGTCGGGCTCATCGGTGGCAACCACGATGCGCACCGGCAACCCGAACGTCAGCGCGAAGTCGAGGTCGCGCTGGTCATGTGCGGGCACCGCCATGATGGCGCCGGTGCCGTAGTCAGCCAGCACGTAGTCGGCCGCCCACACCGGGATGCGCTCATCATTGACCGGATTAATCGCATACCGGCCTAGGAAAACACCGGTCTTCACCCGCTCGGTCGACATGCGGTCGATGTCCGAGAGCCGCCGCACCTGCTCGACGTAAGCATCGAACGCAGCTCGCTGTTCGGGGGCACACAGATCGGCGGCCAGCGCCGAGTCGGCTGCGACGACGAAGAACGTCGCGCCGTACAACGTGTCGGGTCGTGTCGTGAATACGGTCACCGGCTCGGTGCGATCCTCGATCGCGAAGTCGACATGCGCACCAACCGATCGACCGATCCAGTTGCGCTGCATGGTCAGCACCCGCTCGGGCCACGAACCCTCGAGTTCGCGCATGTCGTCGAGCAGCCGGTCGGCGTATTCGGTGATTTTGAAGTACCACTGCGTCAGTGTCTTCTTCGTGACCAACGTCCCGCAGCGTTCGCAGTGACCGGCGACGACCTGTTCGTTCGCCAGCACGGTCTGGTCGTTAGGGCACCAGTTGACTGCCGATGCTTTGCGGTAGGCGAGTCCGCGTTCGAAGAAGCGCAAGAACAGCCATTGGGTCCAGCGGTAATACTCCGGATCGCTGGTGTGCAGCCGGCGCGACCAGTCGAATGAGATGGCGTACCGCCGAAACGACGCGGCCTGCGTCTCGATGTTCTTGTACGTCCAGTCGGCCGGATGCTGGTTGCGGGCGATCGCGGCGTTCTCTGCAGGCAGCCCGAATGAGTCCCAGCCGATCGGATGCATGACGTCGTAACCGAGCTGCCGCCAGTAGCGCGCCAGGACGTCACCGAAGGCATACGCCTCGGCGTGACCCATGTGCAGATCGCCCGACGGGTAGGGAAACATGTCGAGCATGTAGCGGCGCTCGCGGGGTGAGCCGTCCGCAGCCGGCTGGCCGGTCCGAAACGGGTCGAGCGCGTCCCAGACCGGCAGCCATCGATCCTGAATGGCGGCGAAGTCGAACGTCTCGCTCATCGGTTCCTCATCGGTGTCTTGAGTAGCTGGACGGACACAAAAAGACCCCTCGCGTACGAGGGGTCGCCGCGCCGACGTCGAGTCAGCGCGGCGTCATGAGAAGCAACCGGGACATGGCGCCAGTGTACGCCCGCCCCGCTCCCGATTTGATCACCCAGCGGGCCGCCACGGGTGTGACACGAGTGGCAAATGACCGGCTCGACCGCTAGTGACGGTACCGTACCTATCTGCTATGTTTTGTCCGAATGGTCGCCCGGCTGCGCCGAACGCTTGTGAAACGTGAGCAGATGCGCCAGCGGTTGTGGCCGGACGGCCAATACCCGCCAATGTCGCCTTCCGCGAGACTTTTACCGGTAGGCCGCTAGCTGGGGGGTGCGGTCTCCAACCGGGGGCGCGGCGGTCCGGCTCTGCGTGGGGGATGCGCGAGCCGGACCGCCACTTCGCGGCGAGCCCGTGTCACCCGGGGGGACAAGTGACCTGTCATCGTCGCGCAGATTTAGAGTGCCCGATCGCTTTTCACCTAGGTGCGCGGCGCGCCGCAACCACGTGATCTCGTGTCAGCGGATGGCGCTTCCGAAGACCACATCGGTTCGCACAACCGTGACCTCACGAACACGCAACTCGGCGAGCAGAGTCTCGCGAAGCTGGTCGCGCTGCTCGGGACGCAGCGCCTCGACCGTGGCCCGGTAGCCGGAGCCAAGCACGATGTCCCAGAACATGTCGGGGTGTTCCAGGTGATGACGGGCCTCGGCAGCCTCGACAGCAGGTCGCGGCACACCAGCCCCGGTGAGCAGTTCGTTCAGAGTGGCCGGGGTGGTGATCTGGTCCCACGGATTGAAGCTCTTGTATAGCGACGGCTCGAGGTTAGCGACGCATTGCCAGAAGAAACTGTTGGCGGGCTCGAACAAGCCGGGACCCCAGGTGGTGACGGCCAGCACGCCACCGGGCCGCAACAATCGCCACATCTCTTGCACGAAGGCCGTCATGTCTGGCACGAAGAACACGCCGAAGACGCAGACGACGGCATCAAAGCTGCCGTCCGCTAGTGCGGTGTTGGTGGCGTCGCCGTTCCGGAACTCGACATTGGACAGACCCTCGCGAGCAGCCCTGGCCCGGGCGAGCTCCAGCATCGGCGCCGCGACATCGATCCCCAGCACGCGCCCGGCCTCTCCAACGGCGTGTGCTGCAGGGATCGCCGACGCCCCAGCGCCGCAGCACAAATCGAGAACGGTCATGCCCGGTGCCAATTGCAGGCGCGACACGGTCTCGGTGCCGAATTGATCCCAGAATCCCAGCGTGCTTCGGGTGTAGTGGTCAGCCGCGGCACCGTAGACCCGCGCGGCGCGATTCGCGCGGTCACCAAACGGTTCGAAAGGGTCCATCAAGCATCAAGCGTCGCGGCGGTCTCGCGAATGAGGCTCGCGAGCAGCGCGGGTCGGTCGAGGTGCACTGCGTGCCCGGCGTCCGGCAAGGTGCGGACTGCGAGGCCGAACTTCGCCGCCAACGCGGCGGCGGCATCGTGACGAATCTGCGGTGAGAGTGCCCCGACGGTCACCAATACAGGGCAGCTCTGCGGGTCTGGTGCCAATGGTTCGAACGCACGGAACATCGCAATATCTCGGGCGACCGCATCATTGTCGGACGGTCCATCCGTCGACCGCCAACTCGGCCCGTACAACGTCGTCGCGAATGCCGGCACACCACCGCTGCCATAGGCCGAGGCCACTGCGTTCAGTAAGCCCGGCAGCAGCGAACCCACTGCGGGCTCGTGAATGATTATCGACGCGGCGCCGCAGCCGCGCGTGGCGAGTTCAAGGCCCAAAGTCGCTCCCCCGCTGACCCCGACCACGATCGCGTCCGCGCACAGCGGCATCAAGTCGGCGACCTCTGCCTCGAGATCACCCGAGCAGCGACGGTTCGGGCAGCGAACGTCGAATCCGTCGAGGAGCGGAACAACCCAGTCCCAGATGCGTCCCGTCGTCGCGGCACCGTGAATCAAAACGACACGGCGGACGGCGTCGGCAGGAGCCTCAGACACAGCTGGCGTGTATCACGCAGATGACGCCGGGGACGGTGGGAACGACGCGTAGCAACGCGGAAGTTACACGATTCATATTCTTCGGCAATGCGGCGCTCCTAGCTTCTCGCGACATGGATACACCTCTGTATACAGAACCGGATCCGGCATCGAACGAGCCGGGATCGAC
This sequence comes from Acidothermaceae bacterium, assembly GCA_036501485.1. Classification (GTDB taxonomy): domain Bacteria; phylum Actinomycetota; class Actinomycetes; order Acidothermales; family Acidothermaceae; genus PALSA-607. The sequence continues at coordinate 5,709 of DASYAG010000083.1, read as the reverse complement.
GAGCACGACATCATTACGCCGCGACCAGGTCTATGGCGAATTGCGACGTCGCCTCATGATGGGTGAGTTCCCAGTTCGCAGCCGTCTGGTCGAGGAGCGACTCGCGAGCCTCCTGGGGGTGTCCCGAACGCCCGTCCGCGAGGCGTTGGTCCGACTTCAGACCGACGGTCTCGTGCACCGGTTCGAGGGCGGTTATTTCGTCACACTGCCCGACTACACCGGTTTGCGCGACCTCTACGACCTACGAATCACGCTGGAGCTGCGCGGGCTGCAACGTGCCCTGGACTCGCCGTCCGTCCGGCATGACGTCGCGATCCTAGAGCCGCTGCGTGACAGCTGGCGTGGCATGTGGGATGACCGCCCCGACCCGGCGCCTGAGTTCGTGGCGACCGACGAGGACTTCCACGTCAATCTCTCGCGCGCCTCGGGCAACGCGATCCTGACCGACACGTTGCTCTCGGTCAATGCGCGGATCCGGCCGGTGCGCATGTACGACTTCCTGACCGAACAGCGCATCGAACTCACCATCAAACAGCATCTTGAAATCGTCGAAGCCGTGCTCGCCAGCCGAATGGACGACGCGGTGTTCGCCTTGCGCCGGCACGTCGGGGAGTCACTCGAGGTGGTCGAAAGACGCGCCGCCCAAGCCATTACGCGGATGGCTCTGCATCGATCGGGAGGAACGCCATGAGCACCGAACAGCTCGCTCCCCCGTTGCTTCAGGTGAAGGGCCTGACCAAGCGCTTCGGCTCGTTGGTCGCCAACGACAACGTGGGCTTCAGCGTGCTTGGCGGCCAGGTCAATGCGCTCCTCGGCGAAAACGGCGCTGGCAAGAGCACGCTCGTGAAGATGCTCTACGGCGTCTACAAGCCAGACGGCGGTTCGATCGAACGCGACGGTCGCCAAGTGACGATCTCCTCGCCATCGATCGCTCGCGACCTCGGTATCGGCATGGTCTTCCAAGACCTGCGGCTGGTGCCCGCGCTGACCGTGTGGGAGAACGTGGCACTGCACGTCGGTGGATCGAAGCTCATTAAGGGTCCGCAGATCCAACGGGCAATCAAAGAGGCCTCGAGCCGATACGGGCTCGCCGTCAATCCGACGGCGCGGGTTGGTGACCTGTCGATAGGTGAATGGCAACGGGTCGAGCTAGTAAAGGTGCTGCTGGCAGGCGCCCGAGTCCTGATCCTCGACGAGCCGACGAGTGTCCTGACACCCCAGGAGGTCGACGGGTTGTTCGGGGTCGTACGGCAACTTCGCGCGGACGGCGTGGGCGTGGTCATCATCACGCACAAGATGCGCGAGGTCCGCGACATCGCCGACCGAGTGACCGTCCTTCGGGCCGGCAAAGTGGTTCTCGCCGACACCCCTGCTGCCAGCATTTCCGACGGCGACCTCGTGACGGCGATGGTCGGCGAGGCAGTCGTGCCGGTGCGCAACCTGAGCGTCCTTGACGGCACGCAGACGGCGGTGCTTCAGGCCCGCGGTCTGAAGATCGCCGGTCTTGGCGGCGGGCCCGGCTTGGTCGGGGTCGATCTTGACGTGCAAGCCGGCGAGATCTTGGGGATTGCGGGCGTTGCTGGCAACGGCCAACGCGAGCTGACCGACGTGCTGACCGGTGGGGCGCGACCTGACGCGGGCGAGATCGCGGTCGGCGGCGTCACGATGACCGGCAAGGACCCGGCCGATTTTCATGCCGCGGGAGTTGTCTCGGTGGTCGCCGACCCGGTTCGGCAGTTCGTTGTCCCTGGACTCACCGTTGCCGAACATGCGGCCCTGTGGGCCAGTTCGCGCGCCGGCGGACGGATGCACTTCGAGGTGCGCGCGGCCGGTCGCAAGCTACGCGAGGACGGCGCCCGGATCGGTCTTCGCCCGGCTGACCCTAGCCGCCAACTCGACCGGCTGTCAGGCGGCAATATCCAACGCGTCCTTCTCACGCTCGCACTGGCAGAGAACGCGCCGGTGCTCGTCGTGTCATATCCGACGCGAGGGCTCGACGTCCTCACCACTGAGACCACGCGCGGATTGCTGCTGGCAGCGAGGAACGCAGGCACCGCGGTTGTGCTCGTCTCCGAGGACCTCGACGAACTACTGGCACTGTCCGACCGGATTGCGGTGCTTGCACACGGTGCGATCGCCGGAACAGTAATCGGACGCGACGCGGATCGTCGCAACATCGGGCACCTGATGACGGGGCACGCAGCATGACAAACGACGCGATGGATACAGCGACCGAGAGCGCGTCATCGATCACGCTGCCCGAGCATTTGGCAGCGCCGACGGTTCCACCAGTGCACTCCGAGCCCGCACCGATACCGGCAGCCATAGCGGCGGCCAAGGATCCAATCGATTGGCAGCGCATCGGGCTGGTGACCGCCGCGTACCTCGGATCCTTGATCGCGTTTGGGATCGTCGTCGCCATCAAAGGCGCCAACCCATTCAGCGTCTACCACACCATGGTGAAGTCCACCGTGCTCAACGGTGGGTCACTTCAACAGACCGTGCTGCGAGCAATCCCCATCGCACTCGCGGCGCTTGCTGTCACCATTCCGGCCCGCGCGGGACTGGTGAACGTCGGGGGTGAAGGCCAACTCATCATGGGCGCGGTTGCCGCCACCGGAATCGGCGTGGCGATCGGCGGTCATGTTGCCGGCCCGGTCAGCTGGGTTGCGATGGCGGGCGCGGGCGCGATTGCCGGTGCCATATGGGCCGGCGTCTCCGGCATCCTTCGCACCGCGCTGAACGCGAACGAAGCAGTCACCACGTTGCTGCTCAACTTCATTGCGAACGACGTCATGCTCTACCTGATCTACCAACCGTGGAAAGATCCGCACGGCTCGGGCCAGCCACAGAGCAGACCGCTCGCGCACGCGGCGGTGTTGCCGAGGCTGTTCCATAGCCAACTCAACATCGGGCTCATCGCGGCCGCGGTTGTCGCTGTCGGAACCTGGTATGCACTCCAACGCACCGGCTGGGGCTTCGCGCTGCGGGTCGTCGGTGGCAATCGCGAAGCTGCCCGACGCGCCGGCCTTCGAGTCAATAGGTTGCTGCTGTCTTCGATGTTGGCCGGCGGCGCTCTGGCGGGACTTGGCGGCGCACTGAATCTCGCGGGTGTTGAGACCCAACTGCGACCCGACGTCACCGTCACGTTCGGATACGTCGCCTTCCTGGCCAGCTACCTCGGTAGGCACGATCCGCTCAAGGTGGTCGGCGCTGCGCTGCTCTTCAGCGCCATCGCGCTCAGTGGCAATGGACTTCAACTCACCAACGGGCTCGACGGCGCGATCGTTGACGTCCTGCTTGGTCTGATCGTGCTCGCACCACTCGTCATGGCAAAGAAGCGCGGGAGGGCGACATGAACGGCATTGAACAAACATTGATCGGTGGCGTCGAGGGCGGGACCGCGATTCTTCTCCCAGCGTTGGGTGAGCTGATCGGCGAACGCGCAGGAGTTGTCAACCTCGGCACGGAAGGTTGCATGCTCGGCGGCGCCCTGGCCGCGTTTGCAGCTGCGGCGGTAACACACTCCGCGCTACTCGGAGTTGGGGCGGGCTTCGTCGTCGGCGCAGCCTTCGGCGGCTTACATGGATGGATGACTGTCCGGCGCAACGCGGACCAGTTGGCGAGCGGCCTAGTCGTGTGGTTTCTCGCACTCGGACTGACGTCGGTGTTCGGCACCAGCTACATCAGTCGGGTGGTCAACCCGCTGCCGGTGTTGAAACTCCCCGGTCTCGGCTCTATCCCATGGGTCGGGCCGATTTTGTTCGACCACGACATCTTGGTGTACGCAGGGTACGTGCTCGTCGCAGTTATCTGGCTGGTGTTCTACCGCACCCGAGTTGGCCTCGTTCTCCGCGCCACAGGTGAACGGCCCGAGGTGGTGGCAGCTGCAGGTGGTCACCCGCAACTCGTCCAACTTGGCGCGGTCGCGATCGGTGCCGGGCTCGCCGGTGTAGGCGGCGCGCAACTATCGGTCGGCTACGTGGGCAACTGGTTCAACGACATGACGAGCGGCTACGGGTTCGTCGCGGTGGCGGTCGTCTTGTTCGCTGCATGGCATCCGGTCCGCGTGTTGGGCGGCGCCTACTTGTTCGGCGTCGCGTTGGCTGCGGCGTCCGTGCTTCAGGCGCACGGTGTCGCGGTCAACCAATATCTGCTCGACGCGCTTCCGTACCTCATCACCCTGATCGCTCTCGTCGCATTTGCGCGACGCGGGAGTTCGGAAGCTCCAGAAGGTCTCGCCCGCGCCCTGGCCCAATCGGGGTAGCCGCGCGCCGTTGCCCGGCTTCCTGAGGCGCGACCGCACGGCTCGTCGCTTAGCTCGCTCTTCCACCCGATTCGACATCATCCGCCACCCGCACAGATTGGCTACGCCATGCCCTTCGAACCACTTGCGCACCTCAAAACACGTCGCGCCGTTGGCGCCGCGGGGGCTCTGATCGCAACCGCCCTTGTGTTGTCGGCTTGCTCGAGCTCGAACAAGACCGCAGCAACTGCGGCGGACACCAGTTCAGCTGCATCAAGCCCCGCCGCCGCGACATCTGCTGCACCGTCCTCGGCGGCGAGCACCGCGGGGCCAGCAAGTGCCGTGGCATCGGCTGGCAGCGCCGCGTCGTCGCCCCCAGCCGCGGCCGCGACCGGTGGACCGATCACCGCCGGATTCATCATGGTCGGCTCGCACAGCGACTACGGCTACAACGAAGCGGTGTACGACGGTAGCCAGGCGCTGGCAAAGGCAATGCCCAACGTCAAGGTGATCACCGCCGACAACGTGCCGGAGAACAACTCCGTGACCCAGACCATGCAGGCCATGGTCGACAAGGGCGCGAAGGTCATCTTCGCGAGCAGCTACGGCTACTTCTCGTACGCGCTGAAGTTTGCCCAGGCCAACCCGAGCGTCTACGTCGTGCACCAGGGCGGTTTCCAGAGCGGCGCGTTCCCGGCCAACTTCGGCACCTACTGGGGTGAAGCCTACGAACCTGTTTCTCTAGGCGGCATGGCAGCAGGTGGAGTGACGAAGAGCAACAAGCTCGGCTACGTCTACGCGTTCCCGATCAGTCAGACGATCGCGAACATCGACGCATTCGAGTTGGGCGCGCTCAGCGTCAACCCCAAGGCCCAGACCTATTTGGTGAACACATCGAACTGGTGCGACCCACTGAAGCAGAAGGAAGCAGCGTCCGCGTTGTTGTCGCAGGGCGTGGATGTGTTGACGCAACACCAGGACTGCCAGGCGACGGTCATTCAGGCCGCCAAGGCTGCCAACAAGTACGTGGTCGGATATCACTACGACGCAGAATCGCTCGACCCGAGCGGCTGGCTCACCGGGTCGGCATGGGACTGGGCGCCGGTCTACGAGGCCATCACGGCCGCAGTCGACAACGGCACGTTCACCGGTGGCAAGTACAACGCCAACTGGGTCGGTACGTTCGCCGACAACGACAACCCGCTGACCTTGGCATCCTTCGGCACCTCGGTGCCTTCGGACCTTCAAGCCAAGATCACCGCCGAGGAGACAGCGCTCAAGCAGCCCAACTCCTCAGTGTTCAAGGGCCCGGTGTACTGCCAGGACGGCTCGGTGCTCGTACCGGCAGGAGTCGTTCCGACCTACGACAAGATCAACAGCTTCAGCTGTCTGGTGAAGGGCGTCGTCGGAACGTTGCCTAAGTCGTGACGCAGTCGTCTCATGCGGTGGTCGTGGGGGGGGGG
>DASYAG010000082.1:0-40521 GCA_036501485.1 Acidothermaceae bacterium | reverse complement strand
GTAGGCCAGGGCTGTCGCTGCGATCGCGGAGTTCGTGAGCCGACGTGACCGGCGAGCCTTTGAGGGTCTGCTGGATGCCGGCCGTTGCAAGCCCAGGCTGAGTGTCATGTGTAGTCCCCTCTGCGTCGGACGAGTGAGAGGGAAAGGACGGCGCCCACGATCCCGAGGAGGGTCAGCGCGATCGACAGGGACATGCCGTAGCCGTAGTGGAAGTCACCGAAGGTGACGCTGTACATGTAAGTCGCGAGCACATCGGACAGATGCGCAGGTCCGCCACTGGTCAGGACGTACACCAGCTCGAACACCTTGAGCGCACCGGTGATGACGAGCGCGGCGCAGATGCCAAATGGTTCGCGCATCATCGGGAAGGTGATGTAGCGGATCCGTTGCCATGCTGAGGCTCCGTCGATCTGGACGGCCTCGACCACGTCGCTGGGCAGCGATCGCAGGCCGGCGTAAAAGATCGTCATGACAAAGCCGAGCTGTTGCCAGACGAAGACCAGACCAACCACAAATGGCGTCCATTTGGTGCCGCCGATCCATTGCGGCTGCCATGGGATGCCGACCGCCGACAGGGCGCGGTTCACCAGGCCGAGATGGGGATCGAGGATGTACACCCAGACGAGGCCGACCAGGATCGGCGCGATGATCGCCGGGCCGAAGATCGATGCCCGCAGGAAGCCGGATCCCGGGATCTTGCCGCTGAGCAGGATGGCGACGAAGAATGCCGCCGGCAGCAAGACCACCAGTCCGACGCCGACAATAATTCCGCTGTTCTTCAGTGAGTTCCAGAAGAGATGGTCGTCCACCAGGTTGCGGTAGTTCGCGACACCGACGAGCTTGGCTTTGGTTACACCGTTTGAGTTCGTGAAGCTGTAATAGGCCGCATAGATCACTGGCAGCACCAAGAACACCGAGTAGATCGCCACGGCTGGAAGCAGCATGAGCACCATGTGCCGCTTCCGGCTGAGCCATCTCAAGCTAATTCCTTCGCATTCAAGGTGCGGACACCGGCGATGGGCGACGGCCCGGACCGCTTCGGGTCCAAGCCGTCGACCACCCCAGGATTATGAATGCAGTGCCTTCTGAACGGTATTCAAAGCACTCGTAGGCGACTGCGCACCCTCCATGATGCTGATGAAGCTGGTGTCCATTGCCGACTGGGCCGCGGGGGAGACGACGAGGTCGGGCTGGTTGGTGGGGCTGCTCCATCCCGACTCGTGTACAGCCGCTAAGACGGCTGCGAAAGCGGGTTCGTTCGCGGAGACCTGCGGCACGTAGGTAGTCGGGGGAACGTCGCCGTTCTGCGCGAAGATGGCGCCCGCAGCGTCGCTGTAATAGAACTGCAAGAACTTCGCCACCGCGTCGTACTTGGCAGTGTTGTTCTTCACCGCAGCGCTGACGACCCAGGGCGCGGAGGCGACATCCATAACCAGCTGTTGATTGCCAAGACCGTCGCTGAACGTTGGGCCGGGCCAGAAACCAACCGACGACGCAATGGAACTTTGATCGATCTTGCCTGAGTCCCACACGCCGGTGTCGACCATGGCGGTCTTGCCGTCGATGAACGACTGGACCGCTTGTGCGTAGGTCTGAGTGGTGATGTTGCTCGGGAACGCGCCGGCCTTCTGAAGCTGCTGGAGATCCTGATAGAGACGCGTGAAGTCGGCGTTGTTGTACGAAGTGCTGCCGCTGATTAAGCCGGCTTGCTTCTGCTCGAAGCCAAAGCGGTCGAGCATGGTCAGGAAGGCCCACACACTGAAGTCGGACTGGTTAGCACCTTGGGCGATCGTTGTGACGCCGTGGGCATGGAAGACCTTCGTCGCCGCCAACAGGTCGTCAAACGTCTTCGGGATCGCGACGCCGTACTTCTGGAAGATGGCCTTGTTGTAGAAGAAGCCAGTGACCAGGGTCCCTTGCGGGAGTCCGTACTGCACGTTGTTCTGCTTGTACGGGCTGAGAAGGTTCGGTGTGAATTCGCTCGAGAGGCCGTTCGCGCTCAGGATCGGGCCGAGGTCGAGGAGTTTGCCCTGCTGCTGCATCTGCTGGGCCAACGAGTTGAGTACGAAGAAGACGTCGGGCAGCGTGTTGGTCTGTGCGCCGATCTGCATCTTCTGCTCGTGCTGGTCGACGGTCTGCCCCTCGAGGTTGACGTGAACGTTCGGGTTCTGCGCCTCGAACGCCTGAACGACGTCGTAGATCTCGGGGTCCTGTGTCTTCAGATCGGGGTCCTGCGTGGACAGTGTGAAGCCCACCGAGGCACCGGTGGCGCCGGCCGGACTGCTGACGGCCGGGCCACTCGAAACCGGGGTACTCACCGCTGAGCTAGACGACGCTGCGCTTGCGCTGGTCGCGGCCGAAGCCGTCGGGCTGGCCGCTGTCGTCGCGGCCGGGGCTGAAGTGGAGGCGGTCGATGAAGCCTTCGTGCTGCTGCTGCATCCGACGAGGGCGGCCGCGCCCAGAAGCACGACCGTCACTCCTGCGGCGCCAGCGCGCGAGCTGCGGGTCCACGATCTGATGTCGTGCCCGGTTCTGCTGCGGGTAGGCATGTCGCGAAATCACTCCTTTGATGTTCGTTGGTGTCGATCCCGCGAGCCGCGCGGGCGGTGGCTATGACAGACGCGGCCCCAACGCGATGCAGACCCAGCGCACGTGGGGTCAACCGAACGACCGAGCATTTATCGAATCGTTTCGCAGAGCGTTGCGCTGCCGCGTCGCCAAGTCAAGAGCTGAAGCCAAATCGTTGCCTGGAAGCAGAAGGACCGCGCATCGAGGCCGTTACGACACCTGATGTGGTTGACAGTGCCGATAGCGTCCTGTCATATTTTCGACAATCGTTTCGATATGCCGGAAGGACTGCATTGGCCACGATCGTCGACGTCGCCCGCCTAGCGAAGGTGTCGACGTCGACCGTGTCGCACGTCGTCAATGCGACGCGGCCGGTAGGGGACGCCACCCGTAGGCGAGTAGTGGAGGCGATACGCGTCACCGGCTACCGGCAAGACAGCATCGCTCGGGCGTTGCGACGATCACGCACCGATTCCATTGGCTTAGTGGTCTCAGACGTCGCCCAACCCGTGTTCGCGGAAATGGTGCGCGGTGTGGAGCATGAGGCAACCGCGGCCGGATTCACGCTGCTTTTGGCGAATTCCGCGGAGCAGCCGGCGTTAGAGACGCGGTCACTCAAGGTGCTAACGGATCGGCAGGTCGACGGACTTATCGTTGCCCCTGTCGGTGGATCGGATGTGCCCGAGATAGAAGCGATCCTCGGCCGCGGAATCCCGGTCGTCGTGATGGACCGTTTGGGGACTATCCACACCGATCAAGTGGGCGTTGAGAACACCGGCCCCATGCGAGATCTCGTGCTGCATCTAATTGCGCACGGTCACCGGCGCACCGCTCTTGCGGGCGGCAACTTGTCAGTGGCAACGATGGCCGAGCGGCACAGGGGTTATCGCGAGGCACATGCGGATGCCGGCATTAAGATCCTGCCGGAGTATGTCTTGACCGGTTCGGGTCTCGCGGAAGATACCCGCGCGATGGCGCGGACGCTGTTCGCGTCCGCCAACCGACCGACTGCTGTCGTGGCCGCAAGTACCCAGAGCGCGATCGGTGTACTCGCAGCGGCACAAGACCTCGGACTGCGCACCCCGCAGGATTTTGCATTTGCTACCTTCGACGGTTTCCCGCACTCCGACCTATTCCGGCCGCAGATCACTACCGTGACCCAACCCGCGTATCACATAGGCACGACCGCGATGCAGTTGCTGTTGGCTCGGCTCACCGGGGAAGGGCACACGCCTGACGGGAAGACTGTTCGACTGCAGCCTCAGGTCAGCTACCGAGAATCGTGCGGCTGCACAAGCACGAGCACTACGCCTGGCTAGGCACCGTACACACCTGACGTTTTAAGACGGTCAACGTCACGCTCCACGACAGGCACTGCTCTCTCCTCCGCCGACGCCCCGGAAAGGCCCACGCCTCACATGATGGATCCCTTATCGTCTCTGACTAGGCGCGTCGACGCCCGCACCGCACGAGTGTCTAGTTGGGACCAGCGTGGTCGCAACCAGGACTATTGGACGACAGCGCCGGGTGAGACCCGTGTGCTAGCAGACCTTGAAGGCCCTGGCCAGATCACCCACATCTGGATGACTCAATTCTGCAGGCAGACGTTGGGGCCGGGCCTGCTGGACCCGAACTTAACCGATACCACCGCACCGGTCATGGAGATCCACAATGCGCTCGGCGTGAACTGGGAACAAGCCGACCCTGACTACTACCGCAAGGTATTAATCCGCATCACCTGGGACGACGAGCCGGAAGCAGCTGTACTGGTACCCCTGGGAGACTTCTTCGGTGTCGGGCACTGCATGCCCAACAGCTACGCGTCGGCATTGTTCACGGTATCCGCCAAGCCGGAAGAGTCACTCATCTTTGGCGGCAGCGCCGCACTTAACTGCTGGGCGCCAATGCCCTTCGGCAAGAGGGCCCTCATCGAACTCGTCAACGAAGGGGAGTTCGCTATCCAGCAGTATTTCTACATCGACTACGAACTGATCCGCGTTCCGCTTCCCCAGGACACGGTTTACTTTCACGCACGATGGTCGCGGAACAACCCGTGCAATGGTTGGGGCCCAGACCTGCAGACCAACTCGCCTGAGGTCAACATCGTCGACCTCACCGGCGAAGACAACTACGTAGTGTTAGAGACCATCGGCGCCGGTCATTACGTCGGATGCAATCTTTCCGTCTACCACCGACAAGGAAGCTGGTGGGGCGAAGGTGACGACATGATCTTCATCGACGACGACACCTGGCCACCGAGCCTGCATGGCACCGGCACTGAGGACTACTTCAACCATGCGTGGGGGATGCAGAAGAACGCGTACCCGTATCACGGTGCGATCGTGCATGAGGCCGACGTCCCCGGATACTCAGTGAATTATCGGTTCCACGTCGTTGACCCGGTCCGCTTTTCCAACCGCATCAAGGTCACGATTGAGCACGGCCACGCCAACCACCTTTCCGATGACTGGTCGTCGACCGCCTACTGGTACCAGACGCTGCCCTCGCCGAAGGCCAGCATCCTGCCTATCGCGGAGCGGTTGCCCACACGACCCACGGCACAACCTGCGATCGCACCGTCGGAGCGCGGCGGCGCCGTAGCCGAGGAGATTGCGGCAATGCGCGAACGGTATTCCGCCAGATTCACTGAGTACCAGAAGCAAACGCAGAACCGGGTGCAACGACGAACCGTCCGAACCCAACAGGAGTCCGAGGCGAACACGGCTCACGCTGCCGATGTTCGCCGGCGCTTCCAATGACCGCCGAAGCGACCGACCGCGCAGCGGCTGCACCCGCCGCAAAGCCTCGGCCTACGATCCACTTGACCGCCGAGAACGGCTGGATCAACGATCCGTACGGTGTCACCTGGGTCGACGACCGCTACCACCTCTTCTACCAGGCGATACCAGGTCGCGTGACCTGGGCACCGAACTGCCACTGGGGGCACGCAGAGTCGATCGACTTGGTCCACTGGGTCGAACAACCGTTGGCCCTGGTGCCTCAGGCGTTCGAGATCGGCTGCTGGTCGGGCAGTTTCGTGATGGACGGCGATCAGCCGACCATTCTCTATACGCGAATCATCGGAGGCGACCTCGGTTACGGCAGGGTCGCAATCGCCTACGGCGATGAGCTCGCGACAACGTGGGTCTCCGCGGAAGAAGACGTCGTTATCGATGGCCCACCCACGCAAATCGACGTCCACTCTTTTCGGGACCCTTACGTTTTCCGCTCGGATACCGGCGAGTGGCGGGCAATCCTGGCTGCGGGTCTGGCGGATGGGTCGGGCGCCGCGTTGCAGTATCACTCCGCCGATCTGCGCAGATGGACCTATGACGGCGTCATATGTTCGCGACGGAGCGACTCCGGGGACGACGTTTGGACGGGCTCGCTTTGGGAGTGCCCGCAACTGTTCGCCATCGGCGCTGACTGGGTGCTGCTGATCTCGGTATGGGACAACGACATCCTTCACTACGTCGCCGGTGCAATCGGCGATTACGACGGAACCACCTTCACGCCGCGTAGATGGCAGCGGCTCACCTACGGTTCTAGTGCTTACGCAATGAGCGCCTTCATCGATAAGGAGGGGAGAAGGTGCGTAATCTCCTGGCTACGAGAAGAGCCGCAAAACGATCCCGACCTGCTGTTGAGAGCCGGAGCTCACTCGATCGTGTCAACCATCAGCGTCCTAGACGGTTCGCTCGTATTGCGGCCGCATCCCGACGTTGACAATTTGCGCGGCAGGCCATTGGAAGCGCAGCGCCTCGGAAATAGTGCGTCGTACGACATCGGGCCCGGAGCGGTCGATCTTGTCCTGAAGCACGGAGATGTTGCAACTGTCCTGGTTCAGGACGGGGACGCGGTACGCGCACGGCTCGAGATAGACCCGATCTCACTGCTGTGCTCTCGACCGGGGTTAGCCGCCGAACGCGTCCCATTCGATCACCCGGCCTCAGATGCGGAGGTGCGCATCCTGCTCGACGCAGACCTACTCGAGGTCTTCGGGCCTGGAACATATGGCGCTTTCCGCATTCCTCCAGCAGCGGATCCTCAGCACACGACTCTTGTTCTCGAAGGCGCTGCGCCCGTCTCCAGTCGCGCTTGCATCCTGGACAACGCCTGCTCGATGTAGCGGGCAGAAACGCTCATGGCCCATCCGGCACATGATGGTCGACCATGCTGGACTGCTTCGGTGTCGACACGCGCAAACCGAAAGGTGGCCGAGGCTGGGCGATATGGGCGATATATCCCGTGTCCGAGGGGGGACTTGAACCCCCAAGCCCTTTCGGGCACTAGCACCTCAAGCTAGCGCGTCTGCCAAATTCCGCCACCCGGACGTGGAGTCCTGCTGCGCAGGACCGGCGAACACCATACCAACAGGACGCCGAGGCGACCGCCGGTCACGCCACGAGGCAGGATGGCACTCGTCGTCCGGTCTATGGCACGGCACGTGACCGTCGTCCAGCAAATGAGCGTGCATGCGCGCGAGGAGAGCTGATGAGCCAACCGCAGGCGGGCCTAAGCGCCGAGGACGAGGTCGTCGACCTCTGCCGTGACCTGATTCGTATCGACACTTCGAACCCGATCAAGCCTGAGCGGCCGGCTGCGGAGTACGTCGCCGAGAAGCTGACGGACGTCGGGTTGAACCCGCAGCTCTTCGAATCCGAACCCGGCCGGGCCAGCGTCATCGCCCGCATCGAAGGCAGCGACCCGACAAGGGGCGCCTTGCTGATCCATGGCCACCTCGATGTTGTCGCCGCCGACAAGAGCCACTGGCAGGTCGACCCGTTCGCCGGCGAGATCAAGGACGGCTGCCTTTGGGGTCGCGGCGCGGTCGACATGAAAGACATGGACGCGATGTCCCTGGCGGTCATCCGGCAGTGGATGCGCGAAGGCCGTAAGCCACCGCGCGACATCGTCATCGCCTACCTCGCCGACGAGGAGGCGGGCGGCCGCAAGGGCTCGCACTGGCTGGTCGACAACCACCCCGAACTGTTCGAGGGTTGCACCGAATCCATCAGCGAAGTCGGCGGCTTCTCGATCGAGATTCGCCATGATCTGCGGCTGTATCCAGTGCAGACAGCGCAGCGCGGCATGGCCTGGATGAAGCTCGTCGCCAAGGGCCGCGCTGGGCACGGCAGCCTGGTCAATAACCAGAACGCCGTGACCGAACTCGCCGAAGCAGTCGCGCGCATCGGCAGGTACGACTGGCCGATCCGCATGACCGCAGCGACCCAGGCATTCATCGACGAATTGGGCGAGGCGATCGGCATCGAACTCGATCCGCACGACCTGGGCAGTGCGGCCGACAAGCTTGGGACGATCGCTGCACTGGTGGCCGCGACCGTTCGCAACACGGCGAACCCGACGATGCTCGAGGCCGGCTACAAGGTGAACGTCGTCCCGCAAGAGGCGTCGGCCTACATCGACGGTCGTTTCCTGCCCGGCTTCGAGGACGAGTTCTACAAGACGATCGACGAGTTGCTAGGCCCCAATGTCACACGCGAGACGATCAACGGCGACATCGCGATCGAAACAGAGTGGGACGGCGCATTGGTTGAGGCGATGAAGTCATCGATCACGTCGCAAGACCCACAGGGCAAAGCCGTCCCGTACTGCTTGTTCGGTGGTACCGACGACAAGGCGTTCTCGACGTTGGGGATACGCGGCTTCGGATTCTCGCCGCTGCGGCTCACGCCCGATCTCGACTTCGCCGGCATGTTCCACGGCGTCGACGAGCGAGTTCCACTCCAGGGCTTGAAGTTCGGCACCCGCGTGCTGGACCACTTCCTGACGAACTGCTGAACGTCAGCACCTACATGGTTCGAGCGACCCGCAGCACCCGTCGGCGAAGCCGGACCCGTCGCGTTCCGTCGGGGTAGAGCCGTAACCGGTCGAGCTCCCAGCCATGGTGCTCGGCTTGTTCGGTGAGCAGCCGCCAGGCAGCGTTGCGCGACGTCCCGCGCGGCAGCACCAGCTGCCTGAACTCGTAATCGGCCACACTTCATTGTGCTCGCCGCGGCGCCTCCGATGAAGTAGGTAGATCTCCAAGGGGGAGACAGGTACCGTTCACCCATGCCCGACGACATTGAGATCCCCGCCACGCCCGATCAGGTCCGCGCGGCTGTCGCTGGGCTGAAGTCCGCCCTCGATGCCCACCTTGCCGCGGTCGAGGCGCGGGCAGGTGAAAACGACCCGAACGTCCAGGCTGCCTACGATGCGCTTGCCTCGGCCGGTGAGGCCTACGACGACGCCCTTTTCTCGGCGTATGAAGAAGTCACGCCGTTCGGTCCCGTCGAGTCCGACGACGAAGACGACGAGGAAGCCGAAGACGACGACCTGGAGTGGGAAGCACCAGAACAGGAGTAGCGCGCTAATCCCGCGCTAGTCCCGCCCCGCGCCTGCTTCCGGGTACCCGATCGCGGGCATCGACACATCGTCGAGTGCATCGCGAATCTCGTCCGGTAAGACCACGTCGGCTTCGGCCAAGATCCCGAGCAACTGTGCATTCGTGCGTGCCCCGACGATCGCGGCGGCGACACCCGGTCGGTCGCGCACCCACCCCAATGCCACCGCCAACGGCGAGACGCCAAGGCCCTCCGCGGCCGTGCACACCGACAGCACGATCCCCGAACGAGACTCGCTGAGGTAGGGCTCGACGAAGCTCGCGAGGTGGTCACTTGCCGCCCGCGAATCGGCCGGGATCCCGGTGCGATACTTGCCGGTCAGCACACCTCGTCCGAGCGGCGACCACGCGAGTAGCGACAGGCCCGCGTCGAGGGCGGCCGGTACCACCTCACGCTCGACGCCCCGCTCGAGCAAGGAGTACTCAACCTGCGTCGACGCGAGCGGCACCCGACCCGGCCACCAGCTTTGCCAACTCGCCGCCTTCGCGGTCTGCCAGCCGCTGTAGTTCGACACACCTGCGTACCGGGCCCGCCCGGAGACGACGGCGAAGTCGAGTGCCGACAACGTTTCATCGAGCGGTGTCGATGAATCCCAGCCCTGAAGTTGCCAGAGGTCGACGTGGTCGATGCCGAGTCTGTCGAGCGAATCGTCGAGTGCCTGCAAGAGGTGCCGGCGTGACACGTCGCGGCGCTTGCCGTCGGGCCGCGCAGCAGGCAGCAGGCCGCCAGCCTTGCTGGCCACCACGACGTCGCTTCGATCGACGACCTTGGTCAGCAACATTCCTAACACGCGCTCGCTGTCGCCCGCCGCGTATGTGTCCGCGGTATCGACGAGCGACCCACCCGCGTCGACGAATGCTTTCAGCTGATCCGCGGCCTCGTGTTCGTCAGTGTCGCGTCCCCACATCGCCGTGCCGAGGCCGACGCACGAGACCGTCAGCCCCGTCGTCCCAAGGCGTCGCTGCTCCATGCCAGCACCGTATCGGGCGATCACGCGTCTCGGCGGCCAAGCAGGAACAGCGCGCCGAGCAGGATCACTAACCCGTACAGAGTCAGGATCCCGAGACCCTGCCAGGGTCCGAGCATGTCGTGGAGCCGCCACCTGTTGAGGACCTGTGTCCCGGCGTTCGCAGGTGCGAACTTGATTGCGGCAGTGCGCCACGAATTGGGCAGCAGGTCGATCAGCGCCGACGGCAGGAACAGCACGCCGAAGAACGTCGCGAGGGCTCCTGCCGTTCTGCGTACAAGTGTGCCGAGGGCGAATGCAAGCAGACCGACCGATGCGATGTAGAGCCCGCCGCCGACCACGACGTGCAGCACACCCGGATCCGACAGCGACACGCCCGCGTGCTTGCTGTGCAGGATCGCTTGCCCGATCCCGAACGTAGTGAACGACAAAGTCTCGCCCACGATCACCATCGCCACGAGATACACGAGCCCCTTGAGTGCGATAACGACACGACGTTGCGGGACGGCGGTCAGCGTGGTCCTGATCATCCCGGTCGCGTATTCACCGGTGATGGCCAGAACGCCGAGCGCGCCGAGTGCGATCTGTGCAACGTAGAGACCTTGCAAGATGAAGTTTGCGGCGTCGAATCCATCGTCCAGCTTGTGTGGGGTGAAGTTGCGGACGTACTCCGTCGCACCGAGCACGGCGATGCCGATGGTCCCAAGACCTGCGGCAATCGCCGTCCAATATGTCGATCGCACTGTGCGCAGCTTCGTCCACTCAGACCGGACGACGTTCATCAATCCGATACTGCGCGTCGGGGAGGTGTTGACGGACTCTGGTGCAGCCGTTGTGGTGGCGGTCATGATGCGATCGCCACCGTCGCGTCGGTGCGGTAGTCAACGCTGTCCTTCGTCAGTTCCATGAACGCTTCCTCCAACGATGCCGAGCGTGGTGTCAACTCGTGCAGGGCGATGTGATCCAAAGCTGCTAGCTCGCCGATGGCCGCGCATTCAAGGCCGGTCACCCGCATCGTGTCGGCGTCGGTATCGACGATCGCTCCTGCACTGCGCAATCGCGTGGCGAGACCCTCGACGTCTGGCGTGCGCACATGCACGTAGCCCTGCGAGCTGCTGGCAATCAGGTCGGCCGTACTCGAGTCAGCAATGAGCCGGCCGCGACCTATGACCACCAGGTGGTCGGCGGTCAGTGCCATCTCGCTCATGAGGTGACTCGACACGAAGACCGTGCGCCCCTGCGCAGCGAGACTTCGGAGCAAGGTGCGGATCCACAGGATTCCCTCGGGATCCAGGCCGTTGATCGGCTCATCGAACATCAGCACTTGCGGGTCACCAAGTAACGCGGTGGCGATCCCGAGCCGCTGTCCCATGCCGAGTGAATAGGTGCGAGCTCGTTTGCGGCCAACTGTGTCGAGACCCACGAGGTCAAGGCACTCGCCCACCCTGCGCCGCGGGATTGCGTTGCTTTGTGCCACGCACAGAAGGTGGTTGTAGGCGCTGCGGCCACCATGCATCGCCTTGGCGTCCAAGAGCGCGCCCACTTCGTGCAGCGGCCGGTGGATTTCGCCGTACGGCCGGCCATTGACCGTCGTCCCGCCCTTGGAAGGATGGTCTAGTCCCAAGATCATCCGCATGGTGGTCGACTTGCCTGATCCGTTCGGCCCGAGGAACCCCGTGACGATGCCGGGCCCGACCGAGAACGACAGGTGATCGACCGCCAACGTCGAGCCAAAACGCTTGCTGAGATCGCGAACCTCGATCACCAGGTCCTGCTTTCGTTTCGGGATACCGCCGACGTGTTTCACGATGCTGGCGGCGGCGTCGAGCGACAATCGGGGAGAGCCCTGGCGCGACCCTGATCCGACCCGTGGTGCCGCGTAGGGATCGCGGTGCCGCCTCGGTACACTCGTGGCTCGACGAACTGACCGGGATCGCGGTCCAGAACCAGGCAGGAGTTGCTGCGTGTCTGCGAAGTCGAAGGCTGACAAGCCGCTCTCGCACGTGCAGTTTGTCGCCATCGTCGTTGTGCTGGCCGTCGCTGGGGTGCTCGCGCTGGTATCGCTGGCCAAGGTCGCCGGCCCGCACGGAAAGTGCCCCACCCCCACGCAGGTCTCGCGGCCCGGTGCATCGAGCTGTTGGGCCGCCTACACCAACAAGCAGGACCCCGGCGTCGTCGGTCACCCCGCTGCTACTAGCTGAGACCGGCTGCCACCAGCGACCCCGTAAGGTCGAGGCGTGACCACGGTTCTGCTCGTCCGGCACGGCCTTACGGCCTTGACGGGTCCGGTGCTCGCTGGCCGCACGCCAGGTGTCGATCTTGATGACCGCGGCCGTGCCCAGGCCGAAGCGGTTGCTCGCAGACTCGTAGGGGTCGCCGTCCAGGCAATCGTCAGCAGCCCGTTGGAGCGTTGCGTCCAGACCGCCGAATTCATCGCGAAGGACCGTGACCTCACGCTCGAAACCGACGCGCGACTAATCGAGTGCGGCTACGGCGACTGGACCGGCCAGGAAATCAACAAGCTGGCCAAAGATCCGCTATGGAAAGTGGTCCAGGCTCATCCAAGCGCAGTGACGTTTCCCGGCGAGGGCGGCGAGGCGATGCGTGACGCGCAGGTCCGCGCAGTTGACGCGGTCCGTTCGTGGAACACGAAGCTTGGCCCCGATGCCACCTGGATCGCTTGCTCACACGCCGACATCATCAAGTCCGTCGTGGCCGATGCGCTCGGCATGCACCTCGATACGTTCCAGCGCATTGTGATCGATCCGTGCTCGGTCACGGTCATCAGCTACACCGCGCTGCGCCCATTCGTCGTCCGCGTCAATGACAGTGGGACCGATCTCGCCACGCTGCTCAAGCCGTCCGCGAAGGGTCGTAGGAGTCGCGCGAAGAGCGCTAGCAGCGATGCCGTGGTCGGCGGCGGCGCCGGCGCCAAATAGGGTCGTCGTATGCCCCGTCACATCTTTCTGTACGACCCACCCGAGCGCCTCGTGATCGGTACGGTCGGCCAGCCCGGCGAGCGGACCTTTTTCATGCAGGCCCGCAGTACCGGTCAGTTGACCAGCGTGGTGCTGGAGAAGACGCAGGTCGCTGCGTTAGCGGAGCGGCTCGACCAGCTCCTAGACGAGGTCTTACGAGCATCAGGCGGGACGTCGTCGGTGCCCGCAGTCGCGCCACTGGACCTCAATGACACGCTGCCACTCGACCAACCAATCGTGGAGGAGTTCAGGGTCGGCGCTCTCGGTCTCGGCTGGGATCCAGAGACCGAGCGAGTAATCCTCGAGGCGCTTGCCGTCAGCGACGTCGTTGGGGACGAGACCGACGATGACACCGATGATTCGAGCGACCCAGCGCTGCTGAGCGACGACGATGCGGAAGGTCCTGACCTGCTGCGCGTGCGCATCACCGGCGGTGTCGCGCGGGCGTTCACGAAGCGCGCGCTTGCGATCGTTGCTGCAGGCCGGCCACCGTGCCAGTTCTGCGGCCAGCCGCTCGATCCTGAGAGTCACGTATGCGCACGCTCCAACGGCCATCACCCGCACTGACGCGGCAGTTGTGACCGAGCCATCGTTATGACCGAACAGAGCTTCGACCTCAGTGCGGCAGAGGTGCGGGCCGTCCTGACCGAGGGCGACCTCGCCATTGAAGGCCGGCTGGTCGATGCGTCGAACACGACGCTGTACTCCGTTGTGACGCAGGGCGCGATTTCATTGACGTGCGTGTACAAGCCGGTCGCCGGCGAGCGTCCGCTGTGGGATTTCCCCGACGGCACACTCGCGGGTCGCGAGGTTGGGGCCTACCTCGTGTCGGAGGCAACGGGGTGGGACGTCGTGCCGCCGACTGTCATGCGCGACGGACCGCTAGGCCCCGGTGCCTGCCAACTCTGGATAGACATTGACGAGGACGCCGACGTGATGGCGTTGTTGCACAGCAACCACCCGGGCCTTCGCCGGATGGCGGTTTTTGACGCGGTGGTCAACAACGCCGACCGCAAAGGCGGTCACCTGCTGCCGACGCCGGGCGGCCACATCTACGGCGTCGACCACGGTGTGTGTTTTGCCACCGAGGACAAGCTGCGCACCGTGTTGTGGCAGTGGCGCGGCACTGCGTTGCCTGACGACGCGCTCGACACGTTGGCGGCTTTGCGCATCGATCTTGCGAGCGATCTTGGCACCCAGCTCAAGACGCTCATCACCGCGCGGGAGGTCAGTGCGGTCAGACGCCGGGTCGATCGGCTGCTGCGCGAAGGCCTCTTCCCGGTTCCGGGCGACGGCTGGCCCGCCGTCCCGTGGCCGCCCTTCTAGCGGCGGCTGACTAGAGTTCCGGACATGCAGCCGTGGCCAGCACCGCAGGCGTCGACGTCCCTCGCCGCACTCCCCGGCAAGAGCCCGCTACCGAAGGTCTGGGACACCGCGACGCAGTCGCTGGCGACCGTCGGATCGGCGGCGGGTGCCTCGATCTATGTGTGCGGCATCACGCCATACGACGCGACGCACCTGGGTCACGCGGCTACTTATGTTGGCTTTGACCTGCTCAACCGAGTCTGGCGCGATGCCGGGGTCGAAGTCGACTACGTGCAGAACGTGACCGATGTTGACGATCCGCTTCTTGAGCGCGCGGCCGTCACCGGCGAGACCTGGCAGGAGCTTGCGGCCCGCGAGATCGCACTGTTCCACCGCGACATGACCGCGTTGCGGGTGTTGCCTCCGCAGCACTACGTCGGCGTCGTCGAGTCGATCGCGATCGTTGTAGCGCTGATCCAGAAACTGCAGGCGGACGGCGCCGCGTACGACGTCGACGGCGATCTGTACTTTGCGGTCAACTCGTCAGGCGAATTCGGCTCCGTCTCCCATGATGACCGCGCCGTCATGCTGGAGCTATTCGCCGAACGCGGGGGCGACCCCGAACGTCCGGGTAAGCGAGACCCACTCGATTCGCTGTTGTGGCGGGCCGAACGGCCGGGGGAGCCCGCCTGGGATGCCGCGATCGGCCGTGGTCGTCCGGGCTGGCATGTCGAGTGCACCGCGATCGCGTTGGAGTACCTAGAAGCGCCACTGTCGGTGCAAGGCGGCGGGCGCGACCTCGTTTTCCCCCATCATGAAATGTGCGCTGCCCAAGGCGCGGTCATCACCGGCGGACCGTTCGCACGGAGTTACGTGCATGCCGGCATGGTCGGCTACGACGGCGCGAAGATGTCGAAGTCGCGTGGCAACCTCGTGTTCGTCTCGAAGCTGTTGAGTGAGGGAGTCGACCCGATGGCGATTCGGCTCGCTCTGCTGGCTCACCACTACCGCAGCGACTGGGAGTACACGCAGGCCGATCTCGACTCCGCAACAACTCGGCTCGAGACCTGGCGGGCGGCGACCACGTTGTTGACGGCGCCGTCCGCTGATGGGGTTCTCGCCGTCGTCCGCGAACGCCTCGGTGACGACCTCGACGCTCCTGGCGCGCTGGTTGCGATCGACGATTGGGCGTCCTCCGCGCTCGCTGCTGGCGGGGGAGATGCGGCTGCGCCGGAGTTGGTGCGAGCCGTCGCCGATCTGCTGCTCGGGATCGCGCTGTAGGCGCGCTGCCGGTGTTTCGTATCGCGTTCGTTGAGCCACAAATCCCGCCCAACACCGGAAACGCGATCCGGATGGTTGCTGCGACCGGCGCCGAGTTGCACCTCATCGAACCGCTCGGGTTCGATCTCAGCGACACCAAGCTGCGTCGAGCGGGGCTTGACTATCACGACCTCGCCACCGTGCACGTACATAGTGATTTGGCGGCGGCCTGGCTGGCGTTAATGCCCGCTCGGGTGTTCGCGTTCACCGCACGCGCTACCGATTCATTCGCCGACATCGCCTACGTACCCGGCGACGTGTTGTTGTTCGGGCCTGAACCCGACGGCCTGTCAGAGGAAGTGCTCGCCGATCCGCACGTCACTCAGTGGGTGCGCATCCCAATGTTGGCTGGACGCCGCTCGCTGAACCTGTCGAACGCGGCTGCGGTTGCTGCTTATGAAGCGTGGCGGCAGCAGGGATTCGCCGGTAGCAGTTAAGGCGCGGTCGATAAAGCCGCAGTTAGGACGCGCCGTCGCGGCGGTGTCGCAGGTACCGTTCGAACTCGCGGGCGATGGCTTCACCACTTGCCTCGGGGAGCTCGGCTTCGTCCTTCTGTCGTTCGAGGGTTCGCACGTACTCGGCGACTTCGGAGTCTTCCTCGGCGAGCTGGTCGACACCGCGTTCCCATGCCTCCGACATCTCGGCCAGGTCGCCGTACGGAATGGTCGTCTCGAGAACGTCTTCGAGGTTGCGCAGCAGGGCGAGCGTCGCCTTCGGGCAGGGCGGCTGAGCGACGTAGTGCGGGACGGCGGCCCACAGCGAAACTGCGGGCAGCCCGGCCTGAATGCAGGCGTCGTTGAAGACGCCGACGATGCCGGTCGGTCCCTCGTAGCGGGACTGCTCGAGGCCCAGGCGGCGCGCGGTCTCGCCATCCACAGCGGTGCCGGTCACCGGCACTGGGCGGCTATGCGGGGAATCCGACAACAGGGCGCCGAGGTTGACGACCTCCTCAACCCCGAGTCCGATTGCCGCCTCGATGATCTCGCCGCAGAACGACCGCCACCGCATGTTCGGCTCAAGCCCGCGAACCAGCACGATGTCGCGCCGCCCAGCGACTGAGTCGGCGAGAGATAGCCGGGTGGTCGGCCACGAAACCCGCCGGCTCACGCCGTCGACCAGCGACACGGTCGGGCGATTGACCTGGAAGTCGTAGTAGTCCTCGGGGTCGAGGGCGCCGAGGGGCTTTGCATCCCACCCGGCTTCGAGCGCCTCGATCGCGTCGGTCGCTGAGTCGGCGGCGTCGTTCCAGCCCTCAAAGGCGGTCACCATGACGGGCCGACTGAGCTTGGGGACGCCGGATAGCTCGATCATCGCGGCCTCCCATCATGTGCCAACTGCGACCTGCGCGGCCGCCTGGTTCGCGCGCGACCGCTCAGCCAGCCTACGCGGGCGAGCCGCTCGCCGAGTCGAACCTGTGCGTCCCGGAGGCTAATGCATCTCAGCGTGCGCGTGCGCACGGTACCGTTGAGAGAGTGAACAGTCGTGGTGACGTCTTGCGTGGTGAGCTTTCACGCCGGGTGGTCGTCGCCGACGGTGCAATGGGCACCATGCTGCAGGGCTTCGAGCTCGACCTCGATGACTTCGAGGGGCTCGAGGGTTGCAACGAGATCTTGTGCGTGACGCGGCCCGACGTCGTCCGGGCTATTCATGATGCCTACTTCGAGGTCGGCTGCGATGCAGTCGAGACCAACAGCTTTGGGGCGAACTTCGCCAACCTGGCCGAATACGACATCGCTGACCGGATCTACGAACTCGCGGAGGCGTCCGCCCGGATCGCCCGGGAGGTCGCCGATGGGTGGAGCACCCCGGACCATCCGCGATTCGTCCTGGGGTCGGTCGGGCCCGGCACCAAACTCCCGACGCTCGGCCATACCAGGTACGCGACGCTGCGCGACGCCTACCAAAGTGAGGTTGCCGGTCTCGTTGACGGTGGTGCCGACGCGATCTTGGTCGAGACCGCTCAGGACTTGCTGCAAGCCAAAGCTGCCATCATCGGCGCTCGCCGAGCGCTAACGGCCGTCGGCTCTACGTTGCCCCTCATCGCGCAGGTCACCGTTGAGACCACGGGGACGATGCTGCTCGGCTCCGAAATCGGCGCCGCTCTCACGGCACTGGAGCCGCTGGGCATCGACCTGATCGGCCTGAACTGCGCGACCGGTCCGGCCGAGATGGGCGAGCATCTGCGCTACCTCGCGCGGCACGCACGGGTCGGGATCTCGTGCATGCCGAACGCAGGTCTGCCGGTGCTTGGTCACGACGGCGCCAGCTACCCACTGACACCCGCCGAGCTCGCCGACGCACACGACGTGTTCACCCGCGAGCACGGGCTTGCACTCGTCGGCGGATGTTGCGGCACGACACCGGCGCACCTGCGATTGGTAGTCGAAAGAGTGCGTGGTCGCGAGCTCACCACCCGGCGGCCGCAGCCCGAGCCAGGTTCGGCCTCCCTGTACCAGAGCGTGACGTTCCGCCAGGACACGTCGTATCTCGCGGTGGGGGAGCGAACCAACGCGAACGGCTCGCGAGTCTTTCGCGATGCGATGCTCGAAGGCCGGTTCGAAGACTGCGTCGAAGTCGCTCGCGAGGCGACGAGGGACGGTTCGCACCTGCTCGACCTCTGCGTCGACTACGTCGGGCGCGATGGCGTCGTTGACATGCGGGAGGTCGCGAGCCGGTTCGCCACCGCATCGACATTGCCGTTGATGCTCGACTCCACAGAGCCGCAGGTTATTGAGGCTGGCCTTGAATGCCTGGGCGGGCGCTCGATCATCAACTCGGTCAACTTCGAGGACGGCGAGGGGCCGGCGAGTCGATTCGCGCGCATCATGCCGATCGTGCGCGAACACGGTGCGGCTGTTGTCGCTCTCACGATCGACGAGACCGGTCAGGCGCGAACCCCGGAGCACAAGGTCGCCGTTGCCGAGCGGCTCATCGAGACGCTGACTCAGACGTGGGGGATGCACGAGAGCGACATCCTCGTCGACTGTTTGACGTTCACCCTCGGCACCGGGCAAGAAGAGAGCCGTCGTGACGGACTGGCGACGATCGAGGCCATTCGCGAACTGAAGGCGCGCCACCCCGACGTCCAGACGATTCTCGGTCTTTCGAATATCTCGTTCGGACTGAAGCCCGTCGTGCGCGCGGTACTGAACTCGGTGTTTCTCGCCGAGTGCACGAAGGCGGGCCTCGACGCTGCGATCGTGCACGCGTCGAAGATCCTGCCTGTAGCGCGGATTCCCGACGACCAAAGGGAAGTCGCGCTCGATCTCATCTACGATCGGCGTCGCGAAGGTTACGACCCGCTCGGCGCGTTCCTTGACATGTTCGAAGGCGTCGACGCTCAAGATGCGAAGGCGACACGTGCACAGGAGCTCGCCGCCCTGCCGTTGTCGGAGCGCCTGCAGCGGCGCATCATCGACGGCGAGCGCGTTGGCCTGCACGCGGATCTCGACGAGGCGCTGCAGACCCGGCCGGCACTTGAGATCGTGAACGACACGCTGCTCGAGGGCATGAAGGTTGTCGGTGAACTGTTCGGACGCGGCGACATGCAGCTGCCGTTCGTGCTGCAGTCAGCCGAGGTCATGAAGAACGCGGTCGCCTATCTCGAACCGCACATGGAGAAGACCGACGACGCGGGCAAGGGCACTATCGTGCTGGCGACGGTCAAGGGTGACGTGCACGACATCGGGAAGAACCTTGTCGACATCATCTTGTCCAATAACGGTTACAGCGTTGTGAATCTCGGCATCAAGCAACCAGTGTCGGCCATCATCGAGGCGGCCGAGGAAAATGATGCCGACGCGATTGGCATGTCAGGCCTGCTAGTGAAATCAACGGTCATCATGAAGGAGAACCTCGAGGAGCTCACTACCCGCGGGCTGGCCAGTCGATGGCCGGTGCTGCTCGGTGGTGCTGCGCTGACCCGCGCGTATGTCGAGCAAGACCTGGCGGAGCAGTTCGCCGGCGTCGTTCGATACGCGCGCGACGCGTTCGAGGGATTGCGGTTGATGGACGCGCTGATGGGTGTGAAGAGAGGCGTCGAAGGCGCAGCGCTGCCACCGCTACGTCAACGCCGGGTAACTGCGGTGGCCGAGCGTCCCGAGGAGGTTGTGGATCTCGGCGGTCGCTCCGATGTCGCAACCGACATAGTTGTGCCGACGCCGCCGTTTTGGGGCGATCGGCTCGTCAAGGGCATTCCGCTCGCCGACTATGCCGACCTGCTCGACGAGAAAGCCACATTCGCCGGTCGATGGGGGCTGCGTGGGGTCCGGGGCGGTGCGTCGTATGAAGATCTCGTCGAGACCGAGGGCCGGCCGCGGATGCGCAAGTGGCTCGACCGCATCCAGACCGAGGGGTGGCTCGACGCTGGCGTCGTCTACGGCTACTTCCCGTGCGTGAGTGAAGGCAACGACCTCGTTGTGCTTAACGACGACGGCTCGGATCGACTGCGTTTCACTTTCCCGCGCCAGCGACGCGATCGCCGGCTGTGCCTCGCTGACTTCTTCCGTCCGCGAGAGTTGGGGGAGACCGACGTCGTCGGGTTCCAGGTCGTGACCGTCGGCCCCCGGATCAGCGGTGCCACGGGCGCGTTGTTCGCCGAGAACGCCTACCGCGACTATCTCGAACTGCATGGCCTCTCGGTGCAGTTGGCCGAGGCACTGGCCGAGTTCTGGCACCGCCGTATCCGCGAGGAGCTCGGGACCGCTTCTGAAGACAGCGCCGACGTACAGGCTGTGCTCGAGCATCAGGCGTATCGCGGGTCGCGTTATTCGTTCGGCTACCCCGCATGCCCTGACCTCGAAGATCGCGCAAAGATCGTCGAGTTGCTGCGACCCGAGCGCATCGGTGTGACGTTGTCCGAAGAGCTGCAGCTTCACCCCGAGCAATCGACCGACGCGCTCATCGTTCATCACCCCGAAGCGAAGTACTTCAGCGCGTGAGTCTTCCCGCCGCGGTGCCTGACACGTCAAGGCTGCCCGCCGCCGTCCTGTTCGACATGGACGGTCTGCTGATCGACACCGAGCCACTCTGGTTCAGCGTCGAGGGCGACATCTTGACCGAACTCGGTGCGCCATGGGATCTAAACGATCACAAGACTCTCGTGGGCAGCTCGCTCAAGGTTTCGTCGGCGTTTATCGCCGAGCGTGCAGGTGGCTCGGTCACAGCCGAGCAGATCGCCGACGAACTGTTGCTGCGCATGCGCGAGCGGCTACGGCATCCGCAAGTTCTGCGACCGGGCGTCATCGATCTGATTGCCGAACTCGATGCCGCGGGCATTCCGCGTGCCTTGGTGTCGTCATCGTTTCGGGTGCTGGTCGAAGCGGCGCTCGAAGGAGTTGCGCCACTGATGTTCGACACCGTCGTCGTGGGCGATGAGGTGTCGGTCGCGAAACCACATCCTGAGGCGTACCTGCTCGGCGCCCGCAAGCTCGGAGTCGACCCCACAGACTGTGTCGCGTTCGAAGACTCACCAACCGGTGCTGCCTCAGCGAGTGCGGCCGGGTGTTTTGTCGTCGCTATTCCGAGTGTGGTGCCGATCGAGCCGGGGGAGCGCCGGATCGTGCGGCCGTCACTAGTCGGCGTCGATCTGACGTTCCTCCGCTCCCTCTTCGAGTAGCTCCTTTCTTACCGTCGCCGTGGCCACTGCACAGCCAGGGTGCGTCTCGAGTCGGCCCGACTACTCGGTGGCGATCGCTGCCAAGACCGGACGACGGGAGGCTCGCCATGCGGGCCACAGCGCGGCCAGCACGCCGACGATCCCTGCGCCGATCACGAAGCCGATGAACGACGCGATCGGGTAGACGACATGGTTCAACTGTCCGCCGGACGTCGATACCACCGCCCAGCCGAAGATGACCCCGAGCACGAGTCCGAGCAACGCGCCGAACACCGCGATGACGGCGGATTCAAGCCAGATCATTTCGCGCAGCTGTGCTCGTGACATGCCGACCGCCCGCAGCAACCCAATCTCTCGAGTGCGTTCGTAGACCGACAGGGCCAGGGTATTGACGATTCCCAAGACGGCGATGATCAGAGCGACTGCAAGCAACCCGAAGATGAGATTCACGAACTGATCGATCTGCTTGGTGATCGAGTCCTTATAGGCACTCTGGCCCTGAATCTTGACTTGTGGGTACGCCTTCAGACTCGTCTCAAGTGCAGCGCCCGCTGCCTGACGCTGGCCCGGTTCGGCCAAGACGTAAACGATCGCGTCGAGTTGCGTAGTGTAGTTCTTGGCGTAGGTCGGCAACCCGATGAGGTAGTCGGCTCCGCCATTGCCGAGCAGACTGTTGTCCTTGAAAATCCCGCCGATCGTGATGTGCTGCGTGCCACCTGTCGGATACTCGACACTGAGCACCTGGCCCACCACGACGTTGCTCGATTTCGCCTTCGTCTGCGACACGAGCAGTTCGTTCTTGCCCAACGCGTCGAGCGACCCGGCCTGCATGTGAACTTTGATGACGGAGCCGATGTTCTGCGACACCGCTGCAACGACGACCGTCTTGCCGTTGAGGCGGGCCGCGCCGACTCGGGTCTCACCGACGGTGGCGACACCAGGCGTTGCTGTTGCTTTCGCCGCGACGTCGGGTGAGAAACCGAGAAAGGACTGCGAGGTCAAGACGTAGTCGGCACCGAGATTGTTGTTAACCACGGAAGTGATCGAAGACTTGGTCGACGCCGCAAGCACGGTGAGCATTGTTACTAGCGCGAGCCCGATCATGACCGAAGCTGATGTCGCCGCGGTGCGGCGTGGATTGCGCACGGCGTTCGAACGGCCGAGCCGGGCCGGCAGGCCGAAGATCTTGACCAAGGGTGCGCCGATGAACCGCACAACCGGCCGGCTGATCAGCGCGCTCATGACCCATATGCCGATCATCACGAACAGGATGCCGACGCCGACCCTCGCGGCCGCGCCGCCACTGCTGCCGCGAATCGAACCGGCGATCGATACCGCCCCTATGAGGGTCAACACGCCACCGATCACGGCGCGCACTCGAAGCGAGCGTTCTGGCAGTGCCACCCCGTCGCGCATCGCAGCTATGGGTGGGATTCGGGAGGCCCGGAACGACGGGAACCACGCAGCTAACAACGTGACCAGCACACCGACAACGTACGACGCGACGATCGTGTGTGTCTTGATGACCAGCGACCCGGCGGGCATTGACACACCTACGGCATCAAGCAGAGCGCGGACGCCCAGGGCGACTAGCAGTCCCAGCACCAGTCCTACAGTCGACGCGACAACACCAACGACGGCGGCTTCGCCGAGTACCGCGCTCATGACCTGGCGCCGGCTGGCCCCGATCGCGCGCAGCAGCGCCAGTTCACGAGTACGTTGCGCGACCAACATGGTGAACGTGTTGAGGATGATGAACAGCCCCACGAACAACGCCACTCCAGCGAAGATCAACAAGAACACGTTGAAGAAGCCGAGAGCCTTGCTGATCGAATCCGACTGCTCCTTGTTCACTGCCTTCGCGGTAACAGCCTCGAAGCCTTTTGGCAACGTTGGGCCGATCCGCGCCGCCAACGCCTGCTGCGAGACGCCGCCCTCGGCTTGCACGTCGATCTGATTCGCGAAGCCGGGCTTACCGGCGACCTGCGCGGCCGTCACCGGATCGAACACGCTCAATACTGCACCGGCAAGGTTGCTGCTGCCGCCAACGGTGACGATGCCGACGATGGTCGCCTGGATCGGGCTGCCTTGCGTCTGCACGGTGACGTGATCGCCGACGTGTAGGTGGTAAGAGTCGGCGGCGCTCTGGTCGATGGCAACCTGGCCCGGCCCGGTTGGCCCGGCGCCTTGCACGAACGCGAGGCTGCCGAAGTTGGCGGGCGTCCACGACACGGCGAGTGTCGGCGGTCCTGGCGACTTCGGCTGCACGGCCTTGCCCGCTGCGGTCACGAGCAAGTCGATGCCTTGCACCTCACCGATGGCTTGCTTGACGCCTGGCACCGCCGCAACGTTTGCTGCTAAAGAGTTCGGTACGAGCGCACGATCGCTGCTCGCACCAATGTCGGTGGCGGAGAAGTCTGAGTTCGCACGGACGACGACACTGAGGTTGGTGCTCGTGCGCCCGATCAAGTCGTTGAATGTCGCCTTCAAGGTGTCGGTAAAGACGAGTGTTCCGGCCAGAAAGCCGACGCCGAGAACAACAGAGAGTCCCGTGAGCAACAGCCGGACCTTGTGGGCAAAGACGTTGCGCAGGGTGGCCCGCAGCATCAGGCTTCCTGTGCTCTGGCCTCGAGGCGGCTCATCCGCTCGAGCACCGCAGCCTGAGTGGGATTGCGCATCTCGTCGATAACCTCGCCGTCCGCGAGGAACACAACGCGGTCTGCGTAGGACGCCGCCCACGGATCGTGCGTCACCATGACGATCGTCTGACCCATTTCTCGTACCGAACGCTGTAGCAGCCCCAAAACCTCAGCGCTCGCGCGCGAGTCGAGGTTTCCGGTCGGTTCGTCGGCGAAGATGATCGTCGGGCGCGAGGCGAGCGCACGCGCGCAAGCGACTCGTTGCTGCTGGCCACCGGAGAGCTCTGACGGCTTGTGGTTCAATCGGTCGCGCAGGCCGACCGCATCGATGACGGAGTCGAGCCACTGCTTGTCGGGCTTGCGGCCGGCAATGTCCATCGGGAGCGTGATGTTCTCGATCGCGGTCAAGGTCGGGATCAGGTTGAACGACTGGAAGATGAACCCGATCGCCTGACGCCGCAAGAGCGTCAGCGCCTTGTCGTTCAAGGTGCCCAGGTCGACGTCGCCGATGATCGCGCTGCCCGAAGTCACGCTGTCGAGGCCGGCTAGACAATGCATCAGCGTCGACTTGCCCGACCCAGATGGACCCATGATTGCGCTGAAGTGTCCGCGCTCGAACTCGATGGTGACGTCTCGCAATGCGGCAACCGTCGTTTCGCCCTCGCCGTAGATTTTGGACAGGTGCAGTGCTCGCGCGGCGGCAGGGGTTGTGACGGTGGCCGTGATGGGGCTCTGCGGTTCGGAAATCGGCGGTTCGGAAATCATCGGTTCGGACATGTCGCTCACGCTACCTGCGACCCGGAGTCGGGCGCTTCAGACGTTGATCACCGATCCGTGTGACAACAGTCATGGGCACGGCGATTATGGCGTGATGTCGTCGGCCTCGGTGGGTTGATCGAGCGGGACGACGGAAGCAGCGCCCGCGGGCTCGGGGTAGGCAGGAGTCACGCCACCGAACTCGGGACACAGCGCCTTGTGCGCGCACCAATCACAGAGCCGGCTGGTGTGCGGTGGAAACTCGCGCTTTTCCAAAGCCCGCTCGATTGCAGCCCACAGCGCTCTGACCTTGCGTTCAGTGGCGAGCAGGTCGGCCTCGTCTGGCGCGTACGTCAACTCTTGCCCGTCGCCCAGATACAACAGCTTCAAGAGTGCCGGGATCGTGCCGCCGACCCGCCACATGACCAACGCGTAGAACTTGAGCTGGAACAAGGCCTTGCCTTCGAACAGTTCGGACGGCGACCGGCCGGTCTTGTAGTCAACGATGCGGGTCGCGCCGGTCGGGGCAACGTCGACGCGGTCGACAAAACCACGCAGCCGGACGCCGTCGGAGAGCTCGGCTTCGACGAGCAACTCACGTTGATTCGGCTCGATGCGGGTCGGGTCTTCCATCGCGAAATAGGTCTCGAGCAAAACGCGTGCGCTGGCAAGCCACGCGCTCACGGTGTCTCCGGTACTCGCCACGGTGTCGCTCGGTGGTGCAGTGTCGCTCGGTGGTGCAGTGTCGCTCGGTGGTGCGGCGTCGCTCGGTGGTGCGGTGTCGCTCGAGGCTTCAGCCGGAGCTTCGACGCTGGCGAACAAGTCGATCAACTCGGGGCGTTCTTCGAGCAGCCGTTGCCACTCAGGTTCGAGCAGGCTGGCGGCGCGGTCGATCGTCCGCTCAGGCGCCGGACTGTCGAACAACCGCTCGAGTACGCCGTGGACCAACGTTCCTCTGGTGGTGACCGCGCTCGACGGCTCCGGGAGGCGATCGATAACCCGGAATCGGTAGAGCAACGGGCAGGTCATGAAATCGCCCGCACGTGACGGCGAAAGCGCCCAGGGCCGAGGCTGATCAGGTTCGGCCGGCGGCGCCGCGCCGTCCGGCGCGACGGTGATCCCGGCGAACTCCACTGCAGTCATACCGGCAGCGTAGGCGTGCCTGGCGACAGTTCCGGGTCGGCTCGCCTACCTGTGTTTTCCATCCGACCGGGTGTGGATGGCGGGTTGGACATCTCGGCGGCCCGTAGCATCGGTAGGTGACCGCCCCCGAAGATCCCGTCAGGCAAAAACAGAACGGCCGGCCTGCGGCGACATCTCGAGGCATCACGTACGGGGGTCTCCTGATCGGGCGTCCCTTTGGCGTCCCGATCTACATCTCCGCAAGTTGGCTGCTGTTCGTCGCCTTCATCACCGCGGAGTTCGCCCCAACTGTTGCCAGCGCCGTCCCTGGGATCGGTGGCGCCCGGTTCGCCGTCGCTGCGGCGTTCGGCGTGTTCCTGGGCGTGTCCGTGCTTGCTCACGAGGTCGCACATTGCGTCGTCGCTCGCCGGTTTCGTATCCCGATCGAACGCATTTCGCTGAGCTTCCTGGCCGGCCACTCAACTTTGGCCCGCGAGCCCGAGACACCCGGGAGGTCGGCGGCAGTGGCTGTCGCGGGTCCTGCGACCAACCTCGTGATCGGGGTGTGCGCCTTCTTCGCCTACACGCGGCTGCCCGACGGCAGCATCGCCTGGGTACTGGCCGCCGGACTCGCGTGGTCCAACATGCTTGTCGGCGTCTACAACCTGCTGCCAGGTCTGCCGCTCGACGGCGGCCAACTGCTGCGGGCCGCCTTGTGGCGGATCACCCGCAACCAGCGCACCGGAACCTTAGGCGCCGCCTGGGCAGGTCGGGTGATCGCGGCCTGCACGGCCATCCTCGGTCTCTATCTCATAAGCACCCGACGCTCCGATGCCCAGTTCAGTGCGCTGTGGGCGATGCTGGTGGCCGCGATGCTGTGGGTCAGCTCGACCCAGGTGTTGCGGCAACAGGCATTGCGCGACCGGCTGCCGGGCATCTCCGCGCGAGCTCTGAGCCGCAGCTCGATCTCGGTCTTGGCTGATCTGCCGCTGGCCGAGGCGGTCCGTCGAGCCCAGGAGGCGCACGCCCAAGGAATCGTCATCGTCGACGGCGACGGGCGTCCAACCGGCGTTGTTCGGGAGGCCGCCGTCACGGCCATGCCAGCCCCTCGTCGTCCGTGGGTAAGCACGGGATCGGTGGCTCGACACGTCTCCACTGGAGAGCTGATCAACTCGTCGTGGTCGGGGGAGGAGCTGCTCGCCCGGCTACAAGTGGCGGCGGCGTCGGAGTACGTGGTGGTCGACCCAGCGGGCGCGGTCTACGGCGTGCTGGCCGCCGCGGACGTCGCCAAAGCACTCGCCGGCAGCCCAGCATGATCAGGCGAGGGCCGTTCGAGGTCGGCGACCAGGCACAGATCACCGACCCGAAGGGCCGCAAGCACACCGTGCTGCTCGTAGCGGGCAAGCAGTTCCACACCCACCAGGGCGCGCTCGAGCATGACGACTTGATCGGGCAGCCCGAGGGGGTCGTGGTGACTTCGACCGGCGGCACGGCCTACCTCGCGTTCCGGCCGCTGCTGTCGGACTTCGTGTTGTCGATGCCGCGTGGAGCAACCGTTGTCTATCCCAAAGACGCCGCGATGATCATCGGCTACGCCGACGTCTTTCCGGGCGCTCGGGTCATTGAAGCTGGCGCCGGTTCTGGAGCGCTCAGCTGTTCGCTCTTGCGGGCCGTCGGCGAGACAGGTGAGGTGCACTCCTACGAGCGGCGCGAGGATTTTGCTGCAGTAGCAGCAAAAAACGTCCTGCGGTTCTTCGGCTCGGAGCATCCGGCGTGGCGTCTGACCGTTGGGGATCTCGTCGAGGAACTGCGCGAACGTCCACTCGATCAGCCCGTCGACCGTGTTGTGCTCGACATGCTCGCGCCATGGGAATGCCTTGATGCGACCGCCGCGGTGCTACTGCCGGGTGGCCTAATCTGCTGCTACGTCGCCACCACTACGCAGCTCTCGCGCGTTGTCGAGGCGATGCGCACCGACGGCCGATTCGCCGAGCCCGCAGCCTGGGAGACCATGCTGCGCACCTGGCACGTCGAAGGCCTGGCGGTACGCCCCGATCACCGCATGATCGGCCACACCGGCTTCCTGGTCAGCGCCCGGCGGCTGGCCGACGGCGTGGTCGCACCGGTGCGCCGTCGGCGTCCAACGTCGACATCGACCGCGCTGGACGAAGCGATCGCGTCCGAGCACGTATCGGACGAGCCACCGAGCTAGAGCTGGGCGTCCGGACCTGCTACTTCGACCCCGTCGGCGGCCCGAACCACGTGAATACAGGCACCTGGGCACTTGCGGGCCGACTCGACGACGGCAGTGAACGTGTCGGCGGGCACCTCGGATTGCGCCCCCGGGGCGGTCAGCAACTCGTCGTCCGCGTTCTTGACGTAGGCCAGCCCATCGACGTCCAGCTCAAAGACGTTGCGGGCCTCCTGGACGCAGATGCCGTCGCCCGTGCACAGGTCCTGGTCGATCCAGACCCGGTATCCGACGGACGGCCCACTAGTGGTCGGCTGTGCGGTCACGGAGAGGCACCCTTCATTCGATGGCCGCAGCTATTAGGTCTGGGCCACTCCCGACGATAACAAGTGCGTCCGAGCAGGTGGAAAAGTTCGACCGTTTCGCCGGGGTTCACGCAAGATGAGTGAACCGCGACAACGGTAGGGTCGAAGTGCAGTCCTGCAGGGAGGTGAGGCTCATGGCAAGTCGTGAAGACTCTCACGACGGCCAGACAAGTGGCTCGCGCGGAGACGATCGCGCCGATGCCCGGCAGCTGCAAGCGCAGCTCGGACTCCTCGAAGAGGAGATTTCGATGTTGCGCCGCAAGCTGACCGAATCGCCGAGAAGCGTCCATCTGCTTGAGGAGCGACTGTCCGACGCGCAAGCAAGTCTGGCTGGCGTCACCGGGCAGAACGAGCGCCTCGTCACCACGCTGAAGGAAGCCCGCGAGCAGATCATCGCGCTGCGCGAAGAGGTCGACCGGCTGGCTCAACCGCCGTCGGGTTACGGCGTCTTTCTAGCTCGCCACGACGACGGCACCGTCGATGTGTTCACCGGCGGCCGCAAACTCCGCGTCACCGTGAGCCCCGCCGTTGAAGGCGAGGAGCTCCGCAAGGGCCAGG
The DNA here is from genome assembly GCA_036501485.1 of Acidothermaceae bacterium. Lineage (GTDB taxonomy): Bacteria > Actinomycetota > Actinomycetes > Acidothermales > Acidothermaceae > PALSA-607. The sequence goes on along the minus strand of DASYAG010000082.1, from coordinate 11,731 downwards.
AAGTCATGCTCAACGAGGCCCTGAACGTCGTCCGCGCGTTGGCATTCGAACGCCAAGGTGAAGTCGTCATGTTCAAGGAAGTCCTCGAAGACGGCGAACGCGCACTCGTCATCGGTCACAGCGACGAGGAGCGGGTCGTCATGCTGGCCGACACGCTGCTCGACACCCCCTTGCGGGTCGGCGACTCGCTGCTTCTCGAGACGCGGTCCGGTTACGTATACGAGCGGATTCCCAAGGCTGAGGTCGAAGAACTCGTCCTCGAGGAAGTCCCCGACATTGACTACTCGGCGATCGGTGGCTTGTCGGCCCAGATCGAGATGATCCGCGATGCGATCGAACTGCCCTACCTGCACGCCGATCTCTTCCGCGAGCACGAACTGCGGCCCCCGAAGGGCGTGCTCCTTTACGGCCCTCCCGGCTGCGGGAAGACGTTGATCGCCAAGGCTGTCGCGAACTCGCTCGCCAAGAAGGTCGCTGAGGTCACCGGCAAGCCCGAGGGCAAGAGTTTCTTCCTCAACATCAAGGGCCCCGAGCTGCTGAACAAGTACGTGGGTGAGACCGAGCGCAAGATTCGCCTCGTGTTCCAACGTGCACGTGAGAAGGCCAGTGACGGCAACCCGGTGATCGTCTTCTTCGACGAGATGGATTCAATCTTTCGCACCCGCGGTTCGGGTGTGAGCTCCGACGTCGAGCTGACAATCGTGCCGCAGTTGCTGAGCGAGATCGATGGTGTCGAAGGGCTCGAGAACGTCATCGTCATCGGCGCGTCAAACCGCGAAGACATGATCGACCCCGCGATCCTGCGCCCTGGTCGGCTCGACGTAAAGATCAAGATCGAGAGGCCGGACGCCGAGGCGGCGCGCGACATTTTCAGCAAGTACATCAAGGCGCATCTGCCGCTTCATGCTGAAGATCTGGCCGAACATGGTGGATCCCGCGAGGCGACCGTGCAGGCCATGATCCAGCGCACCGTCGAGCGGATGTACGACGAGACCGAAGAGAACCGGTTCCTCGAAGTTACCTACGCCAACGGCGACAAGGAAATCCTGTACTTCAAGGATTTCAACTCCGGCGCGATGATCCAAAACATCGTCGACCGCGCGAAGAAGATGGCGATCAAGGACTTCATTGACAGCGGCAACAAGGGTCTGCGCATGCAGCACCTGATGTCGGCGTGTGTCGATGAGTTCAAGGAGAACGAGGATCTCCCGAACACGACGAACCCCGACGACTGGGCGCGGATCTCCGGCAAGAAGGGCGAGCGGATCGTCTACATCCGCACGTTGATCTCCGGGAAGCAGGGCACGGAGGCGGGCCGGTCGATCGACACGATCGCGAACACCGGCCAGTACCTCTAACAGCCGACGGACAACCCACGGACAACCACGAACAACCCACGAACAACCCATTGCGCCTCGCGAAGCCACAATGCCGGTCAAGGCACGTAGGCTGATGTGGTGACTGTCCGGCGGGTAATGGGAATCGAGACCGAGTTCGGTATCTCGGTGCCCGGGCATCCGACCGCGAACGCGATGGCGGCGTCCTCGCAGATCGTCAATGCCTACGTGCCGGGGTTCTTGCCTCGGGAGGTGGCGCGCGAACGCAGTTCGAACGGCCGCCGGCCCAAGTGGGACTTCGAAGAGGAGAACCCGCTGCGCGACGCGCGCGGGTTCGACCTGAATCGCGAGGTGGCCGACCCCACGCAGCTAACCGACGAGGATCTCGGGCTGGCCAACGTCATCCTGACGAACGGCGCGCGTCTCTACGTCGACCACGCCCACCCCGAGTACTCCTCACCCGAGCTCACAAACCCGCTCGACGCTGTGCTGTGGGACAAGGCCGGCGAGCGGGTGATGGCTGAGGCCGCGCGGCGTGCGGCCACCGTGCCAGGCAGCTGGCCGATCCAGCTGTACAAGAACAACACCGACAACAAGGGCGCCAGCTACGGCTGCCACGAGAACTACCTCACCAAGCGCAGCACGCCGTTCACCGAGATCGTGCGGCACCTGACGCCGTTCTTCGTGACGCGGCAGGTCTTCTGCGGCGCGGGTCGGGTCGGAATCGGTGCCGACGGGCGTGGTCACGGCTTCCAGCTGAGCCAGCGTGCCGACTTCTTCGAAGTCGAGGTCGGTCTGGAGACCACGCTGAAGCGGCCGATCATCAACACCCGCGACGAGCCGCATTCCGACCCCGAGAAGTACCGCCGGCTGCACGTGATCATCGGCGACGCGAACATGAGCGAGATCTCGACCTACCTGAAGATGGGCTCGACTGCGCTCGTCCTGGCCATGATCGAGGATGCGTTCCTGACCGACGATTTCTCCATCGACGGCCCGGTAGCTGCCCTGCGCGCCGTGTCCCACGACTCGACGCTCAGCCACCGCGTCACCTTGCGCGACGGCCGCAAGATGACCGGCATCCAGCTGCAGATGGAATACCTCGAGCAGGCCCGCAAGTACGTCGAGGACCGGTTCGGCTCAGACGCCGACGACGTGACTCGCGACGTCCTCGATCGCTGGGAGTCGGTCCTGACCCGGCTATCGGAAGACCCGATGCAGCTGTCCAGCGAGCTCGACTGGGTGGCCAAGCTGTCGCTGCTCGAGGGCTACCGCGATCGGGAGAACCTGACCTGGGAGGCGCACAAGCTGCAGCTCGTCGACCTGCAGTACCACGACGTGCGGGCCGATCGCGGTCTCTACAACCGGCTCGTGGCGCGGGGGAGCATGCAGACCCTGCACACCGAGGACGCCGTTATCGCGGCAATGACAGAACCACCGGAGGACACCCGGGCGTACTTCCGCGGCCGCTGTCTTGCCAAGTTCGGCACTGAGGTCGCCGCCGCGTCGTGGGACTCCGTCATCTTCGACCTGCCCGGCCGGGATTCACTCCAGCGCATTCCGACGCTCGAGCCGTTGCGGGGCACCAAGGCGCACGTGGGCGACCTGATCGATCGGTGTGCCACGGCCACCGAGCTCGTCGCAGCGCTCACCGACTCCCACTGACGTCCCACTGACGTCAACCGCCGCCAACTGCGGCCGACTCGCCGGGGGGCCGCGAACGGCTGGCGCGCCGCCGACGTCCGCCCGCAGGTAATGTCGGCACAGCGCCGCCGGTTATGCGTCATGCGTCCGGTGGCCTGAGAAACCCGGAGGGGCAGATGGCCGAGAAGGACACCGGAGGTCAGCAGCGGTCCAACCGCCGCTCGACTGAGGCCGACGAGGTAGAAACCGAAGAGACCGCGAGCAGCGACCTCAAGGACCGCCAGGAGAAGCTCAACGAGGACGTCGATTCGATCCTCGATGAGATCGACGAGGTGCTCGAGGAGAACGCCGAGGAGTTCGTTCGGTCCTACATCCAAAAGGGTGGCCAGTGACGACCGACGGTTCAGGTCGGCTCCCGAACGCGTTTCATCAGCCCGGAGTGGGCTCGTTCACCGACTTTCTGGGCATGCACGCGCCGGACATGATGCCCGGCAAGCGCACCCTCGGCCCGGGCACAGTCGACGCGCCGCACGGTACGACGATCGTTGCGGTCACCTACACCGGTGGTGTCGTGATGGCGGGCGACCGCCGCGCCACGATGGGCAACATCATCGCCCAGCGTGACATCGAGAAGGTGTTCCAGGCTGACGAGCATTCATGCGTCGGCATCGCGGGTACAGCGGGTCTCGCCATCGAGCTCGTCCGACTATTTCAGGTCGAACTCGAGCACTACGAGAAGCTTCAAGGAGCGACGCTTTCCCTTGAGGGCAAGGCAAATCGGCTCTCGATGATGATCCGCGGCAACTTGCCGATGGCGATGCAAGGCCTCGCTGTCGTGCCGATCTTCGCGGGCTACGACTTGCTCGTCAGTGATCCGCAGAAGGCAGGTCGCATCTTCTCTTTCGACGTCACAGGCGGCCGCTACGAAGAGCATTCGTTCCACGCCGTCGGCTCCGGCTCCATGTTTGCGCGCGGCGCGCTGAAGAAGTTTTTCCGCGAAGACTTCAGCCAGCAAGACGCCGTTCGCGCATGCGTAGAGGCGCTATACGACGCCGCCGACGACGACTCCGCGACGGGTGGTCCTGATCTGACCCGGCAGATCTACCCGGTGGTTGTTTCGTGCTCGATAGAGGGCTTCCAGCGCGTCGCCGACGACGTCCTGCATGACATGGTCGGCCGCGTGGTCGATGCTCGCATGATCCGACCCGGCGGCCCAGCCGCGCCGCTGAGCTAAGCGAACAACAGTGACCCAGATGCAGACCAGGAGCAGCACATGAGCGCGCCGTTCTACGTCTCGCCCGAGCAACTGATGAAGGACCGGGCCGACTACGCCCGCAAAGGCATCGCGCGCGGTCGCAGCAACGTGGTGCTCCAGTACGCCGAGGGCATCTTGTTCGTTGCCGAGAATCCCTCGAAGGCTCTGCACAAGATCAGCGAGGTCTACGACCGAATCGCGTTCGCCGCGGTTGGGCGCTACAACGAGTTCGAGAACCTGCGAGTGGCCGGCGTCCGGCTGGCTGACCTCACCGGCTACACGTACGACCGCAGCGACGTCACCGCCCGCACGATCGCGAACGCCTACGCCCAAACGCTGGGTGCGATCTTCAGCGGCGCGGGGGAGAAGCCCTACGAGATCGAGATCGTGGTGGCCGAAGTCGGCGAGTCAGAGGACGACGACACGATCTACCGGCTGACCTATGACGGTTCGGTCACAGAGGAGCACGCCTTCGTCGCCATGGGTGGGCAGGCCGAGCACATCAGCGGCCTGCTCAAGGAGCGCTTCGTCGTCGACTCCTCACTGACCGCCGCCCTGCGGTTGGCCGTCGACGTGTTAACGCAGGCACCTGACGGTGAGATGCGCGCCCTGACGGCCGGACAACTCGAGGTGGCGGCGCTGGTCAGGTCACGCACCCGACGGGCATTTCGCCGTTATGTCGGCCCTGAGCTCGAGGCACTTCTGGCGGCAAGTTCGGCCCACGAAGCCGAGGTACCCGACGCCGATGTGGATCCCGACGTCGAGTCCTGAGCAGACCAGAAGGCCCCGACTGAGCCGCTCGCGCGGTTACGGTGCGCGACCGGCGCAACCGCGCTAAGCCAACGGCGCGATGAGACTAAGCCAACGGCGCGATGAGACTGAGCCAACAGCGCGATCAGACTGAGCCGCCCGCGTATTACGGCTGCGCCGGGTGCGGCGAATCTTTCCGCCGATTGGGCTCAAGTTCACTGGTCCGATTGGCCGATCACTCTCTGTGACCGGAGAAACTAAGGCGTGACTGGTGGAGCTGGCGGTAAGTCCGCAGCCGCCACCCGGGTCTGCGAAGGAGGGTGACATGGCGTCCTGGACGAACGATGCACGGCTACACGGCTTGATGCGGGCGTACCTCGCTGCCGTGGCACGGCTGGACCTGGCACGGGAGAACGCGTCACCTCCTGAGGTCGTCGACCGGCTGGTGAACGAGAAGCGGGTCGCTGCGCAGGCCTACGAAGAGGCCCTTGTCGCCCGTGGCTGGCAGATCCCCGGTCTTGCAATCGGACCTATGGCGCGCGCTTCCCGCTGGTAACAAACGCACCTCTCGCTGGGATCTTGCGTGCCTCTCGCTGGCATCTAGCGAAGTGTCGCCTAGGCTGCGGCACATGGACCGGCGGATTTTCGGCCTAGAGAACGAGTACGGCGTTACTTGCACCTTCCACGGCCAGCGACGGTTGTCTCCCGATGAAGTCGCTCGTTACCTGTTTCGGCGGGTCGTTTCGTGGGGTCGCTCCAGCAACGTCTTCCTTCGCAACGGCGCACGGCTCTATCTCGACGTCGGCAGCCACCCCGAGTACGCGACCCCTGAGTGCGACAACGTCGTTGACCTGGTGATCCACGACAAGGCCGGCGAGCGCACTCTTGAGGGCTTGCTCGTCGACGCCGAACGGCGACTGCGCGAAGAGGGCATCGCCGGCGACATCTACCTCTTCAAGAACAACACCGACTCGGCCGGCAACTCCTATGGATGCCACGAGAATTACTTGGTCGGCAGGCAGGGTGAATTCGGCCGGCTCGCCGACGTCCTGATCCCATTCCTCGTCACCCGCCAGATCATCTGCGGGGCGGGGAAGATCCTGGCCACTCCTCGCGGCGCGGTCTACTGCGTCAGCCAACGCGCCGAGCACATCTGGGAAGGCGTGTCCAGCGCGACGACGCGCAGCCGTCCGATCATCAACACGCGTGACGAGCCTCATGCGGACGCCGAGCGGTTCCGTCGCCTGCACGTGATCGTCGGCGACTCGAACATGTCAGAGACCACGACTTTGCTGAAGACGGGCTCGACGGACCTCGTGCTGCGGATGATCGAGGCCGGCATCGTGCTTCGCGACCTCACGCTGGAGAACCCGATTCGCGCGATTCGCGAGGTCAGTCACGATGCGACCGGCCGCCGCAAGGTGCGGCTGGCCAACGGCCGCGAAGCCAGCGCGCTGGAAATCCAGGAGGAGTACCTCGGCAAGGCGCGCGACTTCGTTGCACGCCGTGGCCCCGACCCCATTGCGACGCGGGTGCTCGACTTGTGGGAGCGCACGGTCACCGCGGTGTCGACCGGCGATCTCTCCTTGGTCGAGCGCGAGATCGACTGGGTCATCAAGTACCAGCTGATCGAGCGGTACCGCGCGAAACACAACCTCCCGCTGTCGTCGCCGCGGGTCGCTCAGATCGACCTCGCCTACCACGACATCAACCGCAACCGTGGCCTGTACTACCTGCTCGAACGGCGAGGGATGGTCGACAGGGTCGCGCGCGATCTCGAGATTTTCGAAGCGAAGTCAGTGCCGCCGCAGACGACGAGGGCCCGGTTGCGTGGGGAGTTCATCAAGCGCGCCCAAGAGAAGCGCCGCGACTTCACGGTCGACTGGGTGCACCTGAAGTTGAACGATCAGGCCCAGCGAACCGTCCTATGCAAGGATCCGTTCCGTTCTGTTGACGACCGGGTGGAGAAGTTGATCGCGAGCATGTGATGGCTGGGGCGCTCAGCGCGCTCTCAGATCCGCTCGCTAGCGTGCACGAGTTCCCTCCGCGACGCATCCCTTGGAGCTTCACGTTGATTCGCCTGAACTCCCGCCGGCCGTTGACGGTCACCGCCGCCGCGCTCGCGGCCGCCGCCGTGCTGGTCGCCGGTTGTAGCTCGAAATCGAAGAGCGGCAGCGCATCGTCGTCCGCCCCTGTTCCGATCGCATCGGATGCGACCGCTAGTGCCACCGTGTCCGGCGCGTTCGGTGCCGCTCCGACCATCAAGCTGCTCGCCGCAAAGCCACCTAAGGTCACTGAAGTCAGCGTCGTGACCAGAGGCACCGGTGCGACCCTGAAGGTCGGCGACCTTGCGGTTGTCGACGACTTCGGTCGCACGTGGCGCAGCGCCGCGACGTTCCAAGACACCTTCGGTGACGCTGAGCCTCCCGACACGCTTCCCGTCGGCACCGGCAACATCCAGCTCACCGGACTCGACAGAGCCCTGGTTGGGGTACCGGTCGGCAGCCGCGTTCTTGTCCTGCTGCCGCCGGACGCCGGGTTCGGCAACGTGGCGTCGAATCTGCCCACCGGTGTGGAGAAGACCGACACCGCGGTGCTCGTGTTCGACGTCAAGGCGGCTTATGCGGGTAACGCCGGACCGACTGGCACGGCGGTCGCGTCGGGCGGCGGCACGCTGCCGACGGTCTCCGGTGGGTTGACCAGCAAACCAGTGATCTCGATCCCCAAGACCGCCGCACCGACCGCGCTCTCGACGACCACTTTGATCCAGGGCAGCGGCGCCGTGACGGCGAGTGGCGACGAACTCATCGTGCAGTACATCGGCGAGATATGGGCGACCGGGAAAGAGTTCGATTCTTCGTGGTCGCGCAACCAGCCGGCCGGGTTCAGCATCGGGGTCGGTGAAGTGATCCCCGGGTGGGACAAAGCGCTGGTGGGAGTCAAGGTCGGCAGCCGCCTGCTGCTCGTAGTCCCCCCGGCGGATGGATACGGTTCGACAGGACAGTCGGCCGCCGGCATCAGCGGCACCGACACCCTGGTGTTCGTGGTCGACGTTCTCGGCGCTTACCCCGCCTGATTACCGCGTTTCCCGTCGTGACCGAAAGGACCCCCGTGGCCGAGCGAGAGAAGCCAGAGATCGACTTTCCGGAGGGCCACCCGCCCACCGAACTGGTGATCGTCGACGAGATTGTCGGCGACGGTACCGAAGCCGCAGCGGGCCACACAGTCACGACCCATTACGTCGGTGTCGCGTTCTCGACCGGCGAAGAGTTCGACAGCTCGTGGAACAGGGGCGACCCGCTGGCGTTCCCGCTCGGTGGCGGCCGAGTCATCAAGGGCTGGGACCAGGGGATTGTCGGCATGCGGGTCGGTGGCCGGCGTCGGCTGGTCATTCCGGCTCACCTGGCGTACGGCGACCGTGGCGCGGGCGGGGCGATCGCGCCGGGGGAGACGCTGATCTTCGTGGTCGACCTCGTCGACGTGAAGTAAGGGTCGACCTCGTCGACGTGAAGTAAGGGTCGACGTGAAGTAAGGGTCGACGTGAGGTAAGGGGAGCGCGCCGGAACCGGTGCCGCGAGGCGGAATGGGTTAACGTCGCGTCCATGTCTGCCCGCAAGACCGAGCGCCTGCTCAACCTCGTAATCTGCCTACTGGCGACCCGGCGGTACCTGTCCGCGGACCAGATTCGGCGCACGGTTGCGGGCTACGAAGACCTTGGTGACGAGGCGTTCAAGCGCAAGTTCGAGCGCGACAAAGAAGACCTGCGCGACCTCGGCATTCCGCTGGAAACCGGCAGCGACAGCCCCTTCGACGACGAGCCCGGCTACCGGATCCGCCGCGACGACTACAGCCTGCCGGACATCGCGTTCGAGCCGGCTGAGCTGGCCGTCCTCGGCGTCGCGGCTCGCACCTGGCAACACGCAAGCCTGGGCGGCCAGGCGTTCGAGGCGGTCCTGAAACTACGCGCAGCGGGCGTCGACATCGATGACGCGGTGCCGGTTGCGATCGAGACGCGGGTGGCGACCAGCGAGCCGGCGTTCGAGCCGTTGCGCCGCGCCGTCACTGATCGGCGTCCGGTCAAGTTCGACTACCGGACGCCGAGTGCGACCCGTCACGTCGAACCGTGGGGGTTGGTTTCGTGGCACGGCCGGTGGTACCTCGCGGCCTATGACATAGATCGAGCCGACACCCGTGTCTTTCGGCTTAGCCGCATCGTCGGAGCCGTCGAGCCGGTCGGCAAGGCAGGCAGCGTGGTGGTCCCAGAGGGAACTGACATCCGCGCGATCATCGTCGACACGAACATCAGCACCGCCCGGATCACCGCGACGCTTCGGGTGCGCAGCGGCGCCGCGTTTGGGTTGCGACGCCGCGCGTCGTCCGTGCGTACGCTCGATGACGGTTGGGATCTCGTCGAGCTGTTGGTTCCGGACGTCGAGCGGCTGGCCGACGAGGCGGTCGGCTACGGCGCCGATGTGGTCATCGTCGAACCCGCCGAGGCACGCGCAGCCGTGCTAGCCCGACTCCACGATGTCTTGCGATGAGAGGGGATGCGCCCATGACTGGATCGACCGAGCAGTTGCCGCGCCTGCTCTCACTGGTGCCTTACCTCCTGACGCGTCCCGGGGCCAAGATGGCCGATGTCGCTCGCACCTTCGGTGTCACTGAAGAGCAGCTGGCTCGCGACCTCGAGCTTGTCTACATGTGCGGGCTTCCCGGATATTTCCCCGGCGATCTCATCGAGGTCGACATCACGGCGTCCGGTCGCATCACCGTCAGCAATGCTGACCCGATGACCCGCCCGCTGCGACTGTCGCGCGACGAGGCGCTACCGCTGATTGTCGGGTTGCGAATGCTCGCCGACCTGCCGGGACTGCGCGACCGCGATGCGGTCGATTCGGCGCTCGCCAAACTCGAAGACGCGGCGGGGGAGGCCGCGACGACCAGTGCGGCGATCGCGGTCGAGGTCGAGCGGGGTGGTGGCAGCGCGGAGATCTTGGCGGTGGTGCACCGAGGTCTCGCCGAGAAACGTCGACTGCACTTGAGCTACTACGTGCCGGCTCGCGACGAGACGACGGAGCGGGACGTCGATCCGATGCGGGTCAGTGTGGTCGAAGGCCGCAGCTACCTCGAGGGCTGGTGCCGGTTAGCCGACGCCGTCCGGCTGTTCCGTCTTGATCGCATCACCGCGGCTACGGTGCTCGACGTCCCAGCCAGTCCACCTGCAGAGGCCCAACCGCGAGACCTCGAAGCGGGATTGTTCCAGCCGGGACCAGACGACATTCAGGTCGTGCTCGACGTCGGACCATCCGGCCGCTGGGTTGCGGAGTACTACCCGTGCGAGTTCGTCGAGCCCCGCGCCGACGGGGGAGCCCGGATCGGGCTGCGTACTCCCGACACTCGCTGGGTCCGCAGGTTGGCGCTGCGACTTGGTGGCGGCGGTCGAGTGATCGAGCCTCCTGCGCTCGCTGCAGCAGTGAATGCAGACGCGTCCGCGGCGCTTGCTGCGTACGCCGATGCCGGACTGATTTGACCAAGCTGCAGGTGCGATCCGCGGTTAACATGTTCGGCCGGGCCATCCGAATTAGGACCTTCGGCCGCCCGTCGCAACGCGGTCGCAAGATGCGCCGATCGCGCCTGTTCGCCGACCTCACGGCGGGAATCGGCTAGCCGATCGTCCATGGGCCCTGGTCGGCCGGCGCAAGCCCGGCGTGCCGAATGGCGGTCGCAGTCAACAAATGGGCCATTCGGGCTACCGGAAAGGGGCCGCGCGTGGCGTCAAGAGTTCTTCAGCCACTGTCGAAAGGTTTGCTGTCGCCACGAATGGGCGGCTCGGGCGGAAGGACATGGCATGACCACGATCAAGGCGACTTGCCCCACATGTGGCGAGGTCGAGCTCACGGCAGACGACCTGACCTTGATGGTCTGCAGCCAAGCTCCGTTGTCGTACTACGCCTTCCGCTGCCCGCGTTGCATCGAGGAGATCCGCAAGCCAGCCGATGACCACATCATCTCGCTGCTGATCTCCGGTGGCGTCCGTGCCACGAACTGGAACATCCCCGCTGAGGCACTCGAGGAGCACGACGGTTCGTCGATCAGTTACGACGAGTTGCTCGACTTTGCCCTCGCCGTCGAGCGCACTGACTACCTCGCAGCCCTCGCGGATCACGCCTTCCGCGCCTGACATCCCGTCCAAGCAAATCCTTGACGGTTCTTCACCCCCCGGGTGAAGAACCGTCACTAATTTGGCCGTGGTTTCATTTTCGACATGGGCTGGCTTGGCTGGACGCTGACGTTCCTCGGGCTAGCCCTGCTCGCGCTCGTCGTGCTGGCGCTACTGGCACTTCGGCTGTGGCGGGCCGGTAAGGCGCTTGGCCGCGATCTGGCCCACGCGAGCACGCTCACAACGGATTTGATGAACCGGCGGCCGGAAGCGAACGAACTCTAGCCACGGCGGTTAGCATGAACGTCTTGCTGCTTCTTTTTGGAGGACTACGAACATGGACGAGCCTTGGGTGTGGGCGATCATCGCGCTAGTGGCGGTGGTGCTATTCGGCGGCAAGCGACTTCCGGACGCCGCACGCGGTATCGGTCGTTCACTGCGGATCTTCAAGGCCGAGACAAAGGGTCTCCTGACCGACGAGGAACCTGCTGCGCAGGCGCAGATTCCCGCGGCCGCACCGGTCTACGCGCCGCCTGTTCAGCAGGCGCCACCGGTACAGGCTGCCGCACCGGTCTACGCGGCCCC
>DASYAG010000081.1:0-27688 GCA_036501485.1 Acidothermaceae bacterium | reverse complement strand
GCATTGTTCGCCCAGGCGACCAGGGCATCAGATCGGTAGGCATCGATGCCCTCATCGGCCAGCCCGGCGGCTTTCGCGGCGCCCTGCAACTGGGCCGCGGTCGCATCCAGCCCCAACCACACCGTTTGGGCGTCCACCGATGACATGGTCACCCGGAACTCGCTCATCACCGCGTCGAGCAGGTCGAACTTGTCCACCCCTCGATGAACCATCGCCGTAGCGTGCTCGGCTAGCACCACATCGGGGTTCGCCGCCACCACCGCACGACGCAAAGTGCGCCGAAACGCCCCCCAACTCTGCCCCTTAACGCCAGACGCGACCCGCGCATCGACCGCGGCAATACCGGCCCGATCCAAGCCCGCCTCCGCCACCGCCCGGGCGACGACCCGCGCATGCCAATACCCCATGAACCCCGCCGCCATCGCCAGCTGGCAGCGCGGCAACGTCTCCGTGATCGCCCGTGCCGTGTCGACCCGGCTCTGCGCCCCACGGCTCGTCATCCCCAACGTCGCCGCAACCAGATTCACCCCCGCGTCGATCGGCTCACCGCCCACCGGATCAAACTCGCCAGGATCTGGTGGCGGCGGAGTCGGACCCGCGACCCGCGCCGTCACCCGAACCGTCAACTCCGCCAACCACGCCTGTTGGCGTTCCAGCAACTCCAACGCCACCGACGCCGACAACTCATCAAGGGACTCCACGTCGAGCAGCGACAAACGACTAACCGTCACAAGACCCGGCTCGAACTCCAGCAAATCCTGCAACGACCACACAGGTCGAGCATCAGGCAACAACGACAAGGCGACCGCGCGATCAGAATCATCGACAAACTCATCGACATCGGCCTCCGCGATCAACACGCAACGAAGCTACCCACGACCACCGACACTTTCCGCACACACGCCAGAACCGCGAAATCTGTGCACGAATCAGCAGCGTGTGCACAACCGTCAACAGCGTGGCACAACCGAAACGGCTCGATACGAATCAAGTACCTATTGCTGGATGTGAATCCCGCGGTAGTACTCGAGCACGAAACCGAACGCCGTCAAGATGACGAACATCATGCCGAGGATCGCTAGCCACCAGGCGAACACAACGCCCAGTGCGACGACGGCGACCGACGCAGCGGTGAACAACGGCCACCAGCTGTGTGGGCTGAAGAAGCCGAATTCACCTGCGGATTCTGAGATTTCGGCGTCACGTCGATCTTCGGGACGCATGCCCGTGCGCCGACCTGTGACAAACAAGTAGAACCCCACGAGGAATGCAAGGCCGACCGCAAGCGCCAACGCGGTAGTGCCAGTCGGGTCGTGTGACAGCGTCCAGTAGATGATGTCGACGACCGCGAAGAAGATTGCGCAACCCGCAAAGAGCAGACCTTCGGTCTTCATTAGGCGCTGCCTCCTTCAACTGCCGAGCCTGCTGCCACAGGTACCTGCGGTCGGCCCGTCAGTTCGGGATGGTGCAGGTCGAACGCTGGACGCTCCGAGCGGATGCGTGGCATGCGTACGAAGTTGTGCCGTGGTGGTGGGCATGACGTCGCCCACTCAAGCGACGCGCCCCAACCCCATGGATCGTCGACGCCAACCAGCGGCGCATGCCGCCAGGTTTTCCAGACGTTGAAGAAGAACGGGAACATGGAGAGCCCCAGAATGAAGGCACCAATCGTCGACACGGTGTTCAGGGTGGTGAACCCGTCGGTCGGAAGATAGTCGGGGATCCGGCGCGGCATACCAATCACGCCGAGCCAGTGCTGCACCAGGAACGTGGTGTGGAACCCGATGAACAGCGTCCAGAAATGCACCTTGCCAAGACGCTCGTCGAGCATCTTGCCCGTCATCTTCGGCCACCAGAAGTAGAACCCGCCGAACATCGCGAACACCACCGTGCCGAAGAGCACGTAGTGGAAGTGCGCAACGACGAAGTACGTATCGGTGACATGCCAGTCGAGTGGCGGGGACGCAAGAATGATGCCGGTCAGCCCACCGAACAAAAACGTGACAAGGAATCCGAGCGCCCACAACAGCGGAGTGTCGAAGCTCAGTTGGCCACGCCACAGCGTGCCGATCCAGTTGAAGAACTTCACGCCAGTCGGGACGGCGATCAGGAAAGTCATGAACGAGAAGAACGGCAGTAGCACCGCACCGGTGGAGAACATGTGGTGCGCCCACACCGTCATCGACAAGCCGGAGATCGAGATCGTCGCGAATACAAGTCCCTTGTAGCCGAACACGGGCTTGCGGGCGAACACCGGCAAGATCTCGGTGATGATCCCGAAGAACGGGATCGCGACGATGTACACCTCGGGATGCCCGAAGAACCAGAACAAGTGCTGCCACAGGATCGGGCCACCGTTGGCAGTTGTGAAGATCTGCGCGCCGAGCTTGCGTTCGGCCTCCAGGCACAACAACGCGGCCGCAAGAACCGGGAACGCGAGCAACACCAACATCGAAGTGAGCAGGATGTTCCAGGTAAAGATGGGCATCCGGAACATCGTCATGCCAGGGGCCCGCATCACCATGATGGTGGTGACGAAGTTGACGCCACCAAGGATCGTGCCGAGCCCTGAGACAACGAGCCCCATGATCCACATGTCGCCACCGACACCGGGCGAGTGCGCCGCGTTTGTCAGCGGCGTGTAGGCGTACCAGCCGAAGTCCGCGGCGCCGCCCGGAGTGAGGAACCCGCCGATCGTGATGAGGCCGCCGAACAGGAACAGGTAGAAGCTGAAGATGTTCAGCCGCGGGAATGCGACGTCTGGTGCACCGATCTGTAGCGGCACGATGACATTGGCAAAACCGATGAACAGCGGAGTTGCAAAGAGCAGCAACATGATCGTGCCATGCATCGTGAAGAGCTGGTTGTACTGCTCATTCGTGAGGAACTGGAGGCCCGGGCGGGCCAGCTCGGCGCGCATCAACAGCGCCATGACACCGGCCAGCAGGAAGAACAGGAACGACGTCGCCAGGTAGAGCTGGCCGATCAGCTTGTGGTCGGTCGTGGTCATCCAGTTGACCAGCGACGAACCGCGCTTCTTGTACGGACGAGTGATCGGCTGCGCAATGCCTGCGGCGGTCATGTGCTACTCCCCGACTTGAAGGCGGTTTCCATCTTCGCCAGATCCGCGTCGTACGTGGCCGGAGTGACTATCTTCACGTGGAAAAGCATCTGATCGTGGTTGAGGCCGCAGAACTCGGTGCATCGACCCTCGTAGGTGTTGCCGGCCTTGTCGGCGTCAATGTGCACCTCGAACTCGTTAGTTCGGCCTGGGATCACGTCGCGCTTGAACAAGAACGCGGGTATCCAGAAGGCGTGGATGACGTCCGGTGACACCAACTTGAACCGCACCGACTCACCCGCGGGCAACTCGAGGGTTGCGGGCGATCCATGCGCGTTGTCGCCCGTGACACTGGCCATCGTCACGGCGGTCGCGTCATCGGCGCTGCTCAGATAGTTGAACTGCCAGTCCCACTGGAATCCGACGACTTCGACGGTGACCTGCGGGTTCGGCGCCAGCTTGTCGATCGCGTTCTCATCGCGCGCCGTGAAGTAGAAGAGGACGCCGACGAAGATGACCGGCACGATGGTGTACAGGATCTCGATCGGCAGGTTGAACGCGAGCTGCGGCGCAGGGCCCTCGCCACGCTTGCGGTAGGCGATGATGCACCAGATGATCAGGCCCCAGACAAGGCAGCCAACGAACAGCGCAGCGATCCAACTGCCTTGCCACAACGAGAGAACCCGGTGACCTTCAGCGGTGATCGGGGTTGGCATCGCGAATCGCGGAACGTTGTCCTTGGAGCAGCCCGTCACCAGCACGAGCGTTGCGACGGTCATCGCCGAGCGGACGACCAGACCGAGCCGACCAGGCTTACGGCCGGATTGCCGCGATGATCCGTCGGTGCTCGGACTCACGTGTCGCCTTCCGTGAACAGGCCGGACGGGCCATGGACTAGCCAGGGACCGATGGGGCCGGGCATGTGCGCCCGCCCGTGCGGGGTCGGCAAAACCCTACTCCAGGCGGGTTGCCCAACTGCCCACAGGGCCACCCAAAATCCGGCGCGGCGACAGGGCGAACTATGAGTTCAAACCGGCGTCGACCAGGTGCCCGATCTCGGCCGCAGCGTCGTCACCGAAGGTCTCTGCAAAGCGGTCGTAAAACGCGGCCGGCTTCACCTCGTACTCCTGCGGGCCGACCGTCTCTAACACGTAAGTAGCAAGCAACGAACCGATCTGCGCACAACGCTCGAGTCCGACACCCCACGCGAGCCCGGCGAAGAACCCTGCTCGGAAACCGTCGCCGACACCAGTCGGGTCGGCGAGTCCGCGCTCCGGGACCGCTGCCACCCTGATGGGCGGCTGACCGACGCGTTCGATGATGGCCCCACGCGGACCGAGCGTCGTGACCCTGACCTCCACCCGGGCAAGAACCTCGGCGTCCGACCATCCGGTCTTGGTCTCGGTCATCGACTTCTCGTACTCGTTTGTGAACAAGAAGGCGGCGCCCTCGATGAGCCTGCGGATCTCAGGTCCTTCCATCCGCGTCAGCTGCTGCGAGGGGTCGGCCACGAAGCGGTAGCCGCGGCTTCGACATTCGTCGGTGTGGCGCAGCATCGCCTCTGGATCGTTCGGGCTGATGACCACGAGGTCGAGGCCGCCGACGCGGGCCGCGACTGGGCGGAGCTCGATGAACCTGGCGTCGCTCATGGCGCCGGCGTAGAACGACGCGATCTGGTTCTGGTCAGTGTCGGTCGTGCACACGAATCGCGCGGTGTGATGCAGATCGGAGATGTGCACCGACTCTGTGTCGACGCCGTGCCGGTCGAGCCACGACCGGTAGTCGTCGAAGTCGGCGCCGACCGCACCGACGAGGATCGGCCGCAGGCCGAACGCCGCGATGCCGAAGCAAATGTTGGCGGCGATACCACCACGGCGGATTTCCAGGCGGTCGACCAGAAAGGACAACGAGACATTGTGCAGCTGATCAGGCATCAACTGGTCAGCGAACCGCCCAGGAAAGGACATCAGGTGATCAGTCGCGATCGACCCCGTCACCGCGATGCGCATCTGCTCAGACATCAGTTCGGTCAACTCCCAGCGTCTCGAACAGCACGGCATCATCGCAGGCATGGCAGCGGGCATGCTAAAGGCCCTGCCGACGGCAGGGCCTTTAGGTCACCAGAACTAGTGGAACGAGTCCCCGCAAGCGCACGAGCCGCCGGCGTTCGGGTTGTCGATCGTGAAGCCCTGCTTCTCGATGGTGTCGACGAAGTCGACCGACGCACCGGAGAGGTACGGCTGGCTCATCTTGTCGACCACGACATTCACGCCGCCGAAGTCTTGAACCTGGTCGCCGTCAACCGAGCGGTCGTCGAAGTAGAGCTGGTAGCGCAATCCGGAGCAGCCACCGGGCTGGACGGCCACCCGCAGCGCGAGGTCAGTACGACCCTCTTGCTCGAGCAGCGCCTTCACCTTGGCGGCGGCGTGATCGGTAAGCACGATCCCAGTGACGGCGGTCTCAATGTCAGTGACGCCAGTCTCAACGTCAGTGACGCCGGTGTCGGTGTCGGGTCGTGTGGTGGTGTCGCCTTGAGCGGTCATCGATGTGCTCCCTGATGTTCGTCCTGGTCCCATCGTCTCACGAGCAACACCGGTTGGGGCGCCGGTCATCCCGAATGTGGGCCTAGAGTGCGGCGATCCCGAAAATGCGCCACGGCGGCGACGCTAGCTGCGCCAGTCTTTGGCCACCGTGATCGCCAGTCCGCGGAGCCCGGGCGCGCCCAGCGCGATGGCCGCCTCTAACGAGCCGGCGTAGTCCTCGATCGAGTAGGCACCGGCGAATCCAGCCGCGGCCACCTCGCGACCTCCCAGCATCACTCGGCCCGCGATCGCGACGCACGGTACCCCCGCGTCGCGGCAGCGGGCAGCCACCCTGACGGGGAGCTTCCCTGCCAGAGACTGGCCATCGAGCGATCCCTCGCCCGTGACCACCAGGTCCGATGCCGCGATCAGGCCGGCGACATCCAACTCCCGCAGCACCAGGTCGGCGCCGCTCTCACGGTGGCCACCCAGCGCGAATAGCGCGAATCCCAGGCCCCCGGCCGCCCCAGCGCCCGGGAGCAGCGCCAGATCCGGCCCAATGAGGTCGGCGAACCCCGCCAGCCGTTCCTCGAGCCCCGGCATCATCTCGGGAGTTGCGCCCTTCTGTGCCGAGAAGACAGCGGTGGCGCCGACCGGACCAAGTAGTGGGTTGTCGACGTCCGTGGCGACCACGAGATCGACAGCGCGCAGCCGGTCGGCGTCCGCACCAAGCTTTTCGATCATGCCCGAGCCCGCGTCGTTGGTACCCGAACCTCCGAGGCCCACCACGATGCGGTCAGCTCCAGCGAGGAGCGCCGCCTGCAGCAACGCCGCGACGCCAGCAGTCGTCGTCCGGCTTGGATCGCGTTCGAGAGGTTGGAGCAGGTGCAGGCCGCACGCCTGCGCCGACTCGACGTACGCGGTGCGGTGGCCGCCTGAATCGACGACGAGCACCGCCCCATGTGCGGGTCGGCCGAGCGGGTCGTCGACCTTGACCTCGATCAGCTTGCCGTGAAGGGCTGCGTGGAGGACTTCGATGAAGCCCGGGCCGCCGTCCGACAGAGGCAAGGTCGCCACGATGTCCGTGGGACGAGCATCGCGCCAGCCGGCGGCGATCGCGTCGGCAGCCTCATTGGCTGACATCGATCCGCCGAATGAATCGGGCGCGATCAGCACCCGCTGTCGCGCAGACGGCCCGTAGTTCACAGCGGCCCCTCGTTCACAAGCTCCGCACGCTCACAAACCCGGCGCGCCCCAGACCGGGAACCAACGAGTCAGTTCGGGCTCGATCTTCATGTCGTTGGCAAGCGTGCCCTGGACCTCGATCTCCAGCGCGTTGTCGCGACGTTGGTCGCCACCCAGCGGCGCGAACGGGTAGAACGTGCCGCGTTTGTAGAGGTACACCAATGCCAGCCGCCGCCCGTCAGCATGGGCGAAGGAGATGAGGGAACACAACAGTTGTGGCCCGAAGCCGGCATCTTGCAAACCACTGTTGACGGCGTGCAAGTCGGTGACCAGGCCAGGCACGTCGGCCGGGTCATGGCGCACCAGCAACCAGGTGTAGCCGAAGCTGTCTTTGCTGAGTTCGACCTTCGGCGCGCTACCTGCGGACGACGAATCGAGCAGCTCCTGTACGTCGGTCTGCGTACGCGCGAACGCGGCACCCTCGGCCGCTTTGAAGCAAACAGACCCAAGCCCGGTGGGCGCGAAATCCAACCCGGCTTGAAGAGTCAACGCCGCTGACGGTAATGCGAACAGATCGTCGAGGTCGGCCTTTGCGGGTTTCGTTCGGCCGAGCACCGTGTCGAAGAAACCCATGTCCTACCGGCCCTGACCGAGCTCGCGGGAGATCTCAGCAAGCTGCTGGAGCCGCTTCTCAAGCGACGGGTGGGTCGAGAACAGCGACGAGAGCGTGAAGCCGGGAGCAAGCGCGGGGGTGAAGAAGAACGCGTTGAAGCTCTCGGCCGAACGCAAGTCACGTGTGGGAATCTGACCCATCGCGCCAGTCACCTTCTGCAACGCACTCGCCAATGCAGACGGACGTCCGGTCAGGAGTGCACCCGACCTGTCGGCGGATAGTTCGCGGTACCGAGACAGCGCCCTGATCAGGAAAAAGCTGATGGCGTAGACAATTGCCGACGCCAGCAATACCACAAGTTCGACGAGTGCCGCACTGTCTTGGTTGTTGTTGCGGCCGCGGTTGTTACCTCCGCCACCGAACAACGTTGCGTAGAACGCGAACCGGGTGACCAGACCCGCGAGCACTCCGAGGAAGGAAGCGATCGTCATCACGACGACGTCGTGGTGCGCGACGTGCGACATCTCGTGAGCCAGCACACCTTCGAGTTCTTCGTTGTCGAGCCGGCGCATGATGCCTGTGGTCGCGCACACCACAGCGCGCTTCTGACTGCGCCCGGTCGCGAACGCATTAGGTATGTCGCTGTCGGCTATCGCGACCTTCGGCTTCGGTGTGTTCGACATCGCGCAGAGCCGGTCGATGATGGCATGCAGTTCAGGCGCCTCTTCAGGCGTCACGATCTTGCCGTGCATCGCGTACAAAGCGATCCGATCGGAGCCGAAGAACTGGAAGAGGAAGAAACCGCCCGCGATCACGACGATGAGGATCGGGGACAGATGGATCGCGATGAGCACGCCGATGAAGACGACGTACAGCAGCCCGAGTAGGAACATGACAAAGACCATGCGAGCCGACAGACCGCGGTCTGCGGCAAAACGAGTTCGGGCCATAAGACGGACGCTGATCAGCCAGGGATGAGTCCCTCATCGCCGAGCAGCGCACGCACCTCCTCCAGGGTTGAATCAGCGCCGGGCAAGACCAACTCGGATGGGCCGAGGTGGTCGTCGGGCACCGGTTCCCCGACTTCACGAACAAGGGCGAGCAGCTCATTGAGGGTGTTACGGAACGCGCTCTCGTCGCCGCTATCAACCGCGGCGAGCAACTGATTGTCGAGGCCGTTCAGTGCTTCGACCGTGTGATCCGCGAGCTCGAACTGGCCCTCACCAAGGATCCGCAGGATCATGACGACTCCTCCGGCGCAGCGACAGGCTGGGCGGCTGGCTGGGCGGCTGGCTGCTCGACGGGTGCTGCGGCCGCCGGTGCTGCGCCCTCGATGGCGGGAGTTGCCGGCGCTGCCGCGAGTTGCCCCTTCATCGCGGCCAACTGCGACTCGACGTCGTTGGTGCTCGACATCCGGTCGAGTTCGAGCTGGATGTCGTCGGTGCTCGTCCCAGTCGGATCGTTGAGGGCACCCGAGGCAAGGAGCTCGTCGATCGCACCGGCCCTGGCCTGCATGCTCTGGGTCTTGTCCTCGGCGCGCTGCACCGCCAAGCCGACATCGCCCATCTCTTCGGAGATGCCCGAGAAGGCTTCGCCGATTTTCGTCTGCGCCTCAGCAGCTGTGTAGGTGGCCTTGATGGTCTCTTTCTTCGTCCGGAACGCGTCGACCTTGGCCTGGAGACGTTGCGACGCTAGCGTCAGCTTCTCCTCCTCGGCCTGCAGTTGCGCGTGCTGGGTCTGAAGGTCGCTGATCTGCTGGGTGAGCGCCGACTTGCGGGTCAACGCTTCGCGGGCGAGGTCTTCGCGACCCGCTGCCAACGACGCACGCGCCTGACCGTCGTATTTGTCGGCCTGCTGCTGCAGCTGAGTTGCCTGCAGTTCGAGCCGCTTGCGGGACGTCGCCACATCGGCAACACCGCGCCGCACCTTCTGAAGCAGCTCGAGCTGCTTGGTGTAGCTGTAGTCAAGCGTCTCGCGCGGGTCCTCAGCGCGGTCAAGGACCTTGTTGGCCTTGGCATTGAAGATGAGCGACATGCGCTTCATCACACCCATGGGTGTCGGCTCCTTCATTGGCGGTCTCGACGAGCGTCTCCACCCTATGTGTCGACGGACCGCATCGGCAGAGGGTTCCCGCGCGACTGGTGACGAGCGTTGCGCTCCGCGCGAACAAAGACCGACTAACCTGTCCTCCGTGTTCGGACGTGGAACGAAAGATGCTGCCGGGGTGGCCAACCCCGGGGATCCGCTTGGCACGACTGTTGCCCCGCCCACGAAGGGCAAAGCGACTCCGAAGCGCCGCGAAGCTGAGGCAGCCCGGAAGGTCTCAGCCATTGGTGCGGGCGGCCGAGCCGTGCGCGGGACGGGCAAAGGCGGCCGCCTAACACCTGAGCAAAGCCGGCTACGCCGCGAGGCAATGCGCCGCGGCGACGACACTGCTTTGCCTTTGCGCGATCGCGGTCCGGCGCGCCGGTACGCCCGCGACTATGTCGACTCAAGGCGCAACGTGCTCGGCCTCTTCGTGCCCGTCGCGGTGCCGGTGATCGTCCTCGGATTCATCTTTCCGCACGTCACGCTCGTCGTTCGAATCACCACATTCGCGCTGTATGCCTACATCCTGGGCTCGGTATTCGACTCGATCCTGATGGCGCGGGCGATCCGCCAGCAGGTTGCGGCTCGCTTCCCCAACGAGCAAACCAAGGGCATCGGTCTCTACGCCGCCATGCGGGCATTGCAGTTTCGTCGCATGCGGATGCCAGGGACGAGAGTCGCGCGCGGAGCCAAGATCTGAGCTCGCCTCTAGCCCGACCGGCCGCCGAACCCTCGGCCACGGCGGCATAGGGTCCAATTCATGGAATTCAGACACCTTGGCAAGAGCGGCCTCATCGTCAGCGAGATCGCGTACGGGAACTGGATCACCCACGGGTCACAGGTCGAGGCGGACGCCGCAAAGGCGTGCGTCGCGGCAGCGCTCGACGTCGGGATCACCACGTTCGACACTGCTGATGTCTACGCCGGAACTCGGGCCGAGTCGGTTCTCGGCGAAGCCCTCGCTGGCACCCGGCGCGAGTCATACGAGCTGTGCACCAAGGTTTTCTTCCCGACCGGTCCGGGTCGCAACGACCGCGGACTGTCGCGCAAGCACATCGTCGAGAGCTGCCACGCGTCGCTACGACGGCTGCAGACCGACCACATCGACCTCTATCAGGCACACCGTTTCGATCCGGAGACTCCGCTCGAGGAGACATTGCGCGCGTTCGACGATCTGGTGCGGCAGGGCAAGGTCAACTACATAGGCGTAAGCGAGTGGACGGCGGACCAGCTCGCGTCTGCGTTGAGCATTGCGGACGACATGGGACTCGACCGAATCGTCTCGAACCAGCCGCAGTACAACATGCTCTGGCGGGTCATCGAGGCCAAAGTGGTGCCGCTGTCGGAACGGGAAGGCATCGGCCAGATCGTGTTCTCGCCACTGGCGCAGGGCGTGCTCACCGGCAAGTACAAGCCGGGCGCTGCGCCGCCAGCGGGATCGCGGGCCACCGACACGAAGGGCGGCGCGAGATTCGTTGCCGGTCTGTTGGAAGACGACGTCCTGTCGCGCGTGCAACTCCTGGAGCCGCTCGCGGCGCAGGCTGGACTCCCGATGTCGCAGCTCGCCCTCGCATGGGTGTTGAACAACCCGAACGTGTCGAGTGCGATCATCGGCGCGACCAAGCCGGAGCAGATCACCGAGAACGTCGCAGCATCGGGGGTCAAGCTCGAGGCCGATCTGCTCGCTCAAATCGACGAAGCCCTCGGTCCGATCATCGAGCGTGATCCGGCTAAGACAGAACGGCTTGCAAAGAGGCCCTAGCTCCGCCGGTCAGCTAGTGGGGTCGAGGCTCATCGGACCGTAGACGACCCGGTCGCCTTCGAGCAGGCTCACCCGAGCGACACCGGCAGCGAGTAGCGGCCGCCACTCCTCACCGAGCCACGACTCGGCGTCCGACTGAGTCGGGAACGTCTCCGCCGGCGGCAGATCGGCTGGGGTCACGGGTTCACCGTCGGCACTCTCATACCGCCACGACCAGCCGACCATTGCACTCCCCGATCAACTCGGCGCTTCCATCAGGGGAGCGCCGTTCATCAAACCGCATGGCAGGCTAGCGCGTCCCACTGTTTTGACGTCCTTTGACGGCGTGCCCCGCCTCGTGGTTTGCTCGCGCCACAACCTTCTGGGTTTCGCTCCGCCACAACTGAAGACGCGTCCGCGTTCAGGGGAAGCCGGTCCAATTCCGGCGCTGACCCGCAACCGTGAGCCGCACCAGTGCTATTCACTGTCTATTCACTGGGACGGCGAGCCGGATTACCTGCCGGATGCGAATCGGCTCCATTCGTCCGTCGAGGTTCGCGGGGCGGAGCCCGGGTCGCACCGACCCGCCAACGCCCCCACGCTGCGCCGTCCGCGCACGTGGGGTTCGTGTTGTCAGGGGCGTTCGTGGGCCGGGATCTACCACCTGGACCCCGCGGCCCCGTCCCGAGAGGAACTCGATGTCGCACGGATCCACGCATCTCACGGAGCCACTGCATTCGCCGCAAACACGGCATCTCCCGCAAGCCCGCCGCAGCGGGGCCGGGTCTGCCCTCCGGTCGCTCGCGACATTCGTTGCACTCGGCAGCACCTGCGCTCTCGCCGCAACCACCGTGCTGGCGTCTACCGCCGCCGCGGCAGTACCTGCACCGGCGCCCGTCGCCGCCGCAAGCGCGACCCCCATCGCCATCGCCGCGCCCGCCAATATCGGGCTGTTCGGCGCTCAGGATCCGACCTATGACGGCGTCTACCGGCAAAGCCTCGCGATCCTGGGACTGGAAGCTACCGGGCACACTCCGAACGCACCCGCCGTCGCATGGTTGCTTGCGCAGCAGTGCGCGGACGGTTCATTCACTGCCTACCGCGCCAACACGTCGGTTGCCTGCACGGCGACGACCGAGGACGAAAACGCGACCGCGGCCGCCATTCAGGCACTGGTTGCCATGGGCAAGCCGACCACGACCGCAGTGGCCGCACTCAAACACTTCCAGCTGGCAGACGGCGGGTTCTACGACAACACTGCCTTTGGCCCGGCGGCGTCAGATGCAAACTCCACCGGCCTCGCACTCAGCGCTCTCGTCGCGGCCGGCGTTGACCCGGCAACGGTCCCCTCGACGACCGGCAAGACCGGCGACACGTATCTGCGGTCCGTGCAGATCGCCTGCAGTGCAACGACCGGCGGCGGTGCGTACGACTTCCAGGGTGAAGCCACCCTGCACGCCAACGACCTCGCAACCGTTCAAGCGTTGCTCGGCGAGCTTGGGAAGGCCTTCCCGGTAAGCCCAGCAGCGGCGACCGGTTCGACCCCGGCCTGCCCAGCCACCATCACCGATGCAACGACCTCAGCTGCGGCGGCAACCAGCTATCTCGCGGCGCGGTTGGCGGCGACGAAGGGTGCGATCCCCTCCGCCTTCGGCAGCGGCAACGACTGGACGACGACGGCGAACGCCGTTCTCGATCTTGAGGCTGGCGGCGCTGGCACCACCGCAGTTGCACCAGCATTGGCTGCGCTGGAGGCAGCGACTAAGACATACGTGAAGACGGCGGGCGTCAACACACCCGGGCCGCTCGCAACGCTGCTCATGCTCGCCCATGCGAGCGGCGTTGATCCTGGCGCGTTCGGCGGAGTCGACCTGACAACAACGCTTGCCTCGACGGAGCGGGTGGCGGCGCCGCCGCCGCCGGCTGCGGCGCCCACACCGTCGCCATCACCGGTTACGACACCCGTCGCGACGTTGCCTACGACTGGCGCCGGCGACCCAATCCCCCTCGGCGCAGTCGGCACGTTGCTCGTCGGGTTGGGGATTGCCGCGTTGCTCCTGAGCCGACGCCGAGGCGCCCAGCACGGGTGCTGACTCGAAGGGTGCTGACCAGATGACGCTGACCAGAGCGGCCGCTCTCGGGCTGGCCGCCCTGGTGGGCTACGCCGCCGTCGTGATGACGGTTACTGGTCAGGCGAGCGCCGCGACCGCGTACCGCTACTGGGCGTACTACGTCGCCGCTCCCGCTAGCGTCGGGCAGGCATCGAGCTGGCAGTACTCGCAGCGCGGCCCGGCAACTGAACACCCGGTCAACGGCGAGGTTCAGGGGTGGCGATTCGCCGAGCAGATCGATGCGGCCAATGGATTGCTGCCCGGAGCCGCGCCGAATTTCTCGGCGCTCTGCGCGTCAACCCCGGCCAAGGCCGGCGACATTCGCGTCGGCGTCGTGATCGACTTCGGCCTCGCGAGCGACGCGCCTGCCCACGAGAAGCCGCCAGCAGGGGTCGTGCGTGGGTGCCTCAATGTGCCCGACGATGCGACCGGTGCAGACGTCCTCGCGGCGTCCGCCGCCATCCGAATCGGCACCGGCTCCGACGCCGGACTCGTGTGCGGGATCGACGGCTATCCGAAGACACAGTGCGCGGTGGCGGTCGCCGCCTCCCCGCCGCCCCCTGCCGCGACACCCTCGCCGGCGCCGTCCCGTGCCAGCCCGACAGCTACGGCGAGCACCCAACAACTCGGCCCGACGCCGGACCCGTCGCCAACGCCGAGTAGGCCGCCGGTGAGTACTCAGCCGGTCAACACACCCGCCGCGATTTCGTCGTCGGTCATCAGCGACGCGTCGTCCGCGGCGCCGTCGTCCGCAGCACCGTCGTCCGCTCCAGCGCAGTCCTCCGGGCCCCCGCCGGAAAGCGCGTCGCCGCTGTCGCTGGCAGCCTTGCGATCGACCACGCACCACAACCACGGCATCGCCGCAACGACCACCGCCGGGATCGCCCTCATCGTCATACTGGGGGGCGCCGCGATCTGGCGGACCCGAGCGCGCGGACGATGAACACATGAGCCCGCACGCTGGTCGACCCTCGCGCGCGTTGCACCCAGGGGCGTGGTGGGCGTGGTCGCTCGCACTCGGCGCAGCCGCGACGCGGACCACGAACCCGATCGTCCTGCTGCTGCTCATCGCGGTCGCCGCGTTTACGGTGTCGGCACGTCGGTCACCGCACAACTCTCGGTCCTTTGGCCTCTTCCTTCGGCTCGGCGTCGTTGTGCTGGTTGCGCGCGTCGTCTTTGACATCGTGTTCGGCGCCCAGCCCATCGGTGACGTTCTGGTGCGAGTGCCGACCGTCCCGTTGCCCGACTGGGCCGCCGGGCTGCACCTCGGCGGGAACATCACGGTGCAAGGCCTGCTCAGCGCGATCTACGGCGGCCTGCAACTCGCGACGCTGCTGATCTGCGTGGGATCGGCGAACGCGTTGGCCAGCCCGCGGCGGCTGCTGCGCGCGATGCCGGGCGCGCTGTATGAAGCCGGCGTCGCGATCACAGTCGCTTTGTCGTTCGCACCCCAACTCGCCACGGCCGCCGTCAGAGTGCGACGAGCCCGGCGACTGCGCGGCCGCCCGTCGTCCGGCGTCCGCTCGTGGCTTGGTATTGCACTTCCGGTTCTCGAGGACGCTCTGGAGCGTTCGATTGAACTCGCCGCGGCGATGGATTCGCGCGGCTTCGGCAGGCGCGGAACCGTGTCGGCGGCCCGTCGTCGGCTGGTCTCTTCCGCCGTCGTCGCCGGACTCGTCGCGGTTGCGATCGCGGTCTATGAGTTGCTCGACGCAACATCGCCGACGTTGATCGGACTCCCCTTACTTGTGCTTGGCAGCGCGATGGCCTGCGGTGCCGTGTTGTTCGGAGGGCGGCAGCCAACACGGACGAAGTATCGGCCCGATTCGTGGCACGCGTCGGAGTGGATCGTGGTCGCCTCCGGCGTTGCGGCACTCGTCGGCATGCTCCTTGCGGGCCGCTTGTATCCGGGGTCACTGCACACGACGACGTACCCACTCGTCGTCCCGCAATTGCCATGGCCAGCCCTGGTAGGTCTCGTGCTTGCGCTGATCCCGGCGTGGGCCACACCACCGCAAACCCCTAATCTGCAAGGGATTTCGACATCGCGACAGGCCGTCAACGACTTCCCCGAGCCAGTGGGAGTCGGCCGATGATTCGCTTCGAGGCGGTCACCGTCACGTATCCGGACGCCGCAGGCCCAGCGATTCGCGACGTCGAGTTGTCGATCCCCGACGGCGAGTTCGCGTTGGTCATCGGCCGGACCGGCGCCGGCAAGTCGACCTTGCTCAAAGCCATCAACGGGCTGGTGCCGCACTTCACCGGCGGCACTCTCGCGGGTCGCGTCACCGTCGACGGGCGCGACACCCGCAGCAATCCGCCGCGCGAACTCGCTGACGTCGTCGGATACGTCGGCCAGGATCCGCTGGCCGGTTTCGTTACCGACAGCGTCGAAGAAGAACTCGCGTACGCGATGGAATCGCTCGGTGTCTCGCCCGCAGTAATGCGGCGTCGAGTCGAGGACATCCTCGATTCGCTTGGACTGACGGGTCTGCGTCACCGGCCGCTCCGCACGCTGTCGTCGGGCGAGCAGCAGCGAGTTGCCATCGGGTCTGTACTCACGGCCGGCGCGCGGGTACTCGTGCTCGACGAACCGACATCGGCACTCGACCCTCCGGGTGCCGATGACGTACTCGCGGCCCTGACTCGGCTGGTGCACGATCTTGGGGTCACGGTTGTTGCCGCCGAGCACCGCCTCGAGCGAGTGATTCAGTACGCGGACCGGGTCGTGCAGGTCGATACCGATGGTCGCGTTCATGACACGACGCCGGCACTTGCGATGGAGGACAGCATCGTCGCGCCGCCGGTCGTCGAGCTCGGTCGGCTAGCGCAGTGGGCGCCGTTGCCTTTGTCGGTACGCGATGCGCGACGTGCAGCAGATGCGCTACGTGCGCAGTTGGCCACCATGCCGACACCGGGGCAGTTGCAGCCGGCAGTTGACGAGCCCATTGTGTCGGTGCGCAAATTGCACGCGAACTACGACGACGTCGTCG
Source organism: Acidothermaceae bacterium (assembly GCA_036501485.1). Classification (GTDB taxonomy): domain Bacteria; phylum Actinomycetota; class Actinomycetes; order Acidothermales; family Acidothermaceae; genus PALSA-607. The sequence continues at coordinate 11,374 of DASYAG010000081.1, read as the reverse complement.
CACTGCGTGGCATCGACCTGGTCGTGCGACCAGGCGAGATCGTCGCGCTGATGGGCCGCAATGGCGCCGGCAAGTCGACACTGCTTGCCCAGTTGGTCGGGGTCAACCCTCCGATGACAGGCGAGGTGACCGTTGCGGGTCACGACCCGTATCGCATCAGCGGCTCGGATCTGGTTCGCGATATCGGTCTCGTGCCGCAGGAGCCAGCTGATTTGTTCTGGGCCGACACGGTCGACGACGAGTGCGCCGGCGCCCAGCCCGATGCTCGCGCCCTGCTCGACCGGCTGGCTCCCGGCATCGCCGGGCACACCCACCCGCGCGACCTGTCCGAAGGACAGCGGCTCGCACTCGCACTTGCGCTAGTCGTCGCCGGTAAGCCGACCGTGCTCTTGCTCGACGAGCCGACCCGTGGCCTCGACTACCCAGGAAAAGCACGCCTTGTCGTTGTCCTGCGCGAACTCGCGGCCGCCGGAACTGCAGTCATTCTCGCGACGCATGACGTCGAACTCGCAGCGGAGGTCAGTCACCGCACCGTCGTGCTCGCCGACGGCGAGGTCGTCGCGGACGGTCCTACCCGTGAGGTGGTCACGGCCTCGCCCGCGTTCGCGCCGCAGATCGCGAAGATCCTCGCGCCGCTTCCATGGTTGACCGTCGCGCAAGTACGGGCGACGCTCGCGGTGGCTCGGACGCCGGAGGCGGCGTCATGACTCGGACGCCGGAGGCGGCGTCATGACTCGGACACCGGAGGCGGCGTCATGACTGTGTCGACGGTAGTGGCGACGACGAGCCGCACCGCGCGACGTCCGGCCGCTGTTGGCTTGCAGCTTCGCTCGACGTTTGCGTTAGCAGTCGCGAGCGGGTTCGGCGTCCTTGCGTTCGGCTGGCCCTTTCTCTTGCACAGCAAGGCGCAGAACGTCAACACGGCGCACACCGCCGACGCGCCGTGGATCTTTGCCATCGTGTTGCCACTGCTGCTCGTCGTGGTACTCGCCGAAGTCGCCGACGGCGGCATGGACGCGAAGGCCATCGCGCTGCTCGGCGTGCTCACGGCATGCGGTGCGGCATTACGTCCACTTAGCATCGACGCCACTGGCGCCTCGCCAGTCTTTTTCCTGCTGATCCCCGCCGGTCGCGTTCTTGGACGCGGCTTCGGGTTCGTACTCGGGACACTCACGCTTTTCGCGAGCGCTCTACTTACCGGCGGCGTCGGACCTTGGTTGCCGTTCCAGATGCTGGCGGCAGGCTGGGTCGGCTTGTTCGCCGGCTGTCTACCGCCATTGCGCGGCAAGGCGGAGATCGCGATGCTCGCCGCCTATGGCGCGGCTGCCGGCCTGCTGTACGGCGCGATCACGAACCTGTGGTTTTGGCCGTTCGAAACCAGCGGACTCTCACCCCAGATCTCCTACGTACCAGGGGCTAGCTGGGCGACCGAGATCCATCACTACGCGGCGTTCTACATCGCGACCTCGGTCGGCTGGGATCTGACCAGGGCACTAGGCAATGCGATTCTCGTACTGGTCGCGGGCCGCGCGGTCCTGCTTGCACTGCGGCGCGCGGCACGTCGCGCGGCCTTCGCGGCACCGGTCTCGTTCGTTTCGCCGGCCGAGGCCGAGGCATCGACCGCCCATTGAACTAGCTGAACGAACGGCCGGCGACCGCGGCGCCGATATCGCAGACTATGGCAGCATTTTTCCCAACGATCGGGGTTGTCCGGACTTCGGAACTTGCCGGTCGCAGGGTTATCCGGACTCCCGCATTCGTCGGACAGCGCCCGCGAGCGGCGGTTATCCTCGGCGTAATGGCCATCTTCGACGAAGCGCACGTGCGCGACAGTGCCTGACTTCGACGGCCTTCGACTAGCCCTGGAAATGTTCACCGTGGCACCGGTGAGGGCTGCCCGCATCAATCGACGGATCGCTGGCTCCTCGATGGCCTGGAGCCCATTGATCGGTGCCGCGTTGGCACTTATCGCCGCGGGCGTGATCATCGTTGCTCGGATCGTGTACCCCGGCCCGACGCTGTATATCCGCCACGCGAACCCGGTCTTCGAAGGCCCGCTGATCGCGTCCGCGCTGGCGATCCTCACGCTCGGTTTGCTGTCGCGCGGGATGCAACTCGGTGGCCTCGCCAACACCGCTGACGGCCTTGCGTCAGGCAGGCCGGGCGAAGAGGCACTCGAGATCACGCGCAGCCGCTCGGTTGGCGCGATTGGGGTCGCAGCCCTTATCGGCGTGCTCGGAATCGACGTCCTCGCGTTGACCAGCAACACCCTGGTCGGTCGTGGTACGCAGGCATTGGTGCTTGGCGTGGTCGCAGGGCGAGTGGCCATGCTGTGGGCGTGCACGCCAGGGCTTCCAGCGGCCGCGACCGAGGGCATGAGCAAGATCGTTGTCGGCTCGGTCTCTCGGATCGTCGCGATCTTCTGGACGCTCGTACTGTGCGTGGGCGCGACTTTCTACGGTCCCGTCTACGCGAATATCGAGGGCGTCAACAGCGCAATTCAGCGGCTCGCCGCGGTGCTGGTGGCGCTTGCAATCGCGCGCTTAGTTGGCCGGCACGCTGTACGCAGGTTTGGTGGCATCACCGGAGATGTCGTCGGGGCATGCGGTGAGATTGCGACGATGACGTGCTTCCTCATCACCGCGATGGGCCACTAGTCGGGCGCCGCCCGGAATGCCTCAAGAATGCGCTGCGCGTCGGCGTCCGGCGTCGTCCCCTCGACGTCCAGGACAAGATCAGCCATCTTCTCGTAGAGCGGCTCGCGGCCGACGTATAACTTGCGCAGCGTCGCCTCAGGATCGTCGCCCAGCCACGGGCGGTAGGTGCCCTCGACCCGTTTGGCCAGCGTCTCGATCCGTGCCTTCAGAAAGACGACGAAGGCTTCGTCGTGAACCTGTGCGCTCACAGCCGGATCGAGCACGATGCCCGCCGCCGCACCGGCAATGAGTGGCGTGGGCCTCGTCAAAACTTCAATAGCCGCAGCGGATTCAGCTATCCGCAACTCCTCGACTCCGCGCTGCTCTAGCAAATCGCGCGTCGGGATGCCGACCATTTGCTCGACGACCTGGTCGTTGTCGATGTAGGGCCAGCCGGTGAGCTTCGAAAGGCTCGCGCCGATTGTGGATTTGCCGGCGCCCATCATGCCGATGAGGACGATGCGTTCGGGCTGGCTCATACCGCACGACTCCCTTCAATGAAGGGCGGCTTCACCACGCGCATCGTGGATGGCCTGCCACGTACATCGACCTCGACCTCGTCGCCTTCGACGATGTCGGGTCGAAGCAGCGCGAGCGCGATGCCGACCCGGCGGGTAGGTGAGAACGTGCCACTGGTCACCTCACCGACCACCTCACCGTCCGGTGACTTCACGGTCATGTGAGGCCGCGGGATGCCCCGATCGAGGGACTCAAGACCGCGCAAGATGCGGCTGGGTCCGGCAGCCCGCTCGGCGAGTAGGACGTCGCGTCCCCAAAACGCCGGCTTCTTCCAGCCGACCGCCCACCCCACGCGCGCCTGGTTCGGAGTGATGTCGAGCGAGAGGTCCTGCCCGTGCAGCGGGTACCCCATTTCGGTGCGCAAAGTGTCACGAGCACCAAGCCCACAAGCGCGGACGTCGAGGGGCGCGCCAGCTGCAAACAGCTGATCCCACACAGCACCAGCGTCAGCGCTGGGCACCACCAGTTCATAGCCGCGCTCGCCGGTGTAGCCGGATCGACAGACCGTGATGTCCGTGCTGACGCCCGCATTCGACGTCCACACGCTATCGATGAACGACATGTACGGATGCTTCGACGGCAACCCGATCGCATCGATGAGTTCAGGCGAGCGCGGCCCCTGTACGGCGAGCACCGCGAAGTCTCGGTGCAAGTTGCGCACTTCGATGTCGTCGGGCGCCGCGGTTGCGAGCCGACGCACGACTTCGGCGGTGTTCGCGGCGTTGGGTACGAGGAAGACGTCGTCGTCGCCGCGCAGATAGACGATCAGGTCGTCAACGACACCACCCGAGGCATCGTCGGCGCACAGCGTGTATTGCGCACCGCGCGCGCCATGCGTGTACTCCATCGAGCTGATCCTCGACAGGTCGTTGGTCAGCGTGGCGTCGATGAAGGCCGCGGCACCTGGGCCGCGCACCGACGCCTTGCCCAGGTGTGACACGTCGAAGATACCGACGTTTGCTCTGACCGCGTTGTGCTCGGCGATGACTCCGCCGCCGGCGTACTCCAGCGGCATCGTCCAACCCCCGAACTCGCCCATCTTGGCTCCGAGCGCGAGGTGGCGATCGTGCAGCGGTGAGCGGAGCAGGTCGTCGACGCTGGCGGTGTGCTCAGGGCGATCTGTCATGCGCGGACGGTACCGCTTCCGCCCGACCGGCACGCCGCGCAGCCCGCCTGTCTCACCGCCTCGCAGCTCGGGCTGCACCCTCCCGCAGGAAATGTCTCAGGGTGTTCGTAGGTTGGGGCCTAGAGTCGAAGCAGTCTGCTCTGCACATGAAGGCGCCCGCCCGCCGTAGACAGTCGCAAATCAGGGGTTACCGATGAGTCAAGAGACGACCAGCACGTCTTCGCCTGCTCCCGCTGCGCACGAGTCAGCCACCCACGCCCACATCCCCTCATGGGCGGTGCTCGCCATCGCCTGCGCCGCGCAATTCATGGTCGTCCTCGACATCTCGATCGTGAACGTGGCGCTGCCCAAGATCGGGCAATCGCTCAGCATGAATCAGAACGAACTGCAATGGGTGGTCAACGCGTACGCCCTGACGTTTGCGGGCTTCCTCCTCTTGGGCGGCCGCTTGGGCGACTTGTTCGGCCGCAAGAAGATCTTCCTTCTCGGGCTCACAATCTTCGTCGGCGCAAGCCTCTTGGGTGGGTTCGCACAGAACGGAACGATGCTCGAAGTCGCGCGTGCTGTGCAGGGCCTCGGCGGCGCCATCCTTGCCCCCTCGACACTCAGCCTGCTCACGACCAGCTACACGGAGCAGCGAGAGCGCGCTCGCGCGCTCGGCCTCTGGAGTGCAACCGCCGGTAGCGGTGGCGCCTTCGGCGTCATGGCCGGAGGGATCCTCACCGACGAGTTGAGCTGGCGCTGGATCCTGTTCGTGAACGTGCCGATCGGCGTAGTGCTGTTCGCCGCAGCATGGGTCTGCCTGAAAGAGTCGCGTGGTCAGCTCCGCTCGATCCGCGCACTCGATATCCCCGGCACGATCACGGTGACGGGCGGCCTCGCTGTGCTGGTCTACGGGATCGTCAGCACCGACAAGCATGCCTGGGGGTCTGGGCGCACGCTGCTCACGCTTGCAATCGCCGTGATGCTGCTTGGCGCGTTCGTTGCCATCGAACGCTCCACGTCCCAGCCGCTAGTACCGCTGCGGATTTTCAAGCTGCGCGCGCTGTCCTCGGCCAACGGGATCGCGGTCGCCGTTGGGGCGCTGATGTTCTCGTTGTTCTTCTTCCTCTCGCTATATATGCAGGACGTTCTGCACTTCAGCGCGCTGAAGACCGGCTTCGCATTCGTGCCCGGAGCGATAGCAATCATCATTGGCGCCCAGACGGCCTCGCGTCTGGTTAGCAAGGTGGGCCCGCGCCGTCTCATCGTTTCCGGTGCCGTACTGGCAGCCATTGGCGAGGGGTGGCTGTACCGGCTCCCCGCGGCCGGCAACTACTACGCCCACGTCTTGCCACCATTGATTCTCGTCAGCCTGGGCCTCGGGCTGTGCATCGTGCCGGTGACCGTAGCCGCAACGTTGGGGGTTGACCGGCGCGAAGCCGGCCTCGCCTCGGGCCTGGTCAACACCACCCGACAGGTCGGTGGCGCACTAGGCCTGGCGGCGCTCGCCACCATCGCCGGCGACCGGTCGAAGGGTCTGCGAACGCCGGCCGCATTGAGCGCGGGGTTCGACCGCGCCTTCCTGGTGGCTGGGTTTATCGCGGTCGTCGGAGCCCTGCTCGCCCTCACGCTCCCGAGCCGTAACAGCCACGTCGCCGCCGTCGAACAAAGCGCCCGTGACCACAGCGGTCCACCGCAACCCGTAGTGGCCGAGCACTAACGAGATACGATCGGCGGCCGTGACTGCCATCGCGCTTGCCGCCGAATCCGCCGACCAGATCAAGGCCGACGCTGTCGTTGTCGGCGTTGCCGCAGGCCCCGATGGACGACCCGTGCTCGTCCCGGGCTCGGACGCCATCAACACCGCGCTGGACCGGCGGCTAGTGGCCACGCTGGTCAGCCTCGGCGCGACCGGTCAGGCCGGCGAATGCCACCGGATCGCCACGCTTGGCGCGACGGCGGCGCCCGTTGTGGTAGTCGTCGGCCTCGGCTCACCCGTCCGGCGCGGACAGCAGTTCGCACCCGAGGTGCTGCGCCGCGGCGCGGGTGTGGCCATTCGGTCGCTGGCCGGCGCTGGCAAAGTCGCGATCTCATTGGGCGCGGCGGCCGATGGCACGATCACTGACGAATCCGCGACCGCCGTGGCCGACGGGGCGTTACTCGGCGCGTATTCCTACCGGCGCTACCGCAACGCGACGCTGCACGGTTACCTCCCGCCAGTCAGGTCAGTCGTGGTGCTCGTCGCCGACCCGATTCAGCGATCGACACGGCAAGCCGTCGCGCGATCCAAGATCGTCTGCGACGCGGTGTGCGCGGTCCGTGACCTCGTCAACACACCGCCGTCCGATCTGCACCCGCGCGAGTTCGCCGAAATCGCGACCGCCGAAGCGAATCGTGTTGGTCTCGCGATTGAGGTGCTCGACGAGAAAGCCCTGAAGAAGGGCGGCTACGGCGGCATCGTCGGCGTCGGACAAGGCTCCGTGAATCCCCCGCGACTTGTGCGGTTGGAGTACCGCCACCCGAAGGCCACGAAGACAATCGCGCTCGTCGGCAAGGGCATCACCTTCGATTCCGGCGGCCTTTCGCTCAAGCCGGCCGCGCCGATGGAGTGGATGAAATCCGACATGGGCGGCGCGGCCGCGGTGGTCATGGCGATGGTCGCGATCGCCCAGTTGAAGCTCCAGGTCAACGTCACGGGCTGGGCACCGCTCGCGGAAAACATGCCGTCGGGTTCCGCACAGCGGCCATCCGACGTCCTCACCATCTACGGCGGCAAGACGGTCGAAGTGCTCAACACCGACGCTGAGGGCAGGCTCGTTCTTGCCGATGCCCTCGTGCGCGCCAGTGAAGAACTGCCCGACCTGATCGTCGACGCCGCGACGCTGACCGGCGCACAGGCCGTCGCGCTCGGCAACCGGATGTCGGGGGTCATGGCCAACAACGACGACTTCCGGACGGCGGTCGTCGACGCCGCGACCCGGGCGGGCGAGCAAATGTGGCCGATGCCAATTCCCCCTGAGCTTCGCAAGTCGCTGGATTCCTCGGTCGCCGATATCGCGAACATGGGCGAGTCGTTCGGCGGCATGCTTGTCGCCGCCAGCTTCCTGTCTGAGTTCATCGGGAAGCGCGACGGGGAGCCGATCCCCTGGGCGCACCTCGACATCGCGAGTCCGGCGTTCAACCAAGGCGACGCGTACGGCTACACCCCGAAGGGCGGCACCGGCGCCGCCGTGCGAACCCTCGTGCAAGTAGCGGACGACGTGGCCACCGGTCTGCTCTGACGCGCGGACTCACAGGCTGGACCGACGTGGGAGAATGATGTTGTGCGCCGCGGCGATCCCGCAGGCGCCGCACCGTCGGTGCGTAACCACTCGCGTAAGGAGTGCTCGTGGCAGACGAGAACGGCACGTTTGACCTGGTCATCCTCGGTGGCGGGAGTGGCGGCTACGCCGCTGCGTTCCGGGCGAGTGAGCTCGGGCTCTCGGTCGCACTGATCGAAAAAGACAAGGTCGGCGGCACCTGCCTGCATCGCGGCTGCATTCCGACGAAGGCGCTGCTGCACGCGGCCGAGATCGCCGACGGGGCGCGCGATGGCGCAGCGGTCGGGGTGAAGTCGACGTTCGAAGGCATCGACGTCCCCGCCGTCCACGCGTACAAGGACGGCGTGGTCAACCGCCTCTACAAGGGGCTCCAAGGCCTGGTGAAGGCGAACAAGATCACCTACATCGAGGGCGAGGGCCGGCTGGTCTCCCCCACGGCTGTCGAGGTCGCCGGACAGCGTTACGAGGGCCGCCACGTGCTGCTGGCAACAGGATCGGCGCCGAGGTCGTTGCCTGGCCTGGAGATCGACGGCAATCGGGTCATCACGAGTGAGCAGGCGTTGCCGCTCGACCGGATACCGGCCTCGGTCGTCGTGCTTGGTGGCGGCGTGATCGGCGTCGAGTTCGCCAGCGTGTGGCGTTCATTCGGCGCGGAGGTCACCATCGTCGAGGCGCTACCCCACTTGCTCCCGCTCGAAGACGAGGCAAGCTCGAAACTCCTCGAGCGCGCTTACCGCCGCCGCGGTATCAACTTCGAGCTCGGCGTGCGCTTCGAAGGCGTCAAGACCACCGACGCCGGCGTCGTCGTGACACTCGAAGGCGGCAAGACGATCGAGGCCGAGTACTTGTTGGTCGCGGTCGGCCGCGGTCCCGTGTCGGCCGGCCTTGGCTATGAGGAGAACGGCGTCGCGACCGAGCGAGGCTTCGTTCTGGTCAACGAGTACTGCCAGACCAATGTGCCCACCATCTCCGCGGTCGGCGACCTCATCCCGACATTGCAGCTTGCCCACGTCGGCTTCGCCGAAGGCATCCTGGTCGCCGAGCGGCTCGGTGGCCTCTCGCCCGTGCCGATCGACTACGACGGCGTACCGCGCATCACCTACTCCGAGCCCGAGGTCGCTTCAGTCGGACTCACCGAGGTACGGGCCAAGGAGAAGTACGGCGACAACCTCAAAACCTTCACCTACGACCTCGCCGGCAACGGCCGCAGCCAGATCCTCAAGACCTCGGGCGCGGTCAAGGTAATCGCGGTTAACGACGGCCCCGTGGTGGGCATCCACATCGTCGGTGCTCGGGTCAGCGAACTGATCGCCGAAGCCCAACTCATCTACAACTGGGAAGCGCTGCCGACTGAGGTTGCCCAGCTGATCCATCCGCACCCGACCCAGACCGAAGCGATCGGCGAGGCCATGATGGCCCTGGCCGGCAAGCCCCTCCACGTGCACAACTAGCCGCCTTACTCTGCCTTCCACCCGGCCTCCAACACCGCCTCCAACACCGCCTCCAACCAGGGAGTCATCGCTCTCATGTCGTTCTCCGTCGTGATGCCCCGCCTCGGGGAGAGCGTCACCGAGGGCACCGTTACCCGCTGGTTGAAGAAGGAAGGCGACCAGATCGCCGTCGACGAGCCGCTGCTCGAAGTCTCGACCGACAAGGTCGACACCGAGATCCCCTCGCCCGTAGCCGGCGTCCTGTCGAAGATCACCGTCGCCGAAGACGAAACCGTCGAGGTCGGTTCCGAACTTGCCGTCATCGATGACGGATCCGCCGGCGCTGCACCGGCCGCGACCGACGCGGCTGCACCCTCCGAGGCTCCAGCAGCTGCGGAGGCTGCGGCGGCGCCCGAGGCAGCGGCACCTGCGGCAGAGCCAACGCCTCAGCCGGACGCCGAGCAGCCCGCGCCGCAGCCCGAAGCGGCTACTTCCGGAACCGCCGCACCTGAACCTGCTGCGCCCGAAGTGGCTGCGCCCGAACCTGCCGCACCGGTCCCGGCGCCCCGCGTTGCCGAAGCCGCCAACGACGGTACTGGCGACGGAGATCCGTCCTACGTCACGCCTTTGGTACGAAAGCTGGCCAACGAGCACGACGTCGACCTGAGCAACCTCACCGGCACCGGCGTAGGTGGCCGGATCCGCAAGCAGGACGTGCTCGCCGCGGCTGAAGCGGCGCGAGCTGCCAAGACTGCCGCATCGACGCCGAGCGCACCGGCTGCCACGACGGCACCAGCCGCGGCGCCGAGCCCGGACGCCGCTGCACTGCGCGGGCGCACCGAGAAGATGTCGCGGCTTCGCGGCGTCCTGGCATCACGTCTCGTCGAGTCGCTCCAAACGGCGGCGCAACTGACGACGGTCGTCGAGGTCGACGTGACGCGTGTGTCGCGGCTGCGTGACGGTGCGAAGGCCGACTTCGAGGCTCGCGAAGGCGTGAAGCTTTCTTTCCTGCCCTTCTTCGCGCTGGCGACTGTCGAAGCGTTGAAGCAGCACCCCATCGTCAACGCGAGCATCGACACCGCCGCTGGGACGATCACCTACCACGATGCGGAGCACCTCGGCATCGCCGTCGACACCCCTCGCGGCCTGCTGGTGCCGGTCGTGCGTGACGCCGGCGACCTCAACCTCTGCGGTCTCGCGCGCAAGATTGCCGACGTTGCGAACCGCACACGCAACAACCAGCTCAACCCAGACGAGTTGTCCGGTGGCACCTTCACTGTGACGAACACCGGCAGCAGGGGCGCACTGTTCGACACTCCGATCCTGCTGCCTCCGCAAGTCGGCATCCTTGGCACTGGAGCGGTCGTCAAGCGTCCGGTTGTCGTCGACGATGGTGACCTGGGCGAGACGATCGCGATCCGTTCGATGGTCTATCTCGCGCTGACCTATGACCACCGGCTCGTCGACGGCGCCGATGCGGCCCGGTTCCTGAGCACCATCAAGGCACGACTCGAGGAAGGCCGCTTCGAAGCCGACCTCGGGCTTTAGCCGGCCATGAAGATCCTCGTGACCGGATCCTCCGGTCTTATCGGCTCCGCGCTTGTTCGTGTACTGAACAGCGAGGACGAAGGACATGCGCACGAGGTGCTGCGGCTCGTCCGCCGCGAGGCATCGGCACCCGACGAGATCAGCTGGGATCCGGCCGCCGGCCGCGGACCCGATGCCGAGCGGCTTCAAGGCGTCGATGCCGCGATCAACCTCGCGGGCGCTGGCCTGGGCGACCACCGGTGGTCAGACGGCTACAAGAAGGAAATTCTTGACAGCCGCATCTCGTCGACCCGCCTACTCACCGAGGCGCTCGCGAGCCTTAACCCCAAGCCAAGTGTCGTGCTGTCGGGTTCCGCGATCGGTTTCTACGGCGACACCGGCGATCGCTTCGTCGACGAGGACGCGCCCGCAGCGGACGACTTCGCCGCCATAGTTGCGCGCGAATGGGAAGAAGCAGCCGTTGCGGCAAGCGACGTCGGCATCCGCACGGTGTTCTTGCGCACTGGCATCGTCTTGAGCACCAAGGGTGGCGCGCTCGGGAAAGTGCTGCCGCTGTTCAAGGCTGGTGTGGGCGGCCGTCTCGGCTCTGGACGGCAGTACATCAGTTGGATAGACCAGATTCAAGTGATCGTCGCACCACCGGCTTGTTGGATTAACCGTAGTTGTTCGTCGAGTGCTTCGGCGGGTGTTCTCCAACCAAGGATCTTTCGTGGTCGGTTGTTAAGCGCGTTTGCCACTGCTCGGATCTCGTCG
>DASYAG010000080.1:0-23171 GCA_036501485.1 Acidothermaceae bacterium | reverse complement strand
CGCCGCTGTTCGGCAAGACGAGTGGCGTGACTTGGGGCTTGTCGCTGTTCTTCCTGACCGTGCTCGTGCGCATCCTGCTTTTCCCGATCTTCGTCAAGCAAATCAAGACGCAGCGGGCGATGTCCGAGCTTGCGCCGAAGGTCAAGGAACTGCAGACCAAGTACAAGAAAGACCGCGAGCGCATGAACCAGGAGGTCATGGCGCTCTACAAGGAACACAACGCCAACCCGTTGATGGGCTGCCTGCCACTTCTCCTGCAAATGCCTGTGTTTTATGCACTTTTCCACGTTCTTCGCTACATCGCCGAGCACGGTGGCCAAGCTGGCGGCACGAGCAAGGGCGTCGCGGCGTGTACCGCGTACCTGCAGACGAAGCCGAAGGGATTCGGCTCCGCAAAGTACGGCTGGTCTCCTGACACGCTCTGCACGGCCGGCCACGCCAAGGTTTTCGGTGTCCCGCTCGCGCTCGGCTTCAAGACCGCGTCGAAGGCAGCGTCGTTTGGTGCGGATCCGACGACCGTGCGGATCGTCACCGTCATCGCCATCATCGTGATGGCATCCACGACGTTCTTGACCCAGCGCCAGCTGGTCGCGCGCAACGCAGCGAGTGGCACCGCAATGCCGTCGCAGCAGCGCATCATGCTGTACGTCTTGCCGCCGATGTTCGCGCTGTTCGGCTTGAACTTCCAGATGGGCGTGCTTATCTACTGGGTCACCACCAACTCCTGGTCGCTGGGTCAGCAGCACTTCGTCATCAAGGCCATGCCGCACATAGCGCCGGGCGGTGCTCCCCCGCCGCCAACGCAACTTAGGGGAACCCCTCCGGGCGACTCCCCGCCGAGTGGCGGCGCGAAGAAACGCGGGCCGACGCCACCCGCGCCCCCGCCGCCGCCTGTGCAGATCAGGCGGCAACAGACGACTCGCCCGCCGCGCAGCAAGCGGACTGGAACGAGACCTCAGCGACCGGGTAGTCCCCGTTGACCGAGCCCAGCTCGGTGTCCAGCGGGGCTGCCCCCGACAGTCTTGAACCCAGCGCGGATTTTGATGGCACGCCCATATCCCAGGAGGACTTCCCCGTGGCAAGCGCGACCGACGAATCCCCGGATTTTGACGACGACTCGACAGCCGACGACGTCGCAGAGGCTGACGTAACGGTTGAAACCGTTACAGATGAGGCCGCTACAGATGCCGCTGTGGAGCCTCGTTCGCTGGCGGATCTTCTCGAACGCGAGGGAGAGGTCGCGGCGGACTACCTCGAGGGACTGCTCGACATCATCGACGCCGACGGCGATATCGACATGGACGTCGAAGGCGATCGTGCCGTGGTCTCCATCATCGGCGACCGGCTGCGGCACTTGGTTGGTTCCGACGGCGCCGTACTTGACGCACTCCAAGAGTTGACCCGGCTCGCGGTGGCGCGCGAGACAGGTGTGCGCAGCCGTCTGATGCTCGATGTTGGCGGACACCGCGCCCGCCGCCGCACCGATCTCACCGCGCTAGGCACCAAGGCAGCCGAGGAAGTTATCGCCACGGGCGAGCCGGTCAAGATGGCTCCGATGTCGGCGTTCGAGCGCAAGGTGGTACACGACGCGATTGCCGCAGCGGGACTCCGCAGCGAATCCGAGGGCGTCGAACCGCAGCGTTTCGTCGTGGTGCTGCCAGCGCAGGCGTGACGATCGCAGTGCCGTGACGGTCCTGTGATCGACACGGTGCCGCCGCCCCCAGAACTGGCCCGGTTGTTCTTCGGCCCGCGGCTGCCGTTAGCTGAGCGTTACGCCTGGTGGCTCGCCGGCGCTGGCGTCGAGCGCGGATTGATCGGGCCGCGCGAAGCGGAGCGGCTCTGGCCGCGCCACCTTTTGAACTGCGCCGCGGTTGCCGCCCTGATACCCCGTGGCAGCCAGGTGGTTGATCTCGGTTCCGGAGCAGGGCTTCCAGGGATCGTGCTCGCGATTGCGCGCCCCGATCTGCAGATCACGCTTGTCGAGCCTATGCGGCGGCGCGTTGCGTTCCTTGACGAAGTTGTCGAGGATCTTTCATTGCCGGGCGTTGAGACTCGCCGCGCCAGCGCGGACGAGCTTTTGTCAGCAAAGCTGAACGCAGACATCGTGACCGCGCGCGCTGTTGCGCCGGTCTCGCGGCTCGCGCAGCTGGCTGCACCGCTATTGCAGGGCCATGGCGAACTGCTAGCGATCAAAGGCAGCGCCGTTGCGGAAGAGGTCAGCGCTGGCTGGCGCGAGGTGCAGCGAGCCGGCATGAATCGCGACGCCGCGTTGCTCGCTATCGTCGCCGCCGCGGACGTGCCACCGTCGAGAGACGCGGGTCTCGTTGCGGGCGACGCGGGTCTGCTGCCGGGGGTGCGGATCGCTGAGCTCTCGACATGGCTGCCGGACGGATTGCTGGCCGAAGGTGTGGCTGCACAGGTCCTCGGGTCCTCAATACCCACCGACCCGCTTGCGCTAGTGCTGCGCCTCGGTCAGTCTGGGCATTGGACTTCTCGGCGCCACTGACTTCTCGGCATGACGGCGTTGCCCTAGTCTGATGTGCCCAGCCGGTCGCTGGCTCCAACTCTACGGCGTGATCGGAGGATCCCCGCGTGGACGAGCCTGCCAGGGTGATTCTGCTCAATGTTTCACGTGTAGCACGCGGAGCTCCAATACCTGCTCAGCCTGCGTCGGGCGAGCCAACGTCCGCCGATGGCGACGGCGAGTCTGTGCTTATCCCTGTTTCACGTGAAACAGAGCCACCCTTCCTTCCGTCCCAACTGGCCTCGCCGGAATCCGGTTCTTGGCCGGGCGCCGGTTTGGTTGGGCTCGGTACCGCTGATGCCGCGCCGGCCGTCGATGTTTCACGTGAAACCGCGGCAGCCGGCCCGACGGACGAGACGCCGATTGCCACCCAGACTGCGACGGCGATGCGTGTTCTCGGCCACAACGCCGAGACCTTTCCACGACCAGGGCGCCGCCGGATCGTCACGGTCGCCAACCAAAAAGGCGGCGTCGGCAAGACGACGACGACGGTGAACATCGCGGCCGCGATGGCCTTGCACGGGCTCCGCGTCCTTGTCATCGACCTCGATCCCCAAGGCAACGCCTCGACCGCGCTCGGCATTGACCACCACGCGGACATCCCGTCGATCTACGACCTCCTCATCGAAGGCAAGTCCCTCGCCGACGTGATGGTCGACGTGCCTGAGATTCCAGGGCTCTCGTGCGTGCCGGCGACGATCGACCTGGCGGGCGCCGAGATCGAGCTGGTTTCGATGGTGGCTCGTGAGGCACGGTTGCGCCGCGCCTTGGCGGAGTTCGTCGCCGACTTCGACTATGTGCTGATCGACTGCCCGCCGTCCCTTGGCCTGCTGACGGTCAATGCACTGGTGGCCGGCGAGGAAGTGCTGATTCCGATCCAGTGCGAGTACTACGCACTGGAAGGACTCGGGCAGCTACTGAGCAACATAGATTTGGTGAAATCGCACCTTAATCCCGATTTGCGGGTATCGACGATTCTGCTCACAATGTACGACGCCCGTACACGCCTCGCATCACAGGTGGCAGACGATGTTCGGCTGCATTTCGGTACGACAGTGCTTCGAACTGTCATTCCGCGTAGCGTGCGTGTCTCCGAGGCCCCCAGTTACGGCCAGACAGTCATGACCTACGACCCCGCCTCGCCCGGCGCCCTCTGCTACCTCGACGCCGCGCGCGAGATCGCTGAGCGTGGCGCCGGTAGCCACTCGAACAGCACCGGTCCAGCCGAAGGAGACTCTCGATGAGCACGCGTCGCGGCGGTTTGGGGCGCGGACTCGGAGCGCTGATTCCCACCACGCCGACCATCGATCGCCCGCGGCCCGCCGGCGGCGAGCCGGAGCCGGATCCCGCTCATACAGCGATCGCCAACACCCAGCCGAGGGTGATCAGGCTCAGCGACGAAGAAACGTTGCTCGCGGTACCCGGTGCCAGGTTTGCCGAGCTGTCCGTCGACGACATTGCGCCTAACCCAAAGCAGCCCCGTCAGGTATTCGACGAGGCGGCCCTTGCAGAGCTCGCGCACTCGTTGCGGGAGGTCGGCTTCCTGCAGCCGGTAGTTGTTCGCCCGGCTGGCGCCGGTTACGAGCTGGTCATGGGTGAGCGTCGCTTGCGGGCCGCGCAGCAGGCCGGCTTCACCACGATTCCGGCCATCATCAGGGACACCAACGACGACGCCCTGCTGCGGGACGCGCTGCTGGAAAACCTCCATCGCGAACAGCTCAATCCGCTGGAAGAGGGCGCAGCGTACGCGCAGCTACTCGACGAATTTGGCGCCACGCATGAGGAATTGGCCAAGCGCATCGGTCGATCGCGGTCCCAGGTCAGCAACACGATCAGGTTGCTCAACCTGCCGCCGTCCGTGCAACGCAAGGTCGCTGCGGGTGTGTTGTCGGCCGGCCATGCACGTGCGCTGCTCGGCCTCGACGACGCGGTCGCGCAAGAGCGGCTGGCCCAACGCATCGTGGCCGAAGGGCTGTCGGTGCGTGCGGTCGAAGAGATTGTCGCGGTGGGTGACGGTGAATCGGGACGCCGACGGGCGCCTCGCGCTGGTCGGCAGCGTGCAGCCGGCCTCGATGAACTCGCCGCAGGGTTGTCGGATCACTTCGAGACGCGGGTGCGGGTCGACCTTGGCCGCAGCCGAGGCAAGATCACTATCGAGTTCGCCTCCGTCGACGACCTCGAGCGCATCGTGGCCGCGATGGCGCCGACCCTCGCCACGCACAAGAACGCCACTCATAAGAACAGCGCGAGCCAGCCGGTCGACTAGCGACCGATCAGACCGGCGCGCCAGGCAGCGAGACGCCGCGAACGGCTGCCCGATGCAAGAGGTCGCGGCACAGCGCGCCCAGATCGAGGTCGGCGGCCGCGGCCGCGAGCGGCAACAGGCTCGTGGTGGTCATTCCGGGGGCGACGTTTGTTTCGAGGTACTCGACCGTGCCGTCACGGGCGACGATCAGGTCAGTACGCGAGATGTCGCGCAAGCCGAGCGCCTCGTGGGCCAACACAGCGGCAGCACCTGCAGCGGCGGCGACCTCGACGGGTAAGCGAGCTGGAACGTGATACTCGGTCATCCCCGCCGTGTAGCGCGCCGCGTAGTCGAAGGTGCCACTCACGGCGTCGATCTCGACCGCCGGAAGGGCGACCGGACCAGACCCGGTGTCGATCACGCTGACAGCAAGCTCCACGCCGTCGACGTAGCGCTCGAGAAGCGCGACCCCGTCGTAGGAGTAACACCCGACCATCGCCGATGGCAGGTCGGCGGCGTGCCGAACGACGGTGACACCGAGGGCCGAGCCGCCCCGCGCCGGCTTCACGACGAGTGGCAGCCCGAGTCGCTCGACCACGCGCTCGAGCAGTGCCGGGCCGCCCAGGTCGCGGAAAGCGGCGTGCTGCAAGGCGACCGAGGCAGGCGTCGAAAGACCGGCACGACCGAGGATCGCTTTGGCAATGGGCTTGTCGAAAGCCAGTCGAGCGGCCGCTCCGGTAGCACCGACGTAAGGCACGCCGCTGAGGTCGAGGGCATCGCGCAGGCCACCGTCTTCGCCCTCAATTCCGTGTACAGCAAGGAAAACTGCGGATGGTGGGTCTTGGAGTAACCGAGGCAAGAGTTGCGCGTCGATGTCGACGAGTTCGACTTCGACACCAAGCGCAGTCAACGCGTCGGTGACCCGGCGTCCGGACGACAGCGAGACCTCACGCTCGTAGGAGAGGCCGCCTGCGAGCACGAGGACGTGCCCTAGGTCGCTCATGCGCCGCCGCGAAATGTCGCGACGATGTCGAGCTCTTCAGACAGGACGCCGGCCAATCGCCGGACGCCCTCGCGGATCCGGTCGGGCTCGGGGAGGCTGTAAGCGAGCCGCAGATTCCGGCCACCCTGGCCATCTGAATAGAAGCCGACGCCTGGCACGTACGCGACCCGGCCCTGGATCGCCCGAGGCAGCATCGCCTTGGCGTCGATGCCCTCGGGCAGCGTGACCCACACGTAGAAGCCGCCGGTGGGGTGGGTCCACGACGATCCGGCGGGAAAGGACGACTCCAGCGCCTCGAGGCATGCGTCGCGGCGGGCGCGGTAGAGCTCGCGGAACACCTTGACCTGCTCTTGCCACGGGTGATGTTCGAGGAACTCGGCGACGACGTACTGCGACAACGCCACCGGGCACAGCGTCGTCGCTTCGCTGGCCATGATCAGCTTCTCTTTGACGCCGGGCGGAGCAAGCACCCAGCCCACGCGGACGCCAGCGGCGAAGGTCTTCGAAAACGAGCCGAGGTAGATGATTCCGTCGGAGACCCGGGCACGGAGCGCGCGTAACGGTGGCCCGTCGAAGCCGAGCAAACCGTACGGGTTGTCCTCGAGGATCAGCAGGCCGGCCTCGGCGCAGATCGCGATGATCTCGTCGCGGCGCTCCTCGATCAGGGTGATACCGGCCGGATTGTGGTAGTTCGGCACCGTATAAAGGAATTTCGCGCGGCGGCCTGATCGGGCCACCTCCGCGATGGCCGCTCGCAGCGCCTCTGGCACCAGCCCCGCGTCGTCCATCGGGACGTGCACGACGTCGGCTTGATACTGCGTGAACGTCCCGAGTGCACCGACGTAGGACGGTGCTTCGGCGATCACGACGTCGCCGGGGTCGAGGAAAATCCGCGACACGACGTCGAGGGCCTGCTGAGAACCGACCGTGACGATCACGTCGTCGGCCGACGCCGAGATGCCTTCGAGCGCCATGACACCGCAGATCAGTTCGCGCAGCCGCGGGTCGCCTTGGCCGCCCATGTACTGCAGGGCCTGCGCGCCCTGCTCGGTGATCACTCGCGCGGTCATCTCGCCGATGACGTCCAGCGGGAGTGCGCTCACGCATGGCGAGCCGCCACCCATGCCGATGATCTCCGGGCGGTTGGCCACGGCGAACAACGCCCGGATCTCCGACGTCGTCATGCCGTGGGTGCGCGCGGCATAGCGCTCGAGATAGGGGTCTAGCCGCGACCCGCCTGACATGTCCACGAAACGATCCTCCTCGGCAGTCAGGGTACCGCCCGCGCCCGCGAGCCCCGGCGATTTACCGGGCCGCACAGCCTTCAAGCAAGTAGCCCGACCGGCACTACCGCCGGCGGTGCGTTGCGTTCAGACTGGCTCTACATGCGCTTACAGCGCTGGCGGAGGAATGATGTCGCGACGCGTGGTCGGCTTGACCCTCGACAACCTGGACGATCTACCGGCCCGATGCCGGCGGTGCGCATTCTGGGAGCTCGACCCCGTTAGTCGTACCCGCGCCGAAGAGTCCGGGGATGCGGCGCTGGAGAAGGAGGCCTGGGTCTCCGCGGTGTTGCTCGAGTGGGGGAGTTGCGGTCGGCTCATCGAAGTCGACGGTTTCACCGCGGGGTACGTCCTGTACGCGCCACCCGCGTACGTTCCACGATCTGTCGCGTTTCCGACCAGCCCGGTGAGTCCGGACGCCGTGTTGCTGATGACCGCGCATGTGTTGCCGGAGTTCAAAGGGGGTGGGCTCGGTCGCATCCTCCTGCAGTCTGTGGCGAAGGATCTGACCCGGCGTGGAGTCAAAGCCATCGAGGCATTCGGCGATAGCCGGTGGGAGGCGCCGGCGTGCGTATTGCCGACGGATTTCCTACTGGCACTGGGTTTTAAGACCGTCCGGCCGCATCCGCGGCACCCGAGGTTGCGGCTGGATCTAAAGACGGTGCTCTCGTGGCGAGAGGACGTCGAGGGTGCGCTTGAGCGATTGCTCGGGTCGGTCGCGCCCGAGGGTGCACTGCGGCCAGTCTAAGAACGTGGGGTCTCGTAGGTGGGCGAAGTGACCTAGACCGAAATCGTCTGCCGGCTCAATTCGATCGCTTCTTGCGACGGCAATTCGGCCGGTGAGTACAGCCGTTGGATCGCTACCACGATCGCTTCGGCGAGCTCGTCCCGAAACTCTGCGCTGCCAAGTCGGGCCGCATCGCCAGGGTTCGTGAGGTAACCAAGCTCTATCCGGACGGCGGGCATGCGGGTCCGACGCAACAGTTCCCAGCTCTTGGGGTGGCTGCGGCAATCGAGGAAATCGGTACGCGCCAGCACCTCTTGCTGGATCAACTCTGCGAGACGTGCGCCTACAAGCGAGCGATCGATGACCGTGCCGTAGTAGTACGTCGAAACGCCGTGGCAACTCGGATTGAGATCGCCGTCAATATGCAGCGAGACGAGCAGGTCGGCCTCGGCGGCGTTCGCGAAGGCGCCACGCTCGGCGTCGCTAAACGGACGCTCGAGGGCATCGGTGTCGTCGAGTACGCCCTCGCCGCCGCGGGTCCGAAACGCCTGGGCACCGGCCGCGGCGAGCCGGCCCTCAAGCCGGTTGGCAATGTCGTCGACGATCGTGGCTTCGTCCAACATCCCGTTGGTCGACCCTCGGTCGCGGCCGCCGTGGCCGGGGTCGATGACTACGAGCTTGCCGGCCATCGTCGGGCCGCCGTGATGCAGCCGGTCATACTCACGCAACTCGTTGGCCTTGCCTCCGACGACAGTGCGGGCGAGCTGCCGCAACGCCCTGAACGTGGCCGGGCCACAAGTGCCATCGGCCGGGAGCCCGACGTTGCGCTGGAACTCCCGCAAGGCGTTCTCGGTGCGCGGCCCGAACACCCCGTCGGCTCGGCCACAGTCGAAACCCATGTCGGTCAACCGATGCTGCAGGCCCGCGACGTCGTCGCCGACGTAGGGATGCCGGACGGCGAACGACAAGGTGCGGTCACCCAGTCGCCAGCGAGCTTCGTCGAGGCCTCGGTACGTCTCGCGGTCGACGACGCCGTCGATGCGCAGGCCCCGCTGTTGCTGGAAGCTGCGGACGGCGCGGTCACAGGCCTCATCGAACAGGTCGCCCGGGTCAGGGCGCTGAGCAGTCTCGTCGCTGACGAGTAGGCCGAGTTGACGTAGTCGATGGCGCAGCTCGAGCACGGCGAGTCCGCGGTCGCCGAGGCGTAGCGGCTCGTCGACGCGCTCGTGCTGCTGCTGCATGGGCGTCCTCGTTCGGTTCGACCGCTCCGGCGGGGAATTGACGCCCGACGGGGCTTCGGCGTTTACCGGAGCCCGCCGCGCGTGGATTACCGGCGTGGAAGAGCCATGGTACGGCTTAGAGGAACGCTTCCAGATCCTTCAAGAGCGCTGACTTCGACTTAGCGCCGATGATCTGCTTCACGACCTGGCCACCCTTGTACACGTTCAGGGTCGGGATCGACATGATCGAGTAGGCGCGGGCGGTGTCGGGGTTCTCGTCAATGTTCAGTTTGACGACCCGCACCTTGTCGGCGTGCTCGTTCGCGATCTCCTCAAGAACTGGCGCGACCATGCGGCAGGGACCGCACCACTCGGCCCAAAAGTCGACCAGGACCGGGGTGTCGCTGCTCAGAACATCGGTCGCAAAGGTCTCGTCGGTAACGGACTTGGTGGTTCCCACGGTGGGCTCCTGTCGGGTTGAACACTGTTCTCTTAAACACTGTTCTTTAAATGGATGGTGCTCTTGATGGATGAAACTCTTCGGTAGAGACAGATACGTGGCGCTGGTCAGTCGTGTTGCGCGGCCAGCCAGCGTTCGGCATCGAGGGCTGCTGCACACCCGGTGCCGGCCGCGGTGACGGCCTGCCGGTAGGTGTGATCGACCAAGTCACCGCAGGCGAAGACTCCGTCGAGGTTCGTGCGTGTCGACGGCGCGTCGACCCTCACGTAGCCGGCCTCATCGAGATCGACCTGGCCGCGGAACAGATCGCTGCGGGGGTCGTGGCCGATCGCTACGAACAGGCCGGTCACCGGCAACTGATCCTCGGCACCGGTGACGGTGTCGCGAACCGTGACGCCTGCGACCTTGTCGTCGCCAACAACGTCGGTCACCTCGGAGTTCCAACGGAAGCCGACCTTGTCGTTTGCGTACGCGCGGTCCTGCATGATTTTGCTTGCACGCAAGGCATCACGACGGTGCACGACGGTGACACTGCGAGCGAACTTGCTCAGGAAAGTCGCTTCCTCAAGAGCCGAGTCGCCGCCGCCGACGACCGCGATGTCGTGGTCACGGAAGAAAAATCCGTCACAGGTCGCACATGCCGAGACGCCATGGCCGAGCAAGCGTGCCTCGTTCTCGAGGCCGAGGTAGCGATACTTCGAACCCGTCGCCAAGATGACGGCGCGCGAGTGGAAGACCTGGTCGCCAACATGAACGACCTTCACCGGCCCGGTCAGGTCGACCGCCGTGACGTCGTCAGTGACCAGTTCGGCACCGAACCGGGCCGCCTGCTTGCGCAGGCTCTCCATTAGCTCTGGTCCCATGATCCCGTCGGGAAATCCGGGGAAGTTCTCCACGTCGGTGGTCGTCATTAGTGCGCCGCCGGCCGCAATCGCGCCCTCGAAAACCAACGGATGCAAGTCGGCCCGCGCGGCATATAGCGCGGCCGTATAACCGGCCGGGCCGGATCCGATGATGATGAGCTCACGGACGTTCACTGAGACCTACCTCAAAGACGGTCGCCAATCGGGCGACTAGGGCCTTCAACAGATCCTAGGCGCCTACGATTCCCGACCGGGCAGGCTCGCAGCGACCCCACAGGCGGTATCTGGAAGGTCAGGGGCCACTCGCGAGGGTGCGGATTTCTGGGCACTGATTGCCTGCAGAGATCAGGGGCCGGGAGTCGGACCGAGGAAGGTCTCGAAGGTGAAGTCCTCGCTCGCGCAGTTCGTAGTGTCGGCCTCTACGTAGACGTCGAGCTTGTGGGCGACGTCAGGGTCGGGAAGCACGATGATCGTTGACGGCGCGCCGTTGAACAGCGCGTAGTCGACGAGCAAAGGTTGCTCGGCCTTCCCGGCCAGGATCTGGACGCAGCGCGCAAGCGCAGCGGGGTCGGCCAGCGGACCGGCCGGGGCCGTGATCGGAGCATTGTCGTTCGCCCCGCCAGCAGCTGGGCTCGCCACCGCCGTCGGTGCTGCTAACAACGGCGCCGACGCTGCCGGAAGGGGCACGCTGCCGGGCGCCGCCGACGCCGACGAGGGAGCCGCAGCGGGAAACGTTGCGGCGGCGGGAGCAGAAGATGCTGCAGCGGCAGCAGCGGCAGCAGAGGATGCGGCCGCAGGTGCGGAGGCCGCCGCTGCTGGGGCCGCTGCGGAGCCGGCAGCCGCGGCGGACAGGGCAAACGTCAGGCCCGGGAAGTTCGATGCAGCGCCGGGAATGTTGCTGGTGACAACAGAGGCAACCTGGGAACGCAGGTCCGCCGACGTGTAGCTCGTTCCGGACGCAATCGTCGTGGACCCACCAGACGTCGTCGCGGCCGGAGCGGCGATCGCCGGCGCGCTGGCGGAGCGCTTCTCATCGTTGCCGCTGTGCCCGAGCGCGACGATCCCGACGACGACCACGGCGACCAGCACGACGATCGAGGCTGCGGCGCCGTAGGGCAGCGTCCGCCAGCGCGAACTTGCAGGTCCGGATCGCCCCGCCGACTTCGACCGCTGCCGCAGTGGCACCACCGTGTCGGCGACCCCGCCCGCGGCGATCGGCGTACTTGAATCCCTAGCCGCAAGTAAGGCAGCTTCGATGCGCGCGGCGACCTCTGGCGGCATGGGTACCGGCGGCAGCGCCCGCAAGGTTTCCCGGACGTTGCGCAGAGCGGCGAGGTCGGCTGTACATGCAGTGCAGCCGGCGACGTGGGCTAGCAGCGCTGCGGTGCGTGGGTCCGCGGTCGGCGAATCCGTTGCAGTCGCAGGATCGGTTGCAGTCGCAGGGCCGGTTGCAGTCGCAGGGTCGGCTTCGGGGAGGGCGGCCATTTCGGAGGCGGCTGGCGCAATATCGCGATCTGCGATTTCCGCGAGCGTCTCGAGGTCCGGGTGCGGGGTGTTCACCGGAGGTCCTCTCGGGGTGGGTTCATCGGTGGTTCGACGCTGTCAGCACCGACGGGGTTCCGCGGTTGCTCACCGCGCTGGTCGTCGAGGCCAGGCAAGCGCTCGAAGCCTGGGTCGGGTCCGCCGCCCCGCAGATGGGAGAGCAGCGGAACCAGCTTCGCCCGCCCACGAGCGCACCGGCTCTTGACGGTGCCCGACGGCACCTCGAGCATGGCGGCGACTTGGTCGACCGGATACCCCTCGATATCGACGAGCACGATGGCGGCCCGCTGCTCCGGCGGCAACGTTGCGAGTGCGGCCTGCACGTCGGCGGCGGTGTCGCGGGCGGCGTAGTCGTCGCGAGTGGTGCTCGGTGCATGGTCGTCGTCCGGCAGCGGGCTGGTGGGATGCGCGGCCCGTCGCCTCAACCGATCGAGGCACGCGTTCACCACGATGCGATGGAGCCAGGTGCTGACCTTGGCATCGCCGCGAAACGAGGCTGCGTGGCGCATCGCGGAGATGAGTGCTTCCTGGACGGCGTCGGCCGCGTCTTCGGGATCACCCGTCGTCCGCAGGGCTACCGCCCAGAGCTGGTCGCGGTGTCGACGGAAGATTTCGGTGAAGGCTGCGGGGTCGCCCTCGAGGTGGCGTTTGAGCAGCTCGACGTCGGGGTCGGTCGGGCTGGCGGCGCCGTCCTCAATGCCCTCCGTCACCCCGTCCGTCACGCGGCGAAGCCTACCGAGGCCTCGCCACGCAAGCCTACGGACGCTGCGGCGAATTTCACGACAGGAAGGTCATTTCGGCAATGCCCCCCTGAAACCCCGTGCCGGAAGCGGGCAAGCTTGTGAGCCAGACGACCCAGTAACGAGCAGCGGTCGGGTTGGCGAGCCGCAACGTGACGTCGCTGGGTGCACCGGTCTGGGCCGCAGCAAGTGTCATTGCCTTCTCGTTCGCCGGCTCAGAGTCACTTTCGAACAGCTCGACCGTGGTGCCATTGCCCACCAGCACGAGGTGCACCGCCGAGACCTTTCGGGCCGTGCCGAGGTCCATCAGCAAGCCGACCCCCGGCTTCAGCTTGCCGAGGTCGGCGGTTCGATAGATCTGGGTCCGCCACGCCGTCGTGTCGCTGCCGTCGACGGCGCGTGGCGCCTCCGAAACGTGCGGATCGTCGTGCTTACCGTAGGGGTCAAACTCGGTAACCAGACCCGGAGCGATCGCGCCGGCTTGGGCGACGGCACCTGCGGCCACGGTCGGGGTGGCCTTCGGGGACACGGTCGCCGTGGGGGTCGGTGCCGCGGGCTCAGCACCACGAACAAAGCTCAGGTAGCCGTGCCTGCCGCCGACCAGCAAGCCCGCGACCACGACCGCGAGCAACACCACACCGATGCCAACTGCCCAGCGCTGCCATACGTGTACCGGCACGAGACGGGTGTTGATTAAGCGCGCTTGCCGGGTGTCGAGGTCGATGATCGGCCCGGAGTCGGCACCGTAGGGATGCGCGTCGTCGGTTGAGGTGCGCAGCGGTGCGAGGGCAGCCGCAAACTCAGCAGGGGACACGATTTCTGGCAACCCGCGCAGCAAAGTCTCGTCGCCCAAAGCTTGCGTGACGACCTCGTCAACCTCGCGCGGAACGCCGCCGCGCACCTGGCGCGGAGTTCGCAAGTGACCTTCGGTGTAGGGCGCGGGCGGCAGCGCGCTGTCGACGGGCGTGCCGGGCCACCGCGCGGTCAACGCTGCGTAGAGAAGATTGGCCAGTCCGGCGGCGTCGATCCGACCACGCTCGAGTTCGCCGGCATCGCCCGCGTAGGGCGGCCGCGCAACCGTGTCGGACGCGGGGTCAGGCCCGTCAACGCCCAGCGCGGGAAGCGGGGCGGCGCTGCGGGCGGTGTAGCCGGCCAGCCCGATGCCGACCAGGCGTGGTGCGCCGGTCGCCGTGAACAACACGCTGCGCGGGGTCAACGACAAGCCGTGTAGGCCGACGTTGTGCGCGGCGGCGACCCCGATCGCCAGGTCGGAGAGAAGATCCACCGCAACTGCAGGGTCGAGCGGACCGATGACCAGCTGGCTCTCCAACGATCCGCCGGACAGGAACTCGGTGACGACGAAGGCGAGGCCCGGCGCTTCACCTGCGTCATAAACGCGGACGACGGCGGCGTGCGTCAGCCCCGCTGCTGCGCGTGCGCCCGCGAGCACTTCAGGTACGCCTGGGTCATCGCCCCGCACCAACAAGATCGCGACCGGGCGCGCGAGCACCTCGTCATAGGCCCGCCAGAGTTTGCCGACTCGCTCTGTCTCGGTCTCGCCAGAAAGTGGCGATTCGATCCGGTAGCGCTCGGCGACGAGTAGGCCTGGTGCCACGGCCGGTGCGCCGCCCACAGCAGACCTCCCGCGGTGCTATGCGCCTTTCGTTTCATGCTATTGCGTCAGCCGATGCGAACCGCGCCGATGTAGCCGTCTAGATAGACGGGTTGAACTTGAACGTTGGTACCGGTGTGTGGCGCGGCGAGCATCATCCCGTTGCCGACGTAGATCGCGACGTGGTGAATCGTCGTGGGATCTGTGGTGTCGGTCGCCCAAAACAGCAGGTCGCCAGGTTCGAGTTCGCCGAGCGCGATCTTGTCCGGAATGGCCGCGTACTGGTCGGAAGCGGTGCGCGGAATTAGCACACCTGCTTGGGCGAACGCCCATTGAGTGAGGCCCGAGCAGTCCCAGCTGTCGGGTCCGGAGCCGCCATACATGTAGGGCTTGCCGATCTGACTTTGCGCGGCCTCGATCGCAAGGAGCGCGATGCGGCTGACACCTCCGGTGTCGACGAGACCAACGGCAGCCGCGGCTGCACGGGCGGCCGCCAGCGTCGCGGCATCTCGAGCAGCGGCCTCGGCGGCGACCTGGGCCTGGAACTGCTGCTCCAGCGTGACAACCTGGGCGTTCGCACCCTGCAGCGCTGCCTGCTCTTCGGTCAGCGCATTCTGCGCATCGGTGCTCGCGTTTGCAGCTTGGGCGGTCAACTCATCTTGTTTGGTGCGCAAGCTCTCGACTTGAGCGTTCGCGGCCGCGGCCGTCTGCTGTGCGGCTCCAACGGTGCTCAGAGCGTCAGTGTCCGCATCAGAAACGACCTGGACGCTGTGCAACCCTGACTGGAGTTGTCCCGGATTCTTGCCGCTCAACACGCTGGCGTAGAGACCGGTGATGCCGCCGGACATGTAGAGCGCGCGGGTCGTCGAGTCGGCAACGGCGCGCGCATGATCGACCGCTTCGGTCGCTGCCGTGGCCGTGCGGGTTGCCTGCTCCTGGGTAACGACGAGCTGCACAAGCGAAGCCTGCGCACCGTCGTACCGCTCGCTTGCTTGCTCGACTTGCAGCTGCAGCTGGCTGACCTTTGCTTGGAGCTGCCGAGCTTGCGTTTCGGCGTCGGACAGCGGGTCGGCGGGTGCCGCTGCGAGAGCTACGGACGGTGTGGCAGGCGGTTCGGCGCTACCGAAGGGGGTCGCAATGGTCGCCATAGCGGCCAAGGTGGTGACCAGCGCGAGGGCGGCCGACGCGATCCGGCGGCCTGTCATGACGTCGCGTCCGCTTTACCCGAACCCTTGACGATGACGGTTGCCCACGACCGCAGCGGCCCGATGTGGCGGATAACAAGGGTCGTGGCGTCGCGCTCAAGCTTGAGATGCACGGTGCCGTCGGGGTCGACGGTGAGGCTGCGTGGCAGGACGCTCTCGTCGTGTTGGGACGCCGAGTTCTGTGCCGCGAGCAGGGTTGGTGCAAGCGCGCCCTTGTCGCTGACCCAGGCTGTCGCCGCAGCGACGGCTGCTGAGTTGGCGTCGTCTTGTGCGCTGACGTGAGCGACGGCGATCGACAAGCCGTCGAAGCCGACGACCGCGGTTGCCGCGATGACCAGGACGACGCGCGTCAGCCAGCTG
This sequence comes from Acidothermaceae bacterium, assembly GCA_036501485.1. Taxonomy (GTDB): domain Bacteria; phylum Actinomycetota; class Actinomycetes; order Acidothermales; family Acidothermaceae; genus PALSA-607. Next base: position 7,387 of record DASYAG010000080.1, on the reverse strand, counting down.
AGGATGACGTCACCCGCATCGGGCGCGACATCCAGCCTGCGAGCCCAATTCTTGGTACTCAAGAGCGTGTCACCTCGACCCTTACGTCGGCGTCGACAGGGGTCGCCTTGAGCTTTCGCGGGCGTAGTGGACGCTGATTGGTCGTATCGCGCGGGGCCGTTCGGCCTAGTTGGGCGTGCCCGCGAGGCGGGCCCGGACCGCGTCGAGAATCCGGGTCGCCTCACTGATCCGCATCCGCGAGGCGGCCGTCGCCAAGATGCCCAGGCCGATGCCGCCGCCGGCCACCAGCGCGACGATGCTGCCGGTGACCCCACGCCCCAGCAGCACGCCGGTCAGTTCCGCAAGTCCGAAAGCGGCACCGCCTGCGACAGCCGAGGCGAGGGTCACCCTGACGTAGGTCTGGGTGACCCGCTGGCCGTCGATGCCGTCGAGGCGGCGACCCAGTGCTCGCGCGGTCAGCACGAAGGCGACCCAGTACGACGCGGCGAACCCGAGCGCGAGTCCGACCACTCGCGATCCCGGTGGCAGTGCGATGTACAGGCCGACGTCAGCACCGATGTTGACTAGGGTCGCGATGACGTTGATGAGTGCGGGTGTGCGGGTGTCGTGCAAGGCGTAGAACGCGCGCAGCAGCAGCTGGAACATCGCGAACGGCACGAGGCCGATGCTGAACGCGACCAGCACCCAGCCGATGTAGCGCGCGTCCGCTGCACTCACGCGCGTGTGCGGAAGGCATCGAAAAATGACCGTGGTGATTTCCGGGGCGAGCGCGATCAGCATGACGGTTGCGGGGACCACGGCGACGCCGCTAGTACGCAGGCCGGTCGATAGATCGGCCCGCACGTCGTCGAACCGGCCCTGCGCGGCGTGGGCACTCATACGCGGCAGCAGTGCAGTGATGATGGAGACGGCCACGATCGCGTACGGCAATTGGAACAGCTGATAGGCGTACGTGTAGGCGGAGAACGTGTCGGTGTGACCGATGCGATGCGTCAGCGCCGCGCGGCCGGCTGCTTTCCCAAGGTTCGTGACGATGACGAACCCGAGCTGGTTCATCGCGACGTACGCCAGTACCCAACCGCCGAGGGTGACAGCTTCGCCCAACCCGTTGCCGCGCCAATCGAACCGCGGTCGCCATCGAAAACCGGACGCGCGAAGCGACGGCCAAAGCGCGAGGGTTTGCAGGACGACGCCCGCCGTCGTCCCGATGCCGATGAGCCTTATCTCGCCGATGGTCAGAGTCACCTGCAGGTTGGTCAGCTTGGCGACGGGCACCGCCTCGGTGACCGAAATGAAGAGCAGACCAGTGCCGATCAGGACGAGGTTGTTGAGAACGGGAGCCCACATCGGTGCCGCAAAACGACCGCGGGTATTGAGAATCGCGCCGATGGTCGCGCTAAGTCCGTAGAAGAAAACTTGCGGCAGGAAGTACCGCGCGAACGTGACCGACAGCGAGCGCTGCTGACCAGTGAGGCCTTGTGCGTAGACGTCGATGATGAGTGGCGCCGCGAGAACGCCGACCACTGTGCAGACGCCAAGCGCGACTGCGACGACGGTAAGTAGGCGCTGCGCGTACAACTCACCAGCCTCTGCGTCGTCCCTGACTGCCGTCACGAGGAGCGGGACTACAACGCTGGTCAGAATCCCGCCGAGGAGCAGGTCGTAGATCGCGTTCGGGATCGTGTTCGGAATGTTGTAGGTCTCAGCCAATGCGCCGCTGCCGAGAGCGGCCGCGAGCACGACGGTGCGGACGAAGCCGGTACCGCGGGAGGCGACAGTTCCGATCGCCATGACCGTGCTCGATCGGGCCAGGCTGCTGCGGGGGGCGCCGGTCTGGCCGTCCGCGATCGTCACGAGACCGGCGATGGGTCGGGCGCGGCGGCGGGTAGTTGGGGGCCGTCTTTAGGCGGACGGCGGGAGGCGATGATGCGCCTGATCACGCGGATCGCCGATACCAGGAACACCAAACCGGCGGCTGTGGCCGCGATCACGAGAGCGACAGCTCCGTACGCGGTGGAGTTCATCACGAACGGAACCGGTGCGCCGAACGGACGCGGGCTGGCGTCCGGTGTCCACAGTTGTGCGGCGACGTCAAAGCGCCCACCTGTAGTCGCTTCGACCTCGATCAGTACCTCGTGGCGACTTTGGTTGCCCGGCACGGTGAACGGCTCTTGAGGGGGCACGGTCAGCCGAGCGGCGTTGACCGCCGTCAGCCGGATCTGGATCGTGACCGGGTCAGGCAGGTTGTTGACGACGGTGATTGGGATCTTCTGTTTTCGACTGGTCAAGGTGATGAGGCCCGGCTTCACGATGTAGACCTTGGCGATCTGAGCATCGAGCTCGGCCTGCACCGCTGCTCTGATCGTGGCGGCTCGAGCGAGATCTGTGCGCAGACCGGCCGATTCGGCGCGCAGGATCGCGATGCTCGACGTGTTGATGAACGTCTCTGTGGTGCTCGAACCCAGAACCGCACTGCAAGCAACGAGGCGGCTGCGCAGCGCAGCAATCGGGAGTAGGTCTTCACCCGGCATCTCGGCGGCCGATGCGGCAGCGCTATAGACAAGCGACTGTCGAGGGACGCCGTCCGCGGCCTGGTCGGCAACTTGTCCGACATTGGCGCCCTGAAGCCACGGCATCGTCGCGCTGTCGGTCAGTAGCGTCGTTGTGAAGCTGTCGGCCGGATTCCAGTTGCGCGGTGGTGCGATCACAACCGCGCTTCCGACGCCGGGCCGTTGCTCGGTGACGAGCATTGTCTCGGCGAGAAAGCGCTGCTCGGCGACCCGCACCCCGCCGTCCACGCTGGTGGATGTATTCAGCATTGAGCTCAGCGTCGAATCGGTGAGCACGGCCCGCACGGTGCCCGACGCCGTTTGCAGGTTCGTGCGTGCACCCGTGACCGCGTTCGCGTTGCGCGGTGGGAGCGTCGTGTCATCGAGCACGACGGTGTCGACGAAATCGCCGGCCAGGTCGTCGAGTGTCGGCTCGTCGACGGTGCCGCCGACGGGCCAGACGACGTTCGGCAACGTCGGTGCGACGAGGTCGGCGGTCAATATCGACTGGCCGGTCGAGCGCGCGATTGCGATCTCTCTCGTCAGTCCGGCGCGCTCGACGGCCACCAGGTCGGTGTCGCCGTACGGCAGCCCGATGACCGCCGCGCCCGGTGTTGACACGTCGCTATGCAGCGCTGCCAGCCAATCTGTGGCCGCGGATTCGCCAGTGCCGCTCGTCGTTGCGCCGGTGTCACCCGCAACGACCTGATACGGCGCCGGCTCGGTTGCCGGCGGCGTCGCGTTGTCCGATTTGCCGCCGTCCTTTGGCGTACTCGATGGTGACGTAGTGCTCGACGGTGATGTAGTGCTCGATTGAGACGCATCGCTAGACGATGATCCAGTGCTCGACGGTGATGCAGTGCTCGACGCGGGCCCGGACGCTGACGCGCTGCCGGATGGCGGCGGCACTCCGGTGACGCCCGTCACGCCGGCCGAGAGTTGGGCCGCGCCTGCCATCACGGTGGCGTCGTCGACCAGCGCGGGATCGATGGCGTACGTGATGGGTACCCGCGCCGTCGATGCGAGTGAGAGCAGCCGACCAAGGCGGCCGGTCGGAGCGAGGTCGGTGGCGAGTTGGTCATCGAGAAACGTGCTGCCGTCGCCGCGGTGTATCCCGTCAACGAGCGGCACGAGCCAGCTGATCTGCGTGGGCGTGTACTGCGCGCCGGTTGGCATCCACAACAACTGCGTGGGCAGTCGCGTTGTGGCCACGGTGCGCCCGGACGTCGTGCGCGCGTCAACAGCGAGTGGATACGCGCCGAAATCAGCGATGGACGACGGCAGGTTGATGCCGTCGACTGGCACCAGGATCGTCCAGTGCGCGGATTGGCCCGCGGCGAGTGTGCCGAGTGTCACGCGGGTGTTGGCGACGGTCGCCCCGAGCACCAGGTTCGGGTCGTTGTCGCGGGCCAGGTCGAAGCGAGTGCTGATGCGGGTGGCCGATGCGCGCGCCACAACGCTGACACTCGTGAGCGGTGCGCCGGAGATGTTGGTGATGGTCCCGTCGAGCACGATCGTGTCGTGTGGCTGGACGGTCTTCGGGTCGAGGCTCAAGAGCGTGATCGTCACCCGATGAGGTGCGCTGGCGGGTGTCGGTGTTGGGCTCGGGGTTGCACTCGGCGTCCGCGCCGCCGCAGCGCCGCCGGTCAGGGCGAGGCCGCTGGTCGTGAGAAACACCACCGCGAAAGCCGCACCCGCGAGTTGCAGGCGCCTTCTCGCGCTGGTCGGCTGATTGTGCCGGCCGACCCACTTCACGCGATGTCCGCGAGCAGCCCCGGCACCTGGTCGACAAGGCGGCGCTCGTCGTCGTAGGCCAGCCGCTGCGCGAGTTCCTCGAGCGGCACCCACGCCACCTCGACAACCTCGATGTCCTCGTCCGACAGTTCGCCGCCCTCGGCTAGTAACAGGTAGTGGTGAACCGTTTTGTGGATACGGCGGCCCTCAGCGACGAACCAGAAGTCGATGGTGCCAAGGGGTGCGACAACGCGGCCGGCGATGCCGGTCTCCTCGGCGATTTCGCGGACGGCAGCTACCTCTGGAGTCTCACCGGCCTCGACGTGGCCTTTCGGCAGTGACCACACCAAGCGGCCGCGCCGGTCGTGTCGGGCGATCAGCGCGGCGCGGCGACCGCGGATGCCCGGGATGCCGGCGTCGACGACCAACCCGCCGGCGGAGGTTTCCTCGACGCGGCGCAGGCGGGGCACGGGTCGGCGTCCAGGAGGCACGGCTCGATCGTAATGGCCTGGCGGGCGTAGACCGGTCGAGCGCAACGGGCGCAGGCCGGCGGACTGCAGTCAGCTGGCGGTAGCTGCTACCGCTGGTGCAGAGGTCGGCGAGCCGGTGCCGGACGTTGTACGCCGACGAGCCCGCGGTGCAGGGATCGTGCTGATCGAGAGGTCGCTCTGCCCGAGCACGCCCTCACTTCCAACGGGCAACGTGATTGGCGTCGCCGGCAGCGGAATCGCCTGAAGTTCGATGCGGTCAACCGTGTCGACGTCATAGCCGCCGTCAGCAGGTGTGCCGTTCTCGGCGGAGCCCTCGCTGGGCAGCACGATTGCGCGGCTCAGGTTGAGCAAGTCGGTCGCGCCGATCCCGAGCGCGGTGCCGCCGTCGCCAGTTGCGGTGTAAATGACCGATGTAGCGAGATCCACGACGCCACGCGTGCTGACCACGATGACCTCAGGTGGCAGCAGCAGGGGGGCAAGGTGCCCGGCGATGTAGTCGGTGCGGCGGCTCACGAGGGCTGCACCGGCAGCACTGAGTTCGGCGTCGGGCCCTAGCCGGTCGCGCAGCAAGTCGCGCAGCGTCAAGACAAGCGTCGGAGCGCTGATTTCTTCGTCGGCGGGCGCCATGACAAGCACAAGCACGTCGCCATCAGGGATCAGGGCGTGGAAGGGATGGATCGCCAGGCAGCGCCGCGGGGTTACCCCGAGCACCTCGGCGAGATGTTCGGCGCTGGCGGCGGCCCGTGGCAGCCGGACGATCTCATGGTGAACGTCGTGTTCTAGCAGGTACTGATGAATGTCGAGCGGACCCAACATGTTGACCTCGCTCACCGACGCGCGCCTAGCGGCGCCGCCGAAGCAGACATTAGGCGGGCTCGGCCCGGAAAGGAACCCCTGAAGTTACAACGCATTGTTCGTGTCGTCTGGGGACGAACAGTCCTCTGCTCTGGACGAACAGATAAGCCGGATAGTGCCGCTTAGAGATTCCCTGTTGAGGTGGCCTTAACCAGCCCGCGCGGGCTCATGGGATTGGGCCTACCCTTGACCCCTGTGCCTGCGTCGCGTTCTCACCCCCCTTCGCTCACGAGCACCCAACAGGCGGCGATCGATGAGCTGACCAGGGCGGCGCCGGTCGTAGACGAACTCGGCGAACTCTTCGCCCATGCAGGTCACGATCTCGCCCTCGTCGGGGGGTCCGTCCGCGACGCGTTGCGTGGCCGGCTGGGCAACGATCTGGACTTCGCCACCAGTGCGCGACCGGATGAGATCCTGCGAATCACCAAGCAATGGCGTGACAGCAAGTGGGAGTCCGGGATCGCGTTCGGCACCGTTGGACTGCTCAAGGACGGTGTGCGGCTCGAGGTCACGACCTACCGCTTCGAGACCTACGACACGGTCACTCGCAAACCAGACGTCGTCTACGGCGACTCACTCGACGAAGACTTGCGCCGTCGGGACTTCGCGGTCAACGCGATGGCCCTCAGCGTTCCTGACCACGTGTTTCACGATCCATTCGGCGGCGCGCACGATCTGGCGGCCCGCATTCTGCGGACCCCTGGCTTGCCAGAGGATTCGTTCTCGGACGATCCGTTGCGAATGATGCGCGCGGCTCGCTTCGCATCACAGCTTCAGTTCGACGTCGACCCATCGGTCGCCGTCGCGATGACGGCGATGGCCGAGCGCATCACGAAGGTGTCTGCGGAGCGGGTTCGTGACGAGCTCTCCAAGCTGATGTGCACGGACGAACCGCGACGTGGGCTTGCGCTGCTCGTCGACACCGGACTCGCCGACCTCGTGCTTCCAGAGTTGCCGAAGCTCCGGCTGGAAAGCGACGAGCACTTCCGGCACAAGGATGTGTATGAGCACACGCTGACAGTGGTCGAGCAAGCCATCGAGTTAGAGCAGGCCGACGGTGACGCGATCGAACCCGATCTGGTCTTGAGACTGGCGGCGTTATTGCACGACATCGGCAAGCCCGCGACCCGTCGCAAGGAACCAGGGGGCCGGGTCTCGTTCCACCACCACGAGGTCGTCGGCGCGAAGATGGCCAAGGTCCGGCTGACGGCGCTGAAGTATCCGAAGGATGTCGTCGCCGATGTGTCACGTCTCGTCGAGTTGCACTTGCGGTTCCACGGATACGGCGAGGGCGAATGGACCGACTCCGCCGTTCGTCGCTACGTCCGCGATGCCGGCCCGCTGCTCGAGCGCTTGCACAAGCTGACGCGTTCGGATTGCACGACGAGAAACAAGCGACGGGCGGCCGCACTATCGGCTGCGTACGACGACCTCGAGGAACGCATCGAGGCGTTGCGCGAGCAGGAGCAGATCGACGCACTGCGGCCCGAGCTCGACGGATACGAGATCGGTGCCGTGCTCGGCATCCCGCCCGGGCCTGACGTCGGCCGTGCGTACCGCTATCTGCTCGAACTCAGGCTGGACGCCGGACCCATGGGCAAGGAAGCCGCCTCAGCAGCTCTGCGGCAATGGGCGGCAGAGCATGGAGTGGGTGGTTAGCGGTCTACCGTGCCGGCGATGAAGTCGGCGACTGCCTGCCGCGCATCGTCGTCGCTGTATTGCACGGGCGGGCTCTTCATGAAGTAGCTGGACGCCGAG